>JBEAPU010000122.1:0-2677 GCA_041164245.1 Actinomycetota bacterium | reverse complement strand
ACGGCAAGGAGGAGCTCGAGTTCAAGACCGGCGGCCGCCTCAAGGTCGTCGCCACCACCGAAGGCGCCTCCCGAGGCTTCTCCGCTGACCTCATCATCGTCGACGAGGTACGCCAGCATCGGACCACCGACGCCTACGCCGCCCTGGTCTACACGACGCAGGCGCGACCGAATCCGCAGGTGTGGGCCGTGTCGAACGCCGGCGACGCCGGCTCGATCGTGCTGAACCGGATGCGCGACCAGGCCATGCAGGCCATCGCCACCGGCCAGCCCGGACCGCTCGGCTGGTGGGAATGGTCAGCGCCGCCCGGAGCCGACATCGACGACCGCGACGGCTGGGCGCAGGCCAACCCGGCCCTCGGCTGGCTCATCGACGAGGACGCCCTCGCCGCACGCGTCAAGGCCGACCCGCCCGACATCGTCCGTACCGAGATGCTCTGCCAATGGGTCGACACCCTCGACTCTCCGTTCCCGCCCGGCGTCTGGGCCGACTCGTACGACCCCGAGGCCGCCATCGTTCCCGGCCGGCCCACCTGGCTCGGCATCGACGTCACCCCCGACCGGCGCGACGCCGCCCTCGTCGCCGTGCAGCTGCTCGAGGACGGCGAGACCAAGGTCGTCCACGTCCTCGACACCTGGCACGCCGACCACACCATCAACGACCTCCAGATCGCCGGGAAGGTCGCCGACCGCGCCCGCACCCTCGAGGCAAGGGTCGTCGCCTTCGACCGGTGGACCGCCGCCGGCATCGCCCAGCGGATCGCCGGCCAGTCCATCCCCGTCGGCGACGTGTCCGGCGCCCGGTTCGCCCAGGCCTGCGACGAGCTCCTGTCGGCCATGGTCTCCAAGCGGCTCAAGCACACCGGGCAGGAGTCCCTCACCGAGCAGGTCTCCTCGGCCGCCCGGAAGCAGTCCGGCGACGGCGGCTGGCGCATCGTCCGACGCCAGTCGGCCGGACCCGTCTGCGCCGCCGTCGCCATGGCGATGGCCGTGCACCACGCGTCGCAACCGCTCTCCACACCAGAAGTCCGCTTCGGTTAGGATTACACCGTGGGCATCCTCGACCTGTTCCGCGCACCGACCGACCTCCTCGAGGCCGGGTCGGCCCTGCCCCAGTACGACGAGCCGGACCTGATGGCCAGCCTCGCCCCCGCCTCCTGGCCGACCACCGTGTTCCGAGACGGTCGCCTGTTCTCCGACCGCGGCTACCAGTTCGTCGTCAGCCGCAACGACGCCATGACCGTCCCGGCCGTCGCACGCGCCCGCAACATCATCGCCGGCACCATCGCCAGCCTGCCCCTCACCCTGTACCGCGACACCGACGGCCAGCCGGTCGCCGACCGTCCCAGCTGGATCAGGCAGCCCGACCCGCTCGTCACCCGGCAGACCACGATGGCATGGACCATCGACTCGCTGCTGTTCCACGGTCAGGCGTACTGGCAGATCATCGACGTCTACGCCGAGTCCGGCCGGCCGCTCCGCTTCCGCTGGATCGACCCGACCCGCGTCGGCTTCCACACCGACAGCACCGGCACCGTCGTCCAGTACTACACCCTCGACGGCAAGCGCGTCCCCGACACCGGACTCAACAGCCTGGTCGTGTTCTCCGGCTTCGACGACGGCATCCTCACCCGCGCAGGCCGGACCGTCCGCACCGCCATCGAGCTCGAGCGGGCCGCCCTCGTCTACGCCGAGACGCCGTCGCCGACCATCGCCCTCAAGAACACCGGGGCCGACCTGCCCTCGTCCAAGATCGACGAGCTGCTCGGCCGGTGGAAGGCGTCCCGCCAGTCCAACGCCGTCGCCTACCTGTCCAGCGCCGTCGACATCGAGAAGGTCGGCTTCTCGCCCACCGAGCTCGCGCTCAACGAGGCCCGCGACCAGACCGTCCAGGAGCTCGCCCGCGCCTGCGGCATCCCCGGCTGGTACCTCGGCGCCGACACCGGCACCGGCATGACCTACCAGAACGTCGGCAACGCCCGCCGTGACCTCATCGACTACTCTCTCAAGCCGTACATGGACGCCGTCGCCCAGCGCCTCTCCCTGGACGACGTGACCCCCCGGGGCACCCACGCGTCCTACGACCTCGCCGAGTTCACCCGCTCCTCGCCCATCGAACGCGCCCAGCTCGCCCAGGCCCTCATCCCGCTCGGCGTCGTCACGCCCGAGGAGTGGCGCGCCACCGAGGACCTCGCACCCGGAGGACCGCTCGCATGACCGACATCAACGTCACCTTCTCGGCCGACATCACCGCCGCCGACGAGGGCCGCCGCACCATCACCGGCCAGATCGTGCCGTTCGGCAGCTGGGGCCAGACGTCCATGGGACCCGTCCAGTTCGCCAAGGGCGCGTTCGGCGACGTCCCGAAGGTCAAGCTGCTCCTCGAGCACGACCCGAAGCGTCCCATCGGCCGCATGACCGCCGCCATGCCGACGCCCGAGGGCATCAACGCCACCTTCAAGGTCGCCCGCACCACCGCCGGGACCGACGCCCTCGTCGAGGCCTCCGACGGCCTCCGAGACGGTCTCTCGGTGGGTGCGCGCATCATCGACTTCGAGGACACTAACGAGGGCATGGTCGTCACCGCGGCCGAGCTCTCGGAGGTCAGCCTCGTCCACACCCCCGCCTTCTCCGAGGCGGTCGTCAGCCAGGTCGCCGCATCCGCGGAGGCCACCACC
>JBEAPU010000121.1:0-25166 GCA_041164245.1 Actinomycetota bacterium | reverse complement strand
GATGCCGGCGATGACGAGCTGGAAGAACTTGGTCATGTCGGTCTCCTGTCAGTATCCGAGGTAGGCCTTGCGGACGACGTCATCGTTCTTCACCTGCTCGGCGGAGCCGCTGGCGACGATGTTGCCGGTCTCGAGGACGAATGCGCTGTCGGCGATGCCGAGTGCGAGGTTGGCGTTCTGCTCCACGACGAGCATCGTCGTGTTGAACTCCTTGTTGATCTGCTCCAGGGTCTCGAACACGTTGCGGATGATCAACGGGGCGAGACCGAGCGAGGGCTCGTCGAGCAGGAGCACCCGGGGTGACAGCATGAGTGCGCGGGCGATGGCGAGCATCTGCTGCTCACCGCCGGACAGGCTGCCTGCCGCCTGCTTGCGCCGCTCCGCCAGTCGCGGGAACAGTTCGAACATCTTGCCCTTGTCGGCTTCGATGCCCGCCTTGTCGTTGCGGATGTACGCACCGAGGTCGAGGTTCTCGTCCACCGAGAACTGGGCGACCGTGCCACGGCCCTGTGGCACGTGGGCGATCCGTCGACGGACGATCTCATCGGTCTTCTTCCCGATGAGTTCCTCGCCGTCGAGGACGATCGACCCGCTGGTCTTGATCATGCCGGTGAGCGCACGGAGCGTCGTCGTCTTTCCGGCGCCGTTGGCACCGAGCACGACGGCCACCTGGCCCTCGTCGACCGAGAGGTTGATGCCGTGGAGGACCTGGACGGCGCCATACCCGGCGACGAGGTCCTTGACTTCGAGGAGACTCATGATGCCTGCACCCCCAGGTATGCCTCGATGACGGCCGGGTCACGCTGAACCTCGGCCGGGGTGCCCTCGGCGATCTTGCGACCGAAGTCGAGGGCCACCACCTTGTCGGAGATCCCCATGACCATCGCCATGTGGTGCTCGACCAGCAGGACGGTCAGCCTGTACGTGTCCCGGATCGACTTGATCGTCTCACCGAGCTCGTCCACCTCGGCATGGGTCAGGCCGCTCGCCGGCTCGTCGAGCATCAGCAGCGTCGAGTCAGCCGCGATGGCCCGGGCGAGCTCGATGCGCTTGAGCGTCCCGTAGGGCAGACCCACCGCAGGGTGGTTGGCCACCTCGGCGAGGTTCAAGTCGTTCAGGATCTCGATGGCACGCTCACGGGTCTCGCGCTCCTCCCTGCGGGCAGCGGGGGTCCGGAACATCGCCGCGAGGAACTCGGTCTTCGTCCGGTGGTGGGCGCCGATCATCACGTTCTCGAGCACCGTCCGGGACGGGAAGAGCCCCAGGTTCTGGAAGGTGCGGGCAATGCCGATCGAGGCGATCTTGTGCGGCGGCAGGGCCAGCACATCGTGCTCCCCGAACCGCACGGATCCCGAATCGCAGGTGTACAGCCGGCTGACCACGTTGAACAACGTGGTCTTGCCCGCACCGTTCGGACCGATCAGGCCGCAGATCTGTCCCTCATCGATCGTGAACGATGCGCCGTCGAGCGCCGTCACACCACCGAAGCGGACCACCACGTCCTGCACGTCGAGCAGGGCCATGAACACTCCTTCCCCCAAAGAGTCGAACCGATTAACCGCCCGTTATTCCCGGGCGTCCTGTGATCTTAGACACACGACTGTGCCACGGACGAAATCCCTGTCGGGGGATCTCAGTTCACGGCGCGCTGGCGATCGCCCCAGTAACGGGCGCGCAGCACCTTCTTGTCGGGCTTGCCGACCGCGGTGAGCGGGAGCGCGTCGACGAACTCGATGGTCTTCGGGGTGTAGATCGCGCCCTTGCGGTCCTTGACGAGACCGCGCAGCTCCTCCGGCTCGCATGCGGCACCCGGGCGCAGCACGATGAGGGCGGTGACCGCCTCGCCCCACTTGTCATCGGGAACCCCGATGACCGCTGCGCTCGACACGGCCGGATGCGATGACAGGACGTCCTCGATCTCGCGGGGGAAGACGTTGAACCCACCGGAGACGATCATGTCCTTCTTGCGATCCACGAGGGTCAGGAACCCATCCGGTGAGAGGACCCCGATGTCACCGGTGTGCAGCCATCCGTCGACGATCGTCTGCGCCGTCAGTTCCGGCTGCTTCCAGTAGCCGTCCATCACCGAGATGCCCTGCACGCAGACCTCACCCGGCTCGCCGACGTCGCATGGCCGGCCGCCGTCGTCGAGGACGGCGATCCGGACGCCGGGCATGACCTGCCCGCACGAGGAGAGTCGATCGACGTCGTCGACATGGTGCTCGTCGCGACCCATCGACGTGGTCAGACCGGCGCACTCGGTCTGACCGTAGAGCTGCGCGAACACCGGCCCGATCCGTTCGATGCCCTCGACGAGACGACTCGGCGACATGGGCGACGCCCCGTACATGATGGTCTCGAGGCTCGACAGGTCGGCCGAGTCGAGGTCGGGATGGTCGAGGACCGCGTAGATCATCGTCGGGACGAGGAGCGACAGGGTGATGCGGTCGCGGGCGACCGTCTCGAGCCACTTCGCCGGGTCGAAACCACGCATCAGCGTGACCGACCCCCCGGCGATGAGGGTCGGCACGACGAGCATGCCCGCCGCGTGCGAAATCGGCGCCACGGCGAGGTACCGCCGGTTCTTCGGCAGGTCCCAGCCGAGCGACACCGAGAACACCGTCTGGGCCACGGCCCGCTCGGGCAGCATCGCCGCCTTCGGGACGCCGGTCGTACCACCCGTGTACAGCAGCCATGCCAACTCGTCGGGCCGACGCATGCCGAACTCGAGGCGAGCCGGCTCGAGGGCGGCGATGAGCGGTTCGAGGTCCTCGACACCGGATGCGTCAGGAGCCGGACCGAGGGAGAACACCGCCTCGAGACCGGCGCACGCAGCGAGCAGCTCGGCACCGCGTGCGGCGTAGGCGGGGTCGACGAAGAGGTAGCGCAGCTCAGCCTCATCGACGGCATACCGGTGGTCCTCGAACGACCCGAGGGGATGCAGGGCGGTGTAGCGGCCCCCGGCGAACAACGGGGCGGTCTGGGCGGTGAACACCTCGGGGCGGTTCGGCGAGAGCACGCCGACACCCTGCCCTCGGTCGAAGCCCCTCGCCCACAGCAGGGCGACCACCCGTGAGATGTGGTCCTCGACCTCGGCACAGGTGAGTGTCAGTCCGTCCTGGCGGAACGCCTCCCGGGAGGCATGGCGCCGCAGGGCGGTGAGGGTCAGATCGCAGAAGGTGACGGGGTCGCGCAACTCGGCCATGCCACGACGCTAGCCATCGCCGACCGACGCCCCGGGAGCCGGCTCGGCCACCACTCGTGGGGCGGGTGGGGATCGAACCCACGACCCAGGGATTATGAGTCCCCTGCTCTGACCACTGAGCTACCGCCCCAATGCGAACGGGGCCCCGAGGGGCCCCGCTCACCGCTCCGGGAGCAGGGCTCGAACCTGCGACCCGCTGATTAACAGTCAGCTGCTCTGCCAACTGAGCTATCCCGGAATGACCGCCCCGAGGTTAGCGGGCCGGGCCCGGTGGGCCACGTCGGCCACGGAACGCCCGCTCAGCCCCCGTCGAGGAACTCCCGCAGCCGGTGCGCCGACTGCGGCGCGCGGAGTCGGGCGAGGGCCTTGGCCTCGATCTGTCGGATCCGCTCACGCGTCACCCCGAGTTCGGCGCCGACCTCCTCCAACGTCCGCGGGCGTTCGAGACCGATGCCGAAGCGAAGCCGGATGATCTCCTGCTCGCGCTCGCCCAATGACCCGAGGACCTCACCCACCCGATGGTGGAGGTCATCCTCCTCGACCCGGGTCGCCGGCCCGGGGTCCCGGTCGGGCACGAAATCGCCGAGCTCGGAATCGTCTCCCTCGCCGACCGGGGAGTCGAGGGAGAGCAGGTCGAGCGACCAGCGCAGCAGTTCCCACACCCGCTCGACGTCGAGGTGGAGCCGATCGGCCAACTCCTCGCCCGTCGGCTCCCGGCGCAGTTCCTGGATCATGTCGCGCCGCACCCGCTGGAGGCGGTTCAGGTGCTCAACCATGTGGACCGGGATCCGGATGGTCCGCGATTGATCGGCCAGGCACCTCGTGATCGCCTGGCGTATCCACCATGTCGCGTAGGTCGAGAACTTGAAGCCCTTGGTGTGATCGAACTTCTCGACCGCCCGCATGAGGCCGAGGTTCCCCTCCTGGACCAGATCGAGGAGCTGGACACCGCGATTGGAGTAGCGCTTGGCGATGCTCACGACGAGACGCAGGTTCGCCTGGGTGAGCTCACTTCGGGCCCGCTCCCCCTTGTGGACGAGCGTGAGGAGGCGACGACGCTCCACCGGGTCGTCGACCCCGGCATCGATGAGCGCCGCGGCCGTGACACCGTCACCGACGAGCCGTGCCAGCCGACGCTCCTCGTCGATGTTGAGCAGCTCGACCTGCCCGATCTCCTGCAGGTACAGGCGCACCGGATCGGCCGAATCGCCGTTGGCCCGGCCCGCCGAGCGGCGGGTCCGCCTGGTCCGACGGCGGGTCAACACCGCCTCGTCGGCATCGTCGTCGTGACGCGTCCGACGCGGGGCCAGGTCGTCGACGTGGTCGTCGATCTCGATCTGGAGCGATGCGAGCGCCTGTCGGACCGCCTCGATGACGTCCCCCGACAACTCGATGTCGCGCAGGACCTCGTGCAACTCCTCGGCGCCGACCCGACGCTCGAGCAGTGACCGCTCGACGAGAGCACCCCACTGATCGGGGTCGATCCCGTCCACCGGTGGGACGCGTGGGACGAGACCCTCAGACATCGCTCGCCCCCGAGCGCTCCTGCAGCCAGCCGAGCAGCCATCCCGCTGCGTCGGCCGACCGGTCGGGGGCGCGCAGGTCCTCCAACCGACGGCGGGCCTCACCGTCGACGGCGATCCGGTCGGCGTCGGCTCCGGCGACGGCTCGCCGCAGCTCGCGGCGGGTCGCCGCCGCGATCAGGTTGCGAGCCTCGATCTCGGCATCGATGTCGAGGTCGACCACCGCGGCCCGTTCGATGACTGCGGCGGCCTCTGGATCGGCGGACGCCAACGCGCCGGGGAGGTCCCCGGCCGCCCCCACCAGCGCCACGAACGCCCTCCGGTTCGCGTCGTCGGCGAAGAGCGACTCGTCGAGCCACCCGGCGATCGCGTCCCACTCCTGGACCAGCACCGTGAGCGCCGCGAACTCGGCGTTGTCCCGCGCCTGATGGGGTGACGCAGGGCGCACCTCGATCCGCGGGCTCCGCCCACCGCGCTCGGCGACCGCCACGAGGTCGCCGACCGGCAGGGACAGGTGCGTCGCGACCTGACCGGCGTAGATCTTGCGGACGTTCACGTTCGGGTGCTCGTTGACCACCGCCATCGCCCGCTCGGCGAGTCGGGCGCGCTGCTCTGGTGAGCCCGGGGTCTCGGCGTGCAGTGTCCGGTTGAGACGGAAGCCGAGGAAGGGCTCGGCCCGGTCCACGGCAACCGGCAGCGACCCCGGGTCGGTCTGTGCGAGATCGCCCGGATCCTTGCCGCCGACGAGACGGGCGACGCTCACCTCGATGTCGTACTTGCGCTCCCACTCGTAGAAGCGCTCCGCCGCGCCCTGACCCGCCGCATCGGCGTCGAAGGCCAGCACCACCCGACTCGTGTACTTGCGGAGCAGCCGCACGTGGTCCTCGGTGAACGCCGTCCCGCACGTGGCGACGGCGACCGGGACCCCGCTGCGGTGGAAGCCGATGACGTCGGTGTACCCCTCGCACACCACGGCCCGGTTCTGTCGGACGATCTCGGCCTTGGCCCAGTTCAACCCGTAGAGGGTGCGGGACTTCGTGTAGATCGGTGTCTCGGGCGAGTTCTTGTACTTGGCCGGGTCGGACGACCCGGGCAGCACCCGCCCACCGACCGCCACCGCGTCACCGTTGTCGGCGAGGATCGGGAACACGACCCGGGCCCGCAGCGCGTCCTGGAGCCGGTCCCGGCGATTGCGGAACGCCAGTCCGACCGCGTTCAGGTCGGCCGCTGCGACACCGCTCATCGTCGCGAGTGCGTCCCACTCGTCGGGGGCCCACCCGAGCTTGAACTGCCGGGCGATCTCGCCGTCGATCCCACGCGATCTCAGGTAGTCGCGCGCCGGGCGCGCATCCGGGGCGTTGAGCAGACGATCGTGGTACCACTCGACGGCGGCGGCCATCGCCTCGACGAGCCGGGTGCGTCGCGCCCTGTCCTGTGACTGCCCGCTCGACGTGTACGTCAGTTGGATGCCGGCGCGGGAGGCCAGCGTCTCGACAGCGCCGACGAAGTCGGTGTGATCGATGTTCTGCACGAAGGTGAAGACGTCCCCGGAGGCATCGCACCCGAAGCACTTGTACCGGCCGGTCTCCTCGCGGACGTTGAACGACGGTGACTTCTCCCCGTGGAACGGGCACAAACCGACCCAGTTGCGACCCTGCCGACGCAGTTGCACGTGCTGGGAGACCACGTCCACGATCGACACCGTCGAGCGGATGCGCTCGATGTCGTCATCGGAGATGGCCACGTCGGGAATCTACAACGGTGCGTCGGCAGCCCCGATGGCGAGGAGTACCGCCCGACTCGGACGGTCCGTCAGCCGCGCCCGAACAAGCCACCGAGGGCGCCGCCGGCACCGGCGGGTGCGCTGCCGCCGCCGAGCGCCGCGCTGATCCACCCCAGCATCTCGTTCGGGTTCCTGGTCTGGGTCCACACCCGACCGGGTCCGGTGAAGTCGAACACGAGCCCCTCACCGCTCTTGAAGGTCTGCACGAGTCCTCCGCCGGCGGCCTGTCGGATCTGCATGGTGACCGACTCCTCGTAGGCGACCATGTGGCCGGTGTCGACGGTGAAGTGCTGCCCGGCCTCCAGGTTCCACACCTCGAGCGCCCCGTAACAGGCGAAGACGACCTGGCCCTGTCCCCCGACCCTCAGAATGAAGCCGCCCTCCGAGCCGAAGAGGTTCTTGAACCCGCCCCACTGGGTGTCGACCTCGACGGAGGACTCGTTGGCGATCCACGACCCCTTCGAGATGAAGAGACCGGCACCTGCGCCGACCGTCTGGGAGGTGATGTCCCCGGGGAGCCTGGCGGCCACGTCGACGAACCCGCCCTGGGCTGGGGCGGTGTAGGTGGAGATGAAGAAGCTCTCACCGCCGAGGGCAGCGCGCTTGAGGGACTTCATGATGCCCCCCTCGGCCTTGGCCGAGAGCTCCACACCCGACGACATGGCCATCATGGCCCCCGACTCGACCCGGACCGTCTCACCTCCAGCAAGGGTCAGCCGGGCGACGCCGTAGGCGGGTGTGTGCCGTGTGGTGATGTCCATGGGTCTTCCTCTCTGTGGGTGCGTTGGCGAGTCGGCGATCGGTACCCGTGCGACCCGACCGGCGGGTCATTTCTGGGAGTCGCTGGCCCCGACGACGGCCTGTGCGGCGGCCAAGCGCGCAATCGGCACCCTGAACGGGGAGCAACTCACGTAGTCGAACCCCAGCCGACTGAACAACTCGATCGACTCGGGATCGCCTCCATGTTCGCCGCACACCCCGACCTTCAGCCCGGGCTTCGTGGCCCGGCCACGCTCGACCCCGAGACGCACCAGGTCGCCGACCCCCGTCTGGTCGATGGTGTCGAAGGGGTTGCGCTTGAGGAGTCCCTGCTCGAGGTAGGCCGGCATCATCCGCGACTCGACGTCGTCCCGGCTGAATCCGAACGTGAGCTGCGTCAGGTCATTGGTTCCGAACGAGAAGAAGTCGGCCTCCTCGGCGATCTCGTCGGCGCGCACGGCGGCGCGGGGCGTCTCGATCATCGTGCCGATCGAGATCCGCGGCTTGCGTCGCATGCCGACCAGGGCGGCGTCGATCTCGGCCTGGACCCACGATCGGGCGAGGGCCAACTCCTCTCGGGTCACGGTGAGGGGGATCATCACCTCGACGATCGGGTCACCGCCGGCAGCGCGGAGCTTCGCCGCCGCCGCGAGCAGCGCCCGGACCTGCATGGCGTAGAGACCCGGCTTGATGACGCCGAGCCGCACACCCCGCGTGCCGATCATGGGGTTGTGCTCGGCCCACGACTCGGCCGCCTCGAGCAGGCGCCGCTCCGCCGACGAGAGCCCCTTGCGGGCCGCCTTGACCTTCAACTCCTCGACCGACGGCAGGAACTCGTGCAGCGGCGGGTCGAGCAGGCGGACGGTCACCGGCAGTCCGTCCATGGCCGCCAGGATGTCCTCGAAGTCGGCCTGCTGGGCGACGCGGAGACGCTCGAGCGCTCGGGCCTCCTTGGCGGGCGTGTCGGCCAGGATCATGGCCCGCACGATCGGCAGCCGGTCCGGGGCGAGGAACATGTGCTCGGTGCGGCACAGCCCGATGCCCTCCGCCCCGTTGGCGCGGGCGACCGCGGCGTCGGCACCGGTGTCGGCGTTCGCTCTCACCGCCATCCGACCACGCCGGATCCGGTCGGCCCAGCCGAGGATGATGTGGTACTCCGCCGGGGGCTCGGCGGAACTCAACTCGAGGGCACCCAGCATCACCTCCCCGGTCGTGCCGTCGATCGAGATGACATCCCCCTGACGGACGCGCACCGAGCCCACGGAGAACTCCCGATCGACGATCCGGATCGCGTCCGCCCCCACGACGGCTGGGGTCCCCCAGCCCCTGGCGACGACCGCCGCGTGGCTGACGAGACCGCCACGGGCGGTGAGGATCCCCTGCGCGACCATCATCCCGTGCACGTCCTCGGGGCTCGTCTCGTTGCGGACCAGGATCACCGGCTCGCCGCGTCGGGCCGCGTGCTCGGCGTCGTCGGCGGTGAAGTAGACCTTCCCGACCGCCGCGCCCGGTGAGGCACCCAGTCCCTTCGCCACCGCCGTCGTGCGGGTCCGGAACTGCGGGTGGAGGACCGAGTCGAGGTGCTCGGCCGAGACCCTCATCACCGCCTCCTCGCGGGAGATGCGCCACGACCCCTTCGTCCCCCTGGTGCCCTTCGTCATCTCGACGGCCATCCTCAGTGCCGCGGCGCCGGTTCGCTTGCCGACCCGGGTCTGCAGCATCCACAGGCGACCCTGCTCGATCGTGAACTCGGTGTCGCACATGTCCGTGTAGTGCTCCTCGAGACGACGGAAGATGCCGAGCAACTCGCGATGGATCGACGGGAAGATCTCCGCCATGTGGTCGAGGTCGAGGGTGTTGCGGATGCCGGCGACGACGTCCTCGCCTTGGGCGTTGACGAGGAAGTCACCGTACGGCCGGTTCTCCCCGGTGGCCGCGTTCCGGGTGAAGCCCACACCGGTGCCGGACTGGTCGTCGCGGTTCCCGAAGACCATCGCCTGGACGTTCACCGCCGTCCCGAGTTCGTGACTGATCTTCTCGCGCACCCGGTACGCGATGGCGCGGGCACCGTTCCACGAACGGAAGACCGCCTCGATGGCCCCGTCGAGTTGCTCCCGTGGATCCTGCGGGAAGTCGGCCCCGGTCGCCCGGCGCACCGCCCGGAGGTAGGTCCCCACGAGCCGCTTCAGGGTCGATGCCGGAAGGTCGGCATCGTTCGTGGTGCCCGCAGCATGCTTGGCCTCCTCGAGCGGGTGCTCGAAGACCGCACCGTCGACCCCGAGCACGATCCTGGCGTACATGGCGACGAACCGGCGGTAGGAGTCGTAGGCGAAGCGTTCGTCACCGGTCACGTTCGCCAGGCCCCGGACGCTCCGGTCGTTGAGTCCGAGGTTCAGGACGGTGTCCATCATCCCGGGCATCGAGAACTTGGCGCCCGACCGGACGCTCACCAGCAGCGGGTCGGACGGATCACCGAGACGACGACCCATGGTCCGTTCGAGCTTCGCCACGTGTCGGGTCACCTCGGCGTCGAGACCGTCGGGCCAACCGGCGTGCATGTAGGCCCGACAGGCGTCGGTCGTCACGGTGAACCCCGGGGGGACGGGGAGCTCGAGCACCGTCGTCATCTCGGCGAGATTGGCGCCCTTCCCCCCGAGGAGGTCCTTGAGCGACATCGGGGACGTCCGATGCCTGTGGTCGAATGCGTAGACGTACGGCACAACCCGGAGCCTAGATCGTGCCGTGGCACCGGTGTGCTGGCGGATCGTCCTGCGCCCGTCCGATCAACGACCGACGGCGATCGGGTCCCCGATGTCGGCCGAGCGTCGCACCCGGGCGATGGCGGCATCGTGCGTCGCACTCGTGACGCGCCCCACGTCGACCCCGTCGACCAGGACGGCGGCGCCCGGAACATGCCCCGGACCGACGAGGCGCACGAGTCCGAACGGAGCCGACGCGGCGCGCGAATCCATGCGCTCGACGAGTTCCTGCCCCGGGTAGCAGCCCTTCGTGAACGACACCGCGACGGCGATCAGCCCGGTCTCGGCCGGGAGCGTCTCACCGCTGACGATGTCGGAGCCGACGCGGGGCCATCCGTGACGCACTCGCTCCGCCTCGACCTCGTCGGCGACCGGCCCCGGCGCCTCCTCGACCTCGAGGGTCAACGTGACGCGCAACATGAATCGACGCAACCGCTCCTCGATGTGCCGGGCCGACCCCGGATCGGCGTCGAGAACGAACCGCTCCGGCCCCGAGCGCTCCACGCCGAGCAGGGCGACGACCCGTCCGGTCGGTTCGAGGAGCAGGGACCAGCGTCGCCCCCCGACGTCGATCGACTCGATGTCCTGGGCCAATTGGCTGTGCAGGTACCGGGCGGCGTCGGGTCCCTCGACCACGAGCCGATCGCGGGGTCCGGTCGCCCAGACGGAGTCGGCCCAGCGGAGCACGGGGTCAGTCACGGCGCTCCCCCTCCGAGCGCTGACGGCGGGCCGACGTCATCCGTCGCGCCGGCGCGATCGCCGCGAGCAGGGCCGCTGCCTTGTTGTGGCACTCGAGATCCTCGTCGGCGGGATCGGAGTCCGCCACGATGCCCGCCCCGGCCTGCAGCGACGCCATGGCACCGTCCGCCCGCACGAACATCGTCCGGATGCAGATGGCGGTGTCGAGGTTCCCCGACCAGTCCAGGTACCCGACCACGCCGGCGTACGGCCCCCGCTTGTACGGCTCGAGCGCGTCGATGATCTCCATGGCCCGCACCTTCGGTGCCCCGCTGACGGTCCCCGCCGGCAGGGTCGCCCGGAGCACGTCGATCGGTCCGAGACCCGGCCGAAGCGTTCCCGACACCTGGGAGGTGAGGTGCATCACGTGGCTGTACCGCTCGAGGGTCATGAGTTCGTCGGGCTGCACCGAGCCGAATTCGCACACCCGCCCGACATCGTTGCGGGCGAGGTCGACGAGCATCACGTGCTCGGCACGCTCCTTGGGATGCTCGAGGAGCTCGGCCGCGAGTCGGCGGTCGTGCTCGTCGTCGGCCCCGCGCCGCCGGGTCCCGGCGATCGGCCGACTGACCACGTGGCGCCCTCGGAGCTGCACGAGCGGCTCCGGCGAGGACCCGACGAGGGTCGCCTCGGCATGTCGGATGAAGTACATGTAGGGGCTCGGGTTGATCTGACGCAGGACCCGATAGACGTCGAAGGGCTCGGCATCGAGGCGGACGTCGAATCGCTGCGAGAGGACGACCTGGAAGATGTCGCCCGCCCGGATGTGCTCCTTGGCCACCGCCACGGCCTCGCGATAGCGACCGTCGGGCATCGACGACCGGATGCTCTCGGAGCCCTCGCCGGGCCGGGGTGGTTCGACCGGGTCATACCCCAGCGGGGCGGACAGCGCGGCCGCCGAGGCGCGCACGGCGTCCGCCGCCCGGGAACGCGCGGCAGCAAGTGCCTCGGCGGGGAGGGGACGGCCGAACTCGTCACGGGTCATCACCGACTCGATCAGGGTGATCCGCTGGCGCCAGTGGTCGAAGGCGGCCAGCGAGCCGATGATGCTCATCACCGCGTCGGGCATCCCGTGGTCGTCGACGGGGACGTCCGGGAGGTGCTCGACCTCGCGCACGACGTCGTAGCCGAGATAGCCGATCATCCCGCCGATCAGCGGCGGCAGATCGTCGACCTGGGGAGTCGAGTGAGCGGCGAGCAGCGCCTCGAGCGCGGCGAGCACACCCCGATCGGTCGGGACGTCGGCCCCGAGCGAACCGGTCACCTCGAGGGAGCGCCCCCGGGCCACGATGGTCGCCACCGGGTCACGCCCGACGAAGGAGAAGCGGCTCCACTTCTCCCCGTGTTCGGTCGACTCGAGGAGGAAACCGGGGCCGTCCCCGACGAGTTTGAGGTATGCCGAGACCGGCGTCTCGAGGTCGGCCAGGATCTCGGCCCACACCGGGACGACGGAGTGGTCGGCGGCGAGACGCGCGAACTCGGCCGGATCGGGGTGGATGCGCAGACCGTCGGACACCGGTGACGTCACCCCGCCGCCCGGCCCCCGAAGGACCGGAAGAAGCAGGTGCGCTCCCCCGTGTGGCACGCCCCGCCGCCGTGCTGGTCGACGAGGAAGAGCAGGGTGTCGCCGTCGCAGTCGAGACGAGCCTCGCGGACCACCTGGTGGTCGCCGCTCGTGTCTCCCTTGCGCCACAACTCGCCCCGGCTGCGCGACCAGTAGACCATTCGGCGCTCGGCGAGCGTCATCTCGAGCGATTCCCGCGACATCCACGCCAGCATGAGGACCTCACCCGTCGTGGCCTCCTGCGCGATGGCGGGCACGAGGCCGTCGGCGTTGAATCGGACTGCAGCCATCTCCTCCGAGCTCACGGCGATCGGCGGCAGGGCGGCGTCGGCACTCATGGGACCATGCTACGAGCCGAGCCCGCACGGCACCCCGTCCCGTCAGAGGTAGAGGCCGGTCGACGCCTCGATGCGCTCGGCGGCGACGGCGTGCAGGTCGCGCTCGCGCAACATGATCAGGTCCTCGCCCTGGAGCTCGACCTCGTACCGGTCGTCGGGGCTGAACAGGACCCGGTCGCCGACCTCGGCGGCCCGGACGTTCTGACCGAGTGCGACGACCTCTGCCCAGACCAGGCGCTTGGCCATCTGGGCGGTCGCCGGGATCAGGATCCCACCGGTCGAGCGCCGCTCACCGTCGTCGCGGGCGACCCTGACGAGGAGGCGGTCGCTCAGCATCTTGATCGGGAGCTTCTCGTCCGCGGTCGGCACGCCCGGGAGGGTACCGTGCCCTGGTGGAGCGTGCTCAGCGATGCCGAGGGGTCGGACGACGATGAGCACGTCGGGATCGGTGCGACCGGTCGCCCTGCCCACACCGGACGGCCTGCTGCTGGACGCCGACGCCCACGAGCCCACCTCCTCCCCGCCCTCGGTCGGGCTCGTGCTGAGCCCACCCCACCCCCACTTCGGCGGCGACCGACACCATCCGTTGCTCGTCGGCCTCGCCGGTGCAGCCGCCGACGCGGGGATGTCGGCGATACGACACGACTTCCGTGACGGCCCCGCCGACGCCATCGCCGAACGAGCCGACGTGACGGCGGCGGTGGCGTGGCTGCGTCGCGGGCGACCCGACCTGCCGGTGGTCGCGATCGGCTACTCCTTCGGGGCGATGGTCGCGCTCGGCGCAGCACTCGCACCCCTGACCGGGAACGTCGACGACGATCGACGGATCGATGCCGTCGTCGCGATCGCCCCTCCCCTCAGCCCCGGGACCGTCGACCTCGCCGGAGGGCGACCACCGGTCCACGTCATCGTGCCGCGCCACGATCAGTTCTGTCCGCCGTCGACGCTGGAGGCACTCGACCTCGGTGCCGTGACCATCGACATCGTGGAGGGCGCCGACCACTTCCTGGCCGGGCACCTCGGGGCGGTCGTCACACTCGCACTGGCGGCGGCGACCCGCCTGTCGGAGCGCACCGATGGCCGGTGAGCACCCGCGGCGCCTCGATCGCGAGGCGTCGCCCTACCTGCGCAGCCACCGCGACGACCCGGTGCACTGGTTCCCGTGGGGCGAGGACGCGGTCGACGAGGCCCGGACCCGGGACGTGCCGATCCTGCTCAGCATCGGCTACTCCTCCTGCCACTGGTGCCATGTGATGGGCCGGGGGACCTTCGGCGATCCGGTCGTCGCCGAGGCGCTCAACGAGAACTTCGTCAACGTGCTCGTTGACCGGGAGGAACGCCCCGACATCGACTCGATCTACATGGACGCCGTCGTCGCCCTCACCGGACGAGGCGGATGGCCGCTCACCGCGATCATCGACCACGACCGCCGCCCCCTGTGGGCCGGCGGCTACCTCGACCCGCCCGCCATGACCCGACTGATCGGGGTCGTCCTCGACGCCTGGCGCGATCGCCGACCCGAACTGCTGGCCAACGGGGTGTCGGTCACGGAGGCCATCGCCGGATCGGATTCGCTCGAACCGGTGTCGGGCTTCCCGGACCCGAGCCTCATCGAGTCGACCCTCACCCGCCTCGGGGCAGCGTTCGACCGGGTCGACGGCGGGTTCGGTTCCGCACCGAAGTTCCCGTCGGTCCCCCACCTCGAACTGGTCATGCGCGCCTACATGGCCACCGGGTCGACGGGAGCAGCCGAGGTGATCACCACCACGTTGGACGCCATGGCGGCGGGGGGTCTCAACGACCACGTCGACGGGGGTTTCGCCCGCTACTCCACCGACACCCGCTGGCTCGTCCCCCACTTCGAGAAGATGCTCACCGATCAGGCGCAGATGATCGGCGCCTATCGACGGGGCTGGTCCCTGTTCGGTCGCCACACCTATGCGCAGGTGGTCGCCGACACCGTCTCGTACGTCCTGGACCGGCTCCGCCACCCGGCCGGCGGGCTGATGTCGTCGGAGGATGCCGACTCCGTCGGTCCGGACGGCGAGTTCGGCGAGGGTTGGTTCCAGACCTGGACCCCGGCCGAGCTGTCGGCCGTGCTCGGTCCTGCGGCGGAGGCCGTCGCCGGGTTCTACGGCATCGGCGGCGAGCCGCACGTGCAGGGGAGGTGGATCCCGAACCGACTCCACTCCCGTGACGACCTCGGCCGACCCGCGCCGATCGAGCGGGCACGCCACGCCCTCCGGCAGGCGCGCGACGCCCGGGGTCGACCCACGGTGGACGAGTCCGTCATCACCGAGTGGAACGCTGCGTTCGTGACCGCCCTGGCCGACGCCGGCACGGTCATGGGCGTACGGGACTGGGTCGCCACTGCGGTCGAGGTGGCCGAGTTCCTGTGGGCGGAGTTGCGTGACGGGAACGGCCGCTGGTGTCGCGCCTGGAACCTCGACACCGGTCCCCGGGGCCGGGCCCTGGCCGGAGACCACGCCGCCCTGGTCGCGATGTGCGTCCAACTGGCCACATCCACCGGTCGTTCCCGCTGGACCGACCGCGCCGTCGCGGTCGCCGACACGATGCTCGACCGCTTCTGGGATCCGGTCAACGGTGGTCTGTTCACCTCCGAGGAGGACGACGACTCGCTGATCGTGCGCCGCAAGGATCTCCGGGACGACTCGGCACCGTCGGCCAACGCGCTCGCCGCCGAGGCACTCCACCGGTTGGCCGGCCTGACCGGCGAGTCGCGCTACGCCAATCACGCGGACCGCATCCTGTCCCTCGTGGCCGCGGTCGCCGCTGCGTCACCGACGACCATCTCGTCCGCCCTGTGCGCTCTCGACCTGCGTCTCCGGGGCTTGACCGAGGTCGTCATCCCGGGGGAGTCGCCCGAGCTCGTCGGTGTCGCCCAACGACTGTGGCGACCCGATGTCCTCGTGATCTGGGGAGAGCCGACCCCGCACCCGGTCTGGGAGGGCAGGCAGCCGGGCCGCGCCTACGTGTGCCACGGCCGCTCCTGTGACCCGCCGATCGACGACCCGCTCGCCCTCGAGGCGCGGCTCCGGGACGGACCCACCCCGACGCCCTGAGATCCCCGCGATCAGTCGGTCGTCCAACGTCCGCGCCGGACGACCTCGTCGAGCGGCCGACGCGGCCGGGACGCGCTCCGGCCGGTCCCGGTCTCGGCGTTCGAACCACCTGCGGGGTGACCGATGGCCAGGACGCCGAGCGTCTGCAGGTGACCGGGCACGCCGAAGTGTCGTCGCACCTCGTCCTCCCCGGAGAACAGTGCGAAGAACAGGGCTCCCAGCCCCCGCTCCTCGGCGGCCAGCAGGGCGAGCATCACCCCCATCGCCGAGTCGACGGTCCAGTACGGCGTCGGCCACGACCCGAGGTCGTCGCCGAGCCCGGACCGAGCCTTGTCGGGCTCGGCGTAACGGGCGAGGTACACCGACGGATCGGCGAGGAGGATGATCAGCACCGGCGCATCGAGGAGCCGCTGCCAGCGGAACGTCGCCCGCCGCTCCTCCGGGAGGGTCAGGGACCAGAACTCGCGGCACCGATCCCCCTCGAGCACGAGCATGCGCAGTCCCTGGGCGTTGCCGGCACTCGGATGTCGCCGAGCCAGATCGCAGATCTCGTCGACGACGGACGGATCGATCGGCTGCGGGTCGAAGGCCCGGCACATCCGCCGTCCCCGAACGAGGCGGGCGAGCGGGGAGTCGCTGTCGCTCAACGAGCGCCGAGGGACTGGAGGTCCTCGGCCATCGTCCAGCCGTAGGCGATCAGGACCGAGCCACGCTCGGGATCGACGTCGGCGAACAGGCCCCTGGCGCCCGCCGGGATCTTCTCCGGTTTGGCGGACTCGAAGTCCACGAAGCCCTCCCGGCTGCCCTTGGGCACCACGAACTCCTCGGCCCGGTAGTCGGCATCGACTCCGAATCGCTTCGCGAGGCGTCGACCCCAGGCACGCTCCTCCCCGACGGCCCGCGAGCCGGGCGACGGGATCACGTCGTCGACATCCTTGAGAGCCTGGAGAGCGTCGGGGGTGGCGAAGCGGCCGCCGACGACGACATCCTCGTCCGGGAACGCCATGAGCGCCCGGTGGAAGGCCTCCTTCATGAGGCCCTTGAGCACGGTGTCGCGCCGTGAGTGCCGGCGGACGCTCATGACGCCGAGGAGCACGCACGGGGTCCCGCCGATGCGCTCGAGGGTCGAGAAGGTGAAGCCCATCAACTGCGCTCCGTCACGGGCCGTGGTGCACAGCACCCAGTCCTCCCGCGCCCGCGTCAGGGCCGACAGGTCGAACGCCCCGCCGAGCGCCGCCATCTCCTCCAGTTCGGCATCACCGATCGCACTGGCGTCATTGGTGACTACTTCGAGTGCCATATCCCTTCTCCACCGACTCGATCCACCCGTCGGACGCCGCCCGACGCGCCCCCACAGTCTGCCACCTGAAGGCTTCCACGGGACAGCCGGGAGCGCCCCGGAACCGTCACAGGAGCACCGCCTCGTGACCGAACGCGACCCGCAACTCCCCCACTGCCGTGTCGAGGTCGACCCGGAAGGCGTCGCCGAGTCGCAGCACACGCCGCCGCTCGACCTCGAGCTCGACCGCGGAGTCACCGGGATGCTCCTCGATGATCCCGCGCAGCCTCAGCAACGACTGGCGATCCGGGACACCACCGGGCAGGCGCAGCCGGAGGACGGGGGCCGGGCCCTCGTCGAGACCGGTGAGCACCGTGATGTCCTGGGCGATCAGACCGACCCGCGTCTCGTCGCGACGGTCGAGCCTCGCCCGGACGGCGACGATGCGATCGTCGACGAGCTGGTGACCGATGTCGACCAAGGTCCTCGGGAAGACGGTCACCTCGACCGAGGCATCGAGGTCCTCGAGGACGAACACCGCCATCTGCTCGCCCTTCTTGGTGAACTTCCGGGCGCTGTTCGTGATGATCCCGCCCACCACCACCGATGAGCCGTCGTCGAGTTCGCCGAGATCGGCGACGGCGTGCTCGACCTTGCGGCGCAGGGCGGACTCGACACCGAGGAGAGGATGGTCCGAGACGTACAGGCCGAGCATCTCCTTCTCGGTGCGGAGCCGCTCGGCCTTGGGGTACTCGCTGTCGGGGATCTCCACCCGCTCGTCGAACACCTCCCCACCGCCGGCGGTGTCGCCCGCCCAGTCGCCGAAGAGGCTGAGCACCCCCTGGTCGCGCTCGCGGCGGCGGGCGACGGTGGTGTCGATGATCTGCTCGTGCACGCTGACGAGCCCGAGACGGGGGTGACCGAGGGCATCGAACGCCCCGGCCTTGATCAGGGATTCGACCGTGCGCTTGTTCAGGACCTGCTCGGGCACTCGCTCGACGAATTCGTGGAAGGAGGCGTACGGCCCGTTCTCGGCCCGCTCGGCGAGCAGGTGCTCGACGAGACCCTCGCCGACGTTGCGCACCGCCGACAGCCCGAACGCGATGGCCCCCGGGCTGCCCACCGGGAGGTCGATGCCCGGCGGCACCTGATCGGGCCGGAGCGCTGCGAAGTCGTTGACCGACCGGTTGATGTCCGGGGGCAGCACCCGGATCCCGGCCGACCGGCAATCGGCCAGGTAGACCGCGGCCTTGTCGAGGCTGCTCTTCACGCTCGTGAGCAGGCAGGCGAAGTACTCCACCGGGTGATGGGCCTTGAGGTAGGCCGTCTGGTAGGTCACCAGCCCGTAGCCGAAGGTGTGGCTCTTGTTGAACGCGTAGTCGGCGAACTTCTCGATGATGTCGAACAGTTGCCGTCCGAGACCGGTGCCGTACCCGGTCGCGTCGCACCCCGCCTCGAACTTCTCGCGCTCGGCCTGCATCAGGTCGCGCTGCTTCTTCCCGCACGCCTTGCGCAGGTTGTCGGCTTGGGCGAGGGAGTAGCCGGCGAACTTCTGCGCCACGCGCATGACGCTCTCCTGGTAGATCATCAGGCCGAAGGTGTCGTCGAGCACCTCGGTGGCGTCCGGGTGGAAGTAGTCCACCGGTTTGCGGCCGTTCTTCCGATCGGCGTAGTCGTTGTGCATGTTGACGCTCATCGGCCCGGGGCGGTAGAGGGCCAGGACGGCCGAGACGTCCTCGAACGAGCTCGGTGCCATGCGCTTGAGCAGTTGGCGCATCGGTGGCGACTCGAGCTGGAAGACCCCGATCGTGTCACCGCGTGACAGCAGTTCGAAGGTCGCCGCATCGTCGAGGGGTATGGCGTCGATGTCGAAGTCGGGGTCGGACCCGACGCGGATCATCGCCTGGGCGTCGGTGATCACGTCGAGGTTGCGCAGTCCGAGGAAGTCCATCTTCAGCAGCCCCAGTTCCTCGACGCCGTGCATCTCGTACTGCGTGACGATCGGGGCGTTCTCCGGGTCCTGACCGGACTCGGGCTTGCGCTGGATGGGGAGGTACTCGGTGACCGGCTCCTTGGTGATCACGACGGCGGCAGCGTGGATGCCGTCGGAGCGCTTCAGACCCTCGAGACCCTTGGCCACGTCGACGACGCGCCGGACGTCGGGGTCGCTGTCGTACATGGCGCGCAGCTCGCTCGCCGCCTTGAAGCCGTCGGCGTACTGCTCGCTCTGCTCGAAGCAGTACTTGAGCGGCGTGTCGCGACCCATGACCAGCGGGGGCATCGCCTTGGCCACCCGGTCGCCGACGCTGTAGGGGTAGCCGAGCACACGGGCGGCATCGCGCACGGCGTTGCGCGCCTTGATCGTGCCGAAGGTGATGATCTGGGCCACGTGGTCCCGGCCGTACCGCTGCGCCGCGTACCGGATCATCTCATCGCGGTAGCGGGAGTCGAAGTCCATGTCGATGTCGGGCATCGACACCCGGGACGGGTTGAGGAAGCGTTCGAACAGCAGGTCGTACCGGATCGGGTCCAGGTCGGTGATCCACAGGCAGTAGGCGACGGCACATCCCGCCGCCGACCCCCGACCCGGGCCGACGCGGATCCCGGACTCCCGGGCGTGGCGGATGAGGTCCCACACGATCAGGAAGTACGACGCGAAGCCCATCGAGGAGATGACCTCGAGTTCGTACGACAGGCGCTCCACCACCGGCTGGGGCAGGGAGTCACCCCATCGACGCCGCGCCCCGTCCCAGGTCAGGTGCTCGAGGTAGGCGCGGTCGTCGGCGAACCCCTCGGGAAGCGGGAAGTCCGGGAGCAGCGCCGCACCGAAGGTGATCTCGAGCTCGGCGCGCTCGGCGACCCACAGCGTGTTGTCACAGGCCTCGGGCACCTCCCGGAACAGGTGACGCATCTCGACCGCCGACTTCAGGTAGTGCTCCTGGCCGTCGAACCTGAACCGGTTCGGGTCGGAGAGCACCGAGCCGGTCTGGACGCAGAGCAACGCGTCATGGGCCTCGTGGTCGTGCCGGTGGGTGTAGTGGGAGTCGTTGGTCGCCAGCAGCGGCGCCCCGATGCGCTTGGCGATCTCGATCAGCTTCGGGTTGGTCGCGGTCTGATCCGGCAGGCCGTGGTCCTGGATCTCGACGAAGAGGTTGTCCCGCCCGAAGATGTCCTGCAGCCGGGCCGCCTTCTCCACGGCGCCCTTCTCGTCGCCCTTGAGCAGGGACTGGAGGACGTGACCGCCGAGGCAGCCGGTGGTGGCGATCAGCCCGGACGAGTACCGCTCGAGCAACTCCCAGTCGATGCGCGGCTTGTAGTAGTAGCCCTCGAGGAACGCCAGGCTCGACAACTGGATGAGGTTCCGGTACCCGATCTCGTTCTCGGCGAGGAGGGTCAGGTGGTAGTAGAGCTTGCGTCCACCCTCGGCGTCACCGCCCGAGTCGTCGACCTTGGCGCCGCGGCGGGTCGGCCGCTCGGAGCGGTGGTCGTGGGCCATGTAGGCCTCGGTGCCGATGATCGGCTTGATCCCACGCGCCCGGCACTCCTTGTAGAACTCGAGGGTCCCGTACATGTTGCCGTGGTCGGTGATCCCGAGTGCCGGTTGACCGTCGGCGAGGGCCCGCGCCACCAGCTCGTCCAGCCGCGCCGCCCCGTCGAGCATGGAGTACTCGGTGTGGACGTGGAGGTGGGTGAAGGAGTCGGGCACGTTACGGGATCGGTCTCATCGGGCGGGACGGGAGCTCCGCCACCGTGGCACGGGGCGAATCACAACGGTGTGGTTCGACGACGATACCAGAGGCCGCGACGACGCTGGACGGCCCCTCCCGGGCACGGCCGGCGGGCACCGGGTCGCGCCAGCACCTAGAGGTAGGTGCCGGGCCGCTCGACGGGGGCGACCCCGGGTTGGGGGAGCTGACGCATCTGCTCGAACTGCTGACGAGCCGCGAGCTGCTGCGCGAACAGCGTCGCCTGGATCCCGTGGAACAGGCCCTCGAGCCAACCGACCAGCTGAGCCTGTGCCACCCGCAGTTCGGCATCGCTCGGGAGTTGCTCGGCATCGAAGGGCAGGGTGAGCATCCGGAGCTCCTCCTGCAGGTCCGGCGACAGGGCCTCGGACAGCTCGACGACGGACCGGTCATACACCTCGGCCAGCCGCTCGCGACTGGCGTCGTCGAGCGGGGCGTGGCGCACCTCCTCGAGGAGTTGCTTGACCATCGACCCGATCCGCAGCACCTTGGCCGGTTCGGTGACCTGCTGCTGGTCGGACTCCCCCGGGTTCCCGACGACCTCCGGACGCTCCACGTCGCGCCCCACCGAAGGCGTACCCACGACCGACTCCCCTCCGTTCACCGCGTCCATCGCCGAACCTCCTGACTCACGGTGGAGCCTACGGTCACACGGCGCGACGGCCCACGCCGCGAGCCGCGACGAGTGGCACGAGCATCTCGGCCGAGGTGAGCGAGCCGTGACGGCAGACGAGTTCGAAGGGCCCGGAATCGTCGGGGTCGACGTACGAGACGGGTTCGCGCGCCGCCACGACGACATCGCCGAGCCTGCCGGCCACCGGACCCGAGATCGCCCGACCGAACCAGCGCTCGTCGATCACCTGCTCCCGGCTCCGAACCCAGCCCGTGTCGGAGAACTCGGCCTCGGCCGCAGCCAGCAGTTCACCTGCCGCGCCGGGGATGGAGTGGAACCATCGCATGCGCCCCTCGCCCGACTGCAGCGAGACGAGCTCGAGCAACCCGGGGGACGGCTCGATCAGTCGATCACCGACGTCGACCTGCCCGTGGTCCGCCGTCACGAGGAGCACCGTCCCCGGGTCGAGACGGTCGAGCAGGTCGGCGACCAGCGCGTCCGCCGCCGCCAGTTCGGCGTCGTAGAAGTCACCGAAGCCGCGCTCGTGGGCGATCCGGTCGACGCCGGCGTAGTAGGCGTGGACGAAACGCGCACCCGCCGCGATGCTCCGACTCACGAGGACGGGCAACGACGAGGCCGCCCGATAGCCGATCAACGCGCCGGGTCGCAGGTGGGCCTCGCTGAAGGGTGTCGCCGTCAGTTCGTGCGCGGTCACCACCGGGACGCGTTGGCCACAGAAGGCCGGAGCGGGCTGCACACTCGACGGGGGCGCGTCGTGTCGCCGGTCGCGGTCGCCTGATGCCCACCGCAGCATGTTGGTCACCTCGCCGCCGAGCAGGGTCCGGTACCCGATGATCCCGTGCTCGGCCGGCGTGAGCCCGGTCGCGATGGAGGTCAGAGCGGTCGCCGTCGTCGACGGGGCCACGGTCGTGATCGGACCCCCCACCATCGCCGACAGGGTGGGTGCCATCACGGCACGTTCCCGGAGTTGCTCCCAGCCGAGGCCGTCCAGCACCAGGAGGACCACGTTCTCGGCTCCCGACACCGGCGACGGGAACCACGACGGGGTCTCCGGATGCGGCCCGGCCAGCAGGGCCGGGACGATCCCGCGCACGTTCGCTCCGTCGTAGTCGGGCAGGAGCGGCCCACCTCCCACGGCGGGCCGGACCGCGGAGGTGTCGGGTGCGGACATCGCCCCAAGTCCACCACGCCCGACCGGAACCTGCCAAGTGCCACGGTGGGCCGTCGGGAGACCGTACGATGCTCGGATGCGAGTGTCGACGCGCGGGGACTACGCCTGCCGTGCGCTGTTATCACTGGCGCTGCGCGACACCGAGGGCTCACCGACATCGGTCCGGGACATCGCCGAACGCACCGCACTCCCGCAGCCGTACCTCGAGCAGATCCTGCTCGCGCTCAAGGGTGCCGGACTCGTCCGATCCAAGCGAGGGGTCGGCGGGGGCTACGTCCTGGCGAGGGACCCGGCCGAGATCCGCCTCTCCGAGATCCTCTCGGCGGTGGATGGACCGATCACCCTCGGGGACTTCGGCGAACCCCACAAGGACGGCGCCTGCGACCATGAGGGCCAGTGCGTGCTCCTGCACATCTGGAAGGTCGCCGGCGAGACCATGCGGTCGCACCTCGACGGCTACACCCTGGCGTCGATCGTCGAGATGGCCAAGGGCCGCTCGGCGTGGCCGACTCTGCACTGAGTGCGACGACCGTCAGGACTCGGGGACGGTCTCGAGGGTCGAGGTCAGGGCGACGAGGTCCGGAGCGAGCGGGGACTCGAACACGGCGCGACCGGTGCCAGCTGGATGGTCGAACTCGAGCCTGGCTGCATGGAGGAAGGGCCGGCCGAGTCCCAGGGTGGGCCGACGCTGCCCGTACCACGGGTCGCCGATCAGCGGGTGACCGATCGAGGCCAGGTGGACCCGGATCTGGTGGGTCCGACCCGTCTCGAGCGTGCACTCGAGCAGGGCACACTCGGCGGGGGCTCGGTGGCGCGACACCACGCGGTACTCGGTCCGGGCCGGACGCCCGTCGGCCACCACCGCCATCTTGAGCGGGTCGCGTCGTGACCGACCGAGTGGGGCGTCGATGATGCCGTGCGGTGCCTCGGGGTGCCCCCACACGAGGGCCACGTACTGGCGGGTGGCGCTGTGGTCGGCGAACTGCTCGACGAGGTGCTCGTGGGCGGTCGCCGTCCTCGCGACCACCAGCAGGCCGGTGCTCCCGGCGTCGAGGCGATGGACGATCCCGGGTCGGTGGGCCTCGCCGACCCCGGCCAAGTCGGGGAAGCGGGCGAGGAGACCGTTGACCAGCGTGCCCTCGGTGTTCCCCGCTCCGGGGTGTACGACGAGACCTGCCGGCTTGTCGACGACGATCACCCACTCGTCGGTGTGCACGACCCGGAACTCGACACCCACGTCGGCGACCGGGGCACCCTGGCTCGGTATGCGCCCCTCGTCCACCATGACGACCTGCCCCTCGACGAGCCTGATCTTCCCGCTCCGCTCGGGACGGCCATCCACCTCGACGCCACCGTCGGCGACGAGTTGGGCGGCGACGGCCCGGGAGATGTCGGCCATCAGCGACACGACGCGGTCGAGTCGCTCACCGGCCAGCGCCGACGGGACGATCTCGGTGATCACGTCGCGGCTCCGTCGGTGCCCGAGTCGTCGTCCTCCGAGCGGTCCGTCGCCCCGGGGGCGGCGGCCCGACGGGATTCGAACCAGATCGCGAGCACCAGCAACGCTGCGCCGATGTTGATCGCGGCATCCGCGATGTTGAAGACGGGGAACCATCCGAGGTCGATGAAGTCGACCACCGAGCCGCGCAACCAGGCGTCGCCGCGCGCCAGTCGATCGATCAGGTTCCCGGCGGCCCCGCCGATGAGGATCCCGAGCGCGACGGTCGTCGGCCCCGGAGCGTGGCGACGGATCATGCGGACCAGGTAGACGATCACGGCGATGGCCAACCCGCCGATGACCGGCCCCCAGCCGGCGCCGGCTCCGAAGGCCATCCCTGAGTTGAAGGTGAGACGGAAGCGGAGGCTCCCGACGACGTCGAACGGTCCGTCAGCGAGTCGGGAGAGCGCCAACTCCTTCGTGACCTGGTCGAGGGCGACGACGAACGCCGCCGCGGACCACGGGGCCGCCCGCCACGACGGACGGTCCCAGGTGGTCATCGCCGACCGATCCCGCCGACCTTCTCCTCGACGAGCACGGTCGCCCACGGGAGCGCCTCGAGGCGCTCGCGCGGGATCGGGCGGAAGGAGACCACCGAGTAGCCGTACTCGCCACGTCCCATCCGCGTCAGCGCCTCGTCGATCTCCCCGACCGCCTCGAGGGCCTGGGCGCTGAGCGCGAGGTCGCGTTCGCGCTCGACGACCATCGTGTCGCCCTCCCCACCCTCGTCGTCGAACTGGACGTCACCCATCTCGGCTTCCTCGATCAACTGGTGTGCCTCGGCAGCGAGGCGATCGGCCTGTCCGACGAGGCGCTCGCGCTCAGCCAACAACAGCGCCCGTTGTGCCTTCAGGAACTTCACGTCGAAGTCCTTGGTGTAGGCGATGCCCTCGGCGGTCGTCCCACGCACCGCCGGGTAGCCGGGGGCCGAGCCGTCCTTGGTGGGTTCGGGCTTCTTCGCGGGTTCGGGCTTCCTGGTGGACCCAACCTTCGTCGCGGGTGCGGGCTTCGTCGCGGGTGCGGGCTTCTTCGCGGGTTCGGGCTTCCTGGTGGACCCAACCTTCGTCGCGGGTGCGGGCTTCGTCG
>JBEAPU010000120.1:0-3854 GCA_041164245.1 Actinomycetota bacterium | reverse complement strand
CAGGGCTCTCGGCTCAGCGCCCGCCGACGGTCCACCACGGCACGTGGACGTTGACGGTGGACGATGCCGTCTTCCCATCGTGGTAGGCGATGACCGGCAGTCCGCCGCCGACCATCGCCATCGACAGCCCGCACCCCGCCGCCCCACACTCGTCCAGTCCCTCGTAGCTCACGACGGTTGTTCCGAGGTCGTCGCAATCCTCGGCGTTGCAGATCACGAAGTCGATCGCATGGTCGCCCTGGTCGTCAGCCGCGATGGCCACGACGGGTAGGCCCATCGCCCCGATCCGGATCGCCAGCGAGTCGAGTTCGCCGGACAGCGAAGCATCGATCGTCTCGGAAACGATCCCCACGCTCGGGTCCAAGCTGAGCGCCTGGACGCTCCATGTCGGGGGGTTCGACGTGGCGTCGCTCACCCCATGGGCGATCAGGAAGTCACCCAGGCCTCCAGCGAGGGTGGACGGCCTGGGTCTCACGATGATCTGCGGCTTGTGACCGGTCGTCACGTCGGTGTCGGACGCGGATCCGAGCAGGTTGCTGAAGGACGTCACGCCACACTCCGGGTTGCCACAACTCACGTACAGCAGCTCGTACTCCGCCGTGTAAACCCCCGCCGTGAACTTGTCCTGGAACACGACAAGCGGGTTGCCGTCGATGCCGATCGCCACGGACGGGTCCCGGGGGTCGACGGCGCCCTGCGCTGTCGTGCGCAGATCCTGGGGATCATCCCCTGCTCCCTCGCACAACGGGTCATCGCAGGCCACGAGCGCGAGGATCGGCGGGCTGGCGACCGTGTACGCGATCACCGGGTTGCCGCCGACACCGATGGCGATGTCCGGTGTCTCCCCGGTGCCGGCACGGTCGTCGAGGATCACCGGGTCACGATGCGTCGAACAGTCGAACGACGTGCACACCACCACCCCCAACTCCGGGGTGGCGGTGCGGAACGCCACCACCGGCATGCCATCGAGACCGATCGCCAGGTCGGCGTCGGTCACCTCACCGACATCGAGCACCGACGACACCTCGCCGTCGCCGGCGCAGCCCACGTCATCGCAGGCCGTGACCGTGAGCGCTCCCCCGGCCGCGATGTGGGTCATCACCGGCAGACCGTCGACACCCTGCTCGACGGCGATGCCCGCCGGGCCGGTGGAGGTCGCGACCGACACCGGGGTCTCGATGAACGACGGCCGACGGTCCGACGCCAGACGATCGACCATCGACTGATCGGCCTTCGTGGCGATCTCCTCGGCGTTGGTCGCGATGGCGGCCTCGATGTCGTCGAGTCGCCCCTCGCTGTAGTAGCCCGACACGTCGACGATGAGGTGTGCCGATCCGTACACGTTCAGGCAGATCGCGCCACCGGAGCCGAGTGGCACCACCACACCGTTGGCCACGTCGGTCCCCTCGACGAAGTTGAGCGTCGATGCGTTCGGCACCGGGTCCGAGGCCGCTGCGCACGGGAACGCGGTCACGAAGCCGTAGCCGCCCTCGCGCACCCCCTCGGTGACGGTCAGGTTCATCGCGACCGACGTCGCTCCCGCCGGCACCACCGTCGTCGTCGCCCCCGAACCCGAGTAGGTGCGCACCGGACCGGTCACCTGCACCAACCGGGTCGAGGCCGTCACCTTCGTGTCCTGCCGGGTGTCGAGGATCCGGACCGGATCGACGGCGACCAGGGCAGCCGAGTCACCGACACCCGAGGCCGAGACCCCGATCAGACCGCCACCGCCGAGGGTCACAGCCACCGCGGCACCGATGGCCGCCCAGCGGGAACGAGTCAGACTCTCCATCCGACGACGCTAGGTCACCGGGGCCCGAGCGTCCAGCCCGCAGCGATACCGTGGGCATGTGACGATGTGGACCCGCCGGCAGTGGCTCACGGCAGCCGTGGCCGGCGTGGTCGTCGCCCTCGCCATCGGCCTGCCCACCGACGTCATCCCCAACCCGGTGTTCGGACGACCCGTCGACATCACATGGTGGTCGTACCCGACGCTCGTCATCACCGCCGTGCTCGGCGGCCTGCTCGCCGCAACCTACGTGCGGGTCGGGCCACGACCGACAACCCCCGACGGGGGCTCCGCCGAGGAGATCGAGGTCGACCGGCCCGGCACGCTCGGGTCGATCGGTGGTCTTCTCGGTTTCTTCGCCGTCGGGTGCCCGGTGTGCAACAAGCTCGTGGTGATCGCCCTCGGCACCACCGGGGCGCTCGAATGGTTCGCCCCGGCCCAACCGATCCTCGCGGTGGCCTCGATCGTGCTCCTCGCCTGGGCCCTGCGGGTGCGTCTGCGGGGTGCGACATCGTGTCCGATCCCCGACAGGATCTCCGACGATGCCGACGGAACGGCGATGATGTCGAGATGAGCGCACGCCCCGACGTCTCGGAGACCTTCGACCCCACCGCCTGGGACGTCGTCCCCGGGTTCGACTTCACCGACATCACCTACCACCGGGCCAAGGGCGTCGGTTGCGTCCGCATCGCCTTCGACCGACCCGAGGTGCGCAACGCCTTCCGCCCCCACACCGTGGACGAGCTCTACCGAGCCCTCGACCACGCCCGCATGTCGAGCGACGTCGGGTGCGTCCTGCTCACCGGCAACGGGCCCTCGGTCCGCGACGGGGGCTGGGCGTTCTGCTCCGGTGGAGACCAGCGCATCCGCGGCCGCGACGGCTACCGCTACGCCGAGGGCGACACGGCCGACACGGTCGACCCCGCCCGGTCAGGACGTCTGCACATCCTCGAGGTGCAGCGGCTCATCCGCTTCATGCCGAAGGTCGTGATCTGCGTGGTCCCCGGCTGGGCGGCCGGCGGTGGCCACAGCCTGCACGTCGTCGCCGATCTCACTCTGGCGAGCGCCGAGCACGCCCGGTTCAAGCAGACCGATGCCGACGTCGCGTCCTTCGACGCCGGCTACGGCTCGGCTTACCTGGCCCGCATGGTCGGCCAGAAGTTCGCCCGGGAGATCTTCTTCCTCGGCCGCACCTACACGGCCGCCGACATGCACCACATGGGCGCCGTCAACGCCGTCGTCCCGCACGCCGAACTCGAGTCGACGGCGCTGGAGTGGGCACGGGAGATCTGCGGCAAGAGCCCGACGGCGCAGCGCATGCTCAAGTTCGCGTTCAACCTCGTCGACGATGGACTGGTCGGCCAGCAGGTGTTCGCCGGAGAGGCGACCCGCCTCGCCTACGGAACCGACGAGGGGGCCGAGGGCCGTGACGCGTTCCTCGAGAAGCGGCCACCGGACTGGTCGCCGTTCCCCTACCACTACTGAGACACCGGCCGGCGTGAGCCCATGACCAGGATCCGCATCGACACGGTCGACGACGAGCGCCTCGCCCTGTTCCGGCTGCGTGACCGGGGACTCACCACCCGCGCCGACAAGCGGGACGACGCCGGGAGCGGACTCTTCCTCGCCGAGGGCGACCTCGTCGTGTCCCGGGCGCACGCCGCCGGGTGTCGCCCGGTCGCGGCGCTGGCCGACGCCGAGAGGGTGCCCGCCGTCGCCGACCGGCTCGGCATCGACGTCTTCGTCGGCGGTGACGAGATCCGCCGTCTCGTCACCGGACTCGGCATGCCGCACCCGATCGTCGCGGTGTTCGAGCGCCCACCGCGCCCGAGTGCAACCACCCTGCTCGCTCGCAGCCACCGCCTCGTCGTCGTCGAGCAGGTCGACAACCCGGCGAACATCGGTGGCATCGTCCGCAACGCCGCCGGGCTGGGCTGGGACGGCCTGCTCCTCGACGCCTCGAGCGCCGATCCGCTGTCGCGCCGGGCGCTGCGCGTCGCGATGGGGACGGCCTTCACGCTGCCCCACGCCCGGACCACCGACCTCGTCGGGCTGCTCACCGAGG
>JBEAPU010000119.1:0-14253 GCA_041164245.1 Actinomycetota bacterium | reverse complement strand
CAATGTCCACTTCTGGCCACCTCAGTCCACCTTGCCCGATGCCAAGGCGGGATTTGGCCCAGTGTTTGCAGGGGTTTCCCGCAGCACCCTGCCGGAGCAGGAACTCGACCAAATCCCTGATGAGGATGAGGTCACAATTTCGATTCTTGTTAGCCCCACCGGTGGAACCCCCGATCAGCGGGGGTTTCCTCGCGTTCGGGGCCGTTGTCGGACCCCGCGGTGACCGACCGCGCTGGTCCCCGGGTGCCCGATCTGCCAGCATCGGGGCATGGAGCGGGGAGCCGGGGTCGACACGGGCGAACTCGCCCGCCGGCTCGACGGACTGATCGCCGAGAACCGCCGGATCCACGACGCCGAGTCGCTGAACCTCGATCCGGCCAGCAACGTCATGAGTCCCGTCGCCGAGGCCATGCTCTCCGCCGGGTTGGGGACGCGACCCTCACTGGGCCGGCCGGGTGCCAAGTACGAGACCGGTCTCGAGGCGATCGAGGAGATCGAGCTGCTCGCCGACGACCTGGCACGACGCGTCTTCGGCGTCACCCACGTCGAGTTGCGCACGGCGTCCGGGGCGATGGCCAACGTCTACGCCTTCCTCGCCACCTGCGAGCCCGGTGACACCGTGATCGTGCCGCCGGCATCGATCGGCGGTCACGTCACCCATCACCGCTCGGGTGCCGCCGGGCTCCTCGGTCTCGACATCCACGAGGCACCGATCGATGCCGACCGCCTGACGGTCGACGTGTCGGCGCTGGCCGAGCTCGCCGAACGGGTCCGTCCCCGGCTGATCACCATCGGGGGGAGCCTCAACCTCGCCGCCCCGCCGGTCGCCGAGTTGCGCCGGGTTGCCGATGCCGTCGGGGCGCGCCTCCTCGTCGATGCGGCGCACATGAGCGGCCTGTTCGCCGGCCGGTGGTGGCCCTCGCCGATCGCCGAGGGTGCACACCTCCTCACGATGAGCACCTACAAGAGCCTCGGTGGGCCACCGGCGGGCATCGTGTGCACCGACGACGAGGAGTTGGCGGCACGACTCGACGCGATCGCCCACCCCGGTCTGACGGCGAACTTCGATGTCGCGAAGACGGCGGCGCTCGCCTCGACGTTGCTCGACTGGATCGACTGCGGAGCCGAGTACGCGACCGCCATGGTGGCAACCGCACGCGAGCTCGCTGAGGGGCTCGCGACCCGCGGCATCCCCGTCGTCGGGGTCGGTCCGCACCGCACGGACTCCCACCACGTCGCCGTCGATGCCCGCCGCTTCGGCGGCGGCGCGACCGTCGCCCGCCGTCTGCGCTCCGCCAACCTGTTGGCCTGCGGTATCGGCCTGCCGGTCGGACCGGTCCCCGGGTCGGACGAGCCACCCGGTCTGCGCCTCGGCACGCCCGAGATGGTCCGGTGGGGGATGGGTCCGGTGGAGGCCGATCAGGTCGCCGGGTTCATCGCCCGTGCGCTCACCGGCCCACCCGGGGCGGTGGCGGCCGACGTGAGCGCGTTCCGGGCCGGCTTCGACCGGATCCACTTCGTGCGCGGCGGGCCGGTGGCACCGTTGACGCGCTGACGTCGCGTCAGGCGAAGATGCGGCGGGCGGCGAGTTCGGAGCCCTGCGCCAGTGAGGCCAACTTGGCGAAGGCGACGTCGGGGTCGATGTTCTTGATGCCGACGTGCACGGAGAACCCGCAGTCGACACCGGCCATGAGCCGCTCCGGGTCAGTCACCTCGGCCCACTGTCGGATGCGCTGTGCGACCAACTCCGGGTGTTCGATGTAGTTCGACTGCGGTTCGATCACACCCGGGCAGATCACCTTGTCGTCGGGCACGCCGAGCTCGGCCAACACGGACCATTCGTGGGCGTGGCGCGGGTTCGCCCCCTCGAACAGCACGGTCCGCGGCTTCGCGGTCCAGACGATGTCGATGATGTCGGCGATCGGCACGTCGTGGTTGTGCGGTCCCGGGTAGTTGCCCCAGCACAGGTGCATGCGCAACTGCTCGGCCGGGATGTTGCGCACGGCGTGGTTGAGGGCCTCGATGTTCACCGTGATGGTGTGGCGGAACTCCTCGAGGCTCTGCCCGGCGTACGCCGAGTGGCGTCCCATGGCGAGGTCCGGGCAGTCGAGTTGCACGACGGCCCCGGCCGCGGCGATCGCCTCGTACTCGTGGCGCATCGCCTCGGCGATCGCGAACACGTACTCCTCCCGCGTCGGGTAGTGGACGTTGCCGAAGAACAGCGACACGACACCGGGTGACGCGGCGCTGGAGAAGATGTCGTCGTGGCCGCGCGCCCGGGCAGCCCGCACCAGTTCGGCCATGTCGCGATGGGCGGCATCGGGGTCGGTGACCGTGATCGGTCCGGTGCACGCCGGTGCGGAGCGCTTGCGTCGCCCCGGGTTGGCCAGGACCTCCTCGGCTGACCGCGGGAAGTCGACGAGGTCCTGGAAGTGGTAGTCCTGCACGGAGTCCCCGCCGAAACCCGACAGGCGGTCCTTGACGTAGGTGGCGTACGACGGCTTCGACATCTCGCCGTCGTTGACGACCGTGACACCGGCGGCGATCTGCCGGTCGACCACCTCATCGACGGCAGCGGCCACCCGGGTGTCGAGTTCGTCCCGGTCGACCGGGACGCCGTCACCGACGGCCCACATCCACGTGATCAGGTCGTCGGGTCGCGGCAGACTCCCGGTGTGGGTGCAGGCGATGCGGTGCTCGGTCATGTGGCGTCCTCCTGGGTCGACACCGTGTGCGTCGACACGTCATGGTGTCACGCCGGGGCCGGATGACGGTGACCGGCGACGGTCAGGCGGTGCGGTCGAGGTCGTCGGCGGCCGTCACCCACGAGACCTGACCGCGCACGAACAGCACCGCCAGTTGGGTGCGGTTGCGGGCCCCGGATCGTTCGAGGAGACGACTCACACGGTTGCGCACCGTCTGCGGTGACAGGTACACCCACTCGGCGATCTCCCGGTCGGCGTAGCCGCGACTGATCAGCCGGACGATCTCCCGGTCGATGATGTCGTTCAACTGGACGCTCAGTGTGTGCGGATCGTCGAGATCGGCCTCCGGGCCCGACAGGTCGGTCACCTGTCGGCGGCCCTCGTGGAGGTCTCGGACCTGTCGGCGGATCTCGTCACGGGTGTCGGTCGCGTCGATCACGTCGTCGTAACCGAGTTGGAGGGCCCAATCGATCGTCGCGTCGTTCACGAATGAACCGAGGCACATCTTCTTCAATGCCGGGGGATGACGCCAGTAGATCGAGTTGTAGACGTCGAGGAACTCGCAGCACTGCTTCATCCCGACGATGGCGACGTCGACACGGCGTCCACGCAGCAGGTTGTAGAGGATCACGCGGTCCCGTGCCGGGCCGACGATGGTGATCTCCGGGTCCTCGCTCAGCACCTCGGTGGTCCACGAGAGCACGGTGTCGGCGTGGTCGTAGAGGAGCACCTTCATGCCGTCACCCGTGTCGGGGCAGGGACGCCCGACCCATCAGGATCTCGGTGTGACTCATCGTGCTGTGTCGAGAACTCACGCATCACCATCACGTGCGGAGCACGTCCCCCGGTGGCGACTATAGACCGGAAAGGCGACGGGTTGTCCAGAGGTCATGTGATTGTCATCGGCTCGCGTCGGGATCATCCATCGGTCGATCGACGGGCCCCATTTGCGACCCTCGTGTGATCGTGAACGATCGAGAGGTCACGTCCGGGTCCGTGCGGTCGCCGGAGTCGGGCATGATGTCGTCGTGCGACTCATCCGACGGATCATCGCGGCGTTGATCATGGCCGGTGCCGCCGCGGGCGCGATCCGCGTCCGGGGCCGCGGTGGGACGCCACCCCAGCACGGGGGATGGGAACCGATCAGCATCGGCGACGAGGTTCGACCGGGGACCCGATGACGGTCTGGCTCGTCGGCCACGGTGTGGTCGGCCGTCGGGTGGCGCGCCTGCTCGATGCCACCGGGGTGCGCATCCACGACCCGCGGCACGAACCGACGCCGTTCGGCGCGCCCGGCGATGTCGCCGTCCTGTCGCACCCGGTGCGGCACTCCCCACTCGCCGAGGCGTTCGGCCGGCGGGGACTGTCGGTGGTGACGCTCGGTGACCACCTCGACGACACGGTCGACCTCCTCGAACTCGACACCCTGTTCCGGGCCGAGGGCGGTTCGCTCGTGCTCGGTGCCGCCGTGTCGCCCGGGCTGTCGGGTCTCCTCGCCCGGTACCTCGCCCGCTCGATGGCGGTGTGCGACGAGATCCACATCGCGGTGCACGGCACGGCGGGTCCGGCCTGTGCCCGCGCCCACCATCGGTCGCTGTCGGGTCGCGCCCTCGGCTGGTCGGACGGCGGGTGGACGGAGCATCGTGGCGGCGCCGGTCGGGAGTTGTGCTGGTTCCCCGAACCGGTCGGTGCCCGTGACTGCTACCGGGCCGAGATCGCGTCGCCGCTCCTCCTGCACGAGTCGTTCCCGGAGGTGTCCCGGATCTCGGCCCGGCGTTCGGCCACCCGTCGCGACCGGGTGACGGCACCGCTGCCGATGCTGCGCACCCCGCACGCCGAGGGCGGCATCGGGGCGCTGCGGGTGGAGGTGCGCGGCGCCTCGGAGTCCGGTGAGCGGGTCACCTCGGTGCTCGGGGTGGCCGAACTCGTCGGGTCGGCCTCGGCGGCGACGGCGGTGGCCTTCGTCGAGGAGTGCCTCGCCGGGGGATTGCCGGCCGGCGTCGTGCGGGCCGGTGACGAGGCGCTCGACACGGCGGCGATCCTGGGTCGCGTCGAGGCCCATGGGGTGCGGATCCAGCGGTTCACGGGTGTCCCGACACGGTGAACCGAGCCGTGGTCAGGCTCAGGTGCCGGGGTTGTCGAGGCGGCCCTCGAGCCGTTCGATGGCCGCGGTGAGGGTGGCCAGCTGCTCGCGCAACTCCTCGCCGGTGACGACGTCGGCCAGCGCCAGACGGACGCCGGCGATCTCGCGGGCCAGGAACTCGGTGTCGGCCTGGGTGCGTTCGGCCACCTGACGGTCGTAGTCGCTCGCGGCCCGGTCGCGCCGCTCCTGGCGGGCCTGGGCGAGCAGGATGAGTGGTGCCGCGTAGGAGGCCTGCAGGGAGAGCACGAGGGTCAGCAGGACCAGGCCACGTCCCCACGGGTCATACTGCCAGTTCGCTGGTGGGATGACGTTCAGCAGGAGCCAGACGATGATGACGACGGTCTGCCACACGAGGTAGCGCGCGGTGCCGAGCAGCATCGCGATCGACTCGCCGAAGCGTCCGAAGGCCTCCGGGTCGTAGGAGAGGTCGAGGCGGCCGCCGCGGCGGGGAGCGGACAGGTCCCGGCTGCGCTTCACGGTGTCACCGCCGGCTGGTTCGTGTCGGGACGGTTGCGCTGCCGTCGTCGCCATCCCGCCCCGAGCAGACGGTCGACGACGTCGTCGACGGTGACGGCGCCGAGGAGGTGACCGGACTCGTCGAGCACGGGGAGCGCGAGCATGTTGTAGTACGCGAACTGTTCGTGCACCTCCTGCTCGGGGGTGTCGGGACCGACGACGGCGACCTGCCGGATGCAACGACCGAGTTCCATGCTCGGCGGTTCGCGCAGCGCCTCCTGCGCGAAGACGACGCCGAGGTACTTGCCCGTCGGCGGACGAAACGGTGCCTGGCAGATGAACACCTGACCGGCGATCGACTGGGTCCAGTCCGGGTCGCGGACCTGGGCGAGCGCCTCGGCGACCGTGGCGTTGGGCCCGAGGATGATGATCTCCGGTGTCATCAGACCGCCGGCGGTGCGCTCACCGTAGGAGAGCAGTCGGGTGAGCACCTCGGCCTCGTCGTCGTCCATCGCGTCGAGAACGGCGCGGCGCTGCTGGTCGGGCATCTCGCTCAGCAGGTCGGTGAGGTCGTCGTACTCCATCTCGTCGAGCACGCCGAGCAGGCGGTCGAGGTCGAGTCCCTCGATGAGGCGCAACTGCTCGTCCTCGGGGAGTTCCTCGAGCAGGTCGGCGAGGCGTTCGTCGTCCATGGCCTCGGCGAGCTGGCGGCGCTGCGACACCGGGAGGGCGCGCACCACACCGGCGACGTCGGACGGGTGCATCTCGCGCAGCCGCGCCGCCTCCGCGGCCATCGCGGTGTGGGTTGTGAACAGGTGCGCGACCTCCTGCCACGGCACGAGCCGGTAGCTCGGTCGGCGGCGCAGGACGTTCCGGCGGGCGAGGCGCACCGTCGACACCTCCCACCAGGTGGTGCGACCGTCGGTGGTCCGGGCGAGTCCGATGTCGCTGACCGTCTCGCCGTCGGCGACGGTCCGGTCGATGATCTCGGCCCCGATCAGGGTCTCGCCGGAGCGGCGCTTGAACGGGTGCAGGTCGACGTCCCAGGAACGCAGACGGGCGCCGTCACCGTCGAGTTCGCCGATGCGTCCCCAGGACACGAAGATGCGACGACGCTGGCTGGTGGCGACGAAGCCGACGACGCGCGGTGCCTGGCCGGGTCGGCCGGGGACGACGACGATGTCGTCGACCTTGCCGATCTCGGCACCGCCGGCGTCGAGCAGGGGCAGCCGCATGACCCGGAACGCGTAGATGACCTCGGCCGCCATGCGGCGCAGGCTATCCGTCGGCTCGGACCCGACCCGGCTGGGCGATGTCCGGCTGGCTCAGGCTCGACTGACCTCGACCAGCGTGTCGTAAAACGCGACACCGCCGCCCCAGTCGGTGAGGGTGTCGTTGGTGAGGCTGTTGGCGACCCGCCCGTCGGGGTGATGCATGCTCCACCAGCCCCACGGCACGACGACGACGCCGGGACGCAACCGGGAACTGATGCGCACCGGCAGCTCGAGGCTCGAGCGGTCGTTGTGCACGATCGCCGTGTCGCCCTCGGTGAGGCCACGGGCCTCGGCATCGGCCCGGTCCATCTCGACGTACGGTCCGCCTTCCCTGCCGCCGTGGGTGTCCATGTGGGCGTAGGCGCTGTTGAGGAAGCGCAGGTGCTGTTTGGTGGTGAGCAGCTGCAGGGGGAATCGGTCGGCGGACGGGCCGCGGGGACCCTCGACGGCGGGGACGTAGGTGGGAAGGCGCGGCTGGCCGAGGCCCTCGAGGGTCGCGCTGGCGAACTCGACGCGTCCGGTCGAGGTCGGGAAGTCGCCGTCGCCGAAGGGTCGGCCGTCGCCCGGGTACGGGACCCTGAGGCGGTGCTCGGCGCGCAACCGATCGATGTCGACGCTCGGCAGCGAGTCGCGGATGATCGTCATGTCGTCATCGAACAGGCACGGCTCCGTGAGGCCCATCGCGCCGGCGATGCGCCGGAACATCTCGGTGTTGCTGACGGCCTCGCCGAGCGGCTCGATCGCCTTCTCGTTCCAGCCCATCCAGAGGTGCCCCCAGGCGAGGGTGACGTCGACCGCCTCGATCTGGGTGGTGGCCGGCAGCACGATGTCGGCGTAGCGGGCCGTGTCGGTCATGAACTGTTCGTGGACGATGCAGAACAGGTCGTCGCGGGCCATGCCGGCCCGTGCGGCCTCGACGTTCGGCACGATGACGAGCGGGTTGCAGTTCCAGACGATCATCGCCTTCACCGGCGGGTCGGTGTCGAGGAGGATCTCGCCGAGACGGCTCATGTTGAGGGTGCGCGGGTCGCGACCGGCGAGCAGGTCGGGCCGGGCCAGGGCGTGCTGGTCCTCGAGCAGTGCCTGCCACGAGCCGACGCTGCGGGCGATGCCCCCGCCGCGGTGCTGCCAGGCGCCGGTGAGGGCCGGCAGGCAGGCGAGCGTGCGGAAGAACATGCCGCCGTTCTCGTGGTGCTCGGCGCCGACGAGCGTGCGGATCGCGGCCGGTGTGATCGTCGCGTAGTCACGGGCCAGACGCTCGATGTCGGCGGCCGGCACACCGCACTCGCCCTCGGCCCATTCGGGTGTGCACGTCGCGACGTGGGCGGCGAGCTCGTCGAAGCCGAGGGTGTGCTCGGCCACCCAGGCATGGTCGACGAGGTCATCGCGGATGATGACGTGCATCATCGCCAGCATGAGGGCGATGTCGGTGCCGGGCAGGGGCTGCAGCACGTCGTCGTCGGGTCCGTTCGCGGCGTCGGCGGTGATCGTGCGGATCGGGTCGATGACGACGAGGCGCGCCCCGGCGGCCCGGGCCCGCTCGATCGTCGGCCACAGGTGCCGGTTCGTCACCCTGGTGTTCGTGCCCCACAGGATGATGAGGCGGGAATGCTCGAGTTCGGTCGGGTCGAGGGCGAGACCGGTGCCGTTCGTCATCGACATGCCGGCACCGACGGTCGGCCCGCAGATGTTGCGCAGCAGCCGGCTGGCACCGATGTGGTTGAAGAGCCGCGCCGAGATGCCCTGCAGGGCGAGCATCGACTGGTTGCCGGCATCGCTGAAGGGCAGGACCGCCTCACCGCCGTGTTCGGCGATGATCGCGTTGAGTCGCTCACCGATCTCGGCGAGGGCCTCGTCCCATGTGACGCGCTCGAACTGACCGGAGCCCTTCGGCCCGACGCGGCGCAGCGGGTGCAGGATGCGGTCGGGGTGGTACACGCGGTCGAGGAAGCGGTTGACCTTCGGGCACAGTTCGCCGGCCGAGTACGGGTGGTCCGGGTCGCCGCGCAGGCTGACCGCCGTGCCGGCGTCGTCGACGTTGACGACCCACCCGCAGGAGTCGGGGCAGTCGTGGTGGCAGGTGCCGTGCACGGTCCGGGTGCTCATCTCCGCATCTTATGGCCGGCCGGAAACGGGTACCGTTCGGCGATGGCGATCGGTGTGCCCCGGACCGGGGTGGTGCGGAACTGGGCGGGCAATCAGGCCTGCGTTCCGGCGGAGGTGTTGACCCCGACGTCGACCGACGAGGTGGCGGCGATCGTGCGCCGTGCCCACGCCGATGGCCGTCGGGTGAAGACGATCGGGTCGGGCCACTCCTTCACTGCAGCGGCGATGACCGATGGCATGCTGCTGCGCCTCGACCGGATGACCCGGATCCTCGATGTCGACCCGGCATCGGGGCGGGTGACGGTGCAGGCCGGCATCACCCTCAACGCCCTGAGTCGTGAATTGCACGGCCATGGCCTCGCGATGCCGAACCTCGGTGACATCGATGTGCAGAGCGTCGCCGGCGCGATCTCGACGGCCACGCACGGCACCGGCATCGAACTCGGTGGGCTGGCGACGACGGTTGTCGGCATGGTGCTCGTCGACGGGCGCGGCGAGGTGGTGCGGGTCTCCGAGACCGAGAACGCCGACCTGGCGTCGATCGTCCCGGTCGGTGTCGGTGCGCTCGGTGTCGTGTGCGAGGTGACCCTGCAGTGCGTGCCGGCGTTCCGGCTGCACGCCCACGAGACGATCGAACCGTTGGACGGGCTGCTGACCGATGTCGAGGCGTTCGCCTCGAGTGCTGATCATGCCGAGTTCTTCTGGATGCCCGGGGCACGCCGTTGCCAGGTGAAGCGCAACGACCGCACCGATGAACCGGTGCGACGGCCGGGCCGGGTGGCGTACGTGCGCGACAAGTACCTGGCGGAGAACCTCGTGCTCGACACGGTGTGTCGGGTGGGGCGTCGTTGGCCGGCGATGGCGCCGCGCATCGCCCGCATGATCTCGGTGTCGGTGTCCGAGCGCGACCTCGTCGACGACAGTTTCCGGGTGTTCGCCAGTCCCCGGCACGTGCGGTTCGTCGAGATGGAGTACGGCATCCCGCTCGAGTGTCTCGGTGAGGCGGTGCAGCGGGTGCGGGCCGTGACGCAGAGGTTGAGCTTCCCGAGCCTGTTCCCGGTCGAGGTGCGGGTGTCGGCCGCCGACGACATCGCCCTGTCGACCGGTCAGGGTCGTCGCTCGGGGTGGGTGGCCGTGCACCAGTACAAGGGCGCCCCGTACGAGTCGTACTTCCAGCAGGTGGCGGCGATCATGGACTCCTACGGCGGTCGACCGCACTGGGGGAAGATGCACTACCTCGACGCCGAGTCGCTGTCGACGCGCTACCCCCGGTGGGGTGAGTTCGCGGCGGCCCGCGCCCGACTCGACCCGGAGGGGACGTTCCGCAACGAGTACCTCGACCGGGTGCTCGGCCCGATCGGCTGATCGTCGGCTGGCCCGGTCCCGGCTCGCGTAGGGTTGCCGCGTGGCGGAACGCTCCCGGACGTCGACCTCGGACTTCGGTGCCGGCCGCCGCGAGTCGCACGATTCGACGGCGTTCTACGGGCGCTTCGAACCGCCGGTGCTCGACGACGACGAGACGGTCGAGCCGCCGTCGCCCGTCGTGGATCCGTGCCGGCTCGGTGATGCCCGTGACATGTCGGCTGTCGCCGACAACTCCGTCGCCCTCGTCGTGACCTCACCGCCGTACTTCGCCGGCAAGCAGTACGAACTCGAGGTGGAGCGCGACGGCATCCCGGCGTCGTACATCGAGTACCTCGACATGCTGACCGCGGTGTTCGCCGAGTGCGCCCGGACCCTCGAACCCGGTGGGCGCATCGCCGTGAACGTCGCGAACCTCGGACGTCGGCCGTTCCGGTCGTTGAGCGCCGATGTCGTGCACATCCTCCAGGACCGCCTCGGGCTGCTGTTGCGCGGCGAGATCGTGTGGCGCAAGGGGGCGGGCGCGAGCGGGTCGTGTGCGTGGGGGTCGTTCCGGTCGGCATCGAACCCGGTGCTGCGCGACCTGACCGAGCGGGTGGTGATCGCGTCGAAGGGTCGGTTCGCGCGGGCCGTCAGCCCGGCCAAGCGGGCCCGGGCCGGCCTGCCGCACCGGTCGACGATCGCGGCGGAGGACTTCATGGCCGACACGCTCGACCTGTGGACCCTGCCGACGGAGAGCGCCCGACGGGTGGGGCATCCGGCGCCGTTCCCGGTCGAGCTGCCGGCCCGGTTGATCGAGCTCTACACCTTCGAGGACGATCTCGTGCTCGACCCGTTCATGGGTTCGGGGTCGACACTCGTCGCCGCGTCGCAGTTGGGTCGGCGGGCGGTCGGCTACGACCTGGATCCGACGTACGTGGATCTGGCCCGTGGACGTCTCGATCGCGAGGGGGGCCGGCGCGACCTCGGCTGGGACGGTGCGGCCGGTGGGGACGTCGTGGCGTCAGCGGTGGCGACCGCCGGGTTCGTGTTCGACGACGGTGTGCGTCTGTCGTCGACCGGGCTCGTGGTGGGCACGGCGACGGCGACCGACGGCAGCCGGTTCGTCGTCGAGCAGGGCGGGCCGTTCGTGCGCGACCGCGGTGGTCTGGTCGGTGGTGAGGCGGTGTGGCGGGTGCTCGGTCGGGCGGCTGTCCTGCGAGCGGTCGGTGAGCGGGTGATCGTGCTCACCTCGGCGTTGCCGGTTCGACGGTCGGAGGCCGACCTGGCGGTGCGGGCCGCCGGTCCGGCGACGGTGTTCGACGTGATCGACGTGTTCGACCCGTCGGCTCTGGAACGGCTGGCCGGCTACGCGACCGACGGTGGGTCCGGGTCGCCGCGGCCGGGGTTCTGGTCGGAGTCGGAACTCGCCGACTGAGATCGATCGGGAGCGCGACACGCAGTGACGGTCGTGGGGCGGTTCAGCAGCGGGTGAGGTCGACGCTGCCGGGGATGCCGTCGGCGAGTTGGGAGCGGATGGTGTCGCCGGCCCGGATCGGGTCGATCGCCCACGCCTTGCCGTCGGTGCGCACGCTGCGCGACCAGACGACGGCGATGCCGCTCCCGCCGATCACGACGAGCGCTCCCGAGTCACCCGGTTCGATGTCGGCGGTGATCTCGTAGCCGGGACGGCGGGTCTCGCCCTCACGATGGATGTCCTCGGTGGTGATCATCACCCGGCGCTCGACGGTGATCGGCTCGACGACGAGGCGCCCGTCGCGTTCGACGACGATCGTGCCGGCGAGCCCGGGTGCCTCGTCCGTGGTCGGCGGGTCGTCGGCGAGTGCGACGGCGGGCAGGGGGATGTCGGCGGCGAGCAGGGCGAGGTCCATCTCCGGGTCGAACGCGACGATGCGCGCCGGTGCGGCCGTCCCATTCCGGTCGGTGATGGTGACCGAGTCCGCCCCGGCGAGCGTGTGGGCGCTGGTGAGGATCACTCCGGGCTCGATGACGGTGCCGATCCCCCGGCCGGCGGTGTTGCGGCACCCGGTGGCGAGGATCCCGACGGTGGCATCGCCCGGTGCGGTCGCGTCTGTGTCGTCGGCGCAGCCGGCGGTCGCGACGCCGACGATGGCCAGGAGTGCGACGAGTGCCCTCACAGGGTCTTCGACATCCAGATGGAGTCGTCCTCGGTGTAGCCGTGGCGGGCGTACAGCTCCCGTGCCCGATGGTTCGGACGTTCGGTCTCGAGGAAGATGCGGAGCACGCCACGGGTGCGGCAGTCGTCCTCGAGGGCGGCGATCAGGTGGCTGCCGAGGCCGGTTCCCTTCGGCCGGGTGTAGATCTCGTCGAGGACCACCTCGAATCCGCCGATCTCGATCGACCAACTCCAGCACACGACGGCGTAGCCGAGGGTGGTGGTCGTGTCGTGGGCGATGAACACGGTGCCCCGGCTGTCGTCGTCGAGGAGGGGGGCGAAGCCGCGCCGGGCGAGATCGGGGTCGACGGGGTGACCGTCGGCGAGGCAGTACTCGCCGGTGAGGACGACGAGATCCTCGAGGTCGGCCGGGGTGGCCCGACGGATGGTGATGTCGTCACCGCTGGTCACGGCTGAACCCTATGACGCTGGACATGGCGATGGGGCGTGTGGGTGCACGCCGGTGGTGTGGTTCGCGGGGTGTGTGGTTGGGGTTCCCGTGGGGTCCGCGATCCGCGGTTCAGGGTTGTCGTACCGGTGGCGGGTCGGGTTCTGGCACGTACATCCGGTCGCGGGGTTGCCGGTCGGTGGTGTAGCTCTCGAGATGGGTCACCCCGTCTGGTCGTGTCCGGGTCACGGCCGGATCGGACCGCAAGGTGAGTCCGCCGTGTTCCCACTGTCGACGAATCGTGCCCGGGCCAGTGGGTGTGTCGGGCGTCAGTCGGTGACGAAGGTGAACAGGTCGGCGGGGAGGCCGATCGCGTTCGGGGTGGTGGCGGCGGGTTCGGGGCCCCCCGACTGCGTCGCCTCGGCGAAGGCCGCGGTGTCGACGAGCACGGGACCGTCATCGCTGCTCAACACGGCAGCGGTCGCGTCGGGGGCGAGGCCGAGGGCGCGTCGCCCGGCCAGGCCGATCGTCCCGAAGCGACCGATGAGGACGTGCTCGTTGTCGGCATCCCGTCGGACCCCGGTGAGCAGACACCCGTCGTCGGAGGAGGTCAGCCCGCTCACGTCGCCGATCTCGGCCAGTTCCCGTCCGCTGTCGAGGTCGATGAGCCGGGTGGTGCCGTCGATGTGCGCCACGGCGCACCGTGACGTGATCGTGACCGGTTCGTCCTCGATCGGGGTCGTCGCCGCCCACCGGCCGAGGATGTCGCCGTCCGTGGCGATCAGGAAGATCGATCGTTCGCTGACGACCCACAGGCGCGACCCTCCGAGGACGGGTTCGACGGCGAGCACCGTGTCGCCCTCGGGGATCTCGAGGCTCGCCAGTTCCTCGGTGGACGACGAGTCCGGGCGGGCCTCGATGACCCGTCCGTCGCGGGTGACGACCACGACGCGGCTCCCGGACGCCGAGATCGTCCCACCGCGCACGGCGGGCACCGAGAGGGTGCGGATGCGGTTGCCGTCCGGGTCGAAGAGTCCGAGTTCGGCGCGGTCGCCGACGGTCTGGCTGGTGACGATCAACGTCGGGTGGGCGGCGAGGGGGAGATCCGGGAGGTACACCGGTGTCGTCGTGCCGGGTGTGACGACGACGGTCTGGAAGTTCGTGGCGTCGGCGATCGCGAAGATGCTGCCGGTGCGATCGTGGCGGACACCGCTCGGCAGGTAGCGGGGGTCGGCCTCGTCGGTGAGGGCGGCGACGTCGGTGATCGTCGTCGGCGCCCCGGATGCGGCGGAGACGATGACGAGGTTGCTGCCCGCGTCGTTGCCGATCAGGAGGCTCATCGTGCCCGGTGTGGCCGCCGGTCGGACCGAGGCCCCGGTGGTGATCGGGACGACCGTCGCGTTCGGGCTGAAGGGGTCGACGATGAGCGAACTCGGCTGGACGATCGCCGTCGCGCCGCCGCCATCGAGGACGGCGCTGATCCCGGTGCCGTGATTGGTGGTGGAGAGCGTGGCCAGTTCGGGGTCGAGGAGGCTGAGGTCGCCGGTGACGCGCTCGGTGGCGACGAGCGTCGACCAACCGAGTGGGGGTGGGACGGTGTCGCGCTCGGTGTTCAGGTACTCCCAGGCGCCGACGGCGACCGC
>JBEAPU010000118.1:0-30830 GCA_041164245.1 Actinomycetota bacterium | reverse complement strand
AACGGCGGGTTCACCTGGCGTGACCTCGACGGGATGACGGCGCCCGGCCACCAGGCCGACGACTACGTCGGTGGATCGATCCAGCGGGTCGACATCGCCACCGGCGCCGTCGAGACCCTCTACACCCACTGCGACGGGCACGCCCTGCGCGGTCCGAACGACATCGTCTTCGACGCCCACGGCGGGTTCTGGTTCACCGACCTCGGGAAGAGCCGCAGCCGGGACAGCGACAACGGCGGCCTCTACTACGCGACCGCCGACGGCTCGTCGATCACGTGCGCCGTCTACCCGTTGAACCGGCCCAACGGAGTGGGGCTGTCGCCCGACGGCTCACGGGTCGTCGTCGCCGAGACCTCGGTCGGACGGCTGTGGGTGTGGGAGATCGAATCGCCCGGCGTCGTGCGGAGAGGCTCGACCCCGCTCGCCCATGGCACCCTCCTGCACGGCTTCGACGGCTACCAGATGCTCGACTCCCTCGCCGTCGACGCCGACGGGAACACCTGCGTCGCGACGCTCGTCACGGGTGCCGTGAGCGTCGTGTCACCGGACGGCGACCTGATCGAGCAGGTCGCCATGCCGCGCTGGGACGCCTACGTCACGAACGTGTGCTTCGGCGGCGCGGACATGCGCACCGCGTACGTCACGTCATCGGGATGGGGGATCCTGTACGCGATCGACTGGCCCCGGCCGGGCCTACGCCTCGAACATCAGGCCTGACGGGCCGGCCGGCGCATCATCAACGCACCGATGATGCCGAGGGCGGCCACCGCCCCGCCGAACACGAACACCCGGGCGAAGTCGTCCGGGCCGCGGCCATCGCCGAGCACGGTGAACATCGACTGGATGCCCGACAGCATCCCGATGTTCATGAGCGTCGAACTCATCCCGTTGGCCACGCCGAGGTCGGCGACGTCAACCGCGTTGGCGACGGCGGTCGAGTACGACGGCGATGCGAGACCCATCGCGACGCCGGAGAGGATCAGTCCGAGGATGACCATCGGCAGGTTCGTCCAGTGCGCCCCGGCGACCCACGACGCCATCGAGGCGACCATCAGCACGGCACCGATCAGCAGGAACGTCCGCTCGCCGAACCGTCCGGCGAGACGGCCGCCGACCGGTGACAGGGCGCTGTAGAACGCCGGTCTGAACAGCAGGATCAGAGCCACGGTCCCCACCGAGTACCCGAACAGCTCGGCCAGCAGCAGCGGAGCGATGAGGAACCCACCCATGTACGCGAACTGGCTGAGCGGCTGGCAGATGAGCGGGCCCGTGAAGTTCCGGCTCCTGAAGTAGTCGAGGCGCAGCATCGGCGCGGCGACTCGCCGTTCGACCCGCAGGAACGCCCACAGCCCGATCGCAGCGATCGCGATCAGGAGCAGAGCGAGTCCGTCCCCGAACCCGCGTCGACCACCGAACTCGAGCCACAGCAGGAACCCGAGCGTCGCGATCGCCAGTGTCCCGGCCCCGCCCCAGTCGACGGGCGCCGTCACCGTCTCCGTGTCGGGCCGGATGACCCGCCAGGCGGCGATCGTCCCGACGATCGACAGCGGGAACAGGATCGCGAAGATGATCCGCCAGCCGTAGGCCTCGATCAGCGGACCGCCGGCGACGAGCGCGATGACCGGCATGCCGGTCATCGCCATCTGGAACCAGCCCATCGCCTCACCGCGCCGCTCCACCGGATGCGCCGCCATGATCAGCGCCATCCCGTTCGGCATGGTCGACGAGATGCCGAGCCCGACCACCATCCGAGCCGCCACGAAGGTCGGCGCGGTCGGAGCGACTGCGCAGCCGAGCGTCCCGATGCCGAGGATCGTCGCCCCGATGAGGAACATCCGCCGGTGGCCGTGGCTGTCGCCGAGGCGGCCCATGATCGGCGTCGCGACGGCCATGGCGAGGAACAACCCGGTCACCGCCCACGACAGGAACCCCTCGGTCGAGTCGAGGTCCGCGGCCATGGTCGGCAGCGAGGCCGACACGATGGTCATCGACGATGTGAAGACGATGACGCCGGCGAGGACCGTCGCGAGCACCCGCCTCCCGTATGCCGCGTCGAAGGCGGCAGCGGGAACGGCGGTGGTGGTCACGTCACCGACCATAGGTCTGGAGACACCGGGTCGCCCCATCGACCACCGGGGTCCCGGGCACGGGGTGCGCGAGCGGTCAGCGTGACGCCGTTTCGACGGTGACGGGTCCGGGTGGCGTCCCGGAGTCGTCGACGTCGGCGAGACCGAGCGCGGCGAGGACCGCGGCGGTGGTCCCGGCGAGTATCGCCGGGTCGGTGTCCGACAGCGGTGCCGCCGGCGGGAGGCACCCGTCGGAGCCGAGGGCCCGCAGCTGCGGTTGGGCGTCGAGCAGCGGCCCGAGTCCGGAGGCATCGGCGACACCGATGATGCCGCTGCCGTTGCCGAAACGGCAGAAGTCGTCGAAGGCGTTGTGCCCGGCCCCGTCGACCACCCACAGGCGGGTCGGTGACGGCGCGGCCTCGAACCCGGCGCGACTCCGGTCCGGTTCGACGACGGCGTCGAGCGCACCGGCGATGAACCACGACGGCACGTCGGCCGGGGTGACGTCGTCGGGGATCCCGGCGGCGAGGGACACGTACCCGCCGAGCCCGACGGCCGCGGCATCGGTGGCCAACCGGGCGACGGTCGACCCACCGGCCGAGTGGCCGACGGCGGCCCACGGCCCGTCCCGATCGACCATCCCGGCCAACGGACCGTCGAAGTCGACGAGTTTGCGGGCGGCGAGCAGTTCGATGACGCTCTCGGACGGGTCACCGCTCGCGGTTCCGCTGAGGACGTTGCGCAGGTCCCGCGACGGATGATCGGGGGCGACCACGACCACACCCCACGAGGCGAGGTGCGCGGTGAGGGTGGCGCTCTGCAGGCGCATCCCGGTGTAGCCGTGGCTGAACACGACCACCGGGAACCCGGTGTCGGGAGCGGACGCCGGGGCTGCGTCACGGGCAGCGGCGTAGGTGAACTCGCTGTCGACGTCGCCCGTGAGGATGGCGCGGATCGTCTCGGGCACGAAGTCGCGGATGTCGTAGCTGTCGGTGGTGTCCGGTGACGTGGCGGGGTCGGCCGGGTACCACACCTCGACGGTGAGACCCTCCTCGCCGGTGAGCGTCGTGACCCCCACCGGGTGCGGTCCTCGCTCCGCAAGGTCATCGAGGCCCACGGCAGGCGCCGCCGGGATCGTCGTGGTGGTCGTGGTGGTGCTGGAGGTGGTCGTGGTCGTCGTCGCCGGCATCGTGGTCGGCGCCGACGTGACGGCCACAGCGGTGTCGTCGGTGGTCGTGCCGTCGGCGGCTGGGTCGCCCTGACCACCGCACGCGGTCAGGAGCAGGCCGATGACGACGGCGACGGCGCGAAGGTCGGCATGTGACGGAATCATGGCCGCATCGTGGCAGGTCCGGCGCGGGTCCCGCGTTACGGTGACCTCGTGCTGAGTGCTGAGTCATCCGGGGAGTCGTTCGGCGACTTGCCATCCGACATCCTGGTCCTCGATCGACGACTCGGTGAGGGCGACGTCGCCGATGCCGAGGCCCACCTCCGACGGGGAGGGTCCGTGCTCGTCGTGCAGCACCCCGACGACCCGTGCGCTGAGCACCTGACCGGCTGCCGGGTCGTGGCCGACCTTCCCGACACCGAGTGGTTCGTCACCCTCGCCGATCGGCCCGAGGCGGTCCGGCTCGACGGTGAGGTGCCGGTCCGGACCCCGTTGCGTCTCCTCGGGCGTCATCTCGACGACGTCGAGGTGGCGGCGACCACCAGTGTCCGGTTCCGACACGAACCGACGGTGACGGTACGACCCGTCGGCGCCGGGCGGGTCGTCACGACCGGGATCGGGCCGCTGACGACCGCCCTCGGTCACCCGACCATCGGGCGCTTCCTGCGACGGATGCTCGCCGGAGCCATGCCCGAGGGGTCAGGCGACGTGGGTGTCGCCGTCGTCGGCTACGGCCCGTTCGGCGGCATGGGCTACCTGCACGGCCTGGCGGCCAGCGAGACCGCCGGACTGCGCCTCGCCGCCGCCGTCGACACCGTCCCGGAACGACTCGAGGCCGCCCGTCGCGACTTCGGTGACGTCGATGCCTTCGCCTCGGTCGACGACCTGTTGGCCGCCGGGTCGGCCGACCTGGTGATCATCGCCACACCGCCCGTCCACCACGCCGACCTCGCCCGGCGCTGTCTCGACGCCGGCGTGCACGTCGTCGTCGAGAAGCCGATGTGTCTCACCGTGGCCGATGCCGACGACCTCCTCGGGCGTGCCGCTGCCGCCGGGCGAGTCCTGAGCGTGCACCAGAGTCGTCGCTGGGACACCGACTTCCTGACGCTGCGCCGGGCCGTCGAGGGCGGCCTGCTCGGCGACGTGTTCAACATCGAGACGTTCGTCGGCGGCTTCGAGCACCCGTGCCGGGCCTGGCACTCCGAGGAGAGCGTCTCGGGCGGTGCCGTGTACGACTGGGGTTCGCACCACATCGACTGGATCCTGCAGCTCTACGGGTCGCCGCCGGCGCGGGTGACCTGCACGGCCCACACCCGGGTCTGGCTCGACACGACCAACGTCGACCAGCTCAGCGTGCACATGGTGTGGGCCGACGGTCGGGAGGCGACCTTCCGCCAGAGTGACCTGGCGGCGATCCGTCGACCGAAGTTCCATGTGCAGGGCACCCGCGGAACCGCGGAGGGTCGCTACCGGGTGCTGTCGGCCGACCGGCTCGAGGCCGGCCGCGGGTACCTGTTCGCCGACCACCACCATGCCGAGGTGCCGGTCGACCTGACCCTGGTGCGGGCCGAGGACGGCTTCGGCCTCGTCGAGTCGACCCTGGCCCCCGCCGCCCATCCCGGATGGGGCTTCCACCGGAACCTGGCCGACCACATCCACCTCGGCGAACCGCTCGCCGTGCGCCCCGAGGAGAGCCGTGAGGTCGTCCGGGTGCTCGAGGCGGCCCACCGGTCGGGTGCCGAGGGCGGTTCGACGATCCGGTTGTGACGACGATGCCGCAGGTTGAGCCGGTCTCGGAGGTGCTGCGCCTCCCGACCGGGATCGCCATGCGCGTCGTCCGCTGGGAACCGGAGACCGCGTCAGCGATGCCGCCGGTGATCCTGGTCCACGGTCTCGCGTCCAATGCCCGACTCTGGGACGGCGTGGCCCGTCGACTCGCGGCCGCCGGTCGACGCGTCGTCGCCGTCGACCAGCGGGGCCACGGCCTCACGTCGAAGCCCGACTCCTCGTACTCGATGGCCGAGGTCGTCGACGACCTGGCTGCGTGCGTCGGGGTGCTCGGCTGGGAGGAACCGGTGCTGGTCGGCCAGTCGTGGGGTGGCAACGTCGTCCTCGAGACCGCGGCGCGCCACCCCGGGCTCGCGAGCGCCGTGGCCTGTGTCGACGGCGGCTTCATCCGTCTCCGGGAACGCTTCCCCCGGTGGGAGGACTGCGCCCGGGTCCTGGCACCACCGCGGCTCGCCGGGACCCCACTGGCCACGATGCGTGCCTGGGTCGAGCGGTCGGCGGCCGACTGGCCCGAGGAGGGGCGCTCGGGAACGCTCGCCAACTTCGAGGTCCGAGCCGACGGGACGATCGCACCCTGGCTCACCTTCGAGCGGCATCTCGCCGTGCTGCGTGGGCTCTGGGAGCATGACCCTCACGACCGCATCACCGGTGTCGGCGTCCCGGTCCACCTGTTGGTCGCCGACACCGGCGAGGTCGCCTGGACCGCATCGAAGCGCGACGCCGTGGAGGTCATGGTCGAGCGAGCCGGGACAGCGGGCGCCGGCCCGGTCCATGTTCACTGGTTCTCCCCGGCCCACCACGACGTGCATGCCCAGCAGCCCGACGCCGTCGCGTCAGTGCTCGTGGGGCTGTGACACGGCACTGACCCGCCCGTAGCGTGGCTGCATGGGAATGGGTCACGATGACATCGGGGCGGCCCCGACGCGCCCGAACGTGATCCTCACCGGGTTCATGGCCACCGGGAAGTCCACCGTCGGCCGGGTGCTCGCCGGCCGCCTGCGCTACGGGTTCGTCGACACCGACCGGATCATCGAGGAACGACACGGACCGATCCCCGTGATCTTCGCCGAACAGGGCGAGGCGGCCTTCAGGCTCATCGAACGTGCGCTCGCCGAGGAACTCGCCGGCCTGTCCTCGCTGGTGATCTCCACCGGTGGCGGCATGCTCCTCGACCCGGCGGTGGCCGACGTCATGGCATCGAGCGGGATCGTGGTGTGCCTCACCGCCGAGCCCGAGGTGATCCTGCGGCGCGTCGGCGGCGCCCGCGCCGGTGAACGTCGACCGCTGCTCGCCGGCGGGGATCCGCTCGACCGCATCGTCCAGTTGCTCGGCGAGCGCGCCGCCGCCTACGCCCGGTTCCCGCAGGTCGCCACCGACGGGCGCACCCCGACCGAGATCGCGTCGGCGATCGAGGACGTGCTGCACGGCGGGTCAGCCGGCTGACCCGTCCTCGCCGGCCGCGGGCTCGGTCACGGTGACCGGCGCCGAGTCCGGCGTCGGATCCGTGGCGACCTCACAGTCGATGAACTCCATCAGGCTCACGGCATGACGGGCGTAGACCGAGGCCTCGTCACCCACCTCGTCGTCCTCGCTGCGGGCGGTCCAGTACTCGAGTTCGTCGACCAGGCCGTCGCAACCGTCGCTGAACGCCAGGTCGACCATGCGCACGATCACCTGCGGCCGACCGTCGATGAAGGGTGTGTCGGCATCGGGGACGATCTCCACGGTCCGGCCGTCCAGCGTCTCGCCGAGGTAGACCGGTTCGACATCGGGGGCGACGACGCCGGTGGACGGATCCGCCGAGTCGGTCTCGAGCAGCGCCGCCACCGCCGGGTCGTCACAGATCGGCGACTCCCGGACGGCGGCGATGTCGCTGCGGGCGCATCGCCGGGCGAGGAACACCACGGGTTCCACGGCCATGATCCCGGGGTGCTCGGCGACGGCACCGACGAAGTCGCCGACCGATCGGCACAGGTACATCGATTCGTCGAGCAACAGGACCTGATCGTCGATCTCGACGGCGTCAGCCGCCTCGGCGATCCGTCGGGCGCACGGTTCGGCGGTGACGGGCCCGGCGTCGTCGGCGGCGCACCCCACGAGGAGGGACGAGGTCGCGGCGACGAGTCCGACGACTGGTGCACCGAGGCGCATCGCCCCATGTTCGCCGGTGTCCCCGCCCAAGACAAGGCAGGCCGCACCGGACGATCCGCCGATAGGGTGCGGGACCTGGCGACGTGGCCGAGTGGTTCAGGCAAGGGCCTGCAAAGCCCTGTACATGGGTTCGATTCCCATCGTCGCCTCTCAGGGCCGTCGTCGGCATCCGGTGACGGCCGGTGATCACGTCGAACCTAGGGTGACGGTCATGTCGACGACCCCACCGATGCGGATACCTCCGCTCACCGACCCCGATTCCGATGTGGCGGCGTTCATCGAACGCGCCGGGCTCCGGGGCCCCGATGGGACACCGTTGAACATCTTCGGGACCCTGGCCAACCACCCGGACCTCCTGCGCCGTTGGATGGTGCTCGCCGGACACGTGATGGCGAAGAACTCCCTGCCACCGCGGGATCGGGAGATCCTGATCCTGCGCACGGGGGTGCGCTGCGCCTCGGTGTACGAGTTCAGCCAGCACGCCGAGATCGCCCTCGATTGCGACATGACCGCCGACGAGGTCGCGGCGCTGCGCGAGGCGCCCTCGGCACACCCGTGGACCGACCACGATCGAGCGCTCATCGCCGCCGCCGACGAACTGCATGACGACCACCGGATCGGGGATGCCACCTGGGCGGCGTTGAGCCGCGCCTACGACACCCGGCAGATGATCGACGTCGTGTTCACCGTCGGTCAGTACACGCTCGTGTCGATGTTCCTCAACACCGCCGGCGTCGAACTCGACGCCGGCGTCGCCGACGCGCTCACCGGCCGCTGAACCACCCGGTCAGGTCGACGATGAGGTGGGCCGAGCCCCACACCCACAGGCACAGGCCGCCGTCGGGACCGAGCGGTGAGATCACCGAGTTACCGACCGCCTCGCCGGCGACGAAGTTCAGGTTCGACACGTAGGGCGGGGGCTCGCTCACCGAGGCGCACGGGTAGGCGGTGAGATAGCCACCCGAGTCGTCGGCGACGGTGTCGGCGACGGTCACGTTCACGGCCACCGCGCTCGCCCCCGCTGCGACGAGGTCACCGAGGTCGACCCGCAGGGCGGGCGCGGTCCCATCGACGGCGCCGGTCCGATCGGTCGGGGCGCCACCGATCCCGCTGCGGGTGTCGAGCACGCGGCTCGGCCGCACGACGGTCAGGTCGCCACCGGCGGCGAACCATCCGGACACGTCGAGGAGCAGGTGCGCCGAGCCGAACACGTGCACACAGGTCAGGCTGGTGTCCGGTGTCGCAGCGAGCACCGAGTTCGCCACGGTCTCACCGGAGATGAAGTTCAGGTTCGACACGTTCGGAGGGGGATCGTTCGGTGAGGTGCACGGGTAGACCGAGACGTAGCCCCCGACGTCCGGGGCGACGGTGTCGACCGCCGTGAGGTTCATCGTCACCGCCCCGACGTCGGACCCGGGGACCCCGGCGCGCCCGGTCAGACGGATCGCGACGGTGTCGGCGGTGCCGGTACCGGTGCCGATGCGTCCGATCGGCACGCCCCCGACCCCGTTGCGGGTGTCGAGCACGCGCGTCGGCGTGACACCGCTGAACCCGCGGCCCACCGGGAACCAGCCGGCGACATCGACGATCACGTGCGCCGAGCCGTACGACCGGATGCAGATGCGACCGGAGGCCCCGAGGGGGACCACGGCCGAGTTGGCGACCGTCTGCCCGGTCACGAAGTTCAGGAGCGACACATCGGGTGGTGTGTCGGTGGCGGCGACGCACGGATGCACACTCAGGAAACCGCCGACATCGGATGCGACCGTCCCGGTGACCGTGACGTTCAGGGAGACCGCGCCGACACCCAGCTCGGGGACCTCGCCGACGCCGGCCACGAGCACCGCGACGGCTGGACCGGACCCGTCCGGACGGCCGATGGGTGTCGTGGCGACCGTGCCGATGCCGGACCGGGTGTCGACGATGCGACTCGGCGTGACCGGCACGATGTCGGGGACGTCGAAGGTGGCGATCACCCTCACCGACTCGTCGATGGTGAACGTGCAGGTCGACCCGTCGACCGGGCACCCGGACCAGCCCGAATGGCTGGCGAAGGACGCCGGTGACGCCGCGAGGTCGACGAGGCTGCCGGCGGTCGTGATCCGGGTGCAGGTGCTGGTGCACGACGTCACCACGCCGCCGATGTCGACCCCGATGGTTCCCCAGCCACCCTCGGCGGTCACCGTGAGGCTCACGGCATCGGCCCCGAGGTAGACCAGTCGGTCGGGGTCCGCCGATGCCAGGTTCCCGATGACCCCCGGCCGAGCCGCGGACAGGATCGTGCTCGCCACCTCCGCCGGCGGCATGTCGGGGGCGGAGGAGAGCAACCGGAGGGCCACCCCGGCGACGTGCGGAGCGGCCATCGACGTCCCGCTCTTCGTGGCCACGTCGGTGTCGGAGGTGACGCCCGCCGACACGATCCGGTCCCCGGGGGCGAAGAGATCCACGCACGAACCCCGAGCGGAGTACGAGGTGACACGGTCCGTCGGGTTCGTGGCCCCGACCGTGATCGCCTCGGGGACCCGGGCCGGGCTGTACTCGCAGGCATCGTCGCCGTTGTTCCCCGCCGCCACGACGGCGACCACACCGTCGGCGACCAGGCTGCGCACGGCCTCGTCCAACAACGGGCTGGCGCCAGCACCCGAGCCGCTCGTCCCGAAGGCCATGACGGCGACGGCGGGAGTGCCGGCGCGGTGGTCGTCGATGATCCACTCGATCGCCTCGGCGACGGCGACATCGGTCCCGCCACCGGTGCACCCGAGCACCTTGACCGGCACGATCCGTGCCCCCTTGGCCACCCCGTGCATCGTGCCCGCCGCGATCCCGGCAACGTGGGTGCCGTGCCCGGTCGCAGATGCCGCCGTGCAGTCCTCGAAGCCCGAGGTCACCCCGCCGACGAACGCACCGTCCGCATAGTCGTAGTACCCGCCGTACGCGATCCGGCCGGAGAAGTCGACGTGGGAGGCGCGGACCCCACTGTCGAGCACGTAGACCGTCGTGTCGGAGCCGTCGCTGTCGAACTCGTAGCGGGCGTCGAGCGGGAGCGAGGGCTGGTCGATGCGGTCGAGCCCCCACGAGGGCGGGTCGAGTTGGGTGTCCGTCGACTCGAGGGGGCGAACCGGGTGCACCGCCGTGATGCCGTCGAGGCGCCCGATCGCAGCGGCGGTCGTCGCATCGATGCGGCTCGTCAGCGCGTGGGCGGCCGTCTCCCACCGACGCTCGACCGTGTGGCCCCGAGCGGTGAGGACGGCCTCGGCCCGGGCGAGGGAGGTGCCATCGACGGCGAGCACGACCATCTCGGCGGTCCGCCCGCCGGCGGCACCGACGACGCTCGGTGGCGCACCGACGAGACCGGTGATCACCACGATGAGGCCGCTCAGGATGATCCGGACGGTCCGTCGACCGGCCCGCGCCGGTGTCGGGTCTCCGAGGCGGCCGAGCACCGGAGGATTCTTCCACAGGTGGTCCGCGGCGCGTCGGGCGACGTGACCCGTGCATCGGGGCTTCCGAACGGCTACCGTTCCCGGATGGCGCACGTCGTCGTGGCCGGTCCTGACCGCATATGAAACGACCCGAATGACATCCACCGATGCCCTGATCCGGGTCGTGGTGCCCGGACAGCACCTGCTCGCGGCACTCTGCGGTCCCCGGGATGCGAACCTGCGGACGATCGAGGGGGCGTTCCCGTCGGCCGTGATCCAGCTCAGGGGCAACGAGGTTGTGATCCGCGGGTCCGACGCCGAGCGGGCCGGCCGCCTCTTCGAGGAGTTGATCGTCCTCATCGAACGCGGCCAGGAACTCGACGAGGTGACCCTCGGGCGGGTGATCTCGATGGTCCGCTCCGACGAGCGTCCCTCCGAGGTGCTGACCCACCAGGTCCTGCGGGGGGCCCGGGGTCGGACCGTGCGACCGAAGACGGCGGGGCAGAAGCGCTATGTCGACGCGATCGAGCGCAATGTGATCACCTTCGGCATCGGGCCGGCCGGAACCGGCAAGAGCTGGCTGGCGGTGGCGATGGCGGTGCAGGCGTTGCAGGCCAAGCAGGTGCAGCGCATCATCCTCACCCGCCCAGCCGTCGAGGCCGGTGAGCGCCTCGGATTCCTGCCCGGTGACCTGATGGCCAAGGTCGACCCGTACCTGCGGCCCCTCTACGACGCCCTGTACGACATGGTCGAGGCGGAGGGAGCCCAGAAGCTCCTGGAACGCCAGGTCGTCGAAGTGGCCCCGCTCGCGTTCATGCGCGGTCGTACCCTCAACAACTCGTTCATCATCCTCGACGAGGCGCAGAACACCACCCCGGAGCAGATGAAGATGTTCCTGACCCGCATCGGCTTCGGGTCCAAGGTGGTCGTCACCGGTGACCGGACCCAGGTCGACGTGCCGGATGGTCGGAGCGGCCTCCACGAGATCGAGGGGGTGCTGTCGGGCATCGACGGCCTCGCCTTCGTGCACCTCGATGCCAGTGACGTGGTCCGGCACCGGATCGTCGCCGACATCGTCGCCGCCTACGAGCGCTCGGGGGGCGCGGGCAATGGGTGATCCGCCGAGTCCGCAGGGCGTCGTCGCCGCTCCTGCAGTGGTGGTCGACGACGCCCAGGACGATGTCGAGGTCGACACGTCCCGGTGGGAGCGCCTCGCCGAGGCGGTGCTCACCGATCTCGGACTGGTCGGCGAGTTGACCCTCACCTTCGTCGACCGCGACGAGATCACCGCCCTCAAGGTCGAGCACTTCGGCGACTCGGGCGAGCACCCGACCGATGTGCTGGCGTTCCCGATCGATGCCGTCGCCCCCGACGCGATCGCCGCCGGGCCGGTCCTGCTCGGTGACGTCGTGGTCTGCCCGGCCGTCGCCGCCGAGCAGTGCGCCGGCCATGCCGGAACCGTCGACGACGAACTCGCCCTGCTGGTGGTGCACGGGATCCTCCACGTCTCCGGCCTGGACCACGACGACGACGCGGCGACCGCGGCGATGCGGGCCCGCGAACTCGACCTGCTCCAGCGCCACCACTGGGGTGGCCCGGCGCCGGCGGCCTTCCGGCAGGGACATGAGGACGACATCGTCGGTCCGGAGGGGGAGGGATCCGCGTGAGCGGTGGCAACCTGATCATGCTCGTCGCCATCGGCGTCCTGCTGGTCCTGCTGATCTTCCTCGCGGTCGCCGAGATGGGCCTGTCGAAGATGACCAAGACCAGGGCGGCGGCCCTCGTCGAGGACCGTCCGAAGGCGGCCCGGTCGCTGGTGCTGCTCGTCGAGCACCCGGAGCGATGGATCAACCCGCTGCTGCTCACGGTCAACATCTTCCAGACGGTGCAGGCGACCCTCACCGGCATCGTCGCCGGCAGCCTGTTCGGCGGTGTCGGCGTCGTCGTCGGCGTCACGCTCAACGTCATCGTCTTCTTCGTCCTCGCCGAGGCCGTCCCCAAGACCTACGCCGTCCTGTACCCCGACCGTGCCGCCCTGCTCGCGGCCCGTCCGATCCGGCTGCTCACGGCGTTCCCGCCGCTACGCCTGGTCTCGCGTGGCCTGATCGGGCTGACCAACGTCATCGTGCGCGGCAAGGGCCTCCAGGAGGGGCCGTTCGTCAGCGAGCAGGAGTTCCTCGGCCTCGTCGAGGCCGCCGCCGAAGGCGAGGTGATCGAGCACGAGGAACGCGAACTGATCGAGTCGATCATCGAGTTCGGCGACACCGTCGCCCGCGAGATCATGGTGCCGAGGCCCGACATGGTGATCGTCCCGAACGAGGCGACCGTCTCCGATGCCCTGAACCTCGCGATCGCCCACGGGTTCAGTCGACTGCCGGTGTTCGGCGACGACGAGAGCGACATCAGCGGACTCGCCTTCACCAAGGACCTGATCCGGGCCGAGCGGGAGGGACGTGGCGACCTTCCGGTGCTCGACCTCGCCCGATCGGTGGCCTTCATCCCGGAGAACAAGCCGGTGGCACGACTGATGCGCGACATGCAGGCCGGGAAGTTCCACCTGGCGATCGTCGCCGACGAGTACGGCGACATCGCCGGCCTGATCACCCTCGAGGACTGCCTCGAGGAACTCGTCGGCGAGATCGTCGACGAGTACGACGTCGACACGGTGGAGATCGAACGTCTCGACAACGGTGACCTCGTGGTCGACGGCGGCCTGAACATCGAGGACCTCGGCGACGAGCTCGGCGTCGAGCTCCCGAACTCGGACTTCGACTCCGTCGGCGGCTTCATCTTCTCGACCCTCGAGCGGGTCCCCGAGGAGGGTGACACGGTCGAGTTCGCCGAGCACCGGTTCGTCGTCGAATCGGTCGAGGGTCGGCGGGTCCGGCGGGTGCGGATCGTGCCGCCCCCGCCCGTCGACGACACCGAATCACCCGGCGACGAGGACTGACCGGCCCCGAGGCCACCCGACCCCGGGCCACATCCCGCCCTCGGAGTAGTTTGCGGGAATGGACGTCTCACTGCACGGCAAGGTCGCACTCGTCACCGGGGCATCCCGGGGAATCGGTCAGGCGATCGCCGCCACCATGGCCGCGTCGGGCGCGAAGGTGATGATCACCTCGCGCAAGCAGGACCAACTCGACGCCGCAGCGGCGACGATGACCGGCGAGGTGGCGGCGATGGCCTCCCACGTCGGCGACCCGGCCTCGGGGGATGCGCTCGTGGCGGCGACGCTCGAGCGGTTCGGCGGCCTCGACATCCTCGTGAACAACGCGGCGACGAACCCGTACTACGGGCCGACGCTCGGGGTGGACGAATCCCGGTGGGACAAGACCTTCGAGGTCAACCTGCGCGGCCCGGTGTTCTGGTCCGCCGCAGCCCACCGCGCCGTGTTCGCCGAGCGGCCCGGGGTGATCATCAACATCGCGTCGGTGGGCGGTCTGCGAGCCGAGGGTGCCCTCGGCGTCTACAACATGACGAAGGCCGCCCTGATCCACTTCACCCGCCAGCTGGCCGGGGAGATCGGGCCGTCCCGGGTCGTCGGGATCGCCCCTGGACTCGTGACCACCGACTTCGCGCAGGTCCTCGTCGACAACTTCGGCGACAAGCTGGCGTCGGAGCTGCCGCTCAAGCGTCTCGGCGCACCCCAGGACATCGCGAATCTGGCGACCTTCCTCGCCTCCGACCTCGCAGCGTGGATCACCGGCGAGACGTACGTCATCGACGGCGGTGCCGGCGTCAAGTCAGCCTCGTTCTGAGGCGACCCGCCGGGACGCTCAGGACTCGTCGAGCGCCCGTCGACGGACCTTGCCGAGAGCCGTCCTCGGGACGGCCGCGACCCGGACCAGGCGCCGGGGTGCGGCGTACGCCGGGAGCACCGCCTTGGCGTGCTCCCGGAGTTCGTCGAGGGAGAGGTCGTCGCGTCCGGTCACCACGTGCGCCGTGACGACCGCGCCCCACTCGGGGTCGGCGGAGCCCGACACGGCGACATCGATCACGTCGGGATGCGTCGCCAGGACGGCCTCGACCGGTTCGGGCCACACCTTCTCGCCGCCGGTCACGATCACCTCACCACGACGCCCGTCGACGTGCAGACGCCCGTCGTCCAGCCAGCGGCCGTCGTCGCCGGTCGGGAACCAGCCGCCGAGGAGGAACGGGTCGGTGCCGTCGCGGTACGCCCGCAGGAGCATCGCCCCGCGCAGCTGCACCTCCCCGTCGACGATGCGGACCTCGACACCGTCGAGGGGCACACCGTCGTAGGCGATGCCGCTACCGGTCTCGGTCATGCCGTAGGTGGCGAGGCAGTTCGGTGGCCGCTCGGCGGGTGGCCGGGACCCGCCGACGAGGACACGGCGGAACCGGCTGACGTCGGTCCGGGCCAACGCCGTCGCGACGAGCGACACCAGCGTCGCGTCCGAACCGGCCACGACCCCGGCGTCGAAGCCGGGGAGCACGGTCAGGGCGGTCCCCGAGTGGAGGGCACGGGTCACCACCGACAGCCCGGCGATATGCGCCAATGGGAGGCAGGCCAGCCAGTGATCGCTGGCGGTGACCGCGAGCCGAGCGCTGCTCGCCACCGCCGATGCGGCGACGGCGGCGTGCGTGAGAACGACCCCCTTGGGGACCCCGGTGGAGCCGCTCGTCGCGATGACGAGGGCGTCGCCCGGTTCGACCGGCCGCCCGTCCCCGAGTCGCCGACGGCCGTCGGCGGTCACCACGGCGCCGACACCGAACGCCGCCAGCTGGGCCGCCTGCATGGCGGCCGGGAGTCGTCGGTCGATCGGGAACGCGGCATCGCCGGCCGCCCAGATCCGCTCGAGCTCGCCGACGAACGCCGGTCCGCCCTCGAGATCGATCGCGACGAGTTCAGCCATCGCCCGGGATCCCGAGCGTGTCGAGGAGTTGCCCGCTGTCGCCCACGCCACCATGATGGCGGGTCATGGGCGGATCGACTCAGGTGACCGGGGCCGGACGCCCGAACGGGGTGGCGCTCTGGTGGCTCGGGGCTCGCCCTCGGACGCTGCCGGCGGCTGTGGTGCCCGTCATGGTCGGAGCCGCGGTCGCCGCCACCGAGGGTGGCGGTTCGCTCACGTGGTGGCGGGTGGCCGTGGCCCTGCTGGTCTCCCTGGCCCTGCAGGTCGGGGTGAACTACGCGAACGACTACTCCGATGGTGTGCGGGGCACCGACGACGTCCGGGTCGGGCCGCTACGCCTCGTCGGGTCGGGGATGGTGCCGGCCGGGCGGGTCCGCTCGGCGGCCCTCGGCGCGTTCGGTGTAGCGGCGGCGGCCGGGTTGGCCCTCGCGGCGACGACCTCATGGTGGCTGCTCGCTGTCGGGACCGCAGCTCTCGCCGCCGGCTGGGGCTACACCGGCGGTCCGCGTCCCTACGGCTACCTCGGACTCGGCGAGGTCTTCGTCTTCGTCTTCTTCGGCCTCGTCGCCACCGCCGGGACGACGTACGTGGCGGTCGGCTCGGTCCCGGCGGCGGCGTGGTGGGCCGGTGCCGGGGTGGGGGCGATCGCCTGTGCGTTGCTCGTCGTGAACAACCTGCGCGACATCCCGACCGACTCCGTGGTCGGGAAGCGCACCCTCGCCGTGCGCATGGGTGACGCGGGTACCCGACGCTTCTACGTGCTGCTGCTGCTCGTCGCCGTCCTCGCCGTCGTCGAGGTGGCGGTGACGGCGACCCCATGGGCGCTCCTCGGTCTCGTCGCGATCGCAGTGGCGGTGCAGCCCGTGCGGGCGGTGCGGTCGGGGGCCACCGGTCGGGACCTGATCCCGGTGCTCGGCGCCACCGGTCGGCTGCAGGCGGTCTACGGCATCGCCATGACGGTCGGGCTCGTCATCGGGTCCTGATCACCGTCCGAGCCAGTCGACGACGGCGTCGGCGACCAGATCGGGGCGTTCGAGGTGGGTGGCGTGACCGGCGCCGGGCACGATCCGGAGCCGACTGTCGCGCAACGATCCGGTGAGGCGCTGGGCGATGGTCGCGAACTTGACGTCGTCGGCCCCGGCGATGACGAGTGCCGGGATCGTCGAGTGCTGCACGGCGTCCCACACGGGTTCCATCGCACCGGTGCCCGCCCGTCGCAGCGAGTCGGCCAGACCGGCGGCCGCGGGGCTGCGGCTCGTACGGTCGTCATCGGGGAGGCGGCCGGCGAACATCGGCTGGGCCGTCCACTCGTCGAGGAAGGCATCGGTCCCGATCTCCTCGATGCGGTCGGCGAGTGCCTCGTCGGCCGTCCGGCGGGCGGCTCGCTCGGTGGCGTCGTCGATCCCGGCGGTCGTGCTGATCAGCACCATCGCGGCCACGGTCGCCGGGTGGTCGACGGCGAGGCGGAGCAGGTGGCGTCCGCCCATCGAGTACCCGATCCAGATCGAGCGCCCGAAGCGTCGGGCGAGATCGGCGGCGGCCGTCGCGAGGTCGCACGCGTCGCCACCGTCACCGTGTCCGGGGAGGTCCGGCGCGGCGATGCGCAGTCCGGGCCTGCGTGCCCGGAGCCGGTCGATCAGCGGATCCCAACTGCGCCCGGTCTGGGTGAATCCGTGCAGGGCGACGATGGGCGGGGGATCGGGAGAGGAGTCGCTCATGCCGGCCGCTCGGCGAGACGCCGCAGGACGCGTTCGAAGGTCTCGGCATCCTGGGCGCCCGGGATCGACCAGCGGCCCCCGATCACGTAGGTCGGGACGGCGCTGATGCCGAGTTCGGCGGCCCGGGCCATCTCCTCGGCCACCTCGGCCCGCCCCCGGTCACCGTCGAGGAAGGCCAGCGTCTCGCCCGGGTCGAGACCGAGTGGGGCGAGGATGTCGGCGAGGTGGTCGGGGTCGCCGATGTCGCGCCCCTCGGAGAAGTACGCCTCCAGGAGGGCGGCCTTGACGACGGCCTGCGCGACTGATGACTCGGGGAGTCCGGCCCGCCAGATGAGCCGGTGGGCGAGCAGGGTGTTGGCACGCACGGCCCGGTCCATGTCGAAGTGGATGCCATCGGCGGCCGCGACACCGGACACGTGGTCGATGATGGCGCGCGCCTTGTCCGGCCCGCCGAACTTGCGGGCGTACGCATCGATGACGGGTTCGGAGCGACCGGGTGAGGCGGTCGGGTCGAGCTGGTAGGCGCGGTAGGTGACGGTCAGCTCGACGTCGTCACCGAGGGCGGCCAGAGCGCTCTCGAACCGGTGCTTCCCGATGGCGCACCACGGGCAGACCACATCGGACCAGATCTCGATCTCGAGTGGGGCCACGGGCCCTGCGGTCATGTCGGCACCGTCCATGTCTCGACCATACGCCGCCCCCGGGCAGGCCGTATCGTCGGACGTCGTGTCGGCTGCCGTGACGTTCTGTGCGACCCTCCTCGACGAATGGTCGATGGCGGGGGTGTCCCGGGTCGTGCTGGCACCCGGTTCCCGGTCGACACCGATGGCTCTGGCGATCGCAGCCGACGGACGATTCGACCTCCAGGTGGTCCACGACGAGCGGGCGGCCGCGTTCATGGCGCTCGGGGCGGCGATGGCCGGTCCACCGGTGGTGCTGGTCTGCACCAGCGGTACGGCGGCGGCGAACTTCCATCCGGCCGTCGTCGAGGCGGGGTTGTCGGGCCAGTCGATCGTCGTGTGCACCGCCGACCGACCGCCGGAGCTGCGCGGGGTGGGGTCTCCCCAGACGATCGATCAGCTCCGGTTGTACACGACATCGGTCAGGGAGTTCATCGACGCGCCCGTTCCAGATGCCGCTGATGCCGATGGGTGGCGTCCCTTGGCCCGTCGGGCGCTCGACGCCGCGGTCGACGGACCGGTCCACCTCAACCTGCCGTTCCGTGAACCCCTCGTCGGCGACGTCGACCCCCTGCCGGCCCAGATCGGCCACTGGGACCGGTCGGTCCCGGCCGACGAGCCGGTGGACGTGCCGGCGGCCCTCCTCGGCTCGCGCGGTGTCATCGTGATGGGTGGCTCGTCCGGCGTCCCACCGTCGCGCGTCCTCGACCTGGCCCGCGGCCTCGGCTGGCCCGTGCTGGCGGACCCGCTGTCGGGTGCCCGCGGGGCGTCGACCGTCGTCGCACACGCCGACTCACTGTTGCGTCACGTCGGTTTCGCCGCCGACCACCGACCCGAGGTCGTGGTGCGGGTCGGTCGGCCGTGGGCGTCCAAGGTGCTCACCACGTGGATCGTCGGATCCGGCGCACCGGTGATCCAGGTCGGGGGGCCGGGCGTGATCGATCCCGATGCCAACGTGGCCCTGCGCTGCTCGATCGACGACCTGGATCGGGCCTGCCGGACGGGCTGGTCCGGGGCGCTCGGCACCCGCTGGGCCGACACGTGGGAACGGTCCTGGCTCGAGGCCGAGGCCGCGATCGAGCGGGCCCTCGAGGCCGAGTTGACCACCGGCCCACTCACCGAACCCGCGGTGGCCCGCGCCGTCGCCGATCACCTGCCGCGCGGCGGACGTCTCGTCGTCTCGTCGTCGATGCCGGTGCGCGACCTGGAGTGGTTCGGTGGACGGCGCGCCGCAGCGATCGCGAATCGCGGCGCGAACGGGATCGACGGCGTGCTGTCGACGGCGGTCGGTCTCGGTCTCGACGGGGCACCGACCACGGTCCTGATCGGCGACATGGCATTCATCCACGACGCGAACGCGTTGTGGGGCGTCGCGGACCGGGGGGTCGACCTGCGCGTCGTCGTCGTCGACAACGCCGGCGGGGGGATCTTCTCGTTCCTGCCCCAGGCGACGGAACTGCCCGAGGAGCGCTTCGAACGTCTCTTCGGCACGCCCCACACCGCCGACGTGTGCGCCGTCGCGGCGGCGCACGGCGTCCCGGCGCACACCGTCGCCGACCGCTCCGGACTCGTGGCCGCGCTCGGCGAGCCCGGTCCGTGGGTGTGCCGGGTCGTGTCGGACCGGACGGCGAACGTCGCCGAGCACGCCCGACTGCAGGCGGTCGCCGTGGCCGCCCTCGGCTGAGGTCCGGGCGGCTCAGGGACGGACGATCGCCCCGAGCATGGCCTGGAGTTTGGCCTGCGTCTCGGCGAGCTCGGCGTGCGGATCGCTGTCGGCGACGATGCCACCACCGGCGACGAGCCGCGCCGAGCGGCGGTCATCGCTGAACTCGGCGCAGCGCAGCGCAACCGCCCAGGTGCCGTCCCCGGTGCCGTCGACCCAGCCGATCGCGCCGCCGTAGCGTCCGCGTTCGAAGCCCTCGACGCAGGCGATCAGGTCGAGCGCGACGTCGCGCGGGTGGCCGCCGACGGCCGGGGTGGGCTGCAGTGCCCGAACCAGCTCGATCACCGACGGTCGCGGCTCGCCGAGGACGCCCTCGGCGAGCGACCCGAGGTGCTGGACGTTGGCGACCTTCACGATCGAGGGTTCCGGGGACCAGTCGAGCCAGCTGCACCACGGCAGCAGGGTGTCGCGGACCATCTCGATGGCGGCACGGTGCTCGATCTGGTTCTTCGGGCTGGCCATCAGTTCGGCAGCGAGTCGCCCGTCGAGCTCAGGGTCGCCGGTGGTGCGGGTCGTGCCCGCCAGGGGCTGGGACCGCACGGTGCGCCCCTCGACCTCGACCAGCAGTTCGGGGGAGGCGCCGACGAAGCCGTCGATCGAGAAGCGGTAGGTGTCGGCGAAGGTCGTCGCCAACCGGCGACCGATCGCGTGCACGTCCATCGGCCGGTCGGAGCTGACCGTCACCGGACGGGCGATGACCGCCTTGTCGAGCCGTCCGGCACGCACGGCGTCCCGAGCGGCGGCGACCGCAGCGAGGTAGTGATCGACGTCGAGCGCGGGGCTGACGTCGAAACGGCTGGCCGTCGGTGGCGCCGGCTCGGCGGGTCGCCAGTCGCGCAGGGCCACCTCCGGGTCGGCATTGACGACCGTCAGTCGTCGTCCGCCGTCGCCGTCGTCGGTCACGACCATGGCGGGGATGCACAACTCGGCATCCGCATCGGGAAGGAACCCGAGCGACCCGACGGCGATCGGGCCGGCACCCGGCCCGGGCCGGGCCTCACTCGGCCGGCGGTCGTCGTGCTCGATCGCAGCGAGGGTGGCGACGGCGTCGTCGATCGGCACACGGGCCGCACAACCGAGTCCGGCAAGGCCTCGGCCCCGTCGCACGAAGAGCGTCCCGAGCGGGCCGGCGAGGTCGACGAGCGACGCCGTCGCCAACGGCGACCCGGGCGGGACCTCGACGGTGACGGCGCGCACGCTCAGTCCCTGGTGGCGGTGAGCAGTTGGGTCAGCCCCCCGGAGAGCTCGCGATGTCGGGCATCGGCGAAACCGGCGGCGCAGAGGCTCGCCGTCAACTGATCCGGCTCGGGGAGGTAGGCGACGCTGCGGGGGAGGTACCGGTAGGCACCGGCGTCGGAGAGCATTCCGCCGATGAGCGGTACGAGCCGTCCGAAGTAGATCGAGTTGCCCCAGCGGATGAGTGGGTTCGACGGCACGCCGACATCGAGAAGGGCGATGCGTCCGCCGGGCCGGACGACGCGGCCGAGTTCGGTGAAGAACGCCGGAAGGTCGACAAGGTTGCGGAGGGCGAACCCGCAGGTGACCCCGTCGACGGACCCGTCGGGCATCGGCAGACGGAGGATGTCGGCCTGCACCCGTGGCGACCCCGACCGGTCGGCGGCGAGCATGCCGAAGCTCAGGTCGACGGAGATCGGTCGCAGGCCGACGGCCCGGAGGTCGATGCACAGGTCACCGGTGCCCGACGCGAGGTCGAGCACAACCGATCCCGCCGGCAGACTGAGGTCGCGGACGGCCCGGCGACGCCACCGGGTGTCGAGGCGGAACGTCATGATCCGGTTCACGAGGTCGTAGCGCGGGGCGATGGTGTCGAACATCTCGCGCACCGCCTGCTTCTTCTCCTCGCCCCGGGGAAGATCGGGGCGATCCCACGGGCGCTGTTCTGCGGCGGTTCCGGACACGGCGCGAGGCTACGTCGACCCGGTTCGCAGTGCCCACCCGCGCTCGGCCAGACTCGTGCCATGATCGATTTCACGTTCCCCGCCGAGGTCGAGGACGTCCGGATGCGGGTGCGCGAGTTCATGGACACCAGGGTCCGGCCCGAGTGGGAGGCCGTCGACCAGGGTGAGCGCCGCCAGGTCGTGGACTGCATCGTCCGCCTCCGCGCCGAGGCCCGGGACGCGTGGGGACTGTGGTTGCCCCACATGCCTCCCGAATGGGGTGGGATGGGACTCGGCCCGACGGCGATGGCGGCGGTGTCCGCCGAGGCGGCCAAGGTGTCGATCGGTCCATTCGTCCTCAATGCCCAGGCCCCCGACGAGGGGAACCAGCACACCCTGCTGCACTGGGGGACCGATGAGCAGAAGGAGCGGTACCTGCGGCCGTTGTGCGAGGGCACGGCCAGGTCGTGCTTCGCCATGACCGAACCCGAGGTCGCCGGCTCGGACCCAACGTTGATCAGGACGTTCGCTTACCGCGACGGGGACGAGTGGGTGATCAACGGACACAAGTGGTTCATCTCGGGTGCCCGCGGCGCCAAGTTCGCCCTGCTCGTCGCCCGCACCGAGGAGGACCCGGAGGTCCCGCAGGCGGCGAACAGCTGCTTCATCGTCGACCTGCCCTCGGAGGGCTGGGAGATGGTGCGCGACGTCCACACGATGTCGGGTGGGCACAACCACTGCGAGATCCTGATCCGCGATCTCCGGGTCCCGGCCGCGAACATGCTCGGTGGCCGTGGCCAGGGGCACCTGCTCGGCCAGTACCGGCTCGGCCCGGCCCGGCTCGCGCATTGCATGCGGTGGATCGGACAGGCGGAGATCGCCCTCGACATGATGGTCGGGCGCGCGATGGAGCGGTACTCGCACGGCTCGCTGCTCGCCGAGAAGCAGGGCATCCAATGGTTGATCGCCGACTCGGCGATGGAGCTCTACCAGTGCAAGCTGATGGTGCTGCACGCCGCCTACCAGATCGAGAACGGCATGGACTTCACGGCGGTGGTGTCGATGGCCAAGCACTTCGTGGCGAACTCGCTGTGGCGCATCATCGACCGGGCCATCCAGGTGCACGGTGCGCTCGGGTACTCGACCGACACGCCGCTCGCCGGGATGCTGCAGCAGGCCCGCTGGGCGCGTTTCGCTGACGGCGCCGACGAGATCCACCAGATGCGCATCGCCCAGCGCACCATCGCCGCGTGGAACGACTCCGGCTCGACCCGGACGGCCACCGGAAACCTGCCGCTGTGACGGGAGGTCGCCGGCCTTCTCACCGCCCCTCGGCACCTCGGGCTCGTCACCGGGATGTCACCGAGATGTCCTCCAGTCTTCAGGGATGACATCGGTGTAATTCATCCGCGCCGCAGAACATGTCGGCGTGCGTCACAGGTGGTCCCCCCGAACGGTCGGCACGAGGTCATCGCACCCCCTGCGGGTGGTCATCGTCGCCGAGTCCTTCCTTCCCAGCGTCAACGGAGTCACGAACTCGGTCCTTCGGACAGTCGAACACCTCGAGGCGTCCGGTCACGAGGCCGTGGTCGTCGCACCCGGTGCCGGGCCGACCGAGATCGGGCGCAGTCCGGTCATCAGGGTCCCGTCGGTCGACCTCCCGCGATACGACGATGTCCGCATCGGAATCCCGCGCCCCGGCTTCACCTCGCTGATGCGTGACCTCCGGCCGGACGTCGTCCACGCTGCCGCCCCCGTGGTCCTCGGAGCTGCCGCTCTGCGGGCCGCCCGCCGGATCGGTATCCCGTCGGTGGCGATCTTCCAGACCGATCTCGCCGGGTTCGCGAAGCGGCACGGGTTGGGACGGATGGGTCCGAGGATCTGGAACTACCTGGCGTGGGTCCATTCGATGGCTGATGTCACGCTCGCCCCATCGCGGGCCTCGGCGTGGACCCTGCGTGCCTACGGTGTCGATTCGGTCGAGGTGTGGCCGCGCGGCGTCGACCTCGAGCGGTTCCACCCAGCTCGTCGCTGTCCGGACCTGCATCGGTTCCTCGCCCCCGACGGCGAGGTACTGGTCGGCTTCGTCGGTCGCCTGGCGCGGGAGAAGCAGGTCGAGCGTCTGGCCCCCCTCACCCGACTCGACGGGGTGCGGGTCGTCGTCGTCGGGGACGGTCCCGAGCGCAAGTGGCTCGAGCGGCAACTTCCCGACGCCCGATTCATGGGGTTCCGAGGCGGGCACGAACTGGCACGGTTCCACGCCACGAACGACGTGTTCGTGCACACGGGCATCGACGAGACGTTCTGTCAGTCCCTGCAGGAGGCGATGGCCTCGGGTGTGGCGGTGGTGGCACCGAGTGCCGGAGGGCCCCTCGACCTCGTCCGTCAGGCCGACAACGGCCTGTTCTGGTCGCCGGAGGTGCCCGAGACGCTGCGAGGTGCGGTGGCGGAGCTCGTGGTCGACCTCGGGCTCCGCACCCGACTGGGTCAACGGGCCCGACACGATGTCGAGGCCCGGCCCTGGTCGACCGTCATGGAGACCCTGCTGAGCACCTACTCGCGGCTCCTGGCCCGCCGAGGCCCCAGCGTGCGACGGGCGGCATGAGCGGTCGCACCCACGCCCCGGTCCGCGTCGTCTCGATCCACGATGTGGCGCCGGCAACTCGCGAGGCCTGTGGGCATCTGCTGTCCCTGTGCGAGGAGTCCGGCGTGCTCGTCACACTCCTGGTCATCCCCGGGCCGTGGCGCGGGTCGAGGACGCTCGATGACCGAGCCTTCGCGGACTGGTTGCTGGCTGCCCGGGACCGCGGCCACGAGGTCTCACTCCACGGATGGTGTCATGAGGGCGGGGTGGTGTCCGGCCTCGCCGATCGGGTCCTCGCCAGGGGATGTGGGGAGTTCGCGCACCTGAGCCGGGCCGAGGCGAGGCGGCGCCTCGAGTCGGGCCTGGAGGTGATGGACCGCATCGGTGTGACACCGGTCGGCTTCACGGCGCCGGGCTGGTTGTGCTCGGAGGGCTCGAAGCAGGCGCTCATCGACCTCGGCTTCGCCTACACGACGAGCCATCTCTCGGTGATCGACCTCGCCCGATCATCGACCATGCCGGCCCCCGCACTGTGCCAACGACCCGGGTCCACCATCACGTCACTCGGGATCCGGGTCGTGCGGCGGACCCTCGTGGGACGGGTCGCCCGTGGCAAGTCGGTGCGGCTCGCGCTCCATCCGGACGATCTCTCGACTGAACCCCTCGTCGAGGCGACGCGGATGCTGATCCAGGTCATGGCGACGGGGTCGACCTCGACGTACGCGGATCTGGTCACTGACATCGAGGTGGCGACCGCCTGATGCACATCGTCCAGTTCGCCAACTTCCACCTGCCGACATCAGGCGGGATCCGGGTCTTCCTCGCCGAGACGGCCAGACGCTACGTGGCTGCCGGGCACTCGGTCACACAGGTCCTCCCGGGCCCCACCAACCGGATCGAGCGGTCCGCCGTGGGAGTCTCCACAATCAGGGTGCGCGGCCCCGTGGTTCCGGGTCTCGGCGGGTATCGCATGGTCTGGGACCGGCGGATGCTCACAGCGCTCGTCGAGCACCTCGGTCCCGACGTGGTCGAACTCTCGGACCGGACGACGATGCTCTGCGTCGCCGACCATGCGAGGGCGACCGGGGTTCCCGCAGTCCTGATCGGCCACGAGCGGCTGGAGGCCGTGACAGGGCATGTGATGCCGGTCGGTGGACGCGCCACGCGCGCCATCGTCCGCCACCACAGCCGGCGGGTCGCCCGTCGAGTCGACGCGATCGTGTGTGCGTCGCGGTTCGCAGCCGAGGAGTTCGAGACCCCCGGGCGGACCGTCGTCGTGGGGATCCCGCTCGGGGTCGACCTCGAGATGTTCACACCCGAGGACCGGTGTGCCTCGACCGCTCCAGGGTCCTCCTCCGACGTGATCAGGTTGGTGAGCGTGGTCCGGTTGTCTCCGGAGAAGGACCCGCACCTGCCGATTGCGATCGTCGACGAACTCGTGAGACGCGGCCGGTCGGTGAGTCTGGACGTCCTCGGGTCGGGCTCCCTCGAGGGTGAACTCCGGACCGCGGCCCGTGGGCTGCCGGTCAGGTTCCATGGCCATGTCTCCGATCGCGCCCAGGTGGCGTCTGCCCTCCGGTCCGCAGACGTCGCGATCGCCCCCGGCCCGAACGAGACGTTCGGCCTTGCCGCACTCGAGGCGCTCGCATGCGGAACACCGGTGGTGGTTCCCGACCGGGGTGCGTTGGCCGAGATGGTCCGTCCGGGTGTCGGATTGGCTGTCGCTCCCGAGCCGTGTGCCATGGCGGATGCAGTCGAGTGGCTGATCACGAACGTCGATCGTCGCGACTGTCGCACGATGGCGGCCGAGTACCCATGGTCCCGGACGGTCTCGGCGCTGCTCGACCTCTTCGAGTCCCTGCGGATGGGCCGTGTGGCAGTGGCGTGACTTCGCCAGGTACCTCGCCGGTCGTTGGGCGCCTTCGGTGTCGTTCGATGCGCGTCGACGACGTCGCGGCGGTGACGGACCTGATGGAGTCCACGCTGGTGCTGGGCCGTCCTCTGGCCGGTGCGGACCTCCGGGACTACGTCCGAGCCTGTCTCGAACCCTACGTGGGCCGGCGCGCCCGCGATGCGGCGGTCATCGTCGATGACCACCGACGGGTACTCGGCTACGCGCTGGTCTGCATTGACCCTGCCAGAGGCGAGGTGGACACCCGCCGGGCCATGCTGCGCCTCGGGGCACGGGTCCTCTGGTCCGTACTGCGCGGGCAGCTCAACCCGGTCACGCGGCGGTTCTACCTCGCTCGGATCCGTGACATCGCCGGGCTGATGTCGGTTGCGTCCGACCGGACGACGCGGCCACATGCCCACCTCAACATCGACATCGCAGTGCGTTCGGGGACAGCAGCGTTGCTCCTCCTGGACCACATCGATGCCCGGGTGGCGGCCGCTGGATTCGGTGAGTGGATCGGTGAGGTCAACGCTCCGGAGGGTCGGCGCGCCGGCGCTCTGGAACGCCTCGGGTTCGTCGTCATCGAGCGACGACGGAACGTCACCCTGTCATGGTGCGCCGGGCGACCCGTCGAACGCCTGACTCTGCTCCGGACGCTCACCGGCCCGATGCCGGCTCAGGCCGGTTCGGCGCTGACGGACCGGGCCCAGGCGTAGTCGGCCTTGCCGGCCGGCGATCGGCGGACCTCGTCGACGACGATCACCGACTTGGGGTGCTTGTAGCGGGCGAGCCGCTCGGCGAGCAGTGCGGAGAGTTCCGCGACCCCCGGGGCGTCGCAGCCCGCCTCGAGGGACACGACGGCCACGACCTCGCTGCCCCAACGGTCGCTGACGCGCCCCACGACGATGCAGTCCCGCACCGCCGGGTGGGCGAGCACCGCGTCCTCGACCTCCTCGGCGTAGACCTTCTCCCCGCCGGTGTTGATGCACACCGACTCGCGCCCGAACGCCTCGATCGACCCGTCGGCGAGGAGTCGGGCGTGATCGCCGGGGACCGCGTAGCGCACACCATCCACCGTCGGGAACGTGGCCCGCGTGCGCTCCGGGTCGCCGAGGTAGCCGAGGGGCAGCCGCCCCGTGCTCGCCAACCATCCGATGGTCGGGTCCCCTGGGCTGAGCACCCGGGTCCGGTCTGGAGCGAGGACGACGGTCGCAGCGCTGCGCGGGCGGAACACGCCCGACGTCGCACTGCCGGCGGTCGAGACGATCGACATCTGCCCACCGGACTCCGACGCCCCGAATCCGTCGACGATCATGACCGTCGGAAGTCGTTCGAGCAGTCGCTCCTTGGTGGCGGCCGACAGCGGGGCACCTCCGCTGAGGATCACGTTCAACGACGATGCGTCGTGGCGGGCCGGGTCGAACTCCGCCAGGAGCGGACGGGCGAACGACTCCCCGACGATCAGCATCAGCGTGACCCCGTGTCGTTCCACGGCCGACCAGATGGCCGCCGGGTCGAAGCGCTCGGGGTCGTCCGGGATCACGACCGTGCCGCCGGCGAGCAGGGCCCGCAACGCCGTCCAGTGACCGGCGCCGTGCATGAACGGTGCCGTCGGGAGGCTGCGGAGCCCCGGTCGGGCCCTCTCGACGAAGGCCTCGACCGGCTGGGCCTCCCGGGCTGCGTCGAAGCAACCGATCACCGCGTCGCCGTTGCGCCACATCACGGCGCGGGGGCGACCGGTGGTTCCCCCGGTCGCGAGCAGGTACGCGTCGTCGGGGGATGGCGCGACGTCCGCCGGCAGTGCCGGGGCAGCCGACAGTGCCTCCTCGTACCGCACGGCCCCGGGGAGGAGCGGTGCGCCGGAGCCGTCGGCCACCTGGAGCACGGTCCGGATCCCCGGCAACTCGGGCAGGGCGTCGGCCAGGACCGCCGACAGCGCATCGTGGACGATGACCGCCGTGACCCCGGCTTCGCCGAGGACCTCGACGAGCTCGGTCGCCGTGTAGCGGTAGTTGACGTTGAGCGGAGCGACCCTCGCCCCGAACGCACCGATCATCGCCTCGAGATACTCGGGGCAGTTGTGCAGCAACAGCCCGAGGTGATCCTGTCCCGACTCGTGGTCCCCGAGCTCGTGTCGTGCACGGTTGCACCCGAGTCCACGGCTGTGGAGGAACCCGGCGAGTCGGCGACGTCGTTCCGTGAACTCCCCCCAATCGAGGTGACGCTCTCCCGGCCCGATGACGCACGGGGCGCTGGGGTCGGTCGCCGCAGCGATGGCATCGAGGATCTCCACCAGCCCCACCGGGGCGGCCGACGTCGACATGGTTGGCAGGGTGTCGCGCCGGGACCCGGCTCAGAGGTAGCTGCGGAAGATGATCTCGGCGACGCAGCTCGGCTTGTCGGCGCCCTCGCACTCGAAGGTGAACTCGAGGGTGCTCTGGATGCCGCCGGCGATGTCGGACACCTCGAGGAGCTTCACCCCGAGGCGGAGGTTCGAGCCGACCTTCACCGGCGACATGAAGCGGACCTTGTTGGCTCCGTAGTTCACGCCCATCGAGAAGCCGGTGATGTTGACCACCTGGGGATAGAGCATCGGGCCGAGCGACAGGGTGAGGTAGCCGTGGGCGATCGGGGCGCCGAACGGTCCGGCGGTGGCCCGCTCGACATCGACGTGGATCCACTGGTGGTCGCCGGTCGCCTCGGCGAAGAGGTTGACCTGCTCCTGGCTGATCGTCACATAGGGGCTGTGGCCGAGGTGCTCGCCGACGAGGGCCTTGAGTTCCTCGGGACCGTTGATGATGCGCGGGCTCATCCGGTCAGGATGCCAGAGCGTGGACCCCGTCGACGAAGCCGGCGGCGGCCAGTGACCCGTGCGCTGGTAACTATGTGGTGTGGTGTCCCCGCCCGCTCCGCAGCACCGATCCGGATTCGTCGGGCTGCTCGGTCGACCGAACGTCGGGAAGTCGTCGCTCGTGAACTCGATGTGCGGTCGCAAGGTGTCCATCGTCTCGGACAAGCCCCAGACGACGCGCCACCGCGTGATGGGGGTGCTCACCCGGGACGGCGCCCAGATGGTCTTCGTCGACACACCGGGTCTGCACAAGCCGGTCACGGCCCTCGGCGAGCGGGTGAACGCGACAGCGCTCGAGAGCGCCGGCGACGTCGACGTGCAGTGCCTGGTGCTCGATGCGACGATGCCCTTCGGCTCGGGCGATCGCTGGGTGGCGGATCGTCTCGACCGGTCGCGTCTCGTCGTCGTCGTCAACAAGGTCGATGTCGCACGACCCGACCAGGTGGTGGCGATGCTCGGCGCCTCGGCCGAGCTGGACGCGTCCGCCTATTTCCCGGTGTCGGCGCGCACGGGCGTCGGGGTCGACGCGCTCGTGGCACATCTGCTGGCCACCCTGCCGGCGGGGCCGAAGTACTTCCCGGACGACGAGGCGAACGATGTCGACGAGGGTCGCTGGGTCGCCGAACTCGTCCGCGAGCAGCTGCTGGCGCTGTTCCGAGACGAGTTGCCCTACTCGATCGCCACGCGGGTCACCGAGTGGGAGTGGCCGAGGATCCGGTGCGAGATCGTCGTGGAGCGGGAGAGCCAGAAGGGCATGGTCATCGGCCGCGGCGGCGCGGTGCTCAAGGAGGTCGGCTCGGCGGTGCGGGCCCAACTGCCGCCCGGGGCGTACCTGGAGCTGCGGGTGAAGGTGGACCGTGACTGGCAGCGGAGACCCGACCGGGTCGAGCGTCTCGGGTACTGAGCCCGCTCAGCCGGCGACCGTCGTCGAGGTCGGAAGCGGGGGCTGGCTGGTGGACGCAGCGGCCGTCGGCGGTGCGGTGGTCGTCGTCGAACCGTCCGGCACGTCGGGCTCGTCGGCCGAGGTGGTCGTCGAGGTGGTCGGAACGGTCGGCGGGGTGGTGCTCGGAGCGGTCGTCGTGACGGTCCCGTCGGAGTCGGCGAGAAGCACGGCGAAGTCGGCGTAGGCCAGCGGTTCGCCGGGCTCGCTGTTGGATCCTCGGGAGGGCACGAAGACGCTCAGCGGCGTGGTGTCGACGACGAAACCGACCTGGCCGATGCCGCCCTGCTCGGTCGTGAACAGGGTGAGGGTCAGGACGATCTGGGCGATGGCCCGTCGTTGCTGGAGGCTGCCGAGGCGCTGGAGCACCCCCCGCCCGAGACTGACCGTGGCGACGCCGCGGTCGATGCTGAAACTCGTCACGAGTCCCCGCTCGACCTCGGTGCGCAGCAGTGTGCCCCCATCGGACGGTGGGCTCTCGAGACGCTCGATGAGCAACCGGTTCGACACCGGTGCCGGCAACTCCAGCGTCACCCGTTGGAGTCCGCCACCGCCGAGGACGTACGCGATGTCGACCGGCACGGTGCGCACGATCGTCGTGGTGGTCACCTCGGGGTCGGCGACGCTGGTGGTCGTCGTGTCTTCCACGATGACGGTCGTCGTCGTGCCGCCGAGGTCGAAGGGGACGTCGTCGTAGGGCTGGACCCGGTCGTCGAGGGGGAGTCCGCACGCCGCGGCGCTGATCGACGCCAGCACGGCGAACGTCACCCGTTGCTGGACACGGCTCATCGCTCGGCCTCCACGGTGGCGGTGGGCGTCGGGAGGCGGACGACGAAACGCGCTCCGCCTCCCGGGACGTCCTCGACCCACGCGGCGCCACCGAGGGCGCGGGCGTGCTCGGCGACGAGGGCCAGTCCGAGTCCGGTGCCGATGCGATGGCGAGCAGCACTCCCGCGGGCGAAGCGCTCGAAGATCCGCTCGCGTTCACCCGGTGCGACCCCCGGTCCGGCATCCTCGACGGCGAGCAGCAGGCTCTGGGCGCGATCACCGCGGGTGATCGCGATCCTGGTGGC
>JBEAPU010000117.1:0-2727 GCA_041164245.1 Actinomycetota bacterium | reverse complement strand
CGCTCTGTTCGACGACGAGTCCGCCGTTCGGGTCGTCCGGGTCGTCGAGGTTCCGGGTCAGCACGTCCCACGTGAGCTCCGCGGCCCGCAGCAGCTCGGTTGCCTGGCTCTCGGTCAGGCCGATGAGGGCCGGGACGGTCGTCTTGCCGGGGCCCTGTGACACGAACACGGTGATGTTCGAGCCGCGGCGCACGATCGTGTTCGGTGCCGGGTCGGTGCGGATGACGGTGCCCTCGGGCACGACGGGGTCGACGATGCGTTCGACGGTGACGACGAGGCCGGTCTCGTCGGTGAGGAAGTCGACGGCGGTCTGTTCGGGTTGGTTGATGACGATGGCGGGCACCGACACCTCGTCGGGTCCGCCGGAGACGACGATGAGGATCGGGGTGTCCTGCCGGACGCGTTGGCCGGCGGCGGGGTCGGTGCGGATGACGAGTCCGGCGGCCACCTCGGAGATCTCGCTCGTCTCGCTGGTGACGAAACCGTCGGTGGACAGGATGCGGCGGGCTTCGTCGAGGGTGAAGCCGGCCACGTTCGGCACGCCCTGCAGCGCTTCGGTCGGGTTGAAGTACAGGAGGACGATGGTTCCCTCGACGACGACGGTGCCGGCTGCGGGGTCCGTGCGGTGCACGAAGTCCTCGGGGACGCCGGTGGCGACCTCGGGCACGGGCCGGTAGTCGAGGCCGAGTTCATCGAGTGCGGCGGTGACGGCGGACAGGCGCTGGTTGGTGTAGTCCGCGAGGACACGGGTGGTGGCGCTGTCGTTGCGGCCGGCGAGGGCCTGGTAGACGAACACGCCACCGATGACGAGCAGCACGAGGGCGATGAACGCGCCGAGGGCATACCAGCCGGTGCGGGTGGGGGCGTCGGTGTAGTAGTCGGCGTCCGGTGAGGCGCCCGGTGGGAGGCCGGAGACGTCGGCGCCGGGTGCGGCGGGGGTGACGAGGGTCGGGTTGCCGGGGATCGCCGGCCCGCCGATCGAGGCTGCCGGTTGGGCGCTGGTGGCGGCGTTCGGGTCGATGATCGGGGTGATGCCGGTGGCGGCACCGGTGTCGATCGGTGAGCGGGGGGCGGTGTCGTCGATGATGACCCGACGGGTGGCGGCGGCGGAGTCGATGCCGTCGGTGGGTGCGCCGGAGCCAGCGGCGCCCGGGGTTCCGCTTCCCATGATCTCGGTGTGGGCGTGCGGGGTGGTGCCGTTGCGGAAGCGGCGCAGGTCGTCACGGAGGTCGGCGGCGCTCTGGTAGCGGGTGGCCGGGTCCTTGCGCATCAGCTTGATCACGATGGCCTCGAACTAGGCGGGCACGTCGGGGTTGTGCGTGTCGAGGGGCGCCGCGGTGTCGTGGACCTGCTTGTAGGCGATCGCGACGGGGTTCTCACCGGTGAAGGGGGCGCGGCCGGCGACCATCTCGTACATGACGATGCCGAGCGAGTAGAGGTCGCTGCGCGGGTCGGGTTGGGCGCCCTGGGCCTGTTCGGGTGAGAAGTAGCTGGCGGTGCCCATCACGGATCCGGCCTGGGTGAGGTTGGATTCGGTGGGGGCGTTCATGGCTCGGGCGATGCCGAAGTCGGCGACCTTCACGGTGCCGGTGGAGCCGATGAGGATGTTGGCGGGCTTGATGTCGCGGTGGGCGAGGCCGGCGTCGTGGGCGAAGCCGAGGGCGGCGGCGACCTCGGATGCGATCTCGGCGGCCTGGAGGGCGTTGAGTTGGCGACCGTTGCGGCAGATGTCGGCGAGGGTGCGGCCCTGCACGTACTCCATGGCGATGAAGTAGGTGCCCTCGAACTTGCCCCAGTCGTAGACGTTGACGATGTTGGGGTGGGTGAGGTTGGCGGCGCTCTGGGCCTCGCGGCGGAAGCGTTCGACGAACTTGGGGTCGACGGCGAATTCGGGGAAGAGGACCTTGACGGCGACGTCGCGGTCGAGGAGGAGGTCGCGCGCGAGGAACACGTCGGCCATGCCGCCGCGGCCGACGCGACGTTGGATGCGGTAGCGGTCGTTGATGACCGTCGCGTTGGGGCCGGTGTCGCTCATGTTCACGCTGGTCCGTCGGGGACGGACGTTCGTCGTCCGAGGCTACCGATGTCGTGCGGTTGTGCCTGTTCAGGTGGGGTGCGGGTGGGCGGTGAGGTTTCCGATCGGGACGGTTGTCCCGTGCCCCCTGTCGGGTGCCGGCCGACGGGGAGGATTTTCGTGTTACGTTATTCGGTGATGTTGCTGTCGTGGTCCTGGCGTCCGCTCGGCGGCATGGTGTGTCGCTGGCGACGATCTGTCACGTGATCGAGAACGCGATCGTCGTGCAGTCGCCGGAACCGGCCGACATGAACGTCGAGTTGGTGATCGGTGCGGGTCCGACGGGCGAGTTGTACGAGGTGTTGGTCCGTCACGGAGCGACCACACCACAGGTGTTCCATGCGATGCCGCTGCGGCGGTCGATCGCCGAGCGGTGGGGAGGACGATGATGGGGGAGCCGGAGGAGGACGTCACGCCGACGAGTGGCGTGTACGGGCACATCCATTGGCGGTTGGCCGAGCCGGGTGAGGTCTTCGTCGGCGCGGATGGGAGCGAGTGGACCGACGCCGACTTCGATGCGGCCATCGAGCGCTATCTGGCGATCCCGGTGGATGAGTTGGTCGAGCAGATCGTGACGCGCGGGCGTCCGTTGATGGGTGCGGAGCCGGCCCGGGTGGTGCCGGTGCGGTTGGAGCCGCGGCTGGTGGCGTCGG
>JBEAPU010000116.1:0-54836 GCA_041164245.1 Actinomycetota bacterium | reverse complement strand
TCGAACATCTCGACGTGGTCGGGCGCCGTCCAGTGCGTCGCGACGCCGACCGTGCCGACCGCCCCGATCGACAGCAACGGCAGCGTGAGACCGTCGTCACCGCTGTACACCTCGAATGCGGCGGGAGCGGAGGCGAGGAGTCGGGCCGTCTCGGCGGGAGAGCCGGCGGCGTCCTTCAGGGCGACGATATTCGGCACATCCCCGGCGAGGCGGAGCAGCACCTCGGTCGAGACCTTCCGACCGGTGCGGACCGGGATGTCGTAGATCATGAGCGGCAGTCCGACCCCGGCGGCGATGGCCCTGAAGTGGGATTCGATGCCGGTCTGCGACGGCCTGCTGTAGTACGGGCACAGGGCGAGGATTCCCGCCACTCCGAGTTTCTCGGCTCGCCGCGAGAGCTCGATGGAGTGCGCCGTGTCCGACCCGACCGTCCCGGCGATGACCGGGACGTCGACCGCCTCGACGACCGCCGCGAGCATCGACAACTTCTCGTCGTCGGACAGCACCGGTGACTCGCCGGTCGTCCCGCACACGACGAGGCCCTCGTTCCCCTCGGCGACGAGCCGCCTGGCGAGCACACCGGCGAGATCGAGGTCGACCGAGCCGCTCTCGTCGAAGGGGGTGACCATGGCCGTCAGGATCCGGCCGAATCGCGGGGAGGCAGTCATGCCCGCCCGACACTAGCGAGTGGCCGGCTCAGGCGGTGGTGCCCTCGAGTTCGAACTTCACGTACTCGCTGCCGGTGTCCTCCCAGTCCTCGAACTGGATGACGTTCATCTCCTCGAAGCGACGGCGCAGCCACGACTCGTTGCGGTCCAGCAGTCCGAGCTTCTTGCAGTTCGGGACGATCTTGGAGAAAAGCATCTGCTGGAAGAGGTCGCGGGTCGGGTCGCGCAGCACGAGCGGGACGACGTCCTTGGGGTTGACGCCGTGGCGCTCCCACACCTCCTGGGACAGGAAGCGGTCGCGCATGCGGATCGCGGCCTCGAAGGCGAACTCCTGCCGATCCTTCATCTCGGCATCGGTCATCCCCTCGTAGACCTCCTTGAGGGACAGCACTCCGAACGCCACGTGGCGGGCCTCGTCGCTCATCACGTAGCGCAGCAACTGCTTCAGCAGCGGCTCCTCGGTCATCTGATGCATGAAGCCGAACGCCGCGAGGGCGAGGCCCTCGACCATGACCTGCATGCCGAGGTAGGTCATGTCCCAACGGGAGTCCTCGATGATGTCGTCGAGGAGCATCCGGAGATGGGCGTTGACCTGGAAGCCGCCGCCGAGCTTCTCGTCGAGGTACCGGGCGAACACCTCGACGTGGCGGGCCTCGTCGACGACCTGCGTCGCCGCGTACAGCTTGGCGTCGTACCACGGTACGGTCTCGGTGATCTTCGCCGTGCACAGCAACGCACCCTGCTCGCCGTGCAGGAACTGCGACAGCGTCCAACGACGCTGGTCGATGCCGAACTCGAGCCACTCCTTGTCGCCCCACTTCTCGACGACGGTGCCGGCGTAGTGATCCGGGCTGAGACCGGCCGAGAAGGCTGCCTGGTCGGCTGACACGACCTCGTCGAGTTCGACATCGGTGTCCCACGGGAGGTCGGTCGTGCCGTTCCACTGCCCGGTCTTGGCCTTCTCGTAGAGCTTGCGGAGCTGCGGCCGGGCGAGGGAGTAGTCCCAGGTGAAGATCGCGTCGGCGTTGTCCTTGACGATGTGGGTCACCTCGTCGACGTCGACGTTCGTCACCGACAGGATCGCCTCGATGTCGTTGATGTCGTCACGACCGATGATGTCGGCGTTGGCGGTCGGGTTCTCGGTGGTGCTCATCGCATTCTCCTGTCGGGGTGGGTGTCGGGTTGGTGCGTCCCCAACGCAGCCAGCATCGGGGCGAGGAGCGACCGGGCACGTTCCGGGTCGGCCAGGTCGGCATGGTCGCTCGGGGCGAGGAAGTACGAGATCGTCAGGCGCACGAGCACGTCGATGAGGGTCCGCGCCGCCTCGGGGTCGAGGTGCGGGGCGACCCACGGTGCGAGGGTCTCACTCGCCATCCGGATGATCCGTGGCAGGCCGTCGACCGTGAGGTCGCTCAGGGTCTCGCCCGGTTCGCTCGCCAGCATGACGGCGAGGTGCTCGTCGTCGCGCAGGCGCCGCGTCGCGGTCACGAGGCTGCGCACGAGGACCTCCTCGAGGTCGACGGCGTCGATCAACTCCGCCTCGAGGGCGGAGAAGAAGGCCGCCAGTTCGCGGACGCGCAGCGCCTCGAACAGCACGTCCTTCCCTCCGGGGAACATCCGGTAGACGGTGGCACGGGAGACGCCGGACGACTCGACGATGTCGTCGATGGTCATCCTCGTGAACCCCCAGCGCCGACTGCACTCCAGGACCGCGTCGAGGACCCTGTTCTCGACGTCCGTGAGGACCGGACGGCCACGGGACGGCATGCCGGTCGAGGTGTCGGACGTCACATCTGAGACGATAAGACACACTCCGTCTCACCGTCAAGGCCCACGGGCGAGCCGACGGGGGAGATCGGGATCAGTCGTCGGGGAGCACGTAGGTCGCGAAGCGCTCCCGGAGGTCCTTCTTGGAGAACTTGCCGACCGACGTCTTGGGGACCTCGTCGATGAACTCGACCGCATCGGGGAGTTGCCACTTGGCCACCTTCGGGGCCAGGAAGGCGAGCACCTCCTCGGCGGTGATCGCCGAACCGGGTGCCCGAACGACGCAGGCCAGCGGTCGCTCGGACCAGCGCGGATGGGCGACACCGATCACCGCCGCCTCGGCGATGTCCGGGTGCGCCATCAGTTCGTTCTCGAGCTCGACTGAGGAGATCCACTCCCCGCCGGACTTGATCAGGTCCTTGGTGCGGTCCACGAGACGGATCCGGCCGCGAGCATCGACCGTGGCGACATCCCCCGTGCGCAACCACCCGTCGGCGGTGAAGCTGTCGTTGGCTCGCTCGTCCTCGTAGTAGGTCGCAGCGATCCAGGTGCCGTGAACCTGCAACTCGCCGCTCGACTCGGCATCCCAGGGCACCGGCGCCCCGGTGCCCGGATCGACGACGCGCATCTCCACCCCGAAGGTGATGCGGCCGACCATCGTGCGCAGGTCGGCCTGCTCCTCGACGCCGAGGTCGTGCTCGTCGCCATCGAGGTGGGCGACCGCACAGATCGGGCTCGTCTCGGTCATTCCCCAGGCCTGCAGGATCGGCAGTCCGAGCTGTTCCCGGTACGCCTCGGAGAGCGCCCGTGGGACGGCCGACCCCCCGCAGGGGATCGCCCGCAACGACGACGTGTCCCGACCCTTGAGCTCGGGCAGGACCTGCATCCAGATCGTCGGGACGCCGGCGGCGACGGTGACCCGCTCCTCGACGACGAGGTCGGCGATCGCCTTGCCGGAGAGATCGGGGCCCGGCATCACCAGCGTGGAGCCGGCAGCCACACCGGCGTGCGCCAGGCCCCAGGCGTTGGCGTGGAACATCGGCACGACCGGCAGGATCACGTCGCACTCCCGTGCGCCGAGCGAGTCGACGGTCATGGTGCCCATCGTGTGCAGGACCGTGCTGCGGTGCGAGTAGACGACACCCTTCGGATTGCCCGTCGTCCCGGACGTGTAGCACATCGACGCGGCACGGTTCTCGTCGAGTTCCCGCCATTCGACCGGCGTCGCCGCGGCCAGCAGGTGCTCGTAGTCGAGGAGCTCGAGACCGTGGAGATCGTCGGGCACGTCGCCCTTGCCGTCGTCCATCAGAACCAGGTGACGGAGGCGCTCGAAGGTCGGCAGCAACGGTGCCAGGAGCCCGAGCAGCGACCGATCCACGAAGATCACCTCATCGTCGGCATGGTTCACGATGTAGGTCAACTGCTCGGGGAACAGTCGGATGTTGAGGGTGTGCAGCACCCGACCGCTGCAGGGCGCAGCGAAGTACAACTCGAGATGCCGGGCCGTGTTCCAGGCGAACGTGGCCACACGCCCGTCGGCGGAGATGCCGAGCGCGTCCAGCGCGCCGCCGAGGCGGCGGGTCCGTTCGGCCCACGCCGCGTACGTGGTCCGTTCCCGGCCCGCTCCGGTCGCCGTCACGACCTCCTTGCGACCGTGGTAGAGCTCGGCCCGGTCGAAGAGATGGGAGATGTTCAAGGGGACGTCCTGCATCAATCCGCGCATGGCAGAACGGTAGTTGGGCGGACTTCCCGGCCGGGAGCCGACCCCCACTAGCGTCGTCCCGATGGACGTCGACCCGACCGCGATTCTCGTGGAGCGCCGCTTCGAGGGACCGCCGGGATCGGGCCAGGGAGGGTGGAGCTCCGCCCTCTTCGCCCGTCGGCTCCCCTACCCGGCGACGATCTCCCTGCGGGCACCGATCCCGTTCGACCGGCCGTTGCACATCGAGGAGACCGACGACGGCCACCGCCTCGTCGACGACACGTCGACGGTGATCATGACATCACGGGAGTGGACACCCGACGTGCCGGGGACCGAACCGGTCGACATCGCCACGGCACGGGCCGCCCGCGCCGCGTTCGACACCTTCGTCGTCCCCCACCCGGTGCCCGACTGCTTCTCGTGCGGCACACGGCACGACACCATGGGCGTCCACGCCTGCCCGCTCGGTGACGGCCGCCTGGCGACCGACTGGACCGTGCCCACCTGGGCCACCACAGCGATATCGGCGACGGGAGTCCTGTGGGCGGCGCTGGACTGCACCGCCGCCTTCTACGTCGGCTTCGTGCCCGAGGTGCGACGGGTCGTGACCGTCCAGTACGCGGTCGACGTCCTGCGCCCCGTGGTCCCCGGCGAGACGCTGGCCCTCGTCGCGTGGCCCGGCGACCACGATCCGGCGTGGGACGGCCGCAAACGCGGTGCGTGCAGCGAGGCGTTCGACGACCACGGCCGCACCGTCGCCCGCGCCCGTTCGTTCTGGGTCTCGCTCCCGACGTGACCGGTAGCGTCACGGCGTGACCGCGATCGACGACACCGGGGCGGGTCAGGCGAGCGACCGGCCGACCTGGGGCCCGATCGCGCTGGCCGCGTTCGTCGCACTCGTGGTCGCCACCAACGTCGCCGGGGTGGCCTGGGCCCGCTTGCTCGAGTCCTCACCGGCCCAACTGCTCGCCCTGTCGTCCCGCAATCGGTACCTGGCGTTGGCGCTGGGAGCCGACGTCGCCGAGGGCGCCTACTGGATCATCGGGTCAGCGCGCATCGCGATCGCCTTCGTCGTCCTGCATCTCATCGGACGCGCGTACCACGCCACGGCCCTCAACTGGTTCACGCGCTACCTCGGCGTCGACGCCGAAGCGCTCGACGGCTTCCGGCGCGGCTACGAGCGAGCCGAGTGGATCGTGGTGCCCGTGTTCGTCGGCTCGAACCTGGTCGCGGCGATCAGCGGGGTCCATCACACTCGCTGGCCACGACTCGTCACCCTGGTGAGCATCGGCATCATCGGACGTCTGGCGTTGATCCGTTGGCTGGCCGTCGTGTTCGAGGAGCAACTGACCGACGTCGTCAACCTCATCCAGCGCTACTCGTGGTGGGCTGTCGGGATCTCGGTCGTGCTGGTGCTCCTGGTGAACGTCCGCAACTTCCGGGGTGGGACGGCACGCTGAGACCCGGCGGAGATGTCAGACTGTGGCCATGGCAACGGTGACACTGCGCGGCAATCCCCTCTCGACCTCCGGTGAGCTCCCCACAGTGGGCGCGCCCGGCCCCACCTTCACCCTCGTCGGTGCCGACCTGTCCGAACTCGGGAACGAGACGCTCGCCGGCCGGCGCGTCATCCTGAACATCTTCCCCTCGATCGACACGCCGACCTGCGCGACGAGTGTCCGGGTCTTCAACGAGCGGGCGGCGTCGCTCGACAATGCGGTCGTGGTGTGCGTGTCGGAGGACCTCCCCTTCGCCCAGACCCGGTTCTGCGGCGCCGAGGGGATCGAGAACTGCATCACCGCCTCCGCGTTCCGGAGCGACTTCGCGGATGCCTTCGGGGTCCGGTTGCTCGACGGACCGCTGAAGGGCCTCATGGCTCGGGCCGTGGTCGTCCTCGACGAGTCCGGCACCGTCGTCCACTCCGAACTCGTCCCCGAGATCGCGCAGGAACCCGACTACGACGCCGCCCTCGGCGCACTCTGACACCGGCGCACTCTGATCACAGGAGGGCGTCGAGCCCGATCGTCAGCCCGGGCAGGTCCCCGACGCGACGGCAGGCCAGTACGACACCGGGCATGAAGCTGCTTCTATCGTAGGAGTCCTGGCGGATGGTCAGCGTCTGCCCGGCCGCCCCGAGGATGACCTCCTGGTGTGCCGTCATCCCGCGCATCCGCACCGAGTGCACCCTGACGCCGTTCGGACCGAGTCCACCGCGAGCCCCCTCGACCTCGACGTCCCGGGTCGGGTCGGCGGCCCAGCCCCCATCGGGCGGTGACATGCGGCTTGCGGTCGCGAGCGCCGTCCCCGAGGGTGCGTCGACCTTGGCGTCGTGGTGCAGTTCGATGATCTCGGCGGTGTCGAAGTACGGCGAGGCCATCTCGGCGAAACGCATCATCAGGACCGCCGAGATCGCGAAGTTCGCCGCGATGAGGCAGTTGGCGGTCGACCCATCGAAGGCCCGACGGAAGGCGGCGATGTCGTCCTCGTCGAGACCGGTGGTCCCGACGACTGCGTGGATCCCGTGCATCGCCAGGAACGGCAGGGCCGCCCGGGTGGCCGTCGCGACCGAGAAGTCGACGGCGACATCGCAACCGGCCTCGGCCAGCACGCGCAGCTCGCGGCCGATCAGGGCACCGTCGCCGGCGAGCGCGCCCTCGGGTGCCGACGAATCGACCAGCGCCGCGAGGTCGAGACCGTCGGCCGCCCGCACGGCCTCGCACACGGTCGCACCCATCCGACCGTTGGCACCGATCACCCCGACCCTGATGGACGACATGGCGTCGACCGTAGCGGTTCAGGTCGGTCCGACCGAGACCATGGTCCGGCCGGTGGTGAGGATCTCCCGGGCGACCCGGGCCGTGTCGTCGAGCGACACCGCCTCCCAGCGGGCGATCTGCTCCTCGACGGGTCGGACCTCACCGAGGAGCGTCAGCATCCCACCAAGCCGGCTCATGCGGGCGCCGGAGTCCTCGAGGCCGAGCTCGTACGCGCCGACGAGGTAGCCCACCGCCACCGCCAGTTCGTCCTCGGTGACCCCACCCGCCGCCATGGAGTCGATGATCTCGCCGATGAGGTGGCGGACGGTGTCGGCGTGCTCGGGCTGGGTGCCCGCGTAGACCGACCAGACGCCGGCGTCCTCGTACCCGCCGACACCCGAGAACACCGAGTAGACGAGCCCGCGCCGCTCCCGGATCTCGTCGAACAGCCGGCTCGACAGTCCCCCACCGAGTGCATGGTTGACGACGTCGAGCGCCTCACGGTCCGGGTCCCGACGCCCGAGGCCGCGACCTCCGATGACCATGTGGACCTGCTCGGTCTCGTCGTGCAGATGACGGTCGGGACCGACCCCGGACGGGGCGGTCCGGATCGGGCGTTCGGCCCGTGGGGCACCGACGGCGAATGACCGCTCGACCGCCGAGAGCATCTCGTCCACGTCGACGGCACCGGCGATGGAGACCACCATCGACGAGGCGCCGTAGTAGCGGTCGTGGAAGCCACGCACGTCGCCCGTCGAGATGCGGCGCACCGTCTCGCGATCGCCACCGGTGTCCCGCCCGAGCGGATGCCCCGGGAAGAGTTGCTCGGCGAACACCCGATGCACGACCTCGTCGGGCACGTCGTCGTCCATGGCCAGTTCCTCCAGGATCACCTGGCGCTCGCTCTCGACGTCGGCGGGGTCGAGCGACGGGGAGCACACGACGTCGGCGAGGAGAGCGACGGCGTCCACCGCGTGTCGAGCCGGCATGCGGCAGTAGAACGTCGTGTGCTCCTTGGCGGTGTAGGCGTTCACATCGCCGCCGACCCGGTCGACCTGGCGGGAGATGTCCCGGGCCGAGCGCGTCGGGGTGCCCTTGAAGAGGAGATGCTCGAGGAAGTGGCTGACACCGGCCAGCTCCACCTCCTCGTCACGCGACCCGACGGGGACCCACACGCCGACCGACACCGACCTCGTGGTCGCCATCTCGTCGATGGCGACCGTGAGGCCACTGTCGAGTCGGACGACGCGTTCAGTCCTCCGCGATCGGTTCAGCGATGACGGCGCCGGCCGCCGTCACGGCCACCGTCGCGTCCGGAGCGGCGCTCGCCACTCGGACCGAGATCGCCGAGCTCGTCGGCGAGTTCGGCATCGAACACCTCGTCGAAGCTCACCGACTCGACGGAGTCCCCGGCCTCGTCATCACGGCGACGCGGCTCCCGACGCTCACGGGGGGCGTCGGACGGCTCGCCCGAGGACTCGCCCGACGCCTCGGGGGCGTCACCGGCCGGACGGAGGCTGACCTTGCCCCGATCGTCGATCTCCTCGACGACGACCTCGATCTCGTCACCGAGGGACAGGATGTCCTCCACCGAGTTGATCCGCTTGCCTCGACCGAGCTTCGAGATGTGCACCAGCCCGTCGCGACCGGGGAGGATGTTCACGAACGCACCGAACTTGGTGATGTTGACCACCCGGCCCATGTAGGTCTTGCCGAGCTCGGCCTTCGGCGGGTCGACGATCGCCAGGATCGCGGCCTTGGCCTCCTCCATGCGCCACGCCTCGACCGCGCCGATCGTGACGATGCCGACGGCGCCGTCGTCGTCCACGCTGATGTCGGCACCGGTCTCGGCCTGGATCGTGTTGATGATCTTGCCCTTCGGCCCGATCACCTCGCCCACCTTGTCGATCGGGATCGTCAGCGTCGCGATCTTCGGCGCCGTCTCGGCGACCTCGGCCCGCGGGCCGGCGATGGCGGCGTTCATCACGTCGAGGATCGTCATGCGGGCCTCGCGCGCCTGCTGGAGTGCGTCGGCGAGCACGTTGGCCGGGATGCCGTCGATCTTGGTGTCGAGCTGCAGGGCCGTGATCGCGTCGGCGGTGCCGGCGACCTTGAAGTCCATGTCACCGAACGCGTCCTCGGCGCCGAGGATGTCGGTCAGGGTGACGTAGCGGTCGCCCTCCTTCACCAGACCCATCGCGATGCCGGAGACCGCACCGCGGATCGGCACGCCGGCGTCCATGAGCGACAGGCTCGACGAGCACACCGACCCCATCGAGGTGGAGCCGTTCGACGACATGACCTCGGAGACGAGCCGCAGCGTGTAGGCGAAGTCCTCCTGACTCGGGACGACGGGCATCACGGCGCGGGCTGCGAGGGCACCGTGTCCGATCTCGCGGCGCTTCGGCGAGCCGACCCGGCCGGTCTCCCCGTTGGCCCACGGCGGCATGTTGTAGTGGTGGAGGTAGCGCTTCTCGTTGTTCGGCGAGAGCGTGTCGAGCATCTGGTTCATGCGGGGCATGGCCAGGGTGCAGACGTTCATCACCTGGGTCTCACCGCGCTGGAACAGTCCCGAGCCGTGTGCGGTCGGCAGCACACCGACCTCGGCCGACACCGGCCGGAGGTCGCGGACACCGCGACCGTCGATGCGGACGCCCTCCTCGACGATGCGTCGACGGACGAGCTTCTTGGTGAGCGATCGAACGGCCTCCTTGACGCCCTTCTCCTGACCGGCGAAGGCACCACCCTCACCGCACAGGGCGGCAAGCGCCTTCGCCGCGGCCGCATCCGTGGCGGCGTTGCGCTCGGCCTTGCCGGCGATCGTGACCGCTGCGGCGATGTCGGACGACACGGCCGCCTCGACGGCGGCGAACACCTCGGGGGTGTAGTCGAGGACCGGGGTGAACTCGAGCGGGGCGATCGGCCCGCGCATGGCGATCACGCTGGCGACGAGCTGGCGTTGCAGCGCGATCGACTCCTTGATCCAGGTCTTCGACGCCTCGAGGCCGGCTGCCAGCGTGGCCTCGTCGACCTTGGGTGCGCCGTCCTCGTAGTGGTAGAAGCTGCGCTCGGTGCCGCCCGCCTCGACCATCATGATGGCGACATCGCCGTTGTCGAGTTCGCGTCCCGCCACCACGAGTTCGAATGTTCCGGCCTCGCCCTCGGCGTAGGTGGGGTGGGGGATCCATGAACCGTCGGTGGTGTAGGCGACGCGGACGGCGCCGATCGGACCCTCGAAGGGGATGCCCGAGATCATCAGTGCCGCCGAGGCGGCGTTGATGGACAGCACGTCGTACGGGTTCGCCATGTCGACGCCGAGGACGGTCGTCACGATCTGCGTCTCGTTGCGGAACCCGTCCGGGAAGGCGGGGCGCAGGGGACGGTCGGTCAGGCGACAGGTGAGGATCGCCTCCTCGGTCGGGCGGCCCTCACGGCGGAAGAACGAACCGGGGATCTTGCCCGCCGCGTAGGCCCGCTCCTCGACGTCGACCGTCAACGGGAAGAAGTCGATGCCCGGGCGGATGTCACGGGCGGCGTTGGCGGTGGTCAGGACGCGGGTCGAACCGATGGCGGCGACGACGGCACCCTGGCTCTGCGGGGCGAACTTTCCGGTCTCGAAGGACAGTTCACGGTCGGTGCCCGAGATGGGCGCGGACACGCGGATGGGATCAGCCATGGGAATGGCTCCTTTCCGGATCGACATCGGGTCGATCCGATATGGAGCGCCCGGACGGTTCCCAGTTGGCAGCCCCGCACCGCCGCTACGGCGGGCGCGGTAGGCAACCGGTAACCGGCGACGGACGCTCGGTGTACGGCGGGCACATGTGTGACCCACCGGCAGGCTAGCGCGCCACCTGCCCCAACGGGCGGAGGCGTTCGCCACAACCGGGTCAGCGACGCAGACCAACCACAACCGGGTCAGCGACGCAGACCGACCACAACCGGGTCAGCGACGCAGACCCTGCGCCGCGACGATGGCGCGGTAGCGATCGACATCGATCGACCGGACGTAGTCGAGCATGCGACGGCGACGGCCGACGAGCATCAGGAGGCCGCGGCGGCTGTGATGGTCCTTCGGGTGCGTCTTCAGGTGATCGGTGAGGTGCTGGATCCGGGAGGTCAACAGCGCGATCTGCACCTCGGGCGAGCCCGTGTCGTTGTCGCTCTGACGGTTCCGGGCGATGACATCACCCTTGGGTTCGATGGCCATGATGGTCCTGCCTACCTGTGAGAGGTGGTCGCGCCGGCCCGGCGGACCGATCGCATCCACCGGAGTCGGAACCCCGGGGGACGTCGGAAGGCTATGGGGCGACCGTCGGCGGGGCAACCCCGAGGACACGACGGGCCGCGTCGACGTCGAGGTCGAGTTGCGCCCGGAGCGCGTCCACCGAGTCGAAGCGACGCTCGGCTCGCAGACGCGCCACGAAACGGATGGACGCCGACTCACCGTAGAGGTCCGCCGAGGTGTCGATCAGGTGCGACTCGACGAGCGAGACCCGGGCCTCGGCGTAGAAGGTCGGTCGCCGGCCGATGTTCACGGCGCACGGGTGCTCGGTGCCGTCGGGCCGACGATGCACTCCGGCATACACCCCGTCCGCCGGGATCGCGTATCCGTCGGGGACGGCGACGTTCGCCGTCGGGAAGCCGATCGTGCGACCGCGCTGGTCACCACCCTCCACGACCCCACGGATCTCGAACGGCCGACCGAGCATGGCCGCGGCGGCAGCCACGTCACCGGCGGCCACCGCCGCACGGATCGCCGTCGACGAGACCGCACCGACACCCTCGACACCGGCAGGCACGAGGGCCAGCGGACGGACCGTGAAGTCGCACTCCCGACCGACCTCGGTCAGCATCGCGACATTCCCCTGTCGGGCCCGACCGAAGTGGAAGTCCTCACCGACGACGATCGTCCGTGCCGCCAGACCGCGGACGAAGACCCGCTCGACGAACGATCGGGCCTCCTCCGCGGCCTGCTCGGCGTCGAAGCGAACCATCACCACGGCATCGATCCCAGTGGTCGCGAACTGCTCCAGACGCTGCTCCGGGGTCGTGAGCAGCCGCGGCGCCGACTCCGGGCGCACCACCGAGGCCGGGTGCCGGTCGAAGGTCACTGCGACGGAGTGATCACCGGTGGCGCGCGCCAGGGCCACGACCTCGTCGATGACCGCGCGGTGGCCGAGGTGCAGGCCGTCATAGGCCCCGATGGTGACGACGGAGCGCCCTCCCGCCCAGACCGGGCCGTCGATCTCGGTGATGACGCGCACGCCGGCAACCTATCCAGCGTTGATCGTCGGGAGCACGACGACCGGTTTGGACGTCCCGTCACGATGCGGTCCGTACACGGCGAGGAGTTCACCGGCGGGTCCGAACACGGCCCACGGCCCCGGGCCCGGCCACCGCGGCAGCACCTGGCCCGTCGCCACCCGGGAGGCCGTCGCCGCGTCGACCGTCACAGCGGGCAGGGATTCGACGGCCGTGATGACCGGTAGCAGTTCGCACACGTCAGGTGGCGCGGCCCGCTCGACCGTGAAACTGCCCGAGGCGGTCCGACGCAGCGACCGGAGGTGCGCTCCCCCACCGAGGAGCCGGCCGAGGTCGGCCGCCAGCGTCCGGATGTACGTGCCGGCCGAGCACTCGACAGTGATCCGGAGCACATCGGGATCAACCGCTCGCTCGACGTCGAGACGGTGCACGGTGACCGGCCGCGGACGGCGCTCCACCTCGATGCCCTCCCGGGCCAGTTCGTGCAGCCGGCGCCCGTCGACGCGGATGGCCGAGACCATCGGCGGGATCTGCTCGATCTCGCCGACGAGGTGCTGCGCGACGATCCGTCGGACCTCGTCGATGTCGACGGGGGCCATCGGGTGGGTGGCGGTGACCCGACCCGACGAGTCGAGGGTGTCGGTCTCGACACCGAGGACGACCTCCCCCTCGTAGGTCTTCGTCGTCGCCGTCGCGAACTGCAGCAGGCGGGTCGCCGAGCCGACGGCGACGACGAGCACGCCGGTGGCGTCGGGGTCGAGCGTGCCGGCGTGGCCGACACGTCGTTCGCCGAGGCGGTGGCGCAGCAGCCCGACGACGTCGTGACTCGTCATGCCCGCGGGCTTGTCGACGATGCAGAGGCCGTGCACCGCTGCCGGCCGGCGGCGGGCCACGGTCAGTCCCCGTCGGTCGGGGTGTCGCGCGACCGGTCTGACCGCAGGATCTCGTCGATCCGCTCGGCAGCCCGGATCACGTCGTCCGGTCGGAAGTCGAGGATCGGGGTCTTCTTGGCCCTGATCTGACGAGCGATCGACGACTGGATCCGCACTCGGTACTCGCCGAGGGCCTCGATGATCTCCTCATCACCCTCGACACCGGCGAGCGAGTCGAAGTAGACGTGGGCGCGGTTGAGTTCGTCATCGACCTCGATGCGGGTGACGGTGACGAACTCGAGCCGCTCGTCGGAGATCCGGACGAGCTCGTCGGCGATGATCTCGCGCAGCGTCTCGCCGACCCGAGCCGAGCGGGGGTACCGGGTCGACCCACCAGCCGACCGCCCCATCGAGCGACGCCCCCTCCCGGCCACGGTCAACTCAGGGTCCGAGCGACCTCGCGCTCGTCGTAGGTCTCGATGATGTCACCGGGCTTGAGGTCCTGGAAGTCGCTCAGGCCGATACCGCATTCGAAGCCCTCGCGCACCTCGCGGACGTCATCCTTGAACCGCCGCAGCGACGAGATCTCACCCTTCCAGATGATCGCCCCATCGCGCAGGAAGCGAACCTTCGAGCCACGGGTGATCTGTCCGTTCTGCACGTAGCACCCCGCGATCGCACCGATCTTCGGGACACGGAAGATCTCGCGCACCTCGGCGTCGCCGGTGACGACCTCCTCGAACTCGGGTGCCAGCATGCCGACCATCGCCTGTTCGATGTCCTCGAGCAGCTTGTAGATGATCTCGTAGGTCCGGATCTCGACATCCTGCTGGTCGGCGAGCTCGCGGCCCTTGCGGTCCGGGCGCACGTTGAACCCGATGATCGTGGCGTTCGTCGTCGCAGCGAGGCTGATGTCGTTCTCGCTGATCGCACCGACACCGCGGTGCACGAACACGAGCTCGACCTCGGGCCGACTCAGCTTGCGGAGGCTCTCCGTGACCGCCTCCAGCGAACCCTGGACGTCGGCCTTGAGCACGAGGTTCAGCGTGGCCGACTCGCCGCTCTGGATCTGGGTGAAGATGTCCTCGAGCTTCGTGCCCGTCTTCACCCGGGCGTCGGCCCGCTGATCGCGGATCTTGCGATGGTGCCCACGGGCATCGGCGACCGTGCGGGCGACCCGCTCGTCGGGCGCAGCACGGAACTCGTCCCCCGCCGCCGGGACCGACGAGAGTCCGAGGACCTCGACCGGCATCGACGGACCGGCGACCTTCACCTGCTCGCCGCGGTCGTTGATCATCGCCCGGACCCGCCCCCAGGACGCACCGGCCACGATCGGGTCACCGACCTTGAGCTCGCCCTTGTCGACGAGCACCGTCGCCACCGGGCCCCGCCCCTTGTCGAGGTTGGCCTCCAGAACGACCCCCTTGGCCCGACCGGTCGGGTTGGCCCGCAACTCCTCGAGTTCAGCCACGACCAGCAGTTGGTCCAGCAGATCGTCGATCCCGAGCTCCTGCAGCGCCGACATCTCGACGACGATCGTGTCGCCTCCCCACGCCTCGGGAACGAGTTCGTGTTCGGCGAGCTGGGTCAGGACCCGCTGGGGGTCGGCGTTGTCCTTGTCGATCTTGTTCACGGCCACGATGATCGGCACGTCCGCCGCCCGGGCATGGTTGATCGCCTCGATGGTCTGAGGCATGACGCCGTCGTCCGCAGCGACCACCAACACGACCACGTCGGTCACCTGGGCACCGCGGGCGCGCATCTGCGTGAACGCGGCGTGGCCCGGTGTGTCGATGAAGGTCAGACGGTTGCCCTGGCGCTCGACCTGGTACGCGCCGATGTGCTGGGTGATGCCACCGGCCTCGCCGGCGACGACGTTGGCGGAGCGGATCTTGTCGAGCACCGTGGTCTTGCCGTGATCGACGTGGCCCATCACGGTCACCACCGGTGGGCGCTCGACGAGCTGGTCCTCGTCGTCGTCATCGGAGTCGTCGAACAACGCCTGCAGCTGGAGTTCCTGCTGCTGGCCCGGGTCGACGAGCAGGAGTTCGGCCCCGACGTCGAGGGCGAAGAGCTCCATGTGGTCGTCCGACAACGCCTGCGTTGCCGTGATCATCTCGCCCTGGTTCAACAGGAACTTGACGACGTCGGCCGCCGTGCGATTCAGCTTCGGGGCGAACTCCTGCGCCGAGACGCCGCGCTCGATGACGATCGTGCCCTCGGGGACCGGAGCGTCACGGGAGGTCAACGTCAGGTGCTGCGGCTGGAGCTCGTCCTGGTCGCGACGACGGCGACGCTTCGAACGCCGCGGTGGGCGCCGCTGGCCGCTCGGGCGACCACCGGGACCGCCGCCGGGACGACCGCCGCCGGGACCACCGCCGGGACCACCCGGGCCACCGCCGGGACGTGGCGCGAACCCACCGGGTCGGGGTCCACCACCGGGGCGGGGAGCGAAACCACCCGGCCGCGGTCCCCCGGGTCGCTGCCCGGGAGCCGGGCGCGCACCGGGGGCCATCGCCTGCCCGGGCGGGGGCGGGATCGGCCGACCGGTGGACGACAACGGTCGGCCGGGAGGCGGCGGGATCGGGCGACCGGTCTGACCCGACATCGGTGGACGAGGTGGCGCCGACGGGGACGCCGCTCCCTCGGGCGCAGCCGGACGCGGTGCGGCTCCCGGCCCGGGGCTCGAGATGACCCGTTCGGGAGGAGCGGACGGCGACCCGGGGCCGGCGCTCGAGATGACGCGTCCGGTCTGGTCGGACGTCCCCACCGTGGGGACAGCGGGTGGCGTGGCAGGTGCCTCGGGCTCCGGAGCCGGCTCGGCCACCTCGGCCGCAGCGGGTTCGGCTGCCGGCGGCTCGACGACCGGTTCGGGTGCGACGGCGGACGGAGCCGCCACTGCGGGCTCCGTCGGGATCTCAGCGACTTCGCTGACAGCCGTCACAGCGACCGTGTCATCGGTGACCGCCGGTCGGGCTGCCTTCGCGGTGGCCTTCGCCGGCGCCTTCCCGGTGGTCGATGCGGTGTCGGGTGACTCGGCATCGGTCGACGGCACGGTCGACTTCTTCGCCGGCTTCTTCGTCGCCTCCTTCTTCGCAGGCGTCTTCTTCGCAGTCGTCTTCTTCGCCGGCTTCTCCGGCGCCGGCTCCTCCGGCTGCTCGTCACGGGTGAGGCCATCGCGCTCGGCGCGGCGACGGACCATGTCGGAGTAGGCCTCGTTCAACGACGACGACTGGCCCTTGATCGGCACACCCAGGGTGTGACAGAGCTCCACGGTCTCGGCATTGGTCATGCCGAGCTCCTTGGCCAGTTCGTGTACCCGTATGTTCTTCGCCACTCCGTGATCACCCTTCCCTGGAGAACCCAGTCTCGCAAACTTCAACCGGACTCACACCCTGCGACACGAACGGGGCTCCGGGCGACACCTCGGGGAGGCTCGACACCATCGCCTCGAGGTCGAGGGGGCGGACTCGGGTGCGCCACGCACGCTCGAACCCGCCGTTGCGGAGCGCCGTCTCGGCGCAGGCACGGCCGCACACCCAGGCGCCCCGGCCCGACTCGGTCCGTCCGACGACGGGGACACCGCAGCGCACACCGCACCGCAGCACCGATGCCTGCGGACGACGACGCCGGCACCCGATGCAGGTCCGGACGGGACCCGGATGCTCAGCCGACGTCCTCACCGTCCTCGGTCGTCCGCTCCTGCTCGTCGACGGCCGGCGTCTCCTCGGAGGACGCCTCGTCATCCGAGGCCGCCCCGGTCTCCCCGCTCGCCCACTCGCTCTGGCTGATGACCGTGCCGTCGGCGGCATGCCACTCCATCTCGCCGGTCTCGGGGTTGGTCACCCACTCGCCCTCGGCGTACTCCACCGCCGGCTCGACACCGGACGCGAAGCTGCCCGACGATCCACCCTCGGCGAGCTGTGACTCGGACCTGATGTCGATGCGGACACCGGTCAGGCGAGCCGAGAGGCGGGCGTTCTGCCCCTCGCGCCCGATCGCCAGCGAGAGCTGGTGATCCGGGACGATGACATCGGCCTGGGTGCGGTCCTCCGAGATGATCACCTGAGACACCTTCGCCGGCGAGAGCGCCTTGGCCACGAAGTCGGCGAGGTCCTCGCTGAAGGGAACGATGTCGATCTTCTCGCCCCGCAACTCGTTCACGACCATGCGCACCCGGGCCCCGCGGGCCCCGACGCAGGCCCCGACGGGATCGACGTTGCGGTCGTTCGACCACACGGCGATCTTCGTGCGGTGACCTGGTTCCCGGGCGCAGGCCTTGATCTCGACGACACCGTCGGCGATCTCGGGGACCTCCAGTTCGAAGAGGCGCTTGATCAGGCCGGGATGGGTGCGGGAGACGACGATCTGCGGACCCTTGGCGGTGCGGCGCACCTCGACGATGTAGGCCTTCGAACGGTCGCCCTGGTTCGGACGTTCGAAGGGAACCTGCTCGGCTTGGGGCAGCAGCGCCTCGACGCGGCCGAGATCGAGCAGCGCGTAGCGCGCCTCGGTCCTCTGGATGATGCCCGTCACGAGGTCACCCTCGCGGTTGGCGTACTCCTCGAACTTGCGGTCCCGCTCGACCTCGCGGATCCGCTGCGACATCACCTGCCGCACCGTCTGCGCCGCGATGCGCCCCATCTCGGCCCGGCTGGGCGTGTCATCTCGCGGGTTGACCCAGTTCCCCTCCTCGTCGAGGTCGTAGGCCGTGAATGTGAACTCCATCGTCGACGGGTCGACACCGACCTGGACCTCGTCGGCTGCGTCGGGACGCCGCTTGTAGGCACTGGCCAGCGCCTCGACCAGCACCTGGAGGAGGGCGTCGACTGACAGTCCCTTCTCCTGGGCCAGCATCCGGATGGCCTCGCTCATGTCGAGATTGCTCACGCTCGCTCCTCCATGTGGTGGTCGACTCGTTGGTCCTCGGAGTCTGTCGCCTCGCTGACGACTTCACTCGGTGTCGCCGGGCCCTGACGACGAGATCCGGCGGTGCGCCCGGCACGCGGGCCACCCGGCTTGGGCTGGGGGCCCCACTCGAACACGGTCCGCGCCCGGTCAACCCCGGCGATGTCGATGGTCCGGTCGTCGGGCGCCCCATCGGGGAGCGAGCCGACGCGCAGTGTCGCGGTCGAGTCGTCGGCGGCCACGAGCAGGCCCTCGAGTCGCCGCTCCTCCGCCGACGTGTCGGCGAGTCGGACGGCGATGCGCTTGCCGATCTCGCGTCGGAAGTGGGCCGGGGTGCGAAGGCTGCGCTCGACGCCGGGACTCGTGACCTCGAGCGTGTAGCGACCGGGCAGCGGATCGTGCTCGTCGAGTTCACGCGAGATCAAGCGCGTCGCGACCGCGATCTTGTCCAGGTCGACGCCACCGGGGGATCCGGGTGGCGTGTCGATGGTGATGCGCAGGGTCCCGCCCCGCTGCTCGAGGTCGTAGAGGTCGAGGCCGAGGTCGCCGACGATCGGTTCGACGATCCCACGGACGCGTTCGACGAGGCCGGATGACGTCCCCATCATCGGCCCCCTCCCGCCCCGTCCACCGGTGCCGTCGTCGTGTGCTGTCCTGCCATGTCGTCTCCCGTCCGGCCCAACAGAGAAGGCGTGGGGAGACCCCACGCCTTTCGGTCAGATGTCCGTGGGCCTCGGCACCACGACACTCGGTTGAACCAAACAGCACCGAGAGCATACCGGGCCCGAGGGGTATCGTGCCCGGGTGCTGCGCATGTCGACCCTGTTCCTGCGGACGCTCCGCGAGGACCCCTCCGATGCCGAGGTCCCCTCGCATCGCCTCCTCGTCCGGGCGGGTTACATCCGCCGTGCCGCACCGGGAGGGTTCACGTGGCTCCCCCTCGGGTGGGCCGTCTACCGTCGGGTCGAGGAGGTCATCCGAGCCGAGATGGACGCCGCCGGCTTCCAGGAGGTCCACTTCCCGGCGCTGCTCCCCCGCGAACCCTATGAGGCCACGGGCCGTTGGACCGAGTACGGACCGAACCTGTTCCGACTGCGGGACCGCCGGGACAACGACTTCCTCCTCGCACCGACCCACGAGGAGATGTTCACGCTTCTCGTGCGTGACCTCTTCTCGTCGTACCGCGACCTGCCGGTGTCGATCTACCAGATCCAGACCAAGTACCGCGACGAGGCCCGCCCCCGAGCCGGGCTGCTGCGGGGTCGGGAGTTCGTGATGAAGGACTCCTACTCCTTCGATGTCGACGACGACGGCCTGCGCGAGTCGTACCGACGGCACCGGGAGGCCTACGTCAGCACCTTCGAGCGTCTCGGACTCCCCTATGTGATCGTCTCCGCCATGTCGGGAGCGATGGGCGGTTCGGCCTCCGAGGAGTTCCTGTCACCGCTCGAGGTGGGCGAGGACACCTTCGTGCGCTGCACCGCCTGTGCGTATGCGGCCAACACCGAGGCCGTCCGTGTCGCCGTCGACATCCCGACCACGACCACCGTCGGACCACCACGGGTCGTCGACACCCCCGACACCCCGACCATCGAGACCCTGGTCGCCCATCTGAACGCGACCCCGGCACTGGCCCGAGACGACCGACCATGGACCGCAGCCGACACGCTCAAGAACGTCGTCATGCGCCTCGTACATCCGGACGGGACCGACGAGTCCCTCGCCATCGGCGTCCCGGGTGACCGTGAGGTCGACATGAAGCGGGTCGAGGCACAGCTGTCGCCGGCCGAGGTCGTGCCGTTCACCGAGGCCGACTTCGCCGCCAATCCGACGCTCGCCAAGGGCTACATCGGGCCCGGGGCGCTCGGCTCGGCGTCACCGTCCGGCGTCCGGTTCCTGGTCGATCCCCGGGTGACGCCGGGGACGTCGTGGGTGACGGGGGCCGACGCCCATGGTCGCCACGTCGTCGACCTCGTGTGCGGGCGCGACTTCAGCCCCGACGGGACGATCGAGGCCGCCGAGGTCCGCTCGGGCGACCCCTGCCCGGACTGCGGTTCGCCGCTCGAGATCGCGCGGGGCATCGAGATCGGCCACATCTTCCAACTCGGCCGCAAGTACGCCGAGGCGCTCGACCTGAAGGTGCTCGATGCCGACGGGCGCCAGGTGACGGTGACGATGGGCTCCTACGGGATCGGTGTGTCGCGGGTCGTGGCCTGCATCGCCGAGGCGACGTTGGACGAGTCGGGCCTGTGCTGGCCACGACAGATCGCGCCGGCGGACGTGCACCTCGTCATCGCCGGGAAGGAGGGCGGCCCGCAGCGCCCGGCCGCCGAGCGCCTGGCCGCCGAGTTCGAGGCCGCCGGCCTGCGGGTGCTCTTCGACGATCGCGAGGGCGTCTCGCCCGGCGTCCGGTTCAAGGACGCCGAACTCATCGGGGTCCCGACGATCGTCGTCGTCGGCCGCGGGATCGATGACGGACTGGTCGAGGTCAAGGACCGTCGCAGCGGCGAGCGGGTCGACATGGCCGTCGACACCGTCGTCTCGCACCTCCGCTCGCTCGTCGACGTCTGAGGTTCGGCACCCGCGTGCCCCCGGGCACGTCCCGCCGTCAGGAGAAGGCGGCGGCGAGCCGGGCTGCCGACCACTCGATCGCCTCACCGGCAGCCGGGATCATCGTCCGCAGACCGAAGAAGGCGTGGATCTGGCCGTCGAATCGCCGCGACTCGACCGCCACCCCGGCCGCCGTCAACGCCTCGGCGTACGCCTCGCCCTCGTCGCGCAGCGGGTCGTACTCAGCGGTCAGCACGGTCGATGCCGGCGACCGGCCGATCCGGCGCTCCGGCGCCAGGAGCGGCGACACCGACGGGTCAGCCGGGTCGATCCCGGTTCCGCCGAGGTAGTGGTCGACGAACCACCGCATACCGGCAGCGGTGAGCAGGTATCCCTCGCCGTTCCCGGTGATCGACGGCTGCGACAGCGTGAGATCGGTCGCCGGGTAGACCAGCAGTTGGTGGACCAGCCGCTCCCCCAACTCCTGGGCCACGAGAGCGGCGAGGTTCCCGCCGGCCGAGTCACCGCCGACGGCCACCCTCGTGTTGTCGAGGCCAAGCTCACGGCCGTGTTCGAGGATCCAGCCGGTCACTCCGAGGCAGTCCATCACCGCCGCCGGTGCCGGATGCTCGGGGGCGAGCCGGTAGTCGACCGTGACGACGGCGCAGCCCGCGGCGACCGCTAGGTCCCGGCAGACGGCCAGGGAGGTCTCCGCCGATCCGATCACCCACCCGCCGCCATGGAACCAGACGAGCACCGGATGCGGGCCGTCGCCATCGGGGACCACGAGACGGCAGGGAACCCCGTCGAGGTGATGTTCGGTGACCGACCGCACCGGGGCTCCCTCCCCGGCGAATCCCGACATCGCCACGGACCCGGCGCGGGCCTCCTCAGGGGTGGTCTGCTCGAGGGGTGGTCGCCCAGCCTCGGTGAGGAGCCGCAGGAAATCGGCCGCAGCGGGGTCGAGCGTCATGGACGGATCCTCTCACACGCGCCACTCGACGAGATCACGGTCGATCTCGTCGATGCTGCGGCGACCGGTGAGCGACATCGTGCGCTCCAAGCCGTCACGCAGGAACCCCAGCAGGTGGTCGACACCTCGCTCGCCGGCCGCGCCCATCGCGTACAGGTACGGCCGACCGATGGCGCACACGTCGGCGCCGAGTGCGATCGCCTTGACGATGTCGCTTCCCCGACGGATCCCACCGTCGCAGACGATGGCGACCCGACCACCCACGGCATCGGCGACCGGCTCGATCAACTCGACCGGCGACGGCGCATCGTCGAGTTGGCGCCCACCGTGGTTGGACAGGGCGATCGCCTCCACCCCGGCCTCGACGGCCCGCACCGCGTCGTCGACCCGCTGGATGCCCTTGAGCATGATCGGGCCGTCCCACATGCTGCGCAGCCAGGCGACGTCGTCCCACGACAGCGCCTGGTCGAAACTGCGCATCACGTGCTCGGCGAGCGAGATCGGGTCGGTGCCGTCCTCGTCGTGGCCGTCGTGCCCCACGACGTTGGCGAACATGATCGGCGGGTTCGTGATGAAGTCGAGCGTCCACCCGGGGTGGAGGATTCCATCGAGGATCGTCCCGGGCCCGATCTTCGGCGGGATGGTGTACCCCCGGCGGACGTCCCGCTCCCGTCGGCCGAGCACGGCCGTGTCGACGGTCAGCCAGAGGCCTCGGTATCCGGCAGCCTTGGCGCGGGCGACCAGTTCGGCGACGAGGCCGCGGTCCTTCCAGGTGTAGACCTGGAACCATCGGTCGGCGTCGGGGGCGACGGCCGCCACCTCTTCGATCGACCGCGTGGCCATCGTCGACAGCGAGTACGGCACCCCTGCCCGTGCTGCGGCCCGTACCACGGCGAGTTCGCCCTGGGAGTTGGTGATCCTGGTGTACCCCGTCGGTGAGAGCATCAACGGCATCGGCAGACGGCGACCGAGGAAGTCGATCGAGGTGTCGAGGCTGCTGACGTCCCGCAGGACATTGGGGCGGAACCCGAGTCGGCCGAAGGCGGCCGAGTTGCGCTGGAGAGTCCGTTCGTCCTCGGCGCCGCCGTCGATGTAGTCGAAGACACCGTGGGGCAGTCGGCGCCGCGCGATCCGACGCATGTCGTCGACGGTGACGCACCTTGCGAGTCGCCGTTCGAGCGGGTCGAGCTCGATCGGCTTGAACCTGACGACGGACCGGAATGTCCGCAGCATCTCCCGGGGGTCGATCGACATGTCAGGAGTGGCGCACGAGGCCCTGGTCGATGACGGTCCGTTCGCCGACCGACGTCGTGAACACCGTCTCGCCGTCGCCGACCCGCCACATGCGGACCGTGAGGGAGTCGCCGGGGATGACCGGTGACGCGAAGCGGGCCTCGATGTGACGGAACCGGGCCGGGTCCGAACCGCACACGGTGTGCAGCAACGCCCGACCGGTGAACCCATAGGAGCAGAGTCCGTGCAGGATCGGTGTCGGGAAGCCACCACGCGCGGCGAACGCCGGGTCGGAGTGCAATGGGTTGCGATCACCGGACAGTCGGTAGACGAGCGCCTGATCGACCGACGTCGTGTACGTCACGACGTGGTCCGGGTCGCGCTCGGGTGGCTCGTTGACCGGACCCGAGGGGCCGCGGTCACCGCCCCACCCCCCGGCACCTCGGATGAAGGCCGACGAGCGCAGGGCGCACAGGCGCCCGATGGAGTCGGTGAGCGACGTCTCGGTGACGACCACAGCCGCCTTGCCCTTGTCGTGCATCGCGACGATCTCGCTCTGCATGGTCGCCTCACCCTCGACCGGGATCGGCCGGTCGAGCGTGATCGCCTGCTGGCCGTGCACGAGCAGCGCCGGGTCGAACTCGCCGACCTGACGCATCGGTGATCCTTTGCCCCATCCGAGGACCACCGGGAACGTGGGGAACACGAGCTGTTCGACGCCGGCGGTGTTCTCGGTCGTGAACGCCAACTCGTCGGTGCCGGCACCGATACCGACGGCGTACAGGAGTGCGTCCTTCGAGGTCCACGAGACGCTGACCGCCTCGCCCCTCGCTCCGACGGCTGACGGGTCGAGCGGCATGTCACCGACCTCCCTGCGGCTGGGGAGCCCCACCGGGAACCCCGTCCATGCCCGAGTTCGGGCGGGACCGGGCGAGCAACGCCTCGACGATCGGGCCGAGCGACTCCGGGTCGTCGACCGGCGCGTTCGCCGGGCCCCGCACCCAACCCTCGGCGATGGCGAGGAACTCTCCGGACGCCTCGAAGACCCGGCCGGTGACACCGGAGGACTCCTCCGACGCGAGCCAGGTCGCGATGGGGGCGATCCAGCGCGGCGACCGCATGTCGGCCTCCTCCGGGCTCTCCGGGGCGGGCCCGAGGTTCTCGGTCATCCGGGTGAGCGCGACCGGGGCGACGGCGTTGACCGTGACCCCGTAGCGCGCCATCTCGAGGGCCGCGATCACGGTGAAGGCGGCGATGCCGGCCTTGGCGGCCCCGTAGTTGGTCTGGCCGGGGTTGCCGTAGATGCCCGACACCGATGAGGTGTTGATGATCCGCCCGCTCACCGCGTCTCCCGCCTTGGACCGGTCACGCCAGTAGCCGACGGCGTGGCGGGTCGGGGCGAAGGTGCCCTTGAGGTGCACGTTGATCACGGCGTCCCACTCGGCCTCGGTCATGTTCACCAACATGCGGTCGCGCAGGATCCCGGCGTTGTTGACCACGACGTGGAGGTCCCCGAAGGTGTCGATCGCCTGCGCCACGAGGCGGCCCGCCCCGTCGAAGTCGGCGACGTTGTCACCGTTGACCACGGCCTCGCCACCGAGGGCGATGATCTCGTCGACGACGGCCTGAGCGGGGCTCACGTCGCCACCGGTGCCGTCGACGTTCCCGCCGAGGTCGTTGACGACGACCTTCGCCCCGTGCCGGGCGAGGCTCAGGGCGTGCTCACGCCCGATGCCGCGACCGGCCCCGGTGACGATCGCCACCCGGCCCTCACACAACCGTGCCATGGTTCCTCCTCCAGATCGAAAGACTGACGGACCGTCATCGTATGGAGTGACCCTCGTCACCGGCGAAAGGAGCAACGCCGGGTGCGAGGAGTGGCCACCCCGCGCCGGGGCCCCATAGCCTGCGCACGTGCTCCGACCCGTCGATCGCTCAGTCGAGACGTTGGTCGTCGGAGCCGGTCCGGCCGGGACGGCGGCGGCAACGGTCCTGGCCGGGGCCGGGCGGGAGGTCCTCGTCGTCGACAAGGCGACCTTCCCGCGGGACAAGTGCTGCGGCGACGGATTGACCACGCTGGCGCTGCGGGAGCTCGAACGGATCGGGTTCGACCCCGGCACGGTCAGTCGCTGGCAGGACGTCGACTCGGCCTGGTTGCGCTCCCCCGCCGGTCGCCTCATCGAGGTGCCCCTGCCCGACCGCGGACTGTTCGCGGCGGTGGCACCCCGCATCGACCTCGACGCTGCGCTGGTCGATCTCGCCCGTTCCGGGGGTGCCGAGATCCTCGACGGCCACGGGGTCACCGGCGTCCACCGCGGCGCCGGGCATGTCGACGTCGACATCGACGGGGTCGGTCGGGTGCGGGCCCGAACGGTGATCGCCGCCGACGGCATGTGGAGCACGGTGCGCAAGGCGACCGGCCTCGGCATCGACGGTTACCGCGGCGAGTGGCATGCGTTCAGGCAGTACTTCTCCGGCGTCACCGGGGCGGCGGCCACCGAATTGATCGTGTGGTTCGAGGCGGATCTGCTCCCGGGCTATGCGTGGTCGTTCCCACTACCCGGCGGCCGAGCCAACGTCGGCTTCGGGGTCCTGCGCACCGAGGGCCGCCGGACCCGAGACATGGCGGAGATCTGGCGTGACCTGTTGACGAGGGAGCACGTCGTGAGTGCCCTCGGCACCGGGGCGACCCCGGAGGGTCGCCACACCGCCTGGCCGATCCCGGCCCGCGTCGACGCGATCGAACTGGCGAGCCCCGGGGTCCTGTTCGTCGGTGATGCGGCCGCGGCCACCGACGTCCTCACCGGCGAGGGCATCGGCCAGGCCCTGCTCTCGGGTCGTCTCGCCGCCGAGGCCGTGCTCGCCGGCGGCGGTCCGCGGGCGATCGCCGATCGCTACCGGGAGGAGGTCCGGTCCGAGTTGGTCGCCGACCACGCCATGTCCCGGCGCCTCGGCCGGGTACTCGCACATCGACGGGGGGCCGAGGCCGCGCTGCGCGTCGTCGCGGCGAGCGGCGAGTGGGGCCGGCGCAACTTCGCGCGGTGGATGTTCGAGGACGAGCCGAGGGCGATCGCCCTCACACCGTCCCGCTGGCATCGGGGCATGTTCGCCCGTGCCGGAACGTTCACATCGACGGCCGGCGCTGACGATCGGGCGCTGACGATCGGGCGCTGACGGCCACGGAGTACTGTCCGGCGATGGCCGATCTACTCGACCTGTCCGCCGAGATCATCGACGGGGGGCTCACCGACCGCCCGGTGAACCGGGTCACGAACGAACTGTCGGAGGTCGCTCCCGGGGTCGCACTGGTCGAGAGCTTCTCCCACTCGGTGGTGATCGACACCGGGGATGGCCTCGTCGCCTTCGACGCCTCGGGCGGCCAGAGCGGCGCCGCCGTCGCGGCCGCGATCGCCGGGTGGTCGAACGCGCCGGTCCGACACCTCGTGTACACCCACGGCCACGCCGACCACGTCGGTGGGTCGCGGGCGTTCGCAGCTCGATGGGGCGCGCCGACGGTCATCGGGCACGAGAACGTCGCCCGACGCCTCGACCGCTACGCAGCGACCAACGACTGGAACATCCGCATCAACATCCGCCAGTTCGGTGGGATCGGTTCCGATCTCCGGCTCGGCCTGTCGCCCGACGAGACTGCCCCGGCGAGCGGCGCCGGCGCCGACTGGACGTCGTTCATCCCCGAAGGCACCCTTCGACCCGAGATCGCCGTCACCGATCATCACGTGCAGACCGTCGGCGACATGACCTTCGACCTGCGCCACGCCGTCGGGGAGACGGACGATCACCTGTGGGGCTGGATCCCGGAACACCGGGCCGTCGTCACGGGGGACTTCGTCATCTGGAACTTCCCCAACGCCGGGAACCCGCAGAAGGTCCAGCGCTACCCGGCCGAGTGGGCCGCGGCCCTCCGCTCGATCGCCGCCATGGAACCCGACCTGCTCCTCCCCGCGCACGGTCTGCCGATCGCCGGGAGGGCACGCATCGCGTCGGTGCTCGACACCATCGCCGGGGCACTCGAGACGCTCGTCGCCGAGGTCGTGGCCGCCATGAACGCCGGAGAGACGCTCGACTCGATCGTCCACTCCGTCCGCGTGCCCGATGACACGCTCGCCCTGCCCTACCTCCGCCCCCTGTACGACGAGCCCGAGTTCGTGGTGCGCAACATCTGGCGGCTGTACGGCGGATGGTGGGACGGGGCGGCCAGCCGACTCAAGCCCGCCCCGGACGCCCGACTCGCCACCGTGCTGGCCGACCTGGCGGGCGGGGCTGGCCGCCTCGCCGACAGCGCCCGTGAGCACTCCGCTCTCGGGGACCATCGCCTCGCCAGCCACCTCGCCGATCTCGCCGCGTGGGCCGAGCCCGACGACCCGGGGATCCACCGGACCCGCTCCGAGGTCTACCTGGCGCGTCGCCGGGCCGAGAGCTCACTCATGAGCAAGGGCATCTTCGCTGCTGCGGCCCGCGAGTCGCAGGCCGTCGTCGAGGCGGCCGAGGCACCCTCAGGTGGCGCCGGCGACGAGTGACAGGGCGATCCCGGCGATCGCGAGGCCGACCAGCTGGCCGAACAGCAGACGTTCCCGGTCGATCAGCACCGCCAGGATGACCGTGCTGGCCGGATACAGCGAGACGATCACCGCCACCACCGACAGGAGCCCCTGTCGGACGGCGAGGAGGTACACGACGTTGGCGGCGAGGATCACGACGGCGGCCGACGTTGACCAACCGATCGCGATGCGGTCCTGCCAGGGCTGGATCACCGGACGCCCGGTCCGCCGGCGGTGCCGGGCGAGCACCACCTGGGCGGCGATGAGGGCGGGAGCGCCGAGGAGCCGCGAGCCGAGCAACGGCCACCAACCCGAGTCGTCACCGGCCCGTTCGAGCGCGATGAACCATGACCCGAAGGCGGCTCCGGCGGCGAGGGCGAGCACCATCTGCCGCACCGACACCGCCCCGGACGCGCCGGCACCCCCGACGAGGGCGACGGCCACGAGGGCGAGCACGATCCCGATCAGCGCCGACGGCCCGGGGCGTTCGCCGAGGACCAGCCCGACCGCGACCGGCAGCACCGCCGAGACGACCCCGGTGACCGGTGCCGCGACGCTCATCGACCCGTGCGACAACGCGGCGTAGAACAGGACGACACCGCCGACGCCGCCGAGGCCGGCCACCACACCCCAGGCGAGCGCCGCAGTCGTCACCGGTGTGTCGTCGACGGTGACGAGGATGAGCGCTCCGAGCATGAGCACCACCTCGCCGATCAGCGCGGCAGTCACCGCCGGGACTCGCCGCGCCGAGCGTCCTCCGAAGTAGTCGGACACGCCGTAGAGAACGGCGGCGGCAGCGGCGAGGGCGAGGACCACCATGGTGGTGTAGCGGCTCCGCGGTCCGTTCCCACCTCGGTATCCAATGGCTACGATCAGCACCGGGTCCACGGCGGGCCCGGGGAGGACCGCATGGACGACACGAGCAGGATCGGGCGCACCGTCGCCGATTCCACACCGCACTGGCCGCAGGTCGAGCGGCCACCGGCGGGCACCCCGAACGTCCTCGTGGTGCTGCTCGACGACGTCGGCTTCAGCGACTTCGGTTGCTACGGCAGCGAGATCCGCACCCCGACCTTCGACGCGCTCGCCGGGGACGGGGTCCGCTTCACCGGCTTCCACACCACCGCCATGTGCTCGACCACCCGGGCTGCGCTCCTCACCGGGCAGAACCACCACCGTGTCGGCATGGGCTGCCTCGCCAACTTCGACTCCGGCTTCCCCGGCTATCGCGGCAAGCTCGACCCGGAGGTGCCGACGCTCGCCGAGATCCTCCGCCCAGCGGGCTTCCGCACCTACATGGTCGGCAAATGGCACGTCGTCCGCCTCACCGAGACCGGACCGACCGGCCCCTTCGACGGTTGGCCGCTCAGCCGAGGCTTCGACCGCTACTACGGCTTCCTCGACGCCGAGACCGACCAGTACTCACCGGAGTTGGTGCTCGACAACTCGCACATCACCCCGCCCGGCACGTACGAGACGGGCTACCACCTCACCGAGGACCTCGCCGATCGGGCCATCGAATTCCTCGCCGGCCATCGACTCGGCGCGCCGGACACCCCGTGGTTCATGCTCTTCGCCCCCGGCGCCTGCCACGCCCCCCACCAGGCACCGCGGGAGCTGATCGATGCCTACGAGCACGTCCTCGCCAAGGGCTGGGACCGGACGCGGGCCGACCGGCTCGCCCGTCAGATCGACCTCGGGATCGTTCCGGCCGGCACCGAGCTTCCTCCACGCAACCAGTGGGTCGAGGCCTGGGACGACCACCACGACGACGAGCGGCGGGTCTTCACCCGACTGGCCGCTGCCTACGCGGCGATGCTCGAGCACACCGACACCCACGTCGGGCGGGTGATCGAGTTCCTCGAACGTTCGGGGATGCGGGAGGACACGATCGTCCTGGTGCTGTCCGACAACGGCGCCAGTCAGGAGGGCGGGCCACATGGATTCGTCAATGCCATGGGCCCGTTCAACGGCATCAGCGAGACGCTCGAGGACAAGCTCCGACTGCTCGACGAGATCGGTGGACCCAACAGCCACTCCAACTTCCCGTGGGGCTGGTCGATGGCGTCGAACACACCGCTCAAGCGGTACAAGCAGAACACCCATGGCGGAGGTGTCCGCGACCCCCTGATCGTCTCCTGGCCCGGACGCCTCGGACCGGCCGGGTCGCTGCGTCACCAGTTCTGCCACGCCAGCGACCTCGCGCCGACGATCTGCGACCTGGTCGGCGTGCAATCCCCGACGCCGTTCACCGGGGTGTCCTTCGCCCCGGCCCTCGCCGATGCCGGGGCCGACACCGGCAAGGGGGTCCAGTACTTCGAGATGTTCGGACATCGAGGTCTGTGGCTCGACGGTATGAAGGCCGTCGCCTTCCACGCACCCGGCACCCCCTTCGACGACGACGTCTGGGAGTTGTACGACCTGCGGAGCGACTTCAACGAGTGCCACGACCTCGCTGCCGAGCACCCGGAGGTCCTGGCGTCGATGATCGACCGCTGGTGGGCCGAGGCCGAGGCGAATCTGGTCCTCCCCCTCGACGACAGGTTCGGGGAGCGCTTCGCCGAGAACGCAGCCCGACACGTCGGCGACCGCCGGCAGTTCGTCCTGTGGCGCGGCGTCGGTCACGTGCCGAGCGATGTCGCACCCGATCTGCGCAGCCGCAGCTACCGCATCACCGCCCACGTCGACTACCGAGATGGCGACGAGGGCGTGCTCATCGCCCACGGCGACCCGACGACCGGGTACACACTCTTCGTCCGCGACGGACGCCTCGTCCACGACCTGAACATCGGTGGCAGCCACCAGGTGGTGCAGTCCGAGATCGTGATCCCCTCGGGGACCCGGACCCTCGGCTTCCGGATGGTCCGCCACACGACCGGATTCGGCAACAGGCGACGGGGCATCGGCACGCTGCTCATCGATGGCGAGCCAGTCGGGTCGATGACGACGGAGAACATCTTCTGGCTGATGGTCTCGTGGTCCGGTCTCGACATCGGTTTCGACCGGGGCACCACCGTGTGCGACTACCGCGGGCGCGGCGCGGTCGACCCCTTCGTGTACACCGGGCTCCTCTCACACGTGACCGTGGACCTCGAGGACGACCAGGACCTCGACCACGATGCCGCCGGGGCGGTCGAGATGAGTCGGGAGTGATCCCGTCCGGGGGAGATCAGCCGTAACTGCGCCCGAGACCGGCTCGCGCGTCGGACTGCACCCCGTACGGCGGGATCGGGTACCGCAGCCCGTTCCGTGACAGTGCCTCCAGACCGGCGATCACCCCGGGCAGGAACCGCGGCGGGATCGCCATCAGCAGTTCGTCCTCCATGACCCCGCCGTAGCGCCGCTCGGCGAAGCACGGGATCGACAGGCTCGGCTCCCCCGTCGCCAGAGCCCGGCCCCACGAGTCGGCACACGATGACTCCCCGACACACCCCCACTCCAGCTTGCGGTATCCGGTCCACTGCAGACCGTTGATGAAGAGGATCATCTGTGCCGGTGTGGCGTAGACGAGACAGATGTCGGGCGGGTCGAGTCGACCGCTGGCCAGCGGCGCCACGGCCATCGCCTCCCAGCGGCCGAACGGTGCGGTGTCCATGGCCGCCTGGTGCGCAGCGGCGTCCTCTCGGGTGGCGTACCACACACCGGCCATCCGCTCACCCGACAGCCACTGCTCGTCCCGTGGGTGCAATCCGATGACGGCCGCGCACTGGTCGCCGACCAGGTCGTCGACGGTGATGCCGACCGTCCAGCCGAGGCGGGCTGCCTGGCCGACGATCTGGTCGGTGGTGTGCACCGCATCGGGCCGACGGATCCGCTCGACGGACTCCATCTCGGCGGCGGTCCGGAACATGCGCATGCCGATCGGCTGGGTACGCAGGCGAAGGAGGCGATTGAGGTCGTCCACGAGACGACCCCAGTCGAGGCGGTCCCCGATGTCGACGGGGGTGGCATGCGCGTTCTCGGCCATCCTCAGAGACTGTCACCCTCGCGAGGGTCCGCCGTCGTCGGAGACGAACGGGCCGATGACTCACGCTGCTCGGGAGGTCGTCATCCGGTGGATGAGGTCATCGACCGGCACGGATGCGAAGCCGATGCTCTGGTCGGCGCATCCGTACGGGATGATGAGATTGGCCCCCACCACGATCGGTCCGCACGAGTAGACGACGTTGGGCACGTAACCGTCACGCTCGGCGTCATCGGGTGAGATCAGTGGCTCGTCGAGCATGCCGATCACCCGTGACGGGTCCGCCCGATCGAGGAGCAGGGCCCCCAGGGAGTAGGTGCGCAACGGTCCGACGGAGTGCGTGAGCACCAACCATCCGGCGTCGGTCTCCACCGGCGACCCGGCGTTTCCGGACTGGGTCAGTTCCCACGGAGCCGACGGCACGTGGATCGGCGAGCTCTCGGGCCAGCACGGAAGGTGATCGGTGAACGCGATCGAGAGCGTCTCGTGGTCCGGTCTGACGAGCGCCGCGTACCGTCCTCCGATGCGGCGCGGGAACAGGGCGAGCCCCTTGCCCACCGCCGCCGGACCGGCGAGTGGTCCGACGGAGAAGCGGAGGAAGTCGTCGGTCGTCAGGACCTGACCGGAGATCGACCGCCCGTCGAACGCGGTGTACGAGGCGTGGAAGGTGACCGACCCGTCATCATCGACGAAGCGAACGAAGCGCGCGTCCTCCATCCCTCCCCACTCCGCGGCGGCCCTCGGGAACAGGACCCGCTGCGACAGGTCGCTCCCCGGGTCGAACACCACGTCGTAGCTGCGCTCGGCGATGAGCCGGCACTCCTGGATGGCCGCGGTCACGTTGCGATACGTGAACGGGTCGAGGCGTGCTCCGGCGAGCGTGTCGAGGAGGCGCACCTGGTCGAACCGCTCCCCGAGCGAGTCGATCAACGCGCGCACGTCGTCGCCCAGATCCCCCGGTCGGGGCAGCAAGGCGAGCAGCGCGTCCCGGTGGACCAGGCCCGGTTGGACCCGTCCCACGAGCACCTCCCGAGCAGCCGGTTCGACCTCGATCCGGGCGTCCTCGTCGATGACGATGTTCCGGAACCCGATCGAGGAGCGATGGCCCTCACCGATCCCGCGAACGCTCAACACGACTCGTCGGGAGCCGTCTGGGACACCTGTCTGATCCGGGTGCGGCACGGCGGACGGGTTCGTGACACAGGCTCCCTCGACCGCGTACTCCTGGGTGAAGCAGGCACCGATGAGTGTGCGGCGTTCCTGGCTGACGTCCTCGGCGTGCAGGACCGGGCTCAGTCGGTCGACGTGTTCGAGGAAGACCCGTTCGAGCCGCTCGTGTCGAGCGTCGAATCGGTCACGCACCTCGGCGAGGGTCTCGGTCACTGCGCCGTCGTCGAGGGCCAGAACTCGGCCGAGCACCGAGTCGGCCCGTGACCTCGCCGCCAACAGGTCCTCCTGTCCCGGCACGAAGAATCGCAGGGCGACCCGGCCGGGATCCGGTCGGATCCGGACCGGAGATCGGGTCCGCATCAGGGCCTGCCCCGGGACGGGGCGCTGGCGAGGGCGTTGACCGCAGTCAGCATCGCCATCGTCGACTCCGCTCCCTGGTTGCGGTTGGCGCCGTCGGCGGTCAAGCCGTCGTATCCGCCGCCGCTGATCGGATCGATCATCACCTGGCCGCGGTCGTTGCGCCCCAGGAACCACTCTGCCGCCACCTGCCGGCGCGCCGACCAGCGATCCGGGGTGTCGTGGAGCGCCGCGCGCCGACACGCTGCGACGATCGCCGCCACCTCGAGGGGCTGTTGGTCGAAGTCCGGAGCGGGGTCGCCCGGTCCCCGTCCGCCGGCCGGAGTCACCGACAGGTGACCCGGCGACGATTCGACATCGATCAGCCATTCGAGGAGTTCGAGCGCATCGATCAGTTCGTCGTCGCGGTCGAGTGCGGCGGCCGCCGCGATCAGCGCCTCGGGGATGACGGCATTCGCGTACGTCAGGCGATCCTCGGGCCACGGCCAGTCGCTCGTCGTGCGAGCCGACCACACGAGGTCAGCCGTGTCGGCGAGGAGGTCGAGTGCTCCCCGGTTCCCGGGGTCGGTCTCGATCACCGCGGCTGCGCCGAGGGCGGCGAATGCCATCGAACGCAGGTGATGGGTTCGATGGCGACTTGCCCGGTCGAAGGCGATGCCGGCCGAACGACGCTCCCACGCCGAGCGGGCCCCGGAGCGAGCGATGCCGTAGGCGTGCACGGCACGCCCCCACGAGTCGTTCACCGCAGGGTCATCGGTCCACCCGCCGCCGAGACCCCGTCGGTTGCGAACCTCACCGGACGGCTCCTGCGCGTCGAGGGCGAAGCGGAGTCCGATCGAGGCGAGACGGCCGAGGATCCGGCGCCGGTGCTCGTCGCCACCCGAGTTGCTCGCCGACAGTTCATGGGCGAGGACGCACAGGCGGGCGTTGTCGTCCGTGCAGTAGCCGTGCTCGGGCCGGGGTCGGGCGAACTCGGCATGCTCGAGGATGCCGATCCCGTCGCTCATCCGCAGCAGGTGACCGAGGTCGAGGGCTCGTCGGACGATCACCCCAGCGGAGGGCACCGGTGGGGACGTGCTTCTCGTGTCACTCATGTCACCACCCGACCGTCGTCCGCTCGCGGCGGAGTGTCCGGGCGAGGGCCACGTACTCGGCGGCCACCGAGGTCCACCGGTGACGTTGGGCGATCGGGCGGCCTGCGGCCACCATCGCCGACCGCAGGGACGATCGGGAGAGCACGGCGTGCAATGCCCGCGCCAGAGCCATGACATCGCCGTGCGGGACCGTGGTGCCGGCACCGTCGCTCAGGAGTTCGACGGCGTGGGGGAAGGCCGTCGAGACGACCGGGACACCGGCGGCGATCGCGTCGACGAGGACCCCTGAGGTCACCTGGTCACGGGACTCGTAGGGCAGGACCGCGACGGTCGCACGGCTCACCATCTCGAGGAGCTCCGGCACGGAGCGGTACGTCGGATCGAAGACGACCCGGTCGGCGACGCCGAGGCGCGCCGCTCGGTTCATCAGCATCTCGCGGTACGCCTCACCGTCACGGCGGAGCACGTTCGGGTGGGTGGCCCCGGCCACGATCAGGCGCGGCGGTGGTGACATGGACGGCATGGCAGCGAGAGCGTCGATGGCGGCTTCGATGCCCTTGCCGGGTCCGAGGAGTCCCCACGTGATGATCGTCGCAGCATCGCTCTCGGGGAGGTCGTCCAGCACGGTGGCCCCGTGCGGGATGCTGACGACGCGCGTCGGGTCGATCCGGTACCCGGCCGCCAGGCGCGAACGGGCTGACCAGGTCATCGCCACCGTCGCGTCCGACTCATTGACGAGACGTTCGAGGATCATCCGCTGACGGCTGCTCGGTGCCGAGGGGACGCTGTGCAGGGTTGTCACGACCCGGGTACGGCTGTCACCCACGAGCTCCAGGACCGCTGATCCGTCGTCCGGGCCGAAGATCCCGTATTCGTGCTGGACCAGGACGGTGTCGAAATCCTCCAGCAGGGAGAGCGCCGCGGTGCGGGAGGCCGCTGAGCCCGGGTGGAGGGTCGCGGCGACCGAGATCGCCGGATGCGGCTCGACCGGTGAACTGCCCTCGTCCCGATCGGTGCAGACGCGTACGACACCGATTTCGGGAACACCGATCTCGGCGAGGCCGAAGGACAGGGCGGCTGCGAACGTCGCCAGTCCGCAAGCGGTCGGCGGGAATGTGCTCACCACCGCGACCGCCCCCAGCTCCGATCGGAGGGCGTCGAGCGACGAGGGCCATGGGACGCCCCGGGTCCCCGGCGGTCCCTGGACGGTCGATCCCTCGTGGGATCGACCGGCGGACAGTGTTCCGGTGTGCATCATTCGGCCTCCTGGTCTCGGCGTCGGGTGATGAGTGCGCCGGCGGCGGACAGGGCGATGCCGACGAGGACCGTCGGGATCGGGTTGTCGCCGCTGGCCGGCAGCGTCTCGGTCGTGCTGGCGAGCACGACCGAGCCGGTCGTCGATGTGGCCGCAGCGGATCCGGCCTCGAGCACGGTCACGATCCACTCCCCCGGCGCGACCGGTTGGGGGACCACGACCAGCGAGCCGAGGGGGCTGGGCGTCCCGTCGACGTAGGCGGTGGTGGTCACGCCGGCTGCGATGACGGTGGTCGGTACGGCGACCGTCGTTGACGTGCTGGACGGTGTGCTGCTCGAGGTGCTCGGCGTCGTGCTCGATGTACTCGACGTGCTGGATGTGCTGGACGTGCTGGACGTGCTCGACGTGCTCGACGTCGTGCTCGAGGTGCTGGACGTGCTCGACGTCGTGCTCGATGTGCTCGACGTCGTGCTGGGCGGTGTGTTCGTGAACGTGCATGTCACCGACTCGCCCTCACCGACCGAGACCTCGACCTCGGCACCATCGATCTGGATCGCACCGCCGTTGGCGGCGATCACCGAGCAGTCCACCGATGGCGACCCCCAACCCTCGGGGACGACCTCGACGATCTCGTAGGGCCCCGGATCGACCAGACCGTCGAACGTTCGACTCGAACCCTCGGAGCCGGTCACGACGAGGGTGACGTCCGTGATCGGGTCCGGACCGGCGACGAAGGAGAACTCGCCGGCCCCACCACCGGCCACCTCCTTGCGGAGCTCGACCGAGGCCGGGTACACGACCGCCGCCGCCTGTATCGACCGGTCCATGTTGCCCGAGCTGCACGTCGAGTCGTCCGAGCAGCGCAGGTCGAGGAGTCGCATGTGGAACGGGGAGCCGGCGACCGCGGCGGCCGATCGCCCCGGGCCCCAGTCGAGGCGGGTGGCGATGTGCCCTCCCCAGGCGACGACAGCCTCCTCGGCGTCGGCCGTGAACCACAGCTCGATGGAGTTGGCGGCAGTTCCCTCGAAGTCGCCGGTCGGCGTGTACGGGCCCGGGTTCGAACCGATCTCACACGATGTGCCCTCGCAGAGGTTTCCCGTGTTCGGAATCTCCGTCCCGGGCTGGACGAAGGTCCCCCCGACGATCGAGACCCGACGATCCCACACCGGGACGACGCCGGCACCGAGCACCTGTGGGTCAGCCGGGAGCGCGAGTTCGTCGACGGAACCGTCGCACGCGAGACCGGCGCAGGGCTCGGCCGATGCCTCGGTCAGGTCGAACGCACTCAACTGATCGATCACGTGGCGGCCTCCCTTGACCGTGTCCCACCCGATCCTCAACGCGTAGGTCCCACCATCGGTGAGACCGCTCAGCACGGCGCGATAGGGAACCGAATCGCCCTCCAGGAACCGGGCGTTGTTGGCGTTGAGGTTCCCGTTGACCCACTGGTCGGCATGCCCTGAGTCGCAGGGGTGGTCGAGTTGGGCGCACTGCTCGAGAGAGAGACCAGCTCTCCCCTGCGCTGCGCCGCCGAGCACGAGCATCGTCAACGCGACCAAACCGGAGACGATGAGTGGAACGACCAGCAACCGCCGGATGACGACGCCCGGCGGTTCGTGCTGGACGAGCGGCGGTCCGCCGGCGGGCTCCGACGGATGTGCAGGGGTGGGGGCCGACATCGACGCTCCTCACATTCAGCGCCGACAGGGGCAGGGTCGACGGACTCATCGGGCCGGCCGGGGTCCGGGGCCGCGTCGCATTGCGATGGGTCGAAGGTACGGGAGGACGCGGCGATGGGTCAGGGGCGTCCGTCCCCACCTGCCCGGTACGGGCGACATGAAAGGTACGGACATCGCCCGAGATCGGTAGGCCCGTCGTCGGTCCTGGGACGGATTCCGTGTCGACAATGAGAGCACCGAAGACGAGGAACAAGGAGAGACACATGACGACTCTGATGGTGTTCGATCAGCACGCGATGCTGTGCCGGGCGATGTCACTGCTGCTGGCCGGTGAGGACGACCTGGAGGTACGTGCCTCCGTTTCCCGCCTCGATGAGGCCCTCGACGCACTCGACGAGGCGACCTTCGACGTGATCGTCGCCATGGCCGGTGTGAGCGACGGCCGGGTCGACGGTCTCGCGCTCGCACGGTGGCTGCGTCACAACGAGCGCGACGAGCGGCTCGTCCTGGTCGCCGATCTGCTCACCGACGAGCTCGTGATCGCCGCTGCGGATCTCGACGTGCGGGCGGTGATCGACCGGTCGGGCCCACCGAGCTCACTCGTCCGGGCCGTGCGCATGGCCGCCAACGGGACGTCGGACATCCACTACCGGGATGTGCTCGAGGCCCGTCGCCGACTGAGCCAGAACGGCGCCCTGACCCTGCGGGAGCTCGGCGCAACCGATCTCGACATCCTGCGTCACCTCGCCAATGGGGCCACCGACAAGGAGATCGGGGCTGCTCTGCACCTCAGCCCGCAGACCATCCGCAACCGGGTCAGTCGTCTCCTGATGGTGTTCCACATGTCGAACCGGACCCAGCTCGCCGTCATGGCCGCGCGATCGCTCGAGAACATCGCCGCCTACGCCGTCGACGCTCCATGAACGAACAGCCACCGATCGGGTCGACCGCCACCGACGGGCTGCCGGCCGGGGAGGTTCTCCTGTTCGCCAACGTCGTGGACCGGGCCACGCACGCCGGTGTCGACAGCGAGCAGCTGGCAGTCGTGCTCGACATGTTCTGCGCCGTCGCCGGGTCGCCCGGTGGCCGGATCGACCTCGGCACCGAGGGGCGTCCGACGATCTCGGCCTCGGTCGGCCCGGAGAGGCCGACCGAGGTGTTCGAACTCGTCGCAACGTCAGGTCCGATCGGACGGCTCGTCGTCCATCCGCCGGAGCTGACGGGGAGGTGGGAACCGGCGACTCAGGCAGCGCTGGGAGGTCTGGCCGAGTTGGCGGCCGAGCGCATCGAGCGGGCGATCGCCTCGGAGGGTGTGCGACTCGCTGTCGGGCAACTCACCTCGGCACTCGACGGCCGCGTCGCCGTCGAGCAGGCCAAGGGCATGCTGGCCGAACGGCTCGGCACGGACATGGACAGTGCATTCGAGAGGTTGCGGCGCCAGGCGCGTGAGCAGCGGCGTCCGATCACCGACGTCGCACTCGCCATCGTCCACTCGGCCGAGCGGTCGAGTTGACCTACGCCGATGGGTCGACGTCCGGCCAATCCGATCGGAAGGTCTCGGCCCGGTCGACGACGTCGGTCGCCACTTCGACGATGCTTGCGCCGAGAGCCTCGGCCCGATCCCGCAGCCTCTTCCAAGCGATCTCCGGAGGGATTCCGAAGCGCTCGGCCAGCATGCCCTTGGCCTGCTCGACGGTGTTGCGACCGTCGAGGGCTCGGCGGAACGTCCGCAACCGTGTGACATCGTCGGGCTGAGGTTCTGCCTGACGGATGACGACCGCCACGAGGTCGGCGAACACGGCGAGAGACAGCATTCCCCGTTCGAGTGGGTCGGCGTCGAGGACCGCCAGAACCGCCGCGCCCAGCGGGGTAGGGGTCGCCGGCGGCACGACGGCAACGCCGATCGTCCCGAGACTGTCGAGATCGCCGAGCATCCTCATCGACCATCGGCCCTCCGTGGGGGCAAGGTCGACAAAAGGCTCATTGGAGGAACAGGCGGACGAGACGGTCGGTGCCGTCCTCAGCCGGGAGATCAGCGATGTCGGGACGAGTGCGTGGTCCGACAGGCCAACGACCTGCGGTACTCCCAACTCGTCGATGACGAGTATGGCGGCGACACGTACTCCCTGGACACGGGCAGCCCGCCTCGCCAGTTCGTCGAGTCCGCGGAGGAGGTCACCATCGCTCCCGATACCGCGGATCACGTCCACGAGGTCGCCGGCAAGCTCACCACCGATGAGGTCACGTGCCGGGATCCTCACTGTCCCACCCTCCCAGACTGAGCACCTGAAAGCTCTACAACCGACATCACCACGTGGCCTCCCCCAAGTCCTCTCGCCGAACGATCTGACCGGCGATCTCGTCGAGAGCCTCGTTCCTGCCGAACGCCATAGAGCGCAACCGTACCTGGGCCTCGAGCACGCTGATCCCATGGCGCTCGGCGAGCATGCCCACGGCCTGCTGGACGATGGGAGAGGTCATGCTGGCGGGCGTCGCGCCCGGCAATGGGCCACCACTGCGATCGGCGAGCAGCATCTCGGTCGACAGGGTGCCGAGCAGCACCGCATCGGCGTACGCCTGCGCCTCGAGGTCAGTGGGCCCAGACCGGTAGGCGCTGATCACGCCGAGGCGCGCCCCGCCGACCCGAAGGGGGATGACGACGATCGATCCGACCTCGGTCGAGGTCGATGCCAGCACATCCGTGAGCAGGGGCCACCGTGATCGTCGGGACGCGAGATCGTTGGCCACGAGCGGGAGGTCACTCCTGAGACCGTCCAGCAAAGGTCCGTCACCGGCCACTGCCTGCGCGCTGTCGAGCGCGGCCGCGATGGGGTCCGAGCCGTCATCGACGTGGAGGCCGGCAGTCGTGACGAACGACACGGCGACATGATCGGCATCGAGAAGCGTCCGGGTCACGGCGCACACGGCCGGCACAGATTCTCCACCGTGACGGGCTGTGTCGAGAGCGGCTTGAACGACCTCCAGACGAGTCACCGACTCACCTGACCACGGGACAGCTCGAGTGGACGCGCGCCGACACGACGACGAGTCAACCACCGCCCTCCCGTGACGACAGGTACAGGCCTACTCCGACCGACTGGAGTTGTACCCCGTAGATCGATCAACTGGCTCCAACGATCTCGGCCACGACCCGTTCGAACACCTCGTCGGCCAGGACCCGGATCTCGTCGTCGGTGCGATCCTGGATCGGGTGCGCCACGTACACCCGGGCAACATCGGGCATCCCGAGCGCGGTCGACTGAGCGTCCGCGGCAGAGACGAACTCGTCAGAGGCGACGAACACCCCAGCCACCCCCCGGCTCTCAAGATCGACGATGTCGTGCACACTGCACGAGGTGCAACTGCCTCAATCGGCCAATGCCTCGATGACCAGAGTGCATTGCGTTGCGATCTCATGACGAAGGTCCACCGGTGCCGGCTTGGTGAAGGTCGGTTTGCGGTAGCGCCGCACGACGACCCCCCGCTCGGCCAGACGAGCCTCCAGACGATCGAGGAAGACATCGCCACGAGGCTTCGAGATGTCGAGCAGGCCGACCACCATGCCGTCGAGGGATGCCGGCCGCGCCGTGCGCTCCCGGACGGCTGGACGCACCTCGCTCGTCGGGTCCAGCACGGTGAGGACGGGGTCGGCCATGACCGGACGATACTTCACCGGCGCACCTCGACGGTGACCGGGTCGCTCCCGGTCTGACCGTTCACCCAGCCTCCGATGATGGTCGAGAACAGGCCCGCCCCTCCCCCGGCGTGGGCGATCAGGATCCCGCCGGGTCGGAACTTGGGCACCTCGGGCGTGTCGGCGAAGGCCTCCGGGAGCCCCTCGGCCATCCCCTGCGCACCGCGCACCATCTCGACCCCGGGACGGGCGGTCCGCGCCATCAACTCGGACTCGAGACGTGCACGGTCCCACCCGGCCTCGTGCAGGATCCGGCCATGGTCTGGGCTGATGACGAGCACGACGTCGAAGGCCATGGCGAGCTTCGGGTGATGCAGGCCCTGCAGGGCGTCGGCGAGACTCGCCGCGAGTTCCTCAGGGGAGCGCGCCATCTGGTCGACCACGCACTTGGGTCCCTCCCCGGCGAAGACCGTCACGGCATCGACACCGGGCCGGACACCCCGGTGCTCCGCCAGCGGCGAGAAGGGCGACCGGACCTCGTCCTCGGCGAAGCAGAACGAGATCTTGCCTGGGTTGCCGTGCGTCGCACGATCGACCTCACCGGGACGACCGCCACCGACGTTACGGATCGTCAGCTGGACGGCGCGCCCGATCGTCACATTGGCCCTGCTCCCCTGGCCCATGGCGTTGATGCCCGAGTTCATGCCGATGGCGCGCGTGCCGGGGCCGTTGCAGATGATGACCGGACCGACCGGCATCGTGGTGCACAGGACACCGTGCATGTTGAACGTGTCGTTGCACGCCGCCTCGAGCGCGGCGATGACCCACGGCATGTACTCCGGTCGGCACCCGGCCATCACGGCGTTCACCGCGATCTTCTCGACGGTCAACTCCACGAGGTCGGGCGGGGCGATGGCGACGACCTCGTCGGGCGACCGCGACGTCCCGGTCAACATGCGGAGGACTCGCTCCGGGGTCGGCGGCACGACGGGGAGTCCGTCGGTCCAGCCACGGGCGAACATGGCCTCGAAGGGATCCTCGGCGGCGGCGAACTCGACGTACCGCGAGCGCACGGGAGAGCCGGAGAACCTGGCGCGCAGCCCGTCGACACGATCCGGGTCGACGCTCAGCGATCCGCAGCCGGGCCGCATCACCGGGAGGTCCTCGCCGAGGTCGGCGACACCGGTGATGCGCTGCCAGTCGTCGCGCGACCATCCCACGGTGCGATCGACCTCGGCACCGTCGACCACCCGGATGAGGGTCGGCACGGTCTCGATCTCGTGATGCCACGACAGCGCCAGGTCGTCGTCGTGGACCGCCGCAACGCCATCCGGGAAGGTCGGGTCGTCCTGGGTGAACACGGTGACCTCGAGCACGTCGACGAGGCGCCTGATGACCGGGGTGACCATCACACATGTCTCGCATTCACGCTTGACGACGATCACATGGCCGTCAGGGAGGACGGGACGTTCGCCCGAGGCCGATCCGCTCATGCACGAACGGTACCCTGCGGGCGGAGGTGTCCGAGCGCCTGGTGGGCTCCGCCGTCTTCAAAACGGTCGGGACGGGTCATCCCGTCCGGCGGGTTCGATTCCCGTCCACCTCCGCCATCGACCGACGTCGGGCCCTCACGATCGGTGCCCCCGGACGCGTCGGTCGCCGACGCGGCGCGTGAACCCCAGCTTGTCGAGACACACGGCGAGCGGGACGGCGTGCTTTCGGGTGATGCCGAGTGCGACACGGAGGTCGGACACCGTGAACCCGTCGGGGTGCGCACCCCACAGACCCTCGAGGACCGGTCGGGTGGCCTCGAGCGCGTCGACGTGGAACACCATCGCGTCGTGCTCGACGAACACCCCGAGGCGGGTGAGGCGGGCGATCACGGCCCGGTCGACCCCGGCTGGCGGTTCGGGACGCACACCGCCGGCGAGGACCACCGCGACGCACGGGTGATCGAGCACCGGCTCCCGGGAACCGAGTCGGGCGATGCCGTGCTCGACGGTCACACCGTCAAATGCCCGAACGAGCGCCACGTCGTGCTCGGGTCGCCCGGTGAGGTCGATCGGCCCGTCGGCCAATTCGTCGAGCAGGGACCGCCGGGTCGCGTCCACGACACCGGCGGCTGCCACGTGTCGTCCGACGACCGGCTCGACCCGTCGCCCGACGAGTCGGGTCGCCCGGTCGACGTCGAGCCATCCGTGCCCGCCGAGGATCGACTCGACCGAGCCGTCCGGGCGTGAACGTGACGGGCGCGTCGTCGGCGCGATGTCGAGCACGACCCCACCGCCGACCGTCGTGTCGTCACCGGTCGACCGCAGGATGAAGCGGTCGCCGGGCACGAGCGCGAGCCGGGCACCGACGCGCAGTCGCGCCGTGTCGGAGAGCCCGTGGGTCGATCCCACGGGGGCGATGGTGACGGCGTGCCGACCGGTTCCGACGTGCAGCAGGAGGCCACGGGCCCGACGCGGGTCGACCCCGGACAGCCGCGCGTCGAACACGTCCGTCAGTTCCCATTCGTCCTGACGGACGAGGGTGTCGGCCCGCTCGAGGTCGCCGAGGGAGGCGCCGACGAGGTTCAGCGCGCACCGGGTGCCCGGCTCACCCTCACCGACCGGAGCACCATGGGTCTGGACCGATCGGATCCGCACCGGCTGCCCGGTGCGGGCGATCACGAGCTCGTCACCGACCGCGACCCGGTCCCCCTCGAGGGTCCCGGTCACGACGGTGCCGGCGCCGTCGATCGTGAACGCCCGGTCGACGTGCAGTCGCAGCCGCTCGGTCACCCGGCGACCGCCACCGGAGCGGGAACCGACGGCGACCAGCCGGTCGGCCAGCGCTGCCAGCCCCTCCCCGGTGACGGCCGAGGTCCTGAGGGGTGGGGTCGTCCGGACGCCGGCGGACTCACACCAGGCGGCGACCTGCTGTGCGACCTCGTCGAGTCGGCCCCCGTCGACGAGATCGCACCGGGTCAGCGCGACGACGATGTCGTTCACCTCGAGCAGCCGGAGGATCTCGAAGTGCTCCCTCGTCTGGGGCATGACACCCTCGGCGGCATCGACGACGAGCACCACGACGTCGACCGCCGCCACACCGGCGATCATCGTGTGGATGAAGTCCCCGTGACCCGGGACGTCGATGAAGCTCAACGTCTCCCCCGTCGGGGTGACGTGATGGGCGAACCCGAGATCGATGGTCAACCCACGTCGCCGCTCCTCGGCGAGTCGATCCGGTTCGATCCCGGTCATGGCGCGCACCAACGCCGACTTGCCGTGATCGACGTGACCGGCCGTGGCGACGGTGATGATCGTCGTCGGTGCCCTCATCGCCCGAGGGCGCGCACGGCGTCGACGAGGGCCCCATCGTGATCGGGTGGAAGGCTGCGCAGGTCGAGCAGGGTCCGGCCGTCCTCGACCCGAGCGATCACCGGCGGATCACCGAGTCGCAGAGCGCCGGCGACGTCGCCCTCGAGCGCCACGGCGACCGACGGCAGCGCCGTTCCGGGGGCGGAACCCGCGCCGACCAGCGAGCTGCTCGTCACGATCCGTCCCCGCCCGACGGCCGCGACGACGGCCTCCGCCCGTTCGGTGAGCGAAGCGACGCTGCGGGTCACCATCGCCCAGAACGGCACGGTGCTCGCGACATCGCGTCGCAGGTAGGCCAGCAGTACCTCCTGCAGCGGCGCGATGGCGTGCCCGCCCGGTCGGAGGGCCCGCATGAGCGGATGCCGACCACAGATGTCGACGAGGTCGCGCCGACCGGCGATGATCCCGCACTGGGGGCCACCGAGGAGCTTGTCACCGCTGAACGTGATGAGGGATGCGCCGGCGTCGAGGGATTGGCGCACCGCCGGCTCCGCGCTGATCCACGACGGCAGGGGCGACAGCGCACCGCCGAGCCACGGCGCGGTCGCGTCGAGCAGACCGGACCCGACATCGGCCACGACGGGGACACCGAGGTCGGCGAGGCCGTCGACGGTGGCCTGCTCGGTGAAGCCCTCGACGGTGAAGTTCGACGGGTGGACCTTGAGGATCAGCGCGATGTCGCTCCGCGGATCATCCACGGCCCGCCGGTAGTCCTCGACCCGCGTGCGGTTCGTCGTGCCGACGTCGACCAGTCGGGCGCCGGAGCGCTCCATCACCTCGGGGATCCGGAACCCGCCCCCGATCTCCACGCTCTCGCCCCGCGAGACCGCGACACCACGCCCGTCAGCCAGTGCGGCGAGCACGAGCAGGACCGCCGCCGCGTTGTTGTTGACCACGATCGCCGCCTCAGCACCGGTCAGCACCCGGATCAACTCCGAGACGCTGCGATGGCGCGAGCCTCGGCCACCCGAACTCCGGTCGAACTCGAGCGTCGATGCCGATCCGGCTCCGGTGGCCGGGTACGGGGCACGCCCGAGGTTCGTGTGCAGGAGGACGCCGGTGGCGTTGAGCACCGGACCGATGAGGGCGGTCGCCAGGTCGCCGACGAGCTGGTGGGCCCGGTGGACGATCTCGTCGGTCGATCCGCCGGCGGCGACGGCCCGCCGGGAGCAGTCGACGAGCAGTGCGTGCGGGATGTCGACCGCCGTGGCCAGTCGGCGGGCCAGGGCGTCGATCGAGGGCGGTCGGACCCGTGCGGACGCGTCGTCGCTGCCATCGCCTCCCATCGAGAGGAAACTATCGCCCACCCCGATCCGCTCAGGAGAGGAGGAAACCGTCGTACCCCTCGGCGGCGACGTTCGTGATGCGTTCCCGGTACTTGGGTGCCCCGCCGTTGTAGATGACGTGGCGCTTCACGTCCCGCCCCTCGACGTTGGAGTTGTAGCCGGTGAGCCAGGACTTGGCGTTGCGCAAGAGCACCATCTGGTAGAGGTCGACGACCTCGCTCACCCAGGCGTCCTCGGCCTCGACTGCGCATTCGACCCGGCTGAGACCGTGCTCGCGCATGTGGGCGATGAGGTCGCTCGCCCATTCGACGGACGTCTCGATGGCCCGTGGGAAGTTCGTCGACACCGAGGCACCCTGCGGTCCGGCGAGCATGATCATGTTCGGGAAGCCGGACGTCTGGACACCGAGGTAGGTCCGGGGGCCGTCGCCCCACGCGTCCCGCAGGGTCCGGCCCCCGACACCGGTGATGGTCATCCGGTCGAATGCGCCGGTGATCGCGTCGAAGCCGGTCGCGTAGATCAGGACGTCGAGCTCGATCACGTCCCCGCTCATGAGGCGGACCCCCTCCGGGACGATGCGGTCGATCGGGTCCTCGGCGATGTCGACGAGGTGGACGTGCTCGAGGTTGTAGGCCTCGTAGTAGCGCGTCTCCATCGGCACACGCTGCACCCCGAAGCCGTGATCCTTCGGGATGAGCTTCTCGGCGACGACCGGGTCGGCGACCCGCTGACGGATCTTCTCGGCGATGAAGGCCGACAGGTCGGCATTGGCCTCCTCGTCCATGAGGACCTCACGGAAGTTGGCGAGCCAGATGCCGAAGCCGGGCTGGCCGTAGAGCTCCTCCCAGAAGGCGTAGCGCTCCTCGGCGGGCACCTCGTGGTAGCGGCGACGGTCCGGGCCGTGGATGAACCCGCCAGGGGTGCGGGCACACCGGTCGAAGATCTCGTCGTAGCGGGACTTGATGTCGGCCATCTCCTCGGCCGAGATGGGTCCGTTGTGCAGGGGCGCACACCAGTTGGGCCGGCGTTGGAGGACGTGGAGGGACCCGACCTCCGGGGCGATCGCCGCGATGAGCTGCACGCCGGTGGCACCGGTGCCGATCACCCCGACCCGGCGACCGGCGAGACGCACCGGTTCGTGGGGCCAGTTGTAGGTGTGGAACGACTCGCCGAGGAACTCGTCGATGCCGGAGTAGCGCGGCATGGTCGGTGCGGACAGGAGTCCGATCGCCGGCAGCAGCAGGTCGCACGAGAGCCGCCGACCATCGGCGAGGTCGAGTTCCCACCGACGGTCGGACTCGTTCCACGTCGCCGCCTCCACGGCGCTCGAGAACTGCATGTGGGGTCGCAGGTCGAACCGGTCGGCGACATGGTTCAGGTAGCGGAGGGTCTCGGGCTGCGGCGAGAAGCGCTCGGTCCAGTCCCACTCGGCGAGCAGGTCCGACGAGAACGAGTAGCCGTAGGTGTAGCTCTCGGAGTCGAAACGGCATCCCGGGTAGCGATTCCAGTACCAGGTTCCGCCGAGGTCCTCACCGGCCTCGAGCACGGTCACGTCGATGCCGAGTCCGAGCATCCGGTGCAACATGTACATGCCACACACTCCGGCCCCGATGACGATCGCCTCCCGATGCTCGGTGATCGGTCGCGCGTCGATCACGGTCTCGCTGACGGTCTGGGACATCGGTGCACCTCCTGAGGCCACGGTAGATGAGTCATCCCCGCTTCGGCGGGCCGGAGGTCGCCCGGGCATCGGGCCCACCGGACGGGTACTGTCTCGTCATGCGGGATCGGGTTCGGATGGGGCGCGATGACCTGCTCACGGCGATCGCCGACGGCTCGATCGACACCGTGATCATGGCCTTCGCCGATCACCAGGGGCGGCTCGTCGGGAAGCGCACCGACGCTGCTTTCTTCGTCGAGCACGTGGCCGACCACGGCACCGAGAACTGCGACTACCTCATCGCCCGGGATCTCGACGACGTCCCGGTGGCGGGTCTCGACGTGGCGAGTTACGCCGACGGGTACGGCGACATGGTCGCGGTCGCCGACTGGTCGACCGTGCGTCGACTGCCGTGGTCGCCCGGCACCGCTCTCGTGATCTGCGATCTCACGACTACCGACGGGTCGCCGATCGGCGAGTCCCCGCGGCGGATCCTCGCCGAGCAGGTCGCAACGGCCTCCGCGGCCGGGTTCTCGGTGTGCGTGGGCTCCGAGATCGAGTTCCACCTGTTCCGTCACTCCCGCGAAGTCCTGCGTGCCAACGGCTTCCGGCGTCCCGACGACGGGAGTCATGTACAGGACTACGACCTGGCACAGTCGGCCATCGACGAACCGGTGATCGGCAGCCTGCGCCGCTCCCTTCCCGGTGCCGGCGTGCCGGTCGAGTTCTCCAAGGGCGAGGCCGGGCGGGGCCAGTACGAGATCAACCTCTCGTACGCAGACCCGGTCGAGATGGCCGATCGCAACCTGATCTTCAAGCAGGCCGTGCGCGAGGTCGCAACCACTGCCGGCCGGGCGGTGACGTTCATGGCCAAGGCCGACACCGACGAGACCGGCTCGTCGTGCCACGTCCATGTGAGCCTCTGGTCGCCCGACGGTTCTGAGCCGGCGTTCGACGCCGAGCCGATGAACGACACCCTGCGGCACTGTCTGGGGGGACTGCTGGCGACGGCCCGGGACTTCTCCCTGCTCTGGGCACCGACGGTCAACAGTTACCGGCGGTTCCAACCGGCATCGTGGGCTCCGACCTCGATCGGCTGGGCACACGACAATCGCACCGTCGGGTTCCGAGTCGTCGGAACCGGTCCGTCCTCGCGTGTCGAGTGTCGGATACCGGGGGCCGACGCGAACAGTCACCTCGCCTTCGCCGGCGTGCTGGCCGGGGGCCTGCACGGGCTCCGCCACCGTCTCGAACCGCCGCCGGCGGTCGCCGGCGATGCCCACCTCGACACGGGCCTCCCGCGGTTGCCGCTGACCCTCGGCGAGGCCATCGCGGCCTGGGAGGCGAGTGACGTCGCTCGCGAGTGCTTCGGCGACGCAGTCCACCGGCACGTCGCCGGGCATGCCCGGCACGAGTGGGAGTCCTTCGGTCGGGCCGTCACCGACTGGGAGCGACAGCGCTACTTCGAGCGCATCTGACACCGACCTCGATGACGACCCGACCGCCCGGGCGTCACTTCTTCTTGATCGGGATGCGGGTGCTCTCGGCCCTGGTCGCCGACGGCATCGGCACGGTGATCATCAGGATCCCGTGCCGGTACTCAGCCGAGATCTTCGACGCGTCGGTGTCGGCCGGCACCCGCAGACTGCGGCGGAAGCTTCCGTAGCGGAACTCGCTGAAGGTGCGGCCGTCATCACTCTCGGACCGTTCGTCCGAACGTTCGGCGCTGATCGTGAGCAGCCCGTCGGCGAGGTCGATCTCGACATCGTCATCGGGGTCGATTCCGGGGAGTTCGGCACGGATCTCGAGTGTCCCGTCCCGCATCGTCTCCTCGACGCGGATCACGTGGTCACGGCGCAGGGGACCGTCCCGGTGCAGGGGATCCCAGTTGTCCATCCAGTCGTTGAGTCGCTGGATGATCGGGTCGGGTCGCAGGGCGAGCAATGAGGGCATGGTGTCTCCCGTGGGATGAGGGTCGTGGGTCTGGGGGTCGGGTGCCACCGGACCGACCGTCTCCGGCGTCGTTCGATGACGTCGGGCCCGTGACCCGGTGGCACCCGACACCATGGTGGGGGTTGCCCGTCGAGTGGGACAGGGCGCGATGTCGTCGGCGGGGTGGCCGAGTTGTGCCGTTTGCTACCGTCACCGGACGAGCTCGGGTCGTTGTCGGGGGGGCGATGGGGGACGCAGTCAGGATCGAGGACCACGACGGTGTGCGTCGACTGACGCTGTGCAGATCCGCCGAGTACAACACGATCACGCCGACCCTTCGCGACGAGTTGGCAGCCGCGGTCGACGGAGCACAGCTCGAACGTTCCGTACGGGTGATCCTGCTCGACGCCGAGGGACCGGCCTTCTGCGCCGGCTACGGCCTCGACTGGTCGACGGGCGCGCAGGCCGCGGAGGAGCGACGCGGCGACACGGGACGCATCTGGGACACCGCCTCCGACCTGCACATGATCGGGTCGTTCGCCGACACCTGGGCGCGGCTGCACGACTCGGTCAAGCCGACGATCGCGGCCGTCCAGGGTTGGTGTATCGCCGGCGGGACGAACATCGTGTTCAACGCCCATCTCATCGTCGCCGCCCGCTCGGCGCGCTTCGGCTACCCGCCGTCGCGGGTGTGGGGCATCCCGGAGGCGCCGTGGAACTGGGTGGCCCGCATGGGGCTCCAACAGGCCCGCAGGTACATGCTGACCGGCGACGAGATCGACGCCGAGCGGGCGCTCGAACTCGGCCTCGTCCTCGACGTGGTCGACGACGACCGCCTCCATGCCGAGGCGATGGCGTTGGCGCAGCGCATCGCGAAGGTCCCGACCAGCCAGCTCGAGATGATCACGCGGGCCCTGAACGCCGTGGCCGACCACATGTACGACCCGCCGGCGTCGCGCCGGCTCGGCACGATCTTCGACGGGGTCGCCCGCCACAACCAGGAGGGCAGGGACTTCGTCAGCCGCTCGGTCGAGGTCGGCTTCCGAGAGGCGGTGCGCGAGCGCGACCGACCCTTCGGCGACTACGGCGAACGCGCCCGGGGCGACCACGACTGATCCGAACGCACACGACACACGGGGGAACACATGACCAGCGCACCGCTCACCATGAGCCACACATCGGGCCCGACCGAGCCCGATGTCCTCGACATGACCTTCGGAGACGTCCTGCGCCGCGCGGCCGCTGAGTGCCCGGACCGCGTGGCAGTCGTGTCGTCGACGACCGGGGCGTCGTGGACCTACGCCCAGCTCCTCGACGAGGCCGAGGCGGTCGCCCGTGCCCTGACGGGACGCTTCGATCCCGGGGCACGCATCGCCATCTGGGGTCAGAACCTGCCCGAGTGGACGATCGTCAACCACGCCATCGCCCTCGCCGGAATGGTGATCGTCACCGTCAACCCCAACCTGCTGCCCGACGAGGCGGCCTATGTCTTCGATCAGTCGGGGGCGGTCGGCGTGATCGCCTCGGTCGCCTACCGCGGTCGGGACCTGGCCGGCATCGCCGAGGGACTCGTCGGTCGCTGCCCGACGCTGCGCGAGGTCATCGGCTTCCCGGCGGTCGCCGGACTCGTCGCGACCGGTCGTGAGTCGGACGCGCCGCTGCCGTCACCCGAGCCGGGTGACCTGGTGATGATCCAGTACACCTCGGGCACCACAGGGTTCCCGAAGGGTGCGAGCCTGCACCACCGCGGACTGGTCACGAATGCCCTGCACACGGCGCTGCGCAACGGCACCGAACCGGGTGACGTGATGCTCGGTGTCATGCCGTTGTTCCACACCGGCGGTGTCGTGCTCGGGCTGATGGCGTCCGCGGCCCGCTTCCTCACCTACGTCGCGATCGAGGAGTTCGAGCCGGGACACGTGCTCGACACGATCGAACGCTTCACGGTGAACGTCGGCACCGGGGTCCCGACCATGCTCATCGCGCTGATGGAGCACCCGACGTTCGCGGAGCGCGACCTCTCGTCGATCAAGGTCATCACCTCCGGTGGCTCGACCGTGCCGGCCCCGTTGGTGGAACGACTCGAGCGCGAGCTCGGTGCGCCCTTCACGATCGTGTTCGGCCAGACCGAGATGTCGCCGGTGGCGACCATGACGTATCCGCACGACACGATCGAGGACAAGGCGAACACGCTCGGCCGAGCCATGCCGAACGTCGAGATCAAGATCGTCGACGCCGATGGGGCGACCGTGCCGATCGGCGTCGCCGGCGAGTTCTGCACGCGGGGCTACTCGAACATGCTCGGCTACAACGACAACCCCCAGGCGACCGCCGAGACGATCGATGCCGACGGGTGGCTGCACTCGGGTGATCTGTGCACGATGGATGAGCGGGGCTTCTGCTACATCGTCGGTCGCCTCAAGGACATGATCATCCGGGGTGGCGAGAACATCTACCCGCGCGAGATCGAGGACGTGTTGTTCCGGCATCCGAGCGTCGCCGAGGTCGCCGTGATCGGGTTGCCCGACGACAAGTGGGGCGAGGTCGTCGGCGCAGTGCTGCGCGCCACCCCGGGTTCGGCGCTGTCGGTCGCCGAGCTGCGCTCGTGGGTGCGCGAGCACCTCGCACCGCACAAGACGCCGGTCGCCTGGTTCGCCACCGAGTCCTTCCCGCTCACCGGCTCCGGCAAGATCCAGAAGTTCCGGCTGGTCGAGATGTGGCAGGCCGGTGAGTTGACCGCGGTCGAATGATCGGCCCCGGAACTCCCGGTACGGTGCGGCCGTGATCCGCGTCGGGCTGCTGCAGTGCGACGATCTCGACCCACCGCATCGCGACCTCGAGGGCGGCTACGTCGAGCAGTTCACGCGCCTGCTCGCCACCGGCGGGCTCGCGGCCGCTGACGTCGACCTGCGGGTCTTCCGCGTCGACCACGGCGAGCACCCCGGCGCTGCCAGCGAGTGCGATGGGTGGGTCATCACCGGGTCGCGTGCCGGGGTGTACGAGCAGCACGACTGGATACCCCCGCTCGTCGGACTCGTCCGGTCGGCGATCGAGGAGCGGGTCCCCACCGTCGGGGTCTGCTTCGGCCATCAACTCGTGGCCCACGCCCTCGGCGCACCGGTGAGCCAGTTCGCCGACGGGTGGAACATCGGTGCGCTCGAGTATCGGGTCTGCGCTCCCCCACCGGGCGACCCGGATCTCTCGCCGTTCAGGCTGGTCGCCATCCACCAGGATCAGGTCCATGCCGTGCCCGAGGGGCTGTCACTGCTGGCCACCGGCGACACCTGCGCGGTCGCCGGGATGGTCGGACCGGGCGTGCTCACCGTCCAGGGCCACCCCGAGTTCGGACCGGCGGTCGCCGATTCCCTCTACCGACGTCGGGCACGCCACTTCGGCGATGCGGCAGTCGAACGTGCTGTCACGTCGCTCGAGGAGTCGTTGTCGACCGGGCGGGTGGCGTCGTGGATGGTCACGACGCTGACGGGCTCCGGCTGACCGAAGGTCGCCACTGCTCGGTACGGTCACGCCATGACGAGCGACCAGGGGTACTCGACGATCCGCATCGACCGGGAGCGTGACGGTGCCGTCGAGGTCGTCAGCCTCGACCGGCCCGAACGGATGAACGGCCTCACCCAGACGATGGTCGACGAGCTCGGTGCCTACTTCCGGGCCAAGGCCGACGACACGACCACCCGGGTGATCGTCATGCGCGGTGAGGGGCGTGCGTTCTGCGCCGGGCTCGACATCAAGGAGCAGCAGGCAGGCGGTGACCGGCCGGTGTTCGCCGAGGGCCGCGTGTCGCTGTCCGACCTCCCGGTGCTGATCCACACCGCCCCCCAGGTGGTCATCGCGCTGCTCCACGGTGGCGTGTCAGGCGGCGGCTTCGCGATGGCGTTGGCCGCCGACTTCCGGTTCGCCGGTGAGAGCCTGAAGATGAACGACGCCTTCGCTCGGATCGGGATGTCGGGCTGCGAGATGGGGGTCAGCTACTTCCTCCCCCGCATCGTCGGGGTGCCGGTGGCGCGGGAGTTGATCTACACCGGTCGGTACCTCGATGCGCGACGGGCACTCGAGATCGGTCTCGTCTCCGGTGTCGCTCCCGATGCCGACCTCCGGACTGCAGCCGACCCACTGATCGATGACCTCCTCGCCGTCTCACCCTTCGGGCTGCGCCAGTCGAAGCGCACCCTCGATAGGTGTCTCGCCGTCGACGACCTCGCGACCGTCGTCGCCATCGAGATCGGCGCCCAACAGGCCTGCCAGGAGACGGGCGACTTCGCCGAGGCGCTGCGGGCCTTCGTCGAGAAGCGCCCCCCGGCGTTCCGCCCGCTCGGCTGACGTGACGCTCAGCGAACGTCACCGACGATGTCGATGACCTCGTCCGTCCAACGCTCCAGATCGGCGCGGGTGCGGGCGACCACGAGCCGGGCTCCGACGATCAACTCGGCGAGGCGCTCGGCGGTGGAGAGCGGGTGACCCGGATCTCCGCTCCAGGCGAGGATCACCGTCGGGACCGCGATGCCGGCGATCGCCTCCGGTGACGGCAGGTCGGCTGTCGCCGCCCCGCGCAGGACATGGGAGGTTCGTCGCCGATCAGCGGCGCGCAACTTCGTCGCGAACCGTTCGTGCCACTCGTCGCCGAACGGGTCGGGCGGCGGGATCGTCCGTGCGGCGGCGATCACCGTCTCGAGGTCGCCGTGCTCGATCACATCGGCCCGGGACAGATAGAGCTCGCGCTGCGCCGCTCGGGTCTCCCAGCCGGTGGGTGGGATCACCAGCACCAGGCCGGAGACCCGCTCCGGTGCGGCGACGACGGCGTGCAGGGCCGTTCCGGCCCCCATCGATGCGCCGGCCGCCACGTACCGGTCCACACCGAGGGCATCGGCGAGTCCGAGTTGGTCGAGCGCGAGACGGTCCCAGCCGTAGTCGGCGAGCTCATCGGTCGTGTCGGAGAGCCCGTGACCCCTGGCGTCGTACCGGATGACCTCGGCGACCGTCCCGACCCGATGCCAGTCGATCGGGACGACCTCGCCGTCGAGCTCACGAGATGAGGTCAGGCCATGACCCCAGACGAGGGGTGTCCCCACGCCGGAACGTTCACAGGCGAGTCGGGCACCACGGACGTGGAGCACGTGCTCGCTCACCGTCGGATTCAGGACCCGAGTTGGATGCCGAGGCGGGGCAGCACCTCGGCCGCGGTGAGTTCGAGTTGCTCGTCCATCTGCTCGAGGGTGAGACCCGGCATGTCGAAGAACAGGACGAAGTGCTCGACCCCGACCTCGTCGCGATAGCGGCCGAGCATGTCGGCGACCTCCTCGACCGACCCGATCGCCATCATGTCCTGGGCGACGGAGTCCTCGACCGACGGCTTGTGGTCGAACGGTGTCTCCGACCCGTCGGCCATCGCATAGTGCTTGAAGCGGCCGTAGGGCGAGAGGAACTTGATCCACTCGTCATGGGCGTTGCGACCGTTCTCCCGGGCCTCGGCAGTCGTGCGGCCGACGTGGACGTTGATCGCCAGGCAACGAGCCTCCCCCGATGCGAGTTCCCAGCCGCCGGCTGCAGCCTTCTCACCGAAGGAATCCCACCACTTCCTCGTCCCGGCGATGCCACGGGCCGGCATCACGGCGTGGTGCCGCACCCGGGCCGTGTAGTCGAGCGTCGGGGGTGAGGTGACGGCCTGCCAGATGTCGATCGGCGCGATCGGCTTGGGCACCAGGGTGAGGTCCTTCACCGTCGACCCGCGATCGGGGATCCCGGGGGGCGGGAGGACGAAGTGCTTGCCGGTGAACGAGAAGCGCTCGTTGTTCCACGCCGCCTTGATGATCTCCATCGACTCCTCGAACATCTCCCGGTTGATCCGGTCGAGTTCGAGCGACATCTCGTTGTCGCCGGACGCGACGACACCGCCGAGCGACTGGGCCTCACGGGGCACGGTGCCACGCCCGACGCCGAACTGCATGCGGTTCCCGGTGAGGATCTGCATCATCGCCGCGTCCTCGGCGAGGCGCAGCGGGTGCCACTGCGGCACGACGTTGAACATCTGCCCGAGACGGAGACGCTCCGTCTCCTTGGCCAGGTGCAGCCCGAACAGGATGAGGTTCGGTGTGACCTCGTACCCCTCGTACTGGAAGTGGTGTTCGGTGAGCCACATCGTGTCGTAGCCGATGCGGTCCATCGTCTTGGCCCA
>JBEAPU010000115.1:0-61314 GCA_041164245.1 Actinomycetota bacterium | reverse complement strand
CGACAACGTCTTCGAGATCGCCGCCGTCAACGTCGTCTTCCCATGATCGATATGACCCATCGTCCCGATGTTCACATGCGGCTTCGTACGCTCGAACTTCGCCTTGCTCATGACGCTCTTCCTTCGTTCTCTACAGGTTGTGGGGATTGTGGTAGCGGCGATCGGGATCGAACCGATGACCTTCCGATTATGAGCCGGATGCTCTGACCAACTGAGCTACGCCGCCGTGGCTTGGCCCCGGCCGATCCGGGGATCGACCGTTTGGTCGAGCCCTCTGTGGGAATCGAACCCACGACACCAGCCTTACCATGGCTGTGCTCTGCCGACTGAGCTAAGAGGGCGTCGGGCGCGGCAGTGCCGCGGACCGGTCGGGAAGTGTACCGGTCGCACGACGGTTCCCACCCTCGCCCCGAGGCGGATCGATAGCCTCCCGGACGTGCCACAGGACCCGGCGACCACGCCCGTCACCCTCCGACCGGCCCGGGTCGACGACGCCACCGCGATCGCCGCCATCTACAACCACGAGGTCCTCCACACGGTGTCCACCTTCGACATCGTCCCGCGATCCGTGCCGGAGCAGGAGGCGTGGCTCGCGGCCCGTTCGGGAGCCTTCAGTGCGATCGTCGCCGTCGGCGGTGACGACGAGGTGCTCGGGTTCGCCGCGCTCTCCCGCTACAAGGAGCGGGCCGCCTACTCGACCACGGTCGAGGACTCGGTGTACGTCGATCGGGCCCATGCCGGCCGCGGACTCGGGCGTCTGTTGCTCGGCGAGGTCTGCGACATCGCCCGGTCGAGCGGGTTCCACAGCGTCATCGCCCGCATCGAGGCCGGCGGCACGGCATCGCGTGCCCTCCACGCCGCGTGCGGTTTCGACCTGGTGGGGATCGAACGCCAGGTCGGGCGGAAGTTCAACCGCTGGCTCGACGTGGCGGTCATGCAACTGGTCCTCTGAACCGACCCGACACCGCCGACCGCGTCCGGGAACGACTCGAGCCGGTCGGATCGCTCCGGCCGGCTCGAGACGGGGTTGGGCCGTTCCGGTTGTTGGCCGAAGCGGTCACATCTGTTGAGATCCTGGTGGGCCGGGAAGGATTTGAACCTCCGTAGGCAATGCCGGCAGATTTACAGTCTGCTCCCTTTGGCCGCTCGGGCACCGACCCCAGTTGTCGGCCGCAGATCGTACCGTCGCCACGGCGGATCCCACCCCGGTACGGTGTCGCCCATGGCGAGTTTCGATGTCGTGTCCGAAGTCGATGCCCAGGAGGTCCGCAACGCGGTCGATCAGGCCCAGCGCGAGATCAGCACCCGCTTCGACTTCAAGAACACCAACTCCACGATCGACCAGAAGGACATGGTCATCACCCTCCACACAGTCAGTGAGGATCGACTCGCCGCCCTGCGCATCGTGCTCGAGGAACGACTCGTCAAGCGCGGTGTCTCGCTCAAGGGTGTCGACTACGGCGATGTGCAGGAGGCCACCCAGAACACGGTCCGTCAGGTCGTCACGATCAAGGTCGGCATCTCCTCGGACAAGGCCCGCGAGATCAACAAGCTGATCAAGGCCGAGGGACCCAAGGGCGTGTCCAGCCAGACCCAGGGTGACTCGATCCGGGTCACCTCGAAGAAGCGCGACGACCTCCAGGCGGTCATCACGCTGCTCAAGGGTGCCGACCTCGGCATCCCCCTGCAGTTCGACAACTTCCGCGACTGAGTCAGTCCTCGCTCGGGGACTCGGCCGCCCGACGCTGCAACTCGCCGACCACGCTGGCGTCGGCCAGGGTGGTCGTGTCACCGAGGTTCCGTCCCTCGGCGACATCGCGCAGCAGTCGACGCATGATCTTGCCCGACCGGGTCTTGGGGAGGTCCGGGGTGAAGAAGATCGCCTTCGGCTTCGCGATCGCCCCGATCTCGGCGGCGACGTGCTCGCGGAGGTCGGCGACCCCCACGTCGGCTCCGGTGCGCAGGGTCACGTAGGCGAAGATCGCCTGACCGGTCGTCGCGTCGTTGGCGCCGACCACAGCCGCCTCGGCGACCGCCGGGTGCGAGACCAGTGCGGACTCGACCTCGGTCGTCGAGATGCGGTGACCGGACACGTTCATGACGTCGTCGACTCGGCCGAGCAGCCACAGGTAGCCGTCCTCGTCGAGCCGGGCACCGTCACCGGCGAAGTACCGCCCATCGAAGCGACTCCAGTAGGTCTCCCGGTAGCGCTCCGGGTCGCCCCAGATCCCGCGCAGCATGCCCGGCCACGGCGAGGTCAGCGTCAGGTAGCCGCCCCCGTGCGTCACCGGCCGGGCCTCGTCGTCGACGACCTCGATCGACACGCCGGGCAGGGCGAACGTCGCCGAGCCCGGCTTGGTGACCGTCAACCCCGGCAGCGGGCTGATCATGATCCCGCCCGTCTCGGTCTGCCACCAGGTGTCGACGATCGGGCAGCGCCCCCCACCGATGTTGGTGTGGTACCAGATCCATGCTTCGGGGTTGATCGGCTCGCCGACCGTCCCGAGGAGGCGCAGCGACGACAGGTCGTGCTTGGCGGGTTCCTCGGCACCCCACTTCATGAACGTCCGGATCGCGGTCGGCGCCGTGTACAGGATCGTCACGCCGTACTTCTCGACGATCGCCCAGAACCGGTCGTTGCCCGGGAAGTTCGGGACGCCCTCGTACATCACCTGCGTGGCACCGTTGGCGAGCGGCCCGTAGACGATGTACGAGTGCCCGGTGATCCAGCCGACGTCCGCCGTGCACCAGTAGACGTCGCTGTCGCGCCGGAGGTCGAACACGTTGCGATGGGTGTACGCCACATGGGTCAGGTAGCCGCCCGTGGTGTGCATGATCCCCTTGGGCCGACCGGTCGTCCCCGAGGTGTACAGCAGGAACAGCAGGTCCTCGGAGTCCATGGGCTCGGGCGGGCACACCGGATCGGCCGTCGCCATCAGCTCGTGGTACCAGTGGTCGCGCCCCGGGTTCATCGTCACCTCGTTGCCGCCGCGCCGGACGACCACGACGTGCTCGATGCTCGGCGTCTGGGCGACCGCCTCGTCGGCCGCCGGCTTGAGCGGGAACACCTCACCGCGTCGGTACCCGCCGTCGGCGGTGATGAGGACCTTGGCCTCGGCGTCGTTGATGCGATCGACGAGCGACTGCGCGGAGAACCCACCGAAGACCACCGAGTGCGGCGCCCCGATCCGGGCGCAGGCCAGCATCGCAACCGCCGCCTCCGGGATCATCGGGAGATAGATGTTGACACGGTCGCCCTTGCCGACACCGAGGGAGCGCAGCACGTTCGCGAAACGCTGCACCTCGTCGAGCAACTCGGCGTAGGTGACGGCCCGGGTGTCGCCCGGCTCACCCTCCCAATGGATCGCCACCCGGTCCCCGTGCCCCGCCGCGACGTGGCGGTCGAGGCAGTTCTCGGCGACGTTGAGCTTGCCGCCGACGAACCACCTCGCATAGGGCAGTTCCCATTCGAGGACCCGCTCCCAAGGTTGCTGCCAGCTGATGAGCTCGGAGGCCTGTCGCGCCCAGAAGGCCTCGGGATCGGCGGTCGCCTCGGCGTGCAGCCCCCCATCGGCGACGTGGGCCCGGGCCACGAACTCGGGGGATGGCGGGAAGCGCCGGTCCTCGTGGGCGAGGGCATCGATCGTGTCGTGGTTGTCGCTGGTCATCATCCCCCCTCGGATGCGGCACGCGCTCGGCGCGGCACGGACGTCACGGGAACTCTAGGACAGCCGCGGGTGCTCGATCTCAGCCGCCCGGCCGCCACTCGCAGACCGTGAACCCGCCGAGCCCGGCCGGATCGAGCAGTGCCTCGGCCTCGCTCACCCGCGAGCGCATCCGCATCGCCTCGAGGCCGGGGGCCGATGCCTGCTCGGCCCACGCCCGCTTGCCCTCCTCCACCAGTTCGTCGATCCCGTGGAGGAGGAGCCACTGCGCCTGTGTTCGGACGGTGGTCGGGAGGGGCAGTTGGTCGATCGGGACCTCGGTCGTGATGTCCTGGCTGCCGGGCTCGCTCAGGTAGTGGCCGCCGCGTTCGTGCCCGCGGTAGGTCCGCAGCCACTCGCGCCACGGACGAGCGGTCAGCCCCGCCGTCGTCGGGACGAAGTAGTCGATGGCCACGAGCACACCGTCGAGGCGATCGACGACTTCGCGGACCCATCGGGCAGCGCGGTCGACCAGTGGGCCCCGGGCACCGAGCGGAGCATTCGCCGGCAGCACGACCGGAACCGGGTCGAAGGGCGCCGAGAGCACCTCGGACCGCGACCCGCCGTCGATGAGGACGAAGGCCTCGCGCCACCCGCCGTCGTGCACGGCGAGCCGGAACGGCAGGTTGTCGAGGAGTTCGTTGGCGAGGACCACGTGGGCGAGCGGGCCGTCCGGCAGGCTCACCGCCGAGGCCACACCCTCGGGGTGACGGGCACGCTGCACGGGCGAGACCTCGACCGCCACGTAGTCGAGTGCCGCTGCGCACGCCGGTGCTGCGGCGAGGACGGCGCGGGCGAGGGTGCCGGGTCCGGCCCCGACCTCATGGACCGTGAACCGGGACGGTCGACCACGACGCTCCCACTCCGAGTCGAGGAAGCGGGCCACCACCGCCCCGAAGAGCGGTCCGACCTCGGGTGACGTCAGGAAGTCCCCACGGCGCCCGGCACTCCCACCGGTCGTGTAGAACCCGTCGTCGCCGTAGAGGGCGTCGTCGACGAATCGGTCGAAGGGGACGGTCTCGACCGCCACTCAGCGTCCGAGGGCGCCCGTGAGATCCGGCAGGTCGGCGAAGCGGAGCACGAGGCCCGGCAGGATCCCGAGCACGACCGTGCCACCGGCAGTGATGCCGAGTGCCAACCAGATCGACTGCGGGGCGACGATCGGCGTCGTGTCACCGTCGGGCACCGGCGCCATCCAGATCTGGCGCAGGACCCGCATGTAGTAACCCGCCGCCACGACGGTGTTGACCGCGGCGATGATCGCCAGCACGTAGGCGGCGGTGCTGCCGGCGTCGATCAGCGCGCGGAACGCCTGCAGCTTGGCGATCCAGATCCCGAGCGGCGGGATGCCGGCCAGCGATGCGAGGAAGATCGTCATCAGCACGCCGAGGCCCGGGGCGTAGGACATCAGGCCGCCGAAGGACGAGATCTCCCCCGACCGGGTCCGACGGGCCACCGCGATGATCACGGCGAACGCCCCGAGATTCGAGAAGGCGTAGATCAGGAGGTAGATGACGACGGCACGGAGCGCCGACTCCGCCGCAGTGGTCGCCATGACGGCCAGCGGCATCAGGACGAACCCACCCTGACTGACCGAGGAGTAGGCGAGCATGCGCACGATGTTCGTCTGGCGCAGGGCCAGGACGTTGCCGACCGTCATCGTCAGTGCCGCCATCACCCAGATCATCGGCTCGTGGACCGAGGTCGCACCGTACAGGGCGAGGTAGAGCACCGTCAGGAGCGCGGCGAACCCGGCCGCCTTGGACGCCACCGACAGGAACGCCGTGACCGGGGTCGGTGCACCCTCGTAGGTGTCGGGAGCCCAGGTGTGGAACGGCACGGCCGAGATCTTGAAGGCGAAGCCGGCGAGCACGAACACCACGGCGAGCACCTGCATGGACGAGATGTCGGCGGCCGCGAGCGCGGTGCCGATCTCGGTCAGCTTGGTGGTCCCGGTGGTGCCGTAGAGCATGCTCATCCCGTACAGCAGGACCGCGGAGGCGAACACACCGAGCAGGTAGTACTTGGCGCCGGCCTCGTTGCTGCGGGCATCCCGCTTGCGCCACGCCGCCATCATGTAGGCGGGGATCGACAGCAGTTCGAGGGCGACGAACACGCTCATCAGGTCGCGGCTCGAGGCCATCATCACCATGCCGAGGATGCTCACCAGCAGCAGGACGTAGAACTCGCCCTGGTAGTAGCCGCCCTCCTCGAGTTCGTTCTGGCTCATCAGGACCACGACGTACCCGACGAGGAGGAACAGCGCCTTGAGGATGAGCGCGTACTCGTCGACCACGTAGCGACCGTCGAAGACCGCGTCGCGGACGTCGTCACCGATGACCGCCAACGTCACCACCGGGACGACAGCCCCGAGCAGGACGAAACCCGAGATCGTCGCCATCGCCCACTTCTTGGACTCGTCCAGCCACAGGTCGACGAGCAGCACGATGTTGATGCCCACGACGAGCACCAGCTCGGGGGCGATCGCGTGCCAGTCGATCGTCGGGGCCGTCCAGGCCTGGGCGAGGAGGGCGGCGATCACGGGATCCCCGCCCCCACCCGCTCGACCAGGAGGGTCACGGCCGGATCCATCACGTCGAACATCAGCTGCGGGTACACACCGAAGACCACGATGGCGATGAGGAACGGCGTCCAGGCGATCCACTCGATCGGGGTCACGTCATGGATGTCGGCCCCGTGGTCGTGATGGTCGTCGTTGACGCCGGCACCGACCGGATGGGTCCCGTGCGCGGTGAACTCGGGGTTCGGACGGCCGAAGGCGGTGCGCTGGAAGAGCCACAGCAGATAGGCCGCGGCGAGCACCGTTCCGAGCGCGGCGATCACCATCAGGGTGCGGTAGAGCGTGGTGTCGAGCCCGAAGTTCGGGTTGTACGCCGACAGGATCGCCGGGAACTCACCCCAGAACCCGGCCAGGCCAGGGAGTCCGAGCGAGGCCATCGCCGAGAATCCGAGGATCCACCCGAGGCGCGGCATCTGGATCAGCAAACCGGAGAGGCGCTTGATCTCGAGGGTGTGGTAGCGGTGCTTCACCGAGCCGGCGAGGAAGAACAGCATCCCGGTGATCAGGCCGTGGGCCACCATGCCGAACAGAGCGGCGTTGATCCCGAACTCGGTCAGGGTCGAGATGCCGAGCATCACGAAGCCCATGTGCGCCACCGACGAGAACGCGATGAGGCGCTTCATGTCGGTCTGGGCCAGGCAGCCGAGGGCACCGTAGATGATGCCGATCACCGCAAGGATGCCGATCACCGGCGCCCACGCCTTGGCACCCTGGGGCAGCATCGGGATGGCGATGCGCACGAACCCGTAGGTCCCGAGCTTCAGCAGGATCGCCGCGAGGATCACCGACCCCTGCGTGGGGGCTTGGGTGTGGGCGTCGGGCAACCAGGTGTGGAACGGGAACATCGGGACCTTCACCGCGAAGCCGATGAACATGCCGGCGAAGATCCAGATCTGCACGTCGCGCCCGATCAGCGCGCCGGCCTCGGCGAGATGGGCGAAGGAGAACGACTCGGCCCCGGTCTGGAAGAAGAGCGCCAGGAATGCAACGAGCATCAGGGCGGAGCCGAACATGGTGTAGAGGAAGAACTTGAGCGACGCGTACTGGCGCTGCTCGCCGCCCCACACGCCGATCATGAAGTACATCGGCAGGAGCACCACCTCGAAGAACACGAAGAACAGGATCAGGTCCTGGGCGATGAACGAACCGGCCATGCCGACCTGGAGGACGAGCATCAGCATGATGAACGACTTCGGGTTGCCGGCATCGGGCATGTTGTCCCACGTGTAGATCATCACCAGGAAGGTGACGACCATCGACAGGAAGTAGAGCGGCAGGCTGATGCCGTCGAGTCCGATCGTGTAGTTGGAGCGGATGACCGTGATCCACTCGGCGTCGACGAAGAACTGGAGCTTCTCACTCTGCGCGAAGTCGTAGCGGAGCAGCGTCCACACCCCGACGGCCAGGGTGGCCGCCGAGGTGACGATGCCGATCTGCTTGTGCGTCCGCTCCTCCCCGGCGGGGACGAACATCATGAGCAGCACACCCACGAGCGGCAGGAACGTGCCGACCGTGAGGATCCAGGTGTCGTTGGTGATGGTTTCCATGTTCATTCGGCCCTTCGGTGCTGCGGCTCAGATGTTCACGAGGATGAGGACGATGGCGCCCACGGTGGCGGCCCCGAAGAGGAGCGCGCCGTACTGGTTGACCCGACCCGATTGGACCGGCTGGAGAGCATGACCCGTCTCGCTGGCGACGAACCCGGATGCGTTCACCGCGCCGTCGACCACTCGCTGGTCGACGTTGCGGTAGACCCACTCCCCGGTCCGACGTCCCGACGTCCCGACACCGTTGACGATGCCGTCGAGGATGTGCTGGTTGACCCAGTAGGCCGCAGCAGCGATCGGGTGGGCGACGGCCCGGACGATGACCCGCTCGTAGAGATGGTCGAGGTAGTACTTGTTGACCAGCAGCGTGTGCACCCACCGTGCCGGCGCGAAACGGGTCGTGAGGCCACGGAAGGGGTTGCGACGGTCCCCGAACACACCGAGTGACAACCAGGCGCTGACGGCGATGCCGGCGAACACGAGGACGATCGACGGGGCCGCCTTGCCCCACGTGAACACGGCGTGCGGGACCTTGGGTGCGTAGCACACCTTGCCCTCGGCCGGGTCGGTGTAGCCACACCCCTCGCTGTACCCCTCGGACGCCGCGAGGGCGCCGAAGCCGAGCGCCTCGTCCCCATGGTCCCCGTCGTCCCCGTGCGAGGCGGCGAGCTCGACCTCGGCACCGACCGGCTCGACCCACTTGAGGAAGTACTCGGTGCCGACCGCCGGGGCGTTCAGGTAACCGGAGCCGATCGCCAGGGCGGCGAGGATCACCAACGGAGCCGTGATCCGCCATGGGGATTCGTGCGGTCCGGCGTGGGCACCGTGACCGTGATCGTCGTGACCGTGCGCATCGTGACCCTGCGCATCGTGACCGTGCGCATCGTGACCGTGATCGCCGTGATCCTGAGCATCGTGTCCGTGCGCATCGTGGGCGTCGTGACCGGTCGCGTGCTCGTCGTGGTGCTCACCCGCCGCCGCACCACGGGCCTTGCCGAAGAACGTCAGGTAGGTCGCCCGCGTCATGTAGGCCGCCGTCATGAACGCCCCGGCCAGACCCACGTAGTAGAAGACGTCGTACCCGTTGTTGTGGGCGTTGTCGATGATCTCGTCCTTGGAGAAGAAGCCCGAGAAGAACGGGATGCCGCAGAGGGCCGCCGTCGAGATCATCCAGGTCCCGGCCGTCACCGGCATCTTGCGCCACAGCCCGCCCATGTCCTTCTTCATGTCGAAGGAGTGGTGCGAACCGGAGTGGCTGACCGAGCCCGCGGCGAGGAACAGGGCGCACTTGAAGAAGGCGTGGGTGAAGATGTGGAAGACGGCCGGCAGCCACGCCCCGACGCCGAGTCCCAGCATCATGTACCCGAGCTGCGAGACCGTCGAGTAGGCGAGTACCTTCTTGATGTCGTCCTGCACGAAGGCCAGTGCCGCAGCGATGACGATCGTGATGCCGCCGATGATGGCGATCAGGTTGAACTGCGTGTCGAGGATGTCGAACCCGACGAAGAACACCGGGTAGAGCCGAGCCACGAGGAACACGCCGGCGACCACCATCGTCGAGGAGTGGAGCAGCGACGAGACCGGGGTCGGGCCGGCCATGGCGTCGGGCAGCCAGGTGTGCAACGGGAACTGGCCGGACTTGCCGATCGAGGCGATGAACAGCGCGACACCACCCCAGAACAGGACACTCTGCGATGCCTCGCCCGACATGGCCCAACCCGAGATCGCCTGGATCGAGAACCCGTTGGACCCGTTGGCGACGGCCCAGTCGTTGGCGCCGAAGAAGATGATCGCCGTGCCGACCAGGAGCCCGACGTCGCCGACCCGGACGGTGAAGAACGCCTTGAGGGCCGCAGTCGAGTTTGCCTTCTCCTCCCACCAGTGCCCGATCAGCATGAACGAGCACAGACCCATGATCTCCCAGCCGAGGATCAACTGGATCATGTTCTCGGCGAGGACCATCACGAGCATCCCGGCCGAGAAGAGCGTCAGGCTCGCGAAGAAGTGCGTGTACCGGCGATCACCGGCCACGTACTCGGTCGAGTACACCTGCACGAGCAGCGAGATGAAGGTGACGAGGAGCAGCAGCATGACGGCGAGACCGTCGATGTGCTGACCGAGGCCGAACTCGAGCCCACCGGACTGCCACCACGTCCAGCTCCTGATGACCGGCTCCACATAGGCGGCCTTGCCACCCTCCTCGGAGGCAGCCGGGAGGATCGCCCGGGCGAAGCCGAACACACCACCGAGGGCGTGCTCGCCGTCGCCGGACACGGAGTTCACCCGCTGGATCCACTGCCACGCCGCACCGGCCGAGATCACGAACGAGGCGGCGATCGACGCGATGCCGATCTCGCTCCCGCCCTGGGGCATGCGCTTGCCCAGGGAGATGATCAGGGCGAAGCCGATCGCCGGAATGAGGGGGATCAGCCACGCGTTCTCGAGGAACCAGCCGGACGAGAGGGTTGCTGCCGTCATCGGGATCAGCCCTTCAGCGCCGAGAGTTCGTCGAGGGCGATCGAGCGCCGGTTCCGGTAGATCATCAGCACCATGGCCAGACCGACGCCGACCTCGGCGGCGGCGACGGCGATGACGTACAGCGCGAAGACATGGCCCTCGGCCGAGCCGTTCATCAGGGCGAAGGCGATCAGGTTGACGTTGACCGCGTTGAGGATCAGTTCGATCGACATCAGCACCATGACGGCGTTGCGACGGGCGATGACCCCGAACACGCCGATCGAGAACATGACCGCGCCGAGGAGGAGGAAGTTCACCGCGTACATGGGTCAGTCCTTCCTCGCCAGCACGATGGCGCCGATGGCGGCGGCCAGCAGCACGAAGGAGAGGGCGATGAACGGCACCAGACCCTCGCGGAGGTAGATGTCGGAGATGGCCGTCGTCGCCATCGGTGCCGCCGGCTCCTCGATCACCGACGAGCCGAACTCGTCGAGAATGACGAAGGCCAGCGTGCCCAGGAGCAGCAACGCGACCGGGATGCCGATCCCCCACCCCCGATTGTTCAGATCGGTCTCGGCTCCGATGGTCGCTCGGGTCAGCATGATGCCGAACAGGAACAGGACCATCACGGCACCGATGTACACCATGACCTGGCTCACGGCGACGAACTCGGCGGCGGCGAGGACGTACTGAGCGGCCACGCCGCCCAGGACGACGACCAGCCACAGAGCGCCGTGCACGACGTTCCGGGTGGTCACGACGCGCAGGGCCCCGTAGAGCATCGGGGCGGCGATCACGTAGAAGCCGACGTTCTGGGCGACGTTGACGTCGGCCGCCAGGAGCGCGTTCACTTCTTCTTCTCCGCTCCGGCCTCGAGCTCGGGGGCCTCGGGAACCGTCTCCATCCACTCGCCGAGCTTGTCCTTGTCGTGGAGGAGGTCCGCGATGCGCGGCTCGGAGTACTCGTACTCGGGGCTCCAGAACAGGGCATCGAACGGGCACACCTCGACACAGATCCCGCAGTACATGCACAGGGCGTAGTCGATGTCGAAGCGATCGAGGTGATTCACCTGGCGGGGCTTGCCCCCGGCACGCCGGGGCGGGGCGAGCTGCTTGTGCGCCTCGATGTAGATGCACCAATCCGGGCAGGAACGGGCGCACAGCATGCAGGCCGTGCAGTTGTCCTCGCGCAGCGCGATCACACCGCGGGCCCGGATGGGCGGCGACTCCTTGGCGTGGGGGTACTGGACGGTGTCCGCCCCCTCCTTCACGGTGCGGAACAGCGTCCCCATCGTGACGCCGAGACCTTTGACGAGACCGGGGACCTTGGGCATCAGATCGCAACCTTCAGGACGGCCGTGACGGCGATGTTGGCGAGCGACAGCGGGATCAGCACCTTCCACGCGAACCGTTGGAGCTGGTCCTCGCGGAACCGCGGGTAGGAGAACCGCACCCACATGATGATGCCGGTGAGCACCATCATCTTGGTGAACATGATGAGCGGACCACCGACGTTCATCCAGTTGTCGACATCGTCGAGGGTCTCCCAACCGAACCAACTGAAGGGCACCCCCCAGCCGCCGAGGAAGAGCACCGAGGCGATGAAGGCGAACACGCCGGCCGTCGCGAACTCACCGATGAAGAAGATCAGGAATCGGAAGCCCGAGTACTCCGTCATGTAGCCCGACACCAGCTCCGACTCGGCGATCGGCATGTCGAAGGGGACCTGGGTCAGCTCGGCCTGTACCGCGATCATGAAGATCACGAAGCCGAGGAACTGCGTCAGCACGAACGGGAAGCCGATGCCGTCCCAGCCGAGGATCGACCCGGTGTTCTGGGCCACGACGATGTCCTGCAGGTTCATCGAGCCGGCCTGGATCACCACGCCGACCACGGCCAGGACCATCGGCAACTCGTACGCGATGAGCTGGCCGGCGGCACGCAGTCCCCCGAGCAGCGAGTACTTGTTGGCGCTCGACCACCCGGCGACGAGGATGCCGATGACCGACACCGAACCGATGGCCAGCGCGTAGAACACCCCGGCCGAGAAGTCCGTGAAGAAGGCGTCGGGCCCGAACGGCACCACCACCACCAGGAGGAAGGTCGACACCAACACGATCACCGGGGCGATCCGGTAGATCCGCGCGTCGGCGTTCTCCGGGATGATGTCCTCCTTCTGGAGCCATTTGCCGACCTCGGCGAACAACTGCATCGAGCCGAACGGACCGGCCTCCATCGGGCCGAGTCGACTCTGCATGAACGACATCATCTTGAACAGGAACAGGTAGACGATCGTCCCGGCGGGCAGCAGCACCGCGGCGATGCCGCCCAGCACGCGCAGCAGCGACTGTCCCCAGTAGGGGATCTCGATGGCCAGCTGCGACATCAGCGATCGATGTCCCCGAGGATGAAGTACAGGCTGGCGAGGATGGTGATGATGTCGGGCACGTAGACGCCCTTGAGCACCCACGGGGTGATCGAGATGTTGTTGAACGAGGCCGAGCGGATCTTCACCCGGAACGGTCCGAGGTCGCCCTTGCTCACCACGTAGTACCCCATCTCACCGAGGGGGTTCTCGGTCGAGACCCAGGCCTCGCCTTCGGGGACCTTGATGATGCGGGGCACCTTGGCCATGACCGGTCCCGTTGGGATCGTGTCGATCAGTTGGTCGACGATGCGGGTCGACTCGCGCACCTCCTGGAGGCGGATCCAGCAGCGCGCCCAGGCGTCGCCGTCGGGGTGCGTCCAGACCTTGAAGTCGACCTTGTCCCAGGCCATGGGCAGGCTCTGATCGCGACGCAGGTCCCAGTCGACCCCGGACGCCCGGAGGTTCGCCCCCGACAGGCCGTACTGCTGGGCGACGTCGGCCGGGATGACGCCGATCCCGCGCGTCCGACTCTGGAAGATCTCGTTGCCGAAGAGCAGGTCCTCGATCTCGTCGCAGAAGCGACGGAGCTTCTTCATCACCTGCTTGGTCTCGGCGATCCAGCCCTTCGGCAGGTCGTCCTTGAGTCCGCCGATGCGATCGAAGTTCGGGTGGAACCGACCCCCGGTGGCGCCCTCGATGAGGTTCAGGACGTACTCACGGTCGCGGAACGCCATGAACACCGGGGTGACGGCACCCATCTGGACGCCGAGGTCACCGAGGAACAGGCTGACGTTGGCGATCCGAGACAACTCGAAGAGGATCGTGCGGATGTGCTGGGCACGGGGCGGCGCCTCGATCTCCATCAGCTGCTCGGCGGCGAGGATGAACGGCACCTCGTTGGCGAAGCTGCCGAGCCAGTCGATCCGGTTGATGAGCGCGGTGACCTGCGGGAAGGTCCGGACCTCGGTGAGCTTCTCGTAGCCGCGGTGCATGTAGCCGGCGACCGGTTCGGCCCACACCACCTGCTCGCCGTCGAGGCGGGCCACGATGCGCAGCGTCCCGTGGGTCGCGGGGTGCTGGGGCCCGATGTTGAGGGTCATCCCCTCGGTCTCGAGCTCGACGTTGAGTCGGGCGTCCGCGGCTTGGGCCGCGATGTAGGAGAGCTGTTGGCGCTCCGAGAGCATCGTCATGATGCGTCACCTCCGTCAGCGTCACCGTCACCGTCGCCGACGGGCATCGGCTCGACGTCGACGATGCCCGGCCAGGGCTTGACCATGCGGGCGAGGAGCGGGAAGTCCTTGCGCAGTGGGTGGCCCTCGAAGTCACCCGGCAGATACATGTTCCGCAGGTCCGGGTGCCCGTCGAACCCGATGCCGAACATCTCGTGGGTCTCGCGCTCGTGCCAGTTGGCCCCGGCGTACACCGGGATCCAGGTCGGCATCGACATCCGACCGTCCTCGGACTCCACGACATCGGCCTTGATGCTCACCGAGACGTGCCGCCGGACGTCGGTCACCCGAGCCAGCATCTGGAAGCGGGTCTCGCCGCCGGCGACGCCCTGACGGATCTCGCCCGCTGCCTCGTCAGCCGGTTCGGCCTCGACCGAGGGGTCGTCCTCGCTGCGCCCATAGGGCGAGGGCAGCCAGTCGATGGCCGAGAGGAACCCGAAGTAGCGGAAACCCTGACGGTGCAGCGACTCGGCGACCGTGCGCCACGCCGAGGGTGCGACACGGATCCAGAGGTCGACGCCGGGTACGAGGAGCACCTCGACGAGGTCGCCGCCGAGGTCCGCTCGGACCGCCTCGACGATCGACTCGCGCAGCGTGTCCGAGGCCAATGCCGCCGGCTGGGTGTCGGTGTCACTCAATGGGACCACCGCCGACGACGATCGGCTCCGCACCGTCACGCTGCAGGGGGACGAAGCCCTCGCCGCGCCAGCGGGCGCCCATGTCCTCGTTCTTGATGCGCTGCTGCAGGAGGACGACCCCCTCGAGGAGCGCCTCGGGGCGCGGCGGGCACCCGGGGACGTACACGTCGACCGGGATGATCTGGTCGACGCCCTTGGTGACCGAGTAGGAGTCCCAGTAGGGGCCGCCGCAGTTGGCGCACGAACCCATCGAGATCACGTACTTCGGCTCGGGCATCTGCTCGTAGAGACGCTTGATCGCCGGTGCCATCTTGTCGGTGACCGTTCCCGAGATCACCACGAGATCCGCCTGGCGGGGGCTGGCCGGCAACGGGATCACCCCGAGGCGCATCACGTCGTAGCGCGGCGAACCGAACGCTGCACCCATCTCGATGGCGCAGCAGGCGAGGCCCCACTGGTACACCCACATCGAGTACGAGCGGCCGAGGTTGAACAACTTGGTGAGCGGCGCAGGCAGGCGACCGCGGTCCACTAGACCCATCGCAGGAGTCCTCGCTTCCAGGCATAGACGAGACCGTCGAGCAGCAACACGATGAAGACGAGCATCGTCACGAGACCGAAGACCCCGTAGCGCTCGATCGATGCCGCCCACGGGAAGATGAACACCGCCTCGACGTCGAAGATGACGAAGAGCAGGGCGAACACGTAGTAGCGCACCTGGCTCTGCGACCACCCCATGCCGACCGGGTCGACACCGGACTCGTAGGCCATGAGCTTCTGGGCGGACGGCTTCGACGGCCGGACGGCCGCAGCGATGCCGAGGAGGAGGCCGGCGAGCACGAGGGCTGCCAACCCGAACCAGACGACAGTGAGGTAATCGCGCAGGAACAGCGACATCGTCTGACGAGGCTACCAGTCCCCGCGAACGGTGTCCCAAACCCTAGGGTGCCCTCGTGCACCCCCCTGACGGCACCCGGATCCTCCCGCTGGTGTTCGCGGCCACCCTCACCGGGATCATGGGGAACAGTCTCGTGTCACCCCTGATCCCCGACATGCTCGACACCTTCGGGCGGTCCGACGCCTCGGCTGGCCCGCTCGTGGCCGCCGCCTCCCTCCCGGGGATCGTGCTCGCGCCGTTGATCGGCATCGCCGCCGACCGTTGGGGGCGGCGGCCGATCCTGACCCTGTGTCTCGGCATCTTCGGCCTCGCCGGCGTGTTCACCGCCATCGCCCCGACCTTCGAACTCCTCCTCGTCACGCGTCTGCTCATGGGCATGGGGTCGGCGGGGCTGGTCAATCTCGGCGTGGTGCTGATCGGGGACCACTTCGACGGTGAGGAACGGACCCTGTGGATCGGTCGCAACGCAGCGGTCCTGACCGTCGGCGTCGCGATCATCCCGCTGCTGTCGGGCATCGCAGCCGAGTGGGTCGGTTGGCGGGCGACCACCGTGGCCTACACCCTCGGCTTCGCCGGGGCCCTGTACGCCTGGCTCTTCCTCCGTGGTGAGGCCCGGCGCGACGCCCAGACCGTCCGGGGTCAACTCGTCGGCATCGGCATCGCTCTGCGCAACCCGGTGATCGTCACCACCCTGGCGGCCGGGACACTCACCTTCGCCGTCATCTTCGGCGTGTTCCTGACCGCCCTGCCCACCCACCTCGAGAATCGCTTCGGTCTCTCGTCGGGATGGCGGGGTGTGATCATCGGAGCGCCGGCGATCACCGCCGCCCTCGTCGGCTTCAACCTCGGCCGGATCCGCCAGCGCATCCCGATCCGCATCGCACTCAGCGTGAGCGCCGCGACGTGGGTGATCGGGATGGCGCTCATCGGCTCCGCCGGGGCGCTCGCGCTGGTGATCATCGGGTCGCTCTCCTACGGCATCGGCGAGGGGGCACTCATCCCGAACCTGCAGGAGGTGGCGGTCAGCGCCGCCCCGCCCGAGCATCGGGGGGCGGTCGTGGCGACATGGGTGGGCTTCGCACGGCTCGGCCAGACGTCCGGCCCCCTCCTCGCCGGGGTCCTGTTGTCGGCACAGGGGGCGCCCGCCGTGTTCTGGGCTGGCGCGATCGCCTCGGCTGCTGCCATGGTGGCGTTCGTCCTCGGACCGATCGGGCGCACCGACCGACCGCCGGCTGCACCCGGACCGTGACCACATGAACGCCGACCACTCCCCGTTCAGATTCGAGAGCACCTACGCCCGGGCTCTGCCGGCGCTCGCCATCGCCTGGACGGCGGAGACCGCTCCCGATCCACGCTTGGTGATCCTCAATCGTGCCCTCGCCGTCGATCTGGGTGCCGACCCCGACGAGCTGGCCGGCCCCGACGGGGTGGCGATGCTCGTCGGGAACCTCGTGCCGGGCGGGGCCGCGCCCGTCGCACTCGCTTACGCCGGTCACCAGTTCGGGTCGTACTCCCCCCGTCTCGGGGACGGTCGGGCACTGCTGCTCGGCGAGATCGTGACCCCCGACGGTCAGCGGTGTGATCTGCACCTCAAGGGATCAGGCCGCACACCCTTCGCCCGGGGCGGTGACGGTCTCGCCGCACTCGGCCCGATGCTGCGCGAGTACGTCATCGCCGAGGCGATGCACGCCCTCGGGGTGCCGACGACGCGCGCCCTCGCCGTGGTCGGCACCGGACGCACCGTCCACCGCGAGGGACCCCAGCCCGGCGCCGTGCTCGCCCGGGTGGCGGCGAGCCACATCCGGGTCGGCACCTTCCAGTACGCGGCGGCGACCGGGGACGCCGACCTGCTCCGGGCACTGGCCGATCACGCCATCGACCGCCACCACCCGGGTGCCCGGGACACCCCGATCCCGGCGCTCGGACTCCTCGACGCCGTCGTCGAGGCACAGGCCGAACTCGTCGCGCGCTGGATGATCCTCGGGTTCATCCACGGGGTGATGAACACCGACAACATGACCATCTCGGGTGAGACCATCGACTACGGCCCCTGCGCCTTCATGGACGCCGTCGACCCGGCGACCGTGTTCTCCTCGATCGACCACGCCGGACGGTACGCCTACGGGAACCAGCCGCGCATCGCCCAGTGGAACCTCGCCCGACTCGCCGAGACGCTCCTGCCCCTCATCGCCGACGACCCCGAGGCGGCCGTCGGACCCGCGACGGAGGTGATCGGCACGTTCGGTGAGCGCTTCTCCTCGGCCTGGCACCGCGGGATGAGCACCCGCCTCGGCCTGTCGGCCGACCACCCGGGTGACCGAGCGCTCGCCGAGGACTTCGCCACCCTGCTGCACGAACGGCGACTCGACCTCACCGGATCGCTGCGGTCCCTCTCCGACCATCTGCGCGGCGAACCGTCGACCCTCGGCCCGTGGGTGGACCGATGGAGGGAGCGGCTCGCACTCGAGGGGCGCGACCCCGGCGACGTCGCGGACGGCCTCGACCGGGTCAACCCGATCTACATCCCGCGCAACCACCTCGTCGAGGAGGCACTCGCCGCTGCCACCACCGGCGACCTCGAACCCTTCACGACTCTCGTCGGGGTGCTCGCCGACCCGTTCACGGCACGTCCGGGGCTGGAGCGCTACGCGGACCCGGGGCCCGACCAGCCCGGGTACCGCACCTTCTGCGGCACCTGAGGGGCCGGCGCTCAGACGGCGAAGCCGACGGCCTTGGTCTCGAGGTACTCGGCGATTCCCTCGTGGGATCCCTCCCGCCCGAGACCCGAGTCCTTCATCCCGCCGAAGGGGACCGACGCCGACGTCGGGTTGACGTCGTTCACGCCGATGATCCCGAACCGCAACCCCTCGGCGGTGCGGATCGCGGTCGCGATGTCGTTGGTGTACACGTAGGCCGCCAACCCGTACTCGGTGTCGTTCGCCATCGCCACGACCTCGTCGACATCGCCATAGGCCACGATCGGCGCCACGGGGCCGAAGGTCTCCTCGCGGTAGATCGCCATCCCGTCGCGCACCCCCGCCAGCAAGGTCGGTGCGTAGAAGTGACCGGCAGCGAACTCGCCCTCGTCGAGACGGCGCCCACCGACGAGTGCCGTGGCCCCCTTGGCGACCGCGTCGTCGACCTGCGCCGCGACCTTGGCGACCGCCGCCTCGTTGACGAGCGGTCCGACACCGACGCCGTCGACGAAGCCGTTGCCGGCGACCACCTTCGACACGCGGTCGGCCATCGTCTCGGTGAACGCCTCGGCATGCCGCTCCGGGACGTACAGGCGGTTCGGGCTGATGCAGGCCTGCCCGGAGTTGAGGAACTTCAGCGCGGCGGCACCCTTGGCGGCCCGGACCGGGTCGGCGTCGGGGAACACGATGAATGGGGCGTGCCCGCCGAGTTCGACCGAGACGCGCTTGAGGTTCCCCGCCGCCCGCCCAGCGAGCATCCGCCCGACCGGAGTCGATCCGGTGAAGGTGATCTTGCGCACCCGCGGGTCATCGGTGAACACCTCGCCGATCGGCCGCGGGTCACGAGCGGTCACCATGTTGATGACCCCCTCCGGGATGCCGGCATCGACGAACACCTCGAACACGGCCCGGGCGCACAAGGGCGTGTCCTCGGCCGGCTTGAGCACCAATGTGCACCCCGCCGCCAGCGCCGGCCCCATCTTGCGGGTCAGCATCGACACCGGGTAGTTCCATGGCGTCACCATCGCAACCACACCGACGGGTTGCCGGAGCACGAGGAAGCGCTGATCGGGTCGCTGGGACGGCAACCACTCGCCGACGACGCGGGTGGCCTCCTCGGAGTAGTAGCGCAGGAAGTCGGCCGCGTAGTTCACCTCGTTGCGAGCGGCCTTGAGCGGTTTGCCCTGCTCCCGGGTCATCAGCCGGGCGATGTCGTCGGCCCGCTCCACCATGAGGCGCCAGGACGCCAGCAACAGGTCGGACCGCTCGCGGGCCGTCGTCGCCGACCACGCCGCGAAGGCCGCGTCGGCGGCCCCGATCGCCCGGGCGGCATCGGTGGCGTCACCGTCGGGGACATCGCCGATCACCTCACCGGTCGCCGGGTCGGTCACGTCGAATCGCCGGCCCGAGACCGACTCGCACCACTGGCCGTCGATGAACATGTCAGCGAGCGTAGGTGCTGACCGACTCGGTCACCGAGAGCAGCCAGTCCGGCCACACACCGACGCCGATCGTGATCACCACCGCGACCGTCACCGCCAGCCCGGTCATGGCGGGCACCCGTTCGGTGACGACGCCCTCCGGAGACGGCTGCAGCCAGACGCTGACCATGATCCGGAGGTAGAGGAACGCAGCGACCACGGCAGCCACCATGGCGATGATCGCCACGGCGTAGCTGCCCTCGTCGACCGCGGCCTGGATCACACCCCACTTGGCCAAGAACCCGCCGGTGAGGGGCACCCCGGCCTGGGCCAGGAGGAACACAGTGAGCCCGAGCGCCAGGGCCGGTCGTCGCTGGGCGAGTCCGGCGAAGGCGTCGAGACCGGTGTCACCCTCGTGGTTGCGGGCGACCACGGTCACCACCGCGAAGGTGCCGGCGACGAGGACGCCGTAGAGCATCAGGTACACGAGCACGCTCTGCAGGCCACTCCCGGCGTCGAGTTCGCCGGCACGGTGGCCGGCCGCCTCGACCCCGACGAGGAGGAAGCCGGCGTGGCTGACCGAGGAGTAGGCGAGCATGCGCTTGACGTCGGTCTGGACCACCGCCAGGAGCGACCCGACGACCAGCGAGGCGACGGCCAGAACCCAGACCACCGGGCGCCAGTCGTCACGGTGGAAGGGCAGCGCGACGACGAGGACCCGGAGCATCGCCGCGAACGCCGCCGCCTTGCCGACCGAGGCCATGAACGCCGTGATGTTGCTCGGTGCGCCCTGGTACACGTCGGGTGACCACATGTGGAACGGCACGGCAGCGACCTTGAACGCCAGTCCGACGAGGAGCAGGGCGATCCCGACGAGCACGAGGGCGTCGTTGCGCCCGACGGTGACCGTGTCCCGGAAGAACGTCGTGATCTCCGAGATGTTCGTCGACCGGGCCCCGCCGTAGAGCATCGCTATCCCGTACAGGAAGACCGCCGAGGCGAAGCCACCGAGGATGAAGTACTTGAGGCCCGACTCCTGGCTGGCGTTGCGCCGGCGGTCCGAGGCCGCCAACACGTACAGGGCGAGCGAGAGGGTCTCGAGACCGAGGAACATCACGATCAGGTCGTTCGCCGACCCCATGATCATCGCCCCGGTGGCCGCGGTGAGGAGCAGGGCGTACACCTCCGGGCCGTCGCCGTCACTGCCGCGCAACTCGCCGTCGGTGACGAGCACGACGAGGATCGTGGCGACCAGGACCGTCAACGTCAGGAACTGGGCGAAGGTGTCACGGGCCAGTGCCCCGGCGACGAGCGTGGTGGCCCCACCGTCCGCGATGTCGTCCCAGACGAGAAGCGAGAGCACGCCGGCGACGATCGACACGGCGATGGTGACGCCGGCATAGAGCCCGCGCGGCCACAGCGGCGTCAGGGCACCGACGACCATCAGCAGGAGGGCACCGCCGACGGTCATCAGGTAGGGCGAGAGCGCGAACCAGTCGATCGACGGTCCGAGGAACTCCTGGGCCAGCATCACCCCTCCTCCCCATGGCCGTCATCGGCGTGGTCGGCACCGTCGTCGGCCGGGACGACCGCCGCCGGTTGCGGCTCGACGTAGCCCGTGCGATCCGAGACATGCTCGATCAACGCGCCGACCGCCGGTTCGATCCTCTCCAGCATCGGCTTCGGGTAGACACCGGTGAACACGATGATCCCGATGAACGGCAGCAGGGTCATCGCCTCGCGCCAGCGGAGTTCGGGGAAGGTCCTGTTCTCCTCGTCGGGTTCGCCGTGGAACACCCGCTGGTAGGCCCACAGCAGGTAGAGGGCGGCGAGGATCACACCGGTGGCCGCGACCACGACCCACCACCGGGCCGTCAGGAACGACCCGATGAGGATCAGGTACTCGCCGACGAAGCCGTTGAGCCCCGGTACGCCGATCGAGGACAGCATGACGACCATGAAGGCCGCTGCGAAGATCGGCGCCACGTGCTGGATCCCCCGCAACTCCGAGATCTGGCGGGTGTGACGGCGCTCGTAGATCATCCCGACGAGGAGGAACAGCGCACCGGTCGACACACCGTGGTTGACCATCTGCATGACCGAGCCGGTGATCGCCTGGGAGGTGAAGGCGAAGGTGCCGAGCACGATGAAGCCGAGGTGGGCCACCGACGAGTACGCCACCAGCCGCTTCAGGTCCTTCTGCATCGTCGCGGCGATCGCCCCGTAGATGATGCCGATCACCGCGAGCGTGAGCCACAGGGAACGGCTCCACCGGGCCGCCTCGGGGAACAGGTACAGGCCGAACCGCAGGAACCCGTACGTGCCGAGCTTGAGCATCACCCCGGCCAGCACGACCGAGCCCGCCGTCGGCGCCTGGGTGTGGGCATCGGGCAGCCAGGTGTGCAGCGGGAACACCGGCACCTTCACTGCGAAGGCGACGGCGAACCCGAAGAACAACCACCGACCGGTGGAGACTGCGAAGTCGGCTCCCTCGGCCAACTCGATCAGGTCGAAGGTGATCCGGCCGAGGCCGTTCGCCCGGGCGATGAACACGGTCGCGAGGATCGAGACGAGCATGAACGCCGAGCCGATCATCGTGTAGAGGAAGAACTTCGTCGCCGCGTACACCCGACCCTCGTAGCCCCATCCCCCGATCAGGAAGTACATCGGCACGAGGACGATCTCGAAGAACACGAAGAACAGGAAGAGGTCGAGGCTCAGGAACGAACCCATGACCCCCGCCTCGAGCAGGAGCAGCCACGCGAAGTACGGCTTGTCGCGGGCGGGGTCGTCGTTGTGTGGGTCGATGCCGACGATCGCCAGCGGGAAGAGCACACCGGTGAGCACGACCAGGAACAACGAGATGCCGTCGACACCGAGGTGCCATGAGATGCCCCACGTCTCGATCCACGGGTGCTTCGACACGAACTGGAACCCGCCGTCGTCACCATGGAAGGCCTGCAGCACCCAGATCGACAATGCCCCGGTGAACACCGACGCCAGCAGTGCAGTCAACTTCATGTACTCGGGACGGCGCCGCGACAGCACGGCGATCGCCAGCGCACCGGCCGCCGGCACGAACACCAGCATCGACAGGACCGGGAACGCCAACTCCGGACCTCCGGCAGCCGCGAGGAACGCCGACATCACAGCACCCCCCGCAGGATCACGAACCACACGAGGATCAGGACGATCCCTGCGCCGACCACGCCGGCATAGTTGCGCACGTTGCCGGTCTGGATGCCGCGCACCCGGCCCGAGACACCGCGCACCGCCGTCGCCACGCCGTTGACCGCACCGTCGACCACCCGGGCGTCGAACCAGGCCACCGCGTCGAACATCCGCCGACCGGGCCCGCCCATGAACGACGACACCGCTGCGTCGTACCGCCACCCGTCGGCGAGCAGCTGCGGCTCGACCGCCGGGAGTCGCCGTCGCCCGTACACCATCACCGCCGCCGCGATGCCGGCGAGTGCGCAGGCGATGGCCAGTAGCGCGAGCCACGACTTGGCGTCGTAGGCGGCCGTGTCCTTGATGACGGCCTCACCCGGCGCGACGACCGGGTGCAGCCACTCCTCGAGCTTGTACCGCCAGGCCTTGGGGACGATGCCGAACGACGGCAACTGGATCGCACCACCGACGATCGAGAGCGCCGCGAGCACGACCAGCGGGAGGAGCATGATCTTGGGCGACTCGTGCGGGGTGAACTCACCGTGCGCACCGTGCTCCTCGGCGTGGCTCTCCCAGCGGGCCTCGCCGAAGAACACCATGATCACCTGACGGGTCATGTAGTAGGCGGTGAGGATCGCCGTGACGAGACCGATCGCGTAGAGCACCGGCGACGAGGCGAGGGTGAAGAGCAGGATCTCGTCCTTGGACCAGAACCCGGCGAATGGCGGCACACCGGCGATCGCCAGCCAACCGATGATGAACGTCCCGGCGGTGACCGGCATGGCGAGGCGCAGCGCACCCATCCGACGCATGTCCTGCTCGTGGTGCATGCCGTGGATCACCGAGCCCGAACCGAGGAACATCAGCGCCTTGAAGAACGCGTGGGTGACCATGTGGAACACGGCGGCCACGTACGCACCCGAACCGACTGCGAGGAACATGTAGCCCAGTTGCGACACCGTCGAGTAGGCGAGGACCTTCTTGATGTCGTTCTGCGCCACGGCGATCGTCGCAGCGAACAGGGCGGTGATCGCACCGGTCCAGGCGATGATCTGCGGCGCATAGTCGGCTGCCGCGGCCAGCATCGGGTTCATCCGGGTCATGAGGAACACGCCCGCGGTCACCATCGTCGCCGCATGGATCAGCGCCGACACCGGCGTCGGGCCCTCCATCGCGTCGGGCAGCCACAGATACAGCGGCAGCTGTGCCGACTTGCCGACCGCACCGACGAAGAGCAGCAGGGCGATCCCCGTCGCCGTCGACGAGGCGATCGATCCCTGCTCGGCGGCCGCATTGAGCGCCCCGTAGCTGACCGAGCCGACGGCCTGGAAGCCGAGGAACATCGCCAGCATCACGCCCCAGTCGCCGATGCGGTTCGTCACGAAGGCCTTCTTGCCGGCGGTGGCGGCCGACTCGCGGGTGTGCCAGAACGAGATCAGGAAGTACGAACACGCCCCCACCCCCTCCCAGCCGAGGAAGGTCACGAGCAGGTTCTCGCCGAGCACGAGCATCAGCATCGAGAACACGAAGAGGTTCAGGTACAGGAAGAACTTCGAGAACTTCGGGTCACCGTGCATGTACCCGATCGCGAACAGGTGGATCAGGAATCCGATGCCGGTGACGAAGAGCGCCATCGTGATCGACAGCGGATCGGCCAGCAGCGCCATGTCGATCTGGAGGCTCGACACCGGCACCCATGAGAAGAGGGTCACCACGTGTGAGCGGTGGTGCTCGTCGGTGGCGAGCAGGTCGAGGAACACGCCGACCGTCACCACGAACGCACCGAGCACCGCCGCGGCCGCCACGAAGCCGGCCCTCGGCTCGCCGAGCCGGCGACCGAACACGAGGATGAGCGCGAAGCCGAGCAGCGGCAGGGCAGGGATCAACCAGACGAGATCGAGCATCCTCAGCCCCTCAGTTCCGCGAGATCGTCGACGGTCGCCCCGGGCCGGCGACGCATGATCGAGATGATGATGCCGAGTCCGACCACGACCTCGGCGGCGGCGACGACCATCACGAAGAACACCGCCGTCTGTCCGTCGATGTCGGTGAACTCCCGGGCCAGGGCCACGAACGACAGGTTCACCGCGTTGAGCATCAACTCGATGCACATGAACATCACCAACGGGTTGCGACGGATCATGAGACCGAACGAGCCGAGGCCGAACAGCACGGCCGCCAGCACGAGGTACCAGGTGGTGGTCGGGCTCATCGGACGTCCCCCTCCCCACGCCGGACCCGTCTGGTCAGGATGACGGTTCCGACGACCGCCACGATGAGCAGCACCGAGGTCAGTTCGAAGGCCAGCACGTGGTCGCTGAACAGGTTGCGGGCCAGGGCCCGGATGTTGCTGTCACCGGGCGCCGCGGTCCCCGGATCGTCGCTCAGGGTCCCCGCCGCCCGGACGACTGCGGCGACGATCAGGCCGATGACACCGAGGGAGATCACGGCCGCCGCCGGGCGCTGGATGCGGAACGGCTCGATCGACAGGTCCTCGGAGCGATCCACACCGAGCAACATGATCACGAACAGGAACAGGACCACGATCGCGCCGGCGTAGACGATGACCTGGACGGCCGCCAGGAAGTGCGCCTCCATGGCGACGAAGTGCACGGCGACACCGAACAGCGTGAGCACGAGACCGAGGGCGGCGTGGACGGGGTTGCGATAGGCGATCACGCCGACCGCGCCGGCCAGCACCATGAGGCTGGCGAGGACGAAGACGACCAGTTCCATCAGCGGTCGCGCTCCGCCTGCTCGGGCTCAGGCGCGCGCAACCCGTACCCCAACTCGTCACTCCACCCGACGACCCCCTCGAAGTCGGCATCGCCCGACGGCGACGTGGCCCGCATCCACCCGGAGGTCGCCACGTCCTCGCCGTCGCGCCAGTCCTCCCAGGGCAGGCGCTGGGGACGACCCTCGTCGTCGACCAGCAGTTCGGCTTTGGTGTAGATCGCGTCGTTGCGATTCGTGAACGAGAACTCGAAGAGCTTGGACTCGGTGATCGCCTCGGTCGGGCAGGCCTCGACGCACAGGTCGCAGTGGATGCAGCGCAGGTAGTTGATCTCGTAGACGAATCCGAAGCGCTCGCCCGGTGAGGTCGGGTCGGTCGGGTCGTTGTCGGCCCCGCGCACGTAGATGCACTTGGCGGGGCAGACCCCGGCACACAACTCGCACCCGATGCACTTCTCCATGCCGTCCGCATAGCGGTTGAGCACGTGCCGGCCGTGCAGACGCTCGGGCTTGGGCGCCTTCTGGTCGTCATCGGCCGTGGGATCGGTGGCCCGACCCTTGCGGCGCGCCGTGCGACCGCCGGAGTAGTTGGTCGTCACCCGCTTGCCGCCGAACAGGCGGTGCTGGCGAAGGGTGACACCGAATCCCTCGAGATAGCCCATCAGTACGCAGCCCCCTCACGTTCCCGGTTGCGTCGCGACACGGTGAGCGCCGCCTGGAAGAGTGCGTAGCCGGCAGCCAGGGCGACGAGGGCGACGACCACGACGAGCACATAGCCGCCCTGGCCGAGGCCACGATCGCGTCCCACCTGGAGGGCGGCGAGCAGCAGGAACCAGCCGAGAGCCACCGGGATCAGGACCTTCCACCCGAGGTTCATCAGCTGGTCGTAGCGCAGGCGCGGCAGGGTGCCGCGGAACCACACGTAGGTGTAGAGGAAGAAGAAGACCTTCAGCAGCAGCCAGGCGGTCCCCCCGAACGGCCCGAGGAAGGAGAAGACGTCGACACCTCCCAGGTACAGCGGCTGCGGACCACCCAGGAACAGGGTCACGATGAGGGCGCTCATCGAGATGACGTTCATGAACTCGGCGAGGAAGAACAGGGCGAAGCGGATCGACGAGTACTCGGTGTGGAACCCGCCGACGAGCTCCTGCTCGGCTTCGACGAGGTCGAACGGCGGACGGTTCAACTCGGCCGTCATGGCGATCAGGAACACGACGAAGGGCACCACCCCGGTCGAGAGCAGATGCCAGTTCGTGATCGACGACTGCACGGCCACGATCCCCGACGTCGACAGGGTCCCCGCCGTCATCAGCACCGCCGCCAGACTCAGGCCCAGGGCCGCCTCGTACGAGATCATCTGCGCCGAGGCCCGGACCGAGCCGAGAAGGGGGTACTTCGAGCCGCTCGACCAGCCGGCCAGCATCACGCCGTACACCGCGATCGATGACAACGCCAGGACGAGGAGAACCCCGATGGGTGGGTCGGCGAGCTGCACGCGGGTCGTCTGGCCGAACCACGTGACGGTGCCGTCGCGACCGTTCGTGAAGTCACCGCCGAGCGGGATCACCGCCCAGACGAGGAAGGCAGGCACGAAGGCGAGGAACGGCGCGATGCGGAACACCATCCGGTCGGCACGGTCGGGGACCAGGTCCTCCTTGAAGAACAGCTTGATGCCGTCGGCGAGCGTCTGCAGCAACCCGAACGGACCGGCCTTGTTCGGACCGACGCGGTTCTGCATGCCGGCGACCATCTTGCGCTCGAACCAGACCATGAACATGGTCCCGACGAGGCCGATCACGAAGATCACCAGCACCTTGAGACCGACGACGGCGAGCGGTTCCCACCACCATTGCTCGGTGTCGAGCATCGGGTCGACCGCGGGACGGCGGCCCGCACCGGTGAGCACGGACGACATCACAGCCGCTCGATCCTCACGTCGGTCACGGCGACACCGGCATCGATCACCTCGCGGATGTCGCCGGAGACGCCGTCGGTCGAGGGCTGGGCGAACGGTGCCCAGGCGGTCTGACGCTGCAGGCGATCGTCCGCACAGACCGACATCACCACCGATCCCCGTGGGCCGGTGACGCGCACGGCCGACCCCGTCGGCACGCCGAGACGCTCGAGGTCGAGCGGATGCAGGAGCAGGCCCGCCCCCGAGGCGAGGCCGGCGAGCGAGGGTGACTCCACCGTCGACACGGCCGAGTCGTAGAGGACACGGCTGACGATCAGGCGCAGGTCGTATCCGCCGAGGGGCACCGAGGGTGCCGGGGCCTCCGCCGACGCCGGAGCGGCGACGGTCACGATGCCGCCGACACCGACGGGGAGGCGGGCAGAGATCTCCTCGACTGATCCGACACCGAGATCATGACCGAGCATCGATGCCAACTCGACGGCGATCATCCAGTCGGGGCGGGCGGTGCCGTGCACCGTCACCTTCTGCTCGACCCGCGACACCCGGCCCTCCAGGTTCGCCGTCGTGCCCGACTTCTCACCCATGATCGCCGCAGGCAGGACCACGTCGGCCTCGCGGGTCGACGTCGAGAGGTGACCGTCGACCGCGATGACGCGGCCGGCCCCGGCGAGAGCCCGTCGGGCCAGGTCGGCATCGGGGTGGTCGACCAAAGGGTCGGCCCCGAGGAGGATCAGCACCTCGAGTCGGCCCTCGGCCGCATCGCGCAGGATGGCGGTGGCCGTGTCGGTGGTCGTCGAGGGGGCGAGACCGTGCGAGAGTGCCCCGACGACGTTGCCGCGCCGCAGTGCCGGGAGGACCGTGGCCGCCGGGACGGCGGACAGGATCCGGTCCAGCGCCGCCATCGTGAACGCCGGCGACTCGGCGAGATCGGCACGACCGGCGACGACGACGACCGGACCGGCTGCGAGTTGGGCGGCCACATCCGGGTCGGCGAGGGTGGCTGCCACCGAGTCGGCGACGGTGCCCGGCGCATGACGGATGCTGCGCCACGCGTGCGCCGTGAGGCCGGAGCCGGTGCTGGTGAACTCGATGATGCGGGTCCGCTTGCTGACCGCCGCGTCACGCAGGCGCAGGTGGAGGACCGGCAGTTCCTGCTTGAGGTCTGGGCCGAGCAGGATCACGGTGCTCGCCGCCGCCGCATCGGCGATCGACGCCCGCGGGAGACCGAGGATCGATGCCGGGAGCCCGTCTCCGAGCTGCGGGTCGCGGCGCGTCACGCCCAGGGCGTCGCACAAGGCGGCCCACGCCCAGGCGTCCTCGTTCGTGCCGCGGGCCCCGCCGATCAGACCGACCGATGCCGGTCCGGAGCGGGCGATGGCGTCGCTGATCAGACCGGCCGCCACCTGGAGTGCGGAGTTCCAGCCCGTCGAGGTCAGCCCATCGGCGGTGCGCACGTGCGGCTCGGCCAGGCGGCCCTCGGAGTGGATCGACTCGAAGTTGAAACGGCCTCGGTCGCACAGCCATCCCCAGTTGACGTCGTCGTCGTCGACCCCCTGGAAGCGCAGGACCCGGTCCCGGCTCGAGTGCACCGAGATCCGGCAACCGACCGAGCACGAGGTGCACGTGCTGTCGACCTGCTCGAGGTCCCAGGGTCGGGCCTTGAACCGGTAAGGCGAGGCCGTGAGGGCGCCGACCGGGCAGATCTGCACCGTGTTGCCGGAGAAGTAGGAGGAGAAGGGCTCGTCCGGGTAGGTGTTGACCTGGGTGGCGTTGCCGCGATCGATGAAGTGGATGAGCGCGTCGCCGGCGACCTCGTCCGCGAAGCGGGTGCACCGGTCGCACAGGATGCAGCGCTCCCGGTCGAGGAAGACCAGTTCGCTGATCGGGATCGGCTTCTCGTAGTTGCGCTTCTGCTCGACGTACCTGCTCTCACCGGGACCATGACTGAAGGCCTGGTCCTGGAGCGGGCACTCCCCGCCCTTGTCGCACACCGGACAGTCGAGCGGGTGGTTGGCGAGCAGCAACTCGAGGATGCCCTCCTGCGCGCGCTTCGTGGTCTCGGACTCGGTGTCGACAGCCATCCCCGGCGCGACGGGAACCATGCACGACGGTTGCAGCATCGGGCCGCGGCCGGTGTCGATCTCGACCAGGCACTGACGGCACATGCCCACCGACGACATGCGCGGGTGGTAGCAGAACCGCGGGATGTACTCTCCGGCCCGCTCGGCGGCGGCGATGACCAACTCGCCCTTGCTCGCGCTCACGGTGCGACCGTTGATCGTGATCTCGACGGCCTCGCTCACGCCCCACCTCCAGCCGCGGTGACCGGGATGCGCACCCGCGGTCGCGAGGGTGTCACCCTCGACTCGAACTCGGAGCGGAACAGCGTCAACGCCGAGTGCACCGGGACGTAGGCCGACGGTCCGACGAAGCAGATCGTGGTCATCTTGTAGGGGAACGGCACCGCCTCGAGCCCGAGTTCCGCGCTCGCGGCGTGCGGCATGTCCCCCGGACAGATCGACGAGCCGACCTCGAGCAACAGGTCGAGATCCTCGGTGCTCCCCTGACCGGCGACGACCCGTTCGAGGATGCGCATCAGCCACGTTCCGCCCTCACGGCACGGGACGCACTTCCCACACGACTCGTGGGCGTAGAACCGGGTCAGCGTGAGGGCAGCCGATGGGATGTCGGTGTTGGAGTCCATCACCATGATCGCCCCGGATCCGAGCATCGAACCGGCGGCACCGACGAGGCGCCCCTCGAAGGGCAGGTCGAGTTGATCGGCGACGAACCAGGGCGCCGAACCACCGCCCGGGACGAATGCCTTCAGGTCGTTGCCGTCGCGCATGCCCTGGCAGAAGTCGTCGCCGTAGAGGAGGTCACGGAAGGTGGTCGTCCCGTTGACGATCTCGAAGACCCCCGGTCGCTGCACGTGGCCCGACACGGCCACCATGCGGGTTCCCGGCGAGGTCTCGGTTCCGATCGCCGTGTAGGCCTCGGGCCCGTTGGCGGCGATGAACGGCAGGTTCGAGAGGGTCTCGACGTTGTTGACGATCGTCGGCTTGCCGTACAAGCCGATCGCCGCCGGGAAGAACGGTGGCTTCAGACGTGGCATGCCGCGGTTGCCCTCGAGGGACTCGATGAGCGCCGTCTCCTCACCGACGACGTAGGCGCCCGCTCCCCAGTGCAGGACGATGTCGACCCCGAAGTCGGTGCCGAGGATGTTCCGGCCCACGTACCCGGCGGCGTAGGCATCGTTCAGGGCGGCGGCGACGCGCTCCTGGGCGAGCGCCATCTCGCCGCGGATGTAGAGGAAGCAGCGGCTGAGACCGGCGGCGTAGCAGGCGATCAGGCAACCCTCGATCAGCTGGTGCGGGTCGCGCTCCATCAGGAGGCGGTCCTTGTAGGTGCCGGGCTCGGACTCGTCGCCGTTGACGACGAGGTAGCGGGGGAACACGCCCTCGGGAGTGAGGCCCCACTTGACGCCGGCCGGGAAGCCGGCACCACCGCGGCCGAGCAGCGTCGAGGCCCGGACCTGATCGTGCACCTCGGAGGGTGACTTCGCCAGTGCGGCCCGGAGGCCGGCGTAGCCACCGGTCGCCAGGTAGCGCTCGAGGGTGAAGGAGTCCTCGAACTCGAAGCGGGAGGTGACGATCCTCGGTCGGTCACCGGCGATGAAGCCAGGGGCCCACGGATACGTGCCCATCAGGAACCCTCCTTGACGCTGACGGCGACCCACGACGGCGGCCCCGATTCGTCGTCGGGGTCGACCGCGCCGACGCCGCGGTCGGCCGGGATGTGCTGGCGGACGGTCGCCAGCGTGCCGTGCGGCGGGATCTCGTCCTCGAGCCGACCCGACCGCAGGTCCTCGATCAACTGCTCGAGCTCGGTCGGGGTGATGCGGTAGCGGTACCGGTAGTTCACCTGCAGGCACGGGGCCTCGGTGCAGGCCGCCTGGCACTCGGCACGGTGCAGGGTGATCAGGCCGTCGGCGGTGGTGCCACCGGCGCGGATGCCGAGCACCCGCTCGGCGGCGTGGAACAACTCATCGGCGCCCATCAGGGCACACGACATCGTCCCGCAGATGTTGATCAGGTACCTGCCGACCGGCTCGAACTGGAACATCTCGTAGAAGGTGCCGGTGCCGAGCACCTCGGCCGGTGTGACGCCGACCAGTTCGGCGATCTGGCGCATCGCCTCGTCGGTCACCCACCCATCCTGCTCCTGGGCCAGGTGGAGAAGCGGGATGAGGGCCGATTTCGCGCGCGGGTAGCGGGCGATGATCTCGTGTGCGGTGGCCAGGTTCGACTCGGTGAGACGTGCCATGTCAGCGGTCCACTTCCCCGAGGACCGGATCGACGGAGGAGATCACGGCCACGGCATCGGCGACGAGCCCGCCGCGCATCATGTGCGGCAGGCACTGGATGTTGACGAACGACGGGGCCCGCACGTGCATGCGGTACGGCGTCGGTGACCCGTCGCTCGCGATGTAGCAGCCGATCTCGCCCCGGGGGCTCTCGATGGCCACGTACACCTCACCCTCGGGCACCTTGAAGCCCTCGGTGAAGATCTTGAAGTGATGGATCAGGGCCTCCATCGACTCGTCGATGCGGGCCCGCGGCGGCGGGGTGACCTTCTTGTCCTGGATGCGGTAATCGCCCTCGGGCATCCGATCGAGGATCTGGCGAACGATGCGCATCGACTCGCGGATCTCGGCGAGACGGATCGCGTAGCGGTCGAAGGCATCGCCGTAGGTGCCGACGACCACGTCGAAGTCGACGTCCGGGTAGCGCAGGTACGGCTGGTCGCGGCGCAGGTCCCACTCGACCCCGGTGGAGCGCAGGATCGGGCCGGTGGCGCCGAGGGCGAGGGCCTCGGTCGGCGTGATCACGCCGACGCCCTGGAGCCGCTCGCGCCAGATCGGCTGACCGGTCATGAGCGTGTCGTACTCGGCGAGGCGTTCGGGCAGGAGGTCGAGGATCCGGAGCACGTCGTCACGCCAGCCCGCCGGCAGGTCGGCGGCGAGACCACCGGGGCGCACGAAGTTGTGGTTCATGCGCAGGCCCGTGACCTTCTGGAAGAAGCGCAGCACCTCCTCGCGCTCGCGCCAGCCGTAGATCATCATCGACACGGCCCCGAGGTCCATGCCATTGGTCGCCATGAACAGGAGGTGACTGCTCATGCGGTTGAGCTCGGAGAGCAGCATCCGCATCCAGACCGCCCGCTCGGGGATGTCGCCGTCGATACCGAGGAGCTTCTCGGTCGCCAGCGAGAAGACGAGCTCGTTGTTGAGCGGGCTCGCGTAATCCATGCGGGTCACGTTGGTGCCGCCCTGCATGAAGGTCAGCTGCTCGGCGGTCTTCTCCATGCCGGTGTGCAGGTAGCCGATGATCGGCTTGCAGCGCAGGACGGTCTCGCCCTGCAATTCGAGCATGAGCCGGAGCACACCGTGGGTCGAGGGGTGGGACGGACCCATGTTGATGACCATCGTCTGGTCCTCGTCCGGGTCGTCGGGCAGGTCGCCGAGCTTGGCCGCCTCGACCTCGGACAGTCGGAGCACGGCGCCCAGTTCGCGCATCAACTCGCGGGCTGTGAGCTCGGACCGCGGCCGGAGCTCCTGGGCGCCCTCGTCGGCCACCATCGTCATGCCGGGGCCCCCTTGAACTGCACCGGGATCGACCCGACCTCGAAGTCCTTGCGCAGTGGATGCCCGATCCAGTCCTCCGGCATCAGGATCCGCGACGGGTCCGGGTGATCGGTGAACGTGATCCCGAACATGTCGAACACCTCGCGCTCCATCGCCTCGGTCGACGGGTGCAGGTCGAAGAGGGTCGGGATCACCGGGTCCGACTCGGGCACCTGGACCCGCAGCCTGATCCGACGCCGGTTGCCGATGTCGAGCAGGTTCACCACGACCTCGAAACGCTCGGCCGTCACCCCGGCTGGGAGGCTGCGGTCCATGAAGAGCAGGTAGTCGACCGCCGTCAGGTCGACGCACATCGCGTAGCCATCGTCGGCGAGGGCCTTGGCCACCGACACGTAGCGCTCACGGGGAACGAAGAGCACCGTCTGCCCCCGACTCTCGCCGAGCGGGCAACCGTGCAACTCGGGGGCCGGTTCGACCTGGGGTTCGGGCGCGTCAGTCGACTCGTCGGCAGTGGTGTCGGACATGTCAGCGGCTTCCGAGGAGGACGGGAACGGAGGTGGCCGGGATCTCGGTGACGTGGATGTCGGCACCGGCACCGGTGGCACGACGTCGGCGCATGATCTCACCGGTCTCGATCTGGGTGTGCAGGGTCTCGATCGCGTGGATCAGCGTCTCGGGGGTCGGGGGGCAACCCGGCGCATAGACGTCGACGGGGACGATCTGATCGACCCCCTGCACGATCGCGTAGTTGTTGAACATGCCGCCGCTGGAGGCGCACACGCCCATCGAGATGACCCACTTCGGCTCCATCATCTGGTCGTAGACCTGACGGAGCACCGGCGCCATCTTCTGACTGACCCGACCGGCGACGATCATGATGTCGGCCTGGCGGGGCGATGCCCGGAACACCTCCATGCCGAAGCGGGCGATGTCGTAATGCGCCGCCCCCGAGGCCATCATCTCGATGGCGCAGCATGCCAGACCGAAGGTGGCCGGCCACGAGGAACGCGACCGGGACCACTTCACGAGGTCCTCGATGCGACCGGTGATCACGTTGTGGCTGAGACCCCCGAGGCCGTCGGAGATCAGGTCGTCAGCGATTCCCATTGCGTGCAGTCTCCCTCAGGCAGCCTCGTCGACATCGGGTCCTCCGACACGGCCCTCGAGTCCGACCCGGCGGATCGTCGATGCCGAGTTCCGCTCCGGCGACACCATCGCAGCCGCGCCGGAGAGGTCGCGGTACCGCTGGATCGGGCCCCAGTCGAGGCCCCCGCGGGCGACCTCGTACACGAACGTGAGGAAGAACACCACCGAGAAGCCGAGGATCGCCCAGAAGCCGAAGGCACCGAGCGCACCGCGCTCGACCGCGTACGGGTAGAGGAAGATGATCTCGATGTCGAACATGATGAACAGCATCGCCACCACGTAGAAGCTCACCGGGAATCGCTCCGGTGGCTCACGGCTCGGGATGATGCCGCACTCGTAGGGGGCCTCCTTGGCCATCGACGGACGGCGGGGGGCGAGGAGTTTCGAGGCGAGCAGACTCAGCACGCCGAACACCAGCGCCAGAACCATCAGGACGACGATCGGGAGGTACTGACCCATCTCAGGCCGTCACATCCGCCTTCGGACGGTCGCCCGCCTCGAGCTCGGCCTTGCGCGAGAGGTTCTCGGCGACGATCCGGTCCCGTCGGTGCAACATCCACGCCAGGGCGAGGAAGACGATCGTCGATCCGATCGTGATCATCGCCGCGGGCTCCCGACGTGAGCCGAGGTCACGGATCATGTACACGTACTGGCGGTCACGGCTCTCGTCGATCTCCGGAGCGGTCGGTGCCCGGCCGGGCTCCTCGCGCAGCGGCAGGTACGGAGCGACCTCCACCACCGTGTAGTACGGCGTGTGGAGGAAGGCGATCTGATCGAGGGAATCGAGACCGAACAGCTTCGGGTAGGCCTCTCCCCCGGTCTCGTAGACGTGGGTCACGTCGAACTCGCCCGGGGCGAAGGCTCCCTCCTCCTCGAGGAAGACCGTGGCAGACGACTCGGCCTGGCCGAAAGCCGGCTCCGTGTCGGCCACGACGCGCCAACCCTCGTCGACGAACTGCTGGCGGACGTCCTCCGCCACGGCGACAGACGGACCGTCGGTGTCGAACCCGACCTGATTCTCGAACACACCGGCCTGGTGGAGGGCATCGGTGTCCTGGATCACGGTGCGGCCGGGCACCTGACGCCACGACGGGTCCTCACCCTTGAGGCCGATCCCGTAGATCCACCAGATCGCGCCCATCAGGGCCATCCAACCGGCGAGGCCGGTGAGCGTGACGAGGAAGCCCAGGCGAGCCCCGATGTTCGTCCCGAGGATCAGGTAGATCGAGCCCATGAACGCCACCAGTCCGAGGATGACGGTCAACAGACCACGCAGCTCGGGCTCCCACCCGATCGCCAGCACCGACGACAGCAGCGTTCCGGACATCACAGACCCCTCACGTACTCGACGATCGCCTTGATCTGCTCATCGGTGAGCAGCGAGCCGTATCCGGGCATGCGACCGCTGCCCTGGCCCTGGATGCCGTAACGGGCCCCGTACGCCGAGCCGTTGCGGATGAAGTCGATCATCTCCGCCTCGTTCGGGAATGCCGTCGCAGCCTTGCCGCCGGTGAGGTTCCAACCGAAGGCACCCTGGCCGGTCACGCCGGGATCTCCCCAGCTCCACCCCGGCGTGTGGCACCGGGCGCAGCTGTAGGACCCACTGGCGAGGTCGAGGTTGAAGAGGGCCTCGCCGTACGAGGCGTAGGTGCCGTCGGCGACCAGTTGCTCGGCTCGGGTGTCGATGTCGTCCTGCATGTCGGTCGGAAGGTGGCCCGAGGGGCACGACCGCGGGTCGTCCTCGCCGGGGGCGCAGTCCTCGCGCTCGACCTGGATCGACCACAGGTAGGAGATCAGGGTGTCGATCTGCTGGTCGTTCATCGGGCCGCCGCCCTCGACTCCCCACGGGCTCATCGGTGAGAACGGTCGGCCGTAGACGAGGATGAACTTCACCTCGTCCTCGGAGAACTTGTAGAAGATCGTGTCGAGCGCCGGGGCCTTCCAGTTGACGGCGGTCACCTTCCCGGTGGTCGGGTCGCTCACGTTCCACGCCGCCTCACCGCCACCACCGGCGTAGCCGCCGTGGCAGCCGGCGCAGTTGAAGCCGCCCTCGGCGGTCGGTGCGAAGAGTCTCCGTCCCCACTCGGTGAAGATCTCCTCCTGGGCCTCGACGGCTCCCGCCTGGCGGGCCGGCTCGAAGATCCAGTAGACCGGGAGCCCGATCACGACAACGACGAGGAGCAGGACCCCGAGCAGTTGGACGCGCTCGAGACGACGTCCCTCGAGGGTCTCGTCGTCGTAGTACTCCTTGCGGTTCGGGGCCAGCTCGATCTCGGAGCCGAGCTCGTCCCGGGAGGCCCGGGCGTTGAGGACGGCATACACGATGAAGCCCGCCGTGACGACGAGCAGCAGGAGCCAGGCGATGGCGGTGGTGGTCAAGGCGATCATCAGTGGTCACTCGCTCCGACGCAGTGCGGACCCTCGGCCTCCTGGCCGGTGGTGTTCACGCCCAAGGGCACGCCCTGGACGATGACCCCGGTGTTGACGAGGACCTCGCCGGCCGCCGTGAACTCGAGCGGGAAGTGGTCGAGTCCGCGCGGCGCCGGGCCGGCCTTCTTCTCGCCGACCCGGTTGTACATCGAACCGTGGCAGCCGCACTCGAACCACTGGCTCGACGAACACTGCGGCACGCGACATCCGAGGTGTGGGCACTTCTGGTACGAGGCGATGATCCCCCGCTCGAGTCCGGGGAGGAGCGATTCCTTGTAGATCCCGACGGCCTTGGGCACGACGTCGGTCGGGTACTCGGTGATCCAGGCGCGGGCCTCCGGGGCGTAGAAGAAGCCCTGCCCCGTGCGGATGCCGTTGATCACGTCGTCGTAGCGACCGATCGACACCTTGCCGCCGAAACCGCCGGTCTTGGTCGGCCACAGGAAGGCGACGAAGGACGCCGCCGCGAAGGCACCGATGCCCGCTCCCATGAGGGAGATCGTCGCCCGGTTGAAGAACTGGCGACGGCTGACGCCGATCGCCTCCGGGTCCGCCGGCACGAACGGTTCCGGTGTCCGGTCGCCGGCGGCCACGACGGCCGTCCCGGCGCGGGCCGCGGCTGCGGCGGCCTCGATCTCGGCGCCGGTCGCCATCGCGGACGACGTCGACTCGGATGCGGCTCGGGCGGCACGATCACGGGCGACGGTCTCGTCGCTCAGCGCTCCCGCACCCCGGACGTCGTTGCGTCGTGCCAGGGTGGCGAAGGCCGCTCCGGCGAGAACCACGACGACCACGACGGCGATCGCCACGACGGTGGTTGCACTCATCTCAGACTCCTCTCTCCACGATCCGTCACAACTCGAAGAACAATCCGTCACGCCACGGGAGCGTGAAGTTGAAGCCCGGTCCACGGAAGAACGAGCCGATCATGACGAGCACGGCCCAGAACATCAGGTGCACCGTCATGAGCGACGTGGCGAACTTGCGGTCCTCGGGCTTGTTCGACGGGTTCTTGTCGATGTAGGGCGCGAAGATCAGGACGATCAGACCGACGCCGGGGATGGTCACTCCGGCGACCATCGGATGGAACATCGTGAGCAGTTCCTGCAGACCGAGGAAGTACCACGGGGCCTTCGACGGGTTCGGCGTCTCGTTCGGGTTCGCCAGCTGGAGCAGCGGCGCATTCACCCAGATCGAGAACAGGAAGGTGAAGACGGTGCAGGCCAGAGCGGCGACGAACTCCGCTGCCAGCAGGTGCGGCCAGGTGTGCACCTTGTCGACCGGGGTCGCCTTGACCTCCTGGATCGACCCGGACTTGACCACGGTGAGCAGGCGCTGGGTGTGGCCCCCGGGTCCGGCGCCGACGGGGACCCCGCCGCCGGCCGGAGCCGTGGCGACGGCCGCCGCGACCTTCTCGGCGACGGCGACACCGCCGCCCGCCGTGGCCTCGGCGCCCTCGGCCTTCGAGCGGGCCGACTTGGAACGCTCGAGCAGGTGCGCCGGGATGCGGGAGTCGGCCTCACCGCTTGCCGAAGCAGCCGGCTCCGACGTGTCCGCCGCGGATTCGGACGCCGCCTTCTCCCGGGCGGCCTGCGCCCGCTTGAGCAGGTGTTCTGGGATCTCGGTCATTGCGTGAGCCTCCGATCAGAGCGGACCACTGATGCCGCCGTCCTTGCGGACACGCCAGAAGTGGATGGCCATGAAGATGACGATGATGAACGGGAAGAACAGCACGTGGAGCACGTACCAGCGCAGAAGGGTCTCCGAGCCGATCTCGGCCCCGCCGAGGAGGACGAAGCGGACCTCCTGCCCGAACACCGGCGTGTACCCCATCATGTTCGTACCCACGGCGACGGCCCACAGCGCCAACTGGTCCCAGGGCAACAGGTAGCCGGTGAACGACAGCAGCAGGGTGAGCGTGAGCAGGATCACACCGATCACCCAGTTGAACTCGCGCGGCGGTTTGTACGCCCCGTGGTAGAAGACCCGGGCCATGTGCAGGAACACCGACAGCACCATCAGGTGGGCCCCCCATCGGTGCATGTTCCGCACGAGCAGACCGAAGGTGACCGAGGTCTGCAGGTTCGAGATGTCGTCCCACGCCGCCGTGGCCTCCGGACGGTAGAAGAACATCAGGAAGATGCCGGTCACCGTCAGCAGGATGAAGAGGAAGAAGCTGAGTCCGCCGAGGCACAGGGTGTAGCTGACCTTCACCGCATGACGCTTCACCTTCACCGGGTGCAGGTGGTACAGCACCGAGTTCATGATCACGTAGCTGCGGTTGCGAGGGCTGTCGGTGTAGCCCTTGCGGAAGATCGACCCTGGCCGGAAGATGCTGCTCCACACCTGCGACCCCTGCACGGAGTCGATGGTCTGTTGCACGCGCTCGCGGGCGGTGGGACGGGGGGTCTCGTCGATGATCTTTGCCATTGCGTCAGAACCTCATGCCGTAGGCGTAGCCGTGGTTGTTGGTACGGGTGTGGGAGTCACCGGCGGCGGTCGCGGGACCCGCCTTGCCGAGGATGATGACACCGGTCGGGCACCGGTCGACGCACAGAGCGCACCGGGTGCAGATGTCGTCGTCGATGATGAACACGACGTTGTCGGAGGGATCCTGCCCGGGCTTCTCGGTGCCCTGCGCGTCGACGATCGCCGAGGGCTGGACCATGTGGATGCACTTCCACGGGCAGATGTCGACGCAACCCTCGCACATGATGCACTCGGTCTGGTCGATGTGGATGAACTGCTTCGGCTTGACTGCCTTCGTGAGGTAGTCGGCGTCCACCTCGACGAGCGTGTACTCGTCGGTGAACGGCATCATCGGGGGGTTCGCGTCGGTGCGTGCCATGGCTCTCCCGGGTCAGGCCTTCTTCACCAGCGGACGTCCGTACGAGCTCGTCTCGAGTTCGGTGGAGGTGGACTGGCCACGCTTCTGCCACCAGAGCCAGAGGAAGATCAGCAAACCGAAGTAGTAGGCGTGGATGACGACGACGACCACGTCGCGGATCGCCTCGTACTGCAGCGTGAACGGGAACCATCCGTCGAAGGCCTGGGGCTTGAGGATGCCGCCCGGCCCGAAGATGATCTTCGACCGATCCCAGCCCAGGTCCTTGTCGGCATGGTCGATCCACTGGTGGGGGACGATCCCGAAGGCGAGGAACATGACACCGAAGGCGTAGGTCGAGCCGAGCATCGCCTCGCCCCACGAGACGGGGGTGCCGATCGGCCGACGCTTGCCATAGGGGATCGCGACCAGGGCGAGGACGTTCGAGGCGATGAAGGACACGAGGAAGGCGGTGTTCATTCCCGGCCACTCCAAGACGTTCCAGTTGAAGGCGATCATGTCGTCCTTGCTGCCTTTCGCATTCTCGCTCCGTCGCCCTCGTCGCACCCGGTGGCGGGTGCTGGGGCACTCACCTCTCGACTGTAGTCGCCGACCCCCTCCGATGGGCCATTCCATGACTCATTCCGTGACGGGTCCGGAGACTCGTTCGCCGGGGGAGGGTGAGGGCGTGACCCGAGTCTGACAGCGACTCGACCGATGACGGACGGTTGTGCGCAAGTTCCCCACCGGGACGGCGCGTCCGCAGCCGAATCGACACACGTAGATTCCCCCGCGCGGGCGATCCGGGTCTATCGTGGGGGGCGTGACCGAGATCCCCGAGCACCTCCTGAAGCGCAGTCGCGAGCGTCGCGGCGCGCTCGGCCAGGGGGGCGACGACGCCCCGGCCGCGACGACGCCGGCCACCACCACGCCGGCCGCACCGGCGGCGGCCCCCGCCCCGTCGGGTCCGGCCCCACGCGCAGCCGCGCCGACGCCGGCCGGCCCGCCGCCGCCCAAGCCCGACAGCTTCGTCGTGGCCGCCCACCGGCGCCGCAAGAAGGTCCCGTTCTGGGCGATGATGGCGCTCGGCATGCTCCCGGCTTGGATGTTCATGTACGTCCGCTCGGTGACGGCCTCGGCCGAGGAGGCCGTCGGGCCGATCGGCATGGGGGCCGAGATCTACTCGAACTGCGCGTCGTGCCACGGTGGCGACGGTGGCGGCGGGGTCGGCTACCAGTTCACAGAGGGTGAGGTCATCGCGACCTTCCCGCACATCGAGGACCAACTCCGCTACGTGCTCTACGGGACCGGCGCCTACAACGTCGCCGGGGTCGAGATCTACGGCAACCCGGACCGCCCGGGCGGACCGCACGTCACCGGCGCCCGGGGGGCGATGCCCGGCTTCGAGGGGTCCCTGACCGACTACGAGATCCTCGCCGTGGTGTGCCACGAGCGCTACACCCAGAGCGGAGCGGACGCCGGCGGTGAGTTCGCCGAGGAGTTCGAGACCTGGTGCTCGCCCGAGTCGGAGATCTTCGTCGAACTCGAGGGGGGCGCCCGCCTGGCCTCGATCCACGAGATGCACGACGGCATCCTGCCGATCGGTGACGGGCCGGCTGCCGGCTCGCCCCCCTCGGAGGGCTGACACGGACACCGCCGCTCTCGTCGTCGGCGGAGGACCCGCTGGCTGCGCAGCCGCGATCACGATCGCTCGCTCGGGTGCCCGGGTCGTCCTCGTCGACCGCGGCACCACGACGACCGGTTCGTGGGGAGCGGTGCTCGACGACCGGGCAGCGGCGAGTCTCGGCGAACTCGGTATCGCAGTCCGTGGCCGGCGGGTCACGGCGCAGCCCTGGCTCGATGCCGGAACGGTCGTGCTGCGACCCGAGCTCGACGATCAGCTCCGGGAGCGCTGCCGCACCGAGGGAGTGGTCGTCATCGAGGGCATCGAGGCTCTCGCACCGGTGACGGAGCGGGGGATCGTCGTCGGGGCGACCTGCCAGTCGGTCGACGGCTCCCCGCGACGCTTCGGCTGCGACGTCCTGATCGTCGCCGACGGCGCCAACTCGACGTTCGGTCGGGCGCTCGGGACCCACCGTCGGCGCGACCTCCCGTACCTCGTCGGGGTCCGACGGCGATGGGCATCCGGACGGGCGGCGACCGCATCGGTGACGCGCTCTCTCCAGCGCGGCGACGGCGAGCGCGTCCCCGGGCTCGGCTGGGCCCTTCCCGACGACCACGGGGGTGTGACCGTCGGGGTCACGATCCCCTCGACCGTCCCCGACGTCGAGGGGATCAATCCGACGCAGGTCCTCGAGCGCCTCGTCGATCGCTGGCGCGACACCGGGCGCCTCGATCTGGGGGAACCGCTCGGCGAGGCCCGCGGCGGTCGGCTCCCGGTCGGCGGATCGGTGGGCCCGATCGCCGGTCCGACGTTCCTCGTGATCGGCGATGCGGCGGCCGCCGGCCACCCGCTGACCGGACTCGGCATCGCGGCGGCGGTGCGCACCGGAGCACTGGCCGGTCGGGCCGCCGGAACCGCCCTGCTGGCCGGCGATGCGGCCGCGCTGCAGACGTTCCCCGTCGACGTGCGCCGCGACCTCGGCGAGGAGCACCGGCGATCCCGCAATGCGCTGCGCATCATCGGGACTCCCGCCGGCCACCTGCTGGAGCGGCGCGCCCCGCGACTCGTGCGGATCGCCGCCGCGCTGTCACCCGGTGGGTGACAGCACCGAGGACAGCAGGGCCGACGGCGCGGCGCGCAGCGCGTCGAGCGCCGGTCCGTCACCGAGGTGATCGAGGGCGGCGACCGCGGCATCGACGTAACCGGCGGCGACGTCGAGCGTCGCCCGCACCCCGTCACCGCGCCGAACGATGGCCAGCGCGTCGTTGCGCCCGTCGTCGTCGAGCGGTTCACCGAGCAACGCACCGAGATGCTCCGCATCCGAGCCACCGGCTGCGAGGGTCCGCAGCACCGGCAGGGTGTACACGCCGGCGACCATGTCATGACCGGCTGGCTTGCCGAGCTTGTCGACCGTCGAGGTGAGGTCGAGGATGTCGTCGACGATCTGGAACAGCATCCCGTAGGAGTCGCCGAAGACCGTCAGGGCCTCCACCCGGTCGGCCGGGAGCTCCGCCACCAGGCCGCCGACGCGAGCCGAGGTGGCGTACAGCGAGGCGGTCTTGCCGCGGATCGACCGGAGGTAGCTGTCCTCGGGACGCGACGGGTCGTACGTGTGCCGGAGCTCCTCGATCTGCCCCTCGCACAACCAGCCGATGGTGCGGGCCAGCAACCCGGCCACCTCGGTGCCGAGAGAGGCGGCGATCTCCGAGGCACGGGCGAGCAGGAAGTCACCGGCGAGGATCGCCTGGAGGTTGCCCCAGCGAGCGTTGACCGTCTCCACCCCACGACGCGTCGGCGACTCGTCCATGACGTCGTCGTGGTACAGGGATCCGAGGTGCACGAGTTCGCAGGCGACCCCGCCGAGCACCACATCGTCGACCGTCGTCTCCCAGACCGGGCGCGTGTCGCCGGCCGCCGCCGCGACGACGGCCAGCACAGGCCGGAGCCGCTTGCCCCCGGCCACGATGAGATGGGAGGCGAGTTCGGTCAGGTGCTCGTCGGAGGTGCGCACTGCGGCGAGCATCGCCTCCTCGATCCGGACGCGACCGGGTCCGACGGCGTCGAGGAGCGGCGATCCGGGGGAGGACACGCCGGCAGGCTAGGCCGCCGACGGCCGGGGCCGGAACCCCTGCCCGCGATCCGTCGCTGGCCGGCTCCCGGTCACGTCGGTGGCCACGACGCGCGTTCGGCATGGGCATCGTCCCGGGACGGATCACCGTCAGGCGGTGCCGCCGGGCCACCGGTAGAGTGACACCACGTACTCGCCAGTCGAACGAAAGGCGACCAATGTTCGAACGCTTCACGGATCGGGCCCGTCGGGTTGTCGTGCTCGCCCAGGAGGAGGCCCGCCTCCTCAACCACTCCTACATCGGGACCGAGCACATCCTCCTCGGTCTCATCCACGAGGGCGAGGGAGTCGCCGCCAAGGCGCTCGAGAGCCTCTCGATCTCGCTCGAGGCCGTGCGCTCGCAGGTCGAGGAGATCATCGGTCAGGGCGGTTCGTCCCCGTCGGGCCACATCCCCTTCACGCCCCGGGCCAAGAAGGTCCTCGAGCTCTCATTGCGTGAGGCGCTGCAGCTCGGCCACAACTACATCGGGACCGAGCACATCCTGCTCGGCCTGATCCGCGAGGGTGAGGGTGTCGCCGCTCAGGTCCTCGTCAAGCTCGGCGCCGACCTGTCCCGGGTCCGCCAGCAGGTCATCCAGCTGCTCAGCGGCTACCAGGGTCCCGGGGGCTCGGGCCAGGGCGGAGCCCGGGCCGAGCAGGGCCAGGCGGCCGGCGTGGGCGGCTCCAGCAAGGGCGAGGGCGAGGACAAGAGCAGCCAGATCCTCGACCAGTTCGGACGCAACCTGACGCAGATGGCTCGCGAGCGCAAGCTCGACCCGGTCATCGGCCGAGCCAACGAGCTCGAGCGGGTCATGCAGATCCTCTCGCGACGCACGAAGAACAACCCGGTTCTCGTCGGCGAACCCGGCGTCGGCAAGACGGCCATCGTCGAGGGGCTCGCCCAGAAGATCGTCAACGACGACGTGCCCGACACACTCCGCGGCAAGCAGCTGTACACCCTCGACCTCGGCTCGCTGGTCGCCGGCTCCCGCTACCGCGGCGACTTCGAGGAGCGCCTCAAGAAGGTGCTCAAGGAGATCAAGACCCGCGGCGACATCATCTTGTTCATCGACGAGATCCACACCCTCGTCGGCGCCGGTGCCGCTGAGGGGGCGATCGACGCCGCCTCGATCCTCAAGCCGATGCTGGCCCGGGGCGAGCTCCAGACCGTCGGCGCCACGACGCTCGACGAGTACCGCAAACACGTCGAGAAGGACGCGGCCCTCGAGCGGCGCTTCCAGCCGGTCAAGGTCGACGAGCCGACCCTGGCGCACACGATCGAGATCCTCAAGGGCGTGCGCGACCAGTACGAGACACACCACCGGGTGACGATCACCGACCAGGCCCTGGTGGCCGCCGCCAACCTGGCCGACCGCTACATCTCCGACCGCCACCTGCCGGACAAGGCGATCGACCTCATCGACGAGGCCGGCTCTCGCCTGCGCATCAAGCGCATGCAGACCCCGCCCGACCTGCGTGACATCGAGCGTCGGCTCGACGAGGTGCTGCAGGCCAAGCGCACCGCCGTCGAGGAGCAGCGCTTCGAGGAGGCGGGTCGTCTGCGCGACCAGGAGAAGGCCCTCCTCGAGGAGAAGGCCGCGAAGGAGGCCGAGGTGAAGGCATCCGGTGTCGACCTCTTCGACGAGGTCGACGAGGAGGCCATCGCCGAGGTGCTCTCGCTCTGGACCGGCATCCCGGTGTACAAGCTGACCGAGGAGGAGACCCAGAAGCTCCTCAACATGGAGGCCGAGCTCCATCGCCGCATCATCGGCCAGGAGAACGCCGTGTCGGCGGTCAGCCAGTCGATCCGCCGCACCCGCGCCGGCCTCAAGGACCCGAAGCGTCCGAGCGGTTCCTTCATCTTCCTCGGGCCGACCGGCGTCGGGAAGACCGAACTCGCCAAGACGCTCGCCGAGTTCCTCTTCGGTGACGACTCGGCACTGATCACCCTCGACATGTCGGAGTACATGGAGAAGCACACGGTGAGCCGGCTCGTCGGGTCGCCCCCCGGGTACGTCGGCTACGAGGAGGGCGGTCAGCTCACCGAGGCGGTGCGCCGCAAGCCGTTCTCGGTCGTGCTCTTCGACGAGATCGAGAAGGCCCATCCCGACGTCTTCAACACGCTGCTGCAGATCCTCGAGGAGGGTCGTCTCACCGACTCGCAGGGACGCTCGGTCGACTTCCGCAACACCGTGCTGATCATGACCTCGAACCTCGGCACCCAGGACCTGCGCAAGGCCAACGTCGGCTTCACCACCGACGACGCCGCCATGTCCTACGAGCGGATGAAGGACAAGGTCATGGATGCGCTCAAGCAGCACTTCCGTCCCGAGTTCCTGAACCGCATCGACGAGGTGATCGTCTTCCACGAGCTCGCCAAGGCCGAGGTCGTGCAGATGGTCGACCTGATGCTCAAGCGGTTGATCGGACAGCTCGAGGCGCAGGGTCTGGGCATCGAGGTCACCCAGGCGGCCAAGGAGCTGCTCGCCGAGGTCGGCTACGACCCGCAACTCGGGGCGCGGCCGTTGCGTCGGGCGATCCAACGCCAGATCGAGGACACCCTGTCCGAGAAGCTCCTCTACAAGGAGTTCTCGGCCGGTGAGATCATCGTCGTCGACGTGGCCGACGACCCGGATCGTCCGGGCTCGAAGCACTTCACCTTCCACGCCGTGGAGGGCTTCGTGCCGCCGTCCTCGGTCGAGTTGGCGACCACCGCGACCAACGACGACGTCGACCCGGGGACCGCTCCGACCGACTGACCCGGGACGGATCCGTCCCCGGACAGCTGCCGTCGACGTCGATCGACAGCCGCCGACGCTCGCTCGACGAGCACCTCGACGGCGACGAGAGCGGACCTGACGGCGATCACCGCCGCCGTCACGTGGGTCAGGACCGACACGACGACCATCGCCAGGATCGCCGACCCGCCCCGTCGCCCCCACCACGAGGCCACCGTCGCCGGAACCCCCACCAGCCACCACGGGTGCGGGGCGAGCCACGGGGCGGCCACCACGGCCGCGGCCGGGACCGCGACCGTCGCCACCGCCCGTACCCGACCGACCCCACCGCCGACGACTTCGCTGGCGAGGGTCACCGCGGTGTGGATCAGTCGCCGCCGGGCGAGGGGCACCCCGTCGGCGGCCATGAGGTCGAGGAACACACGGTCGGCGGCCCGCCGGTCGACCACCGGTGATCCGGGGTGCCCCAGGCGATCGATCAGCCAGTCGTGCACGATGGCGGCGCGGAGGTGGCGTCCGGTCCGGCCGACGAGCCAGACGAGGAACCACGGCACCGATGCCAGGTCGGACACGAAGCAGCACCGACCCGCCGGGACCGTGATGACCCCGGTGAGGCGATGGCCGACCCGGAACGGCTCGAGCACGGTGAACACCTCGTGCTCGTCGTTCGGATCACCGCCCGGTCGGGCAGCCATGCGTTGCTCGAGGACGAGACGCGCCATCGGGTGATGCTCGCCCACCGGGCCCGGCGCGGGTCGGGGATTTCCGCCGGTGGCCATCGCCGGTGAGCCGCGGCTGCGACAATGGGCCCCCGATGCCCCCGACCGCCTCACGACCCTCGGTCCGCCCCCGAGCGGGTTCGCTCACGATGCTGCTCGTCGCGACCGTGCTGGCGTTCGGGCTGTCGGCGTGTCGGGTCGAGTTCGACCTCGCAGTCGCCGTCGCCGAGGACGGTTCGGGCACGGTGAGCCTGCGGGCCGTCGCCGACCCGGAGACGGTCGCCGCCGCTCCGACGATCGCCGAGCGGATCATGGCGGACGACCTGATCGCCGCCGGATGGAGCGTCGATGGGCCGACGGTCACCGAGGGTGGCCAGGTGGTGGTGACCCTGACGCGTCCCTTCGCCGATGCCGACCAACTCGCCACGATCCTCGGCGACATCGGTCCCCCGGTCCTCGAGCCCAGCGCCGCCCGCGACCTGACGGTCGACGACCTCGGCCGGGTGGTCGCGGCCACGAACACCCTGCGCGCCAGCCTCGGGCTGCCCGACGGGTTCGCGTCGTTCTCGGACCCGGACCTCGAGGCGGCGCTCGGTGGCGCCCCGTTCGCCGACGACCTCGCCGGGCTCGAGCCTGCCGATGTGATCGGCTTCGACCTGTCGGTGTCGCTCCCGTCGGCCGACGGCCCGCAGGTGCGGGAGTGGTCAGCCCCACTCGACGGCTCCACCGTCGAGGTCGAGTTCGTGACCCGTCAGGGTGACGACGCCGGACCGACGTGGTCGGGCGTCCTCTCGACGGTGCTCGGAGTCATCCTCGTCCTGTGGGTGGTGGTCGCGGCATCGTTCATCACCTGGGTCGCCCTCGCCCGACGCCGGCGGCGGGCGACAGTAGCCTCGGGCCGGTGAACGACGACACTGGCGCACCGGACCGGGAGACCGTCCTCCCCGTCGAGCCCGACCCGGCGGGACCCGAGCACGTCGACCTCGATCGCATCGCCGCCGAGCTCGACGCCGTGGCCGTCGCCCTCGACCGCCTCGACGACGGCACCTACTGGACCGACGAGGTCACCGGTCGCCCCATCGACGACGCCCTGCTCGACGCCGACCCCACCCGCCGCCGTGCCGACTGAGACGATCGCCGACCTCGTCGCCCGCTGCGAGGCCGGGCGACGCGAGGCCCAGGCGTGGTCCGAACACCTCGCCGCCGTCGCACTCGCCGCCGGCCCGGGTGCGACCCAGCGACTCGCCGTCGCCGGGACCCACCGACTCGGACGCATCGCCGACCTGTGGGCCGCCCGTCGACCGACCGTCCCGCTCGACCCACCGGACGGCGGCGGGCCGTCGGCGGTCGGGGCTCCGGGCTCGTTGGCCGGCCTCCGCGTCATGCTCGAACGTCTCCTCGCCGACACGGATGCGATGCTCGACGCGGTCGACCCCGACCTCGATCCGGCCACACGCGATCTGGCGCGCCGGGTGGCCAGCGAGGCCCGCGACCTGCTCGCCGTCCACGATCGGCTGATGCCATGACCCTCGCCGGGACCACCACCGAACGCCTGACGACGGCACCCGGGGTCGAACTCGACGTCCACGTCGCCGGACCCGTTGACGGTCCGGCCGTGCTGCTCCTGCACGGCTTCCCCGAATCATCGTGGTCATGGCGACACCAGATCGCCCCCCTGGCCGCAGCCGGCCATCGGGTGATCGTCCCCGACCAACGCGGCTACGCCTCCTCCGCGGCGCCCGACGACGTGGCCGCGTACCGTGCCGACCACCTCGCCGACGATGCCGTCTCGGTGCTCGACCAGCTCGGCGTCGAGCAGGCAGTCGTGGTCGGCCACGACTGGGGCGCGATCCTGACGTGGCACATCGCCCAGCGGCATCCCGGACGGTGCCGGGCGGTGATCGCCGCCAGCGTCCCGTACACCCCGTGGTCACAGCCGCCGACCGCATCGCTGCGAGCGACCCACGGCGACGACTTCTTCTACATCCTCTACTTCCAGATCCCCGGCGTGCCCGAGGCCGAGCTCGATGCCGATCCCGAGCGTTTCCTGCTGTCGATCCTCCACGTCGCCTCGGGCGACGGCATCCGGTCGATCGTCGGCGGACCGCTGCCCGCCGACGGGACCGGACTGACCGAGTATTTCGAGCACCAGCTCGGCGGTCGATGGTCGCACCTGCCGACCTGGCTCGGCCGAGCCGACCTCGACGTGTACGTCGGACAGTTCGTGCGGAGCGGCTTCCGCCGACCGATCAACTGGTACCGGAACCTCGACGCGAACCACACCCTGTTCACCCCGATCGGCTCGGCCCCGTTGACCATGCCGACGTACTTCGTCGCCGGAGAACTCGATCCGGTGATCCTCGGTCGACCCGGCTACGTGTCACGGATGCTCGACGACCTGCCGGATCACCGCGAGAACGTGCTCATCCCCGGCATCGGCCACTGGGTGCAGCAGGAGGCGCCGGCTGAGTTCAACGCAGTGCTGCTGCGGTGGCTCGCGTCGCTCTGAGTCGATGCGCACGCCCGTAGGCGTGGACCTCGAGCGGATTGCGCCAGTAGGCACACCGATCGATCGCGGCCAGAAGCCCGCCTTCGGGGCGATGGCGCACCCAACCGACGACGGCCAGCGGGACGGACAGCACCATCCACCCGAGGTAGACGACCGGGAACAGCGGTCCGAGGAGCCGGGCCTGCCAGATGTGCACCTCCTCGTGATCGTCGACGAGCTCACGACGGGCGGCCACGGACGTGTCCCCCGCGCCCGACACGACGTTCCCGAGGGTCACGGCGAAACCGCGACGGGGCGTGAAGCCCCGCCGGTAGACGTGGCGGTTGCGGCGTCGGGAGAGCCCGGCGTCGAGTCCACCCGTCCCGAGCGCCACGAGGTGCGACCCGGCGGCCGCCGCCGTGGTGGTGAGCGCCCACGAGGAGTCGAGCACGAACGCGACGGCTCCCGATGCGCACCGCCAGTCATAGATCCCACGCCAGCCCGACACGGCACCGTTGACGGCGCCGACCACTCCGGCCGGCACGGCGAGGCCGACCACACCACCGGCGGACGAGGCGACCGCCGCACCGCCCGCGGCGGTCGCGATCGCCTCCACGACCCTGATCACCGCTCGCGCATCTTGGCGAGCAGGCGCAGCACCTCGAGGTACAACCACACCAGCGTCACCAGCAGGCCGAAGGCCGCGAACCACTCGAAGTGCTTCGGGAGTCCCTCGCGGGCTCCCCGCTCGATGAAATCGAAGTCGAGGGCCAGGTTCAACGCCGCGAGTCCGGCGACGAAGATGCTGAAGCCGATGCCGAACAGGCTCGGGCTCGACAGGAACGACACCGATCCACCGAACATCGAGATGACGAACGACACGAGGTAGAACGCCATCACGCCGAGCGTGGCGGTGACGATGATCCGACGGAAGCGGTCGGTGACCTTGATGACACCGGAGCGGTACAGCACGAGCATCGACGCCGCGACGGCGATCGTCACGCCGGCTGCCTGGACGACGATGCCGTCGTAGAACTCCTCGAACATCCGGGAGATCGCGCCGACGAAGAAGCCCTGGGCCAGGGCGTACACGGGGGCCAGCACCCGGGCGAGTGCCGGCTTGAACGCCAGGACCAGTGCGATGCCCACACCGGCGAGCACACCGATCCAGGCCGCTCCGGGCATCGAGTACTGGAGCACCCCGTCGGCACCGACGGTCGGGGATCCGGTGGCGAACCAGCCGAAGACGGCCGATGTGAGGAGCAGTGCCAGCAGGACGGCCGTGGCACTGATCGCGCCATTGATCGTCATCCCGGCGGGGCGGGGCGCCGACCAGTCCGAGACGGGCCCGTCGCTGATGGGCGGGAAGTGCTGCTGATCCGCCGTCGGCGGGGCCCAGTTGGCGAAGACCCGCTCGTTGAGAACCGGATTCGACATGGTGATGACCCTCCTTGTCCCCGGAGCCGATCCGGGGTGCTGTGATCGGTTCGATTCTACCGATGCCCGGGGACCCCCGCCCCTCATGTGAACCGATCGCGAACGTTTCGTCCCGGGCGGTTGAGTGGCCCTGTCCACTGGGTATCGTGACCGGCGTCTCACCCTGAGCGTCTCACCACACCTTCGAAGGGAGCCGGAGTGGCAAAGGATCGCGTTGACCGTGACGACGAGGACCTCGTCCGTCTGTACCTCACCGACATCGGGCAGTACACGCTGCTGACCAAGGACGACGAGGTCCGTCTCGCGAAGGAGATCGAAGCCGGCAAGGAGGCGCTCGAGACGCTCGAGACCGGTGGCAAGGAGCTCACTCCGAACCGCAAGCGCGAGCTGCGCCGGGTCGCCCGCAAGGGCGAGGAGGCCGAGCGCCAGTTCGTCCAGTCGAACCTGCGCCTGGTGGTGTCGATCGCCAAGAAGTACCAGGCGTCGGGCCTCCCCCTGCTCGACCTGATCCAGGAGGGCAACCTCGGCCTGATGCACGCCGTCGAGAAGTTCGACTGGCGCAAGGGCTTCAAGTTCTCCACCTACGCGACGTGGTGGATCCGTCAGGCGATCACCCGCGGCATCGCCAACACCGGCCGCACGATCCGACTCCCGGTCCACGCCGGCGACACGCTCGCCCGCCTGCAGAAGGCCCGGTCCCGACTCGAGCTGAAGTACGGACGTCCCGCCACCCTGGCCGAGTTGGCCAAGGAGGTCGAGATGCCCGAGGACAAGGTCACCGAGGCCCTGCGCTTCGCCGCCGAGCCGCTCTCCCTCTCCGAGCCCCTGCGCGAGGACGGCGACGCCGAACTCGGTGACGTCGTCGAGGACCGCTCGGCCGAATCGCCGTTCGAGGTCGCCGCCACGGCCCTACTGCCGGAGGAGATCGCCCGTCTGCTCGCCCCGCTCGACGAGCGCGAGCGCGAGATCCTCAAGTTGCGCTTCGGCCTCGACCGCGGCGAGCCGCGGACCCTCGAGGAGGTCGGCGAGCACTTCAACCTGACCCGTGAGCGCATCCGCCAGATCGAGGCCCGCGCCATGTCGAAGCTGCGTCACCCCTCGAGCGACACCGGCGCCCGGGACCTCCTCGCCGTCTGAGCCGAGGCGGCGCCGATCGCCGTCGGGTCAGCCCACCTGGAGGAACTCGACGAGGTTCCCGTCGGGGTCCTCGACGATGGCGATGGTCACCTTCGGCCGCAGCTCGACGACCGGGACGACGACCGTGACCCCCGCCGACACGCAGGCGTCGACGACGGCTTCGATGTTCGACATGTGGATCGTGAAGTAGCGGTAACCGGTGCCGGCGTCGATCGGTCCGGCAGCCGGCCGTGTCGACGGGACGGTGTCGAGCGCGACGAGTTTGATCAGGGAGTCACCGCAGCGCAGTCGGTGCATCGTCCCGCCCCCGCCGATCGGCATCGGCATGTCCCCCTCGTGGACGAAGCCCAACAGATCCCGGTAGAACGCGAGTGCCCTCGCCGAGTCCGTGACCACGATGCCGAGGTCGATGGCGCGCTGCTGGTGCTCGATCATGCGCCAACCCTAGGGATTCCGATCGGGAACGTCGACAGCGGAGGATCTAGCGTCTCACGCATGCAGTTCACCCCCGAACATCACGAGTTCCGTGCGATGGTCCGCTCCTTCGTGGAGCAGGAGATCAACCCGCGGATCCCCGAGTGGGAGGAGGCCGAGTTGATGCCCCTCCACGACATCTTCTCCAAGATGGGGAGCCTCGGGATGCTCGGCCTCGAGTACGAACCCGAGTTCGGTGGCCAGGGAGCCGACCACCTCTTCACGGTGATCCTCGGCGAGGAGTTCGGGCGGGCCGACCACGGGTCGCTCCCGATGGCCCTCGGCGTACAGGTCGACATGGCGACACCGTCGCTGGCCCGGTTCGGGACCCCCGAGCAGAAGCGGCGCTACCTCGCGCCGGCCCTCGCCGGGACCCAGGTGTGCTCGATCGCCGTCAGCGAGCCCGACGCCGGATCCGACGTGGCCGGGCTGCGCACCAAGGCGGTGCGCGACGGGGACGAATGGGTGATCAACGGCTCGAAGATGTGGATCACGAACAGCCTGCAGGCCGACTGGCTGTGCCTGCTGGCCCGAACCTCGGACGAGGGTGGACACCGTGGGATGAGCCAGATCATCGTGCCCACCGACGCGGTCGGCTTCTCCGTGTCGAAGAAGCTCGACAAGCTCGGCATGCGCGCCTCCGACACCGGCCTGCTCAGCTTCGACGACTGCCGGGTGCCGGTCGCCAACACGATCGGGGAGATCGGTCGGGGATTCCAACAGCAGATGGCGCAGTTCGTGGTCGAGCGGATGTGGGCCTCGTACACCATCGTCGGGGCCTGCGAGGTCGCCATCGAGCGGACCGCCGACTACCTGCGTCAGCGTCAGGTGTTCGGCAAGCCGTTGCTCGCCAACCAGCACCTCCAGTACACGTTGGCCGAACTGAACGCCGAGATCGACCTCCTGCGCAGCTACAACTACTCGATCGCCGCGGCGTACCAGCGCGGTGAGGACACCACCCGCCAGGCGACGATCGCCAAGCTCACGGCCGGTCGACTCGTCCGCAGGGTGGCCGACACCTGCTTGCAGTACCACGGCGGGATGGGCTACGTCGAGGAGACCTGGACCGCCCGATTCTTCCGGGACAACCGCCTGTCATCGATCGGCGGTGGGGCCGACGAGGTGATGCTTCAGGTCCTCGCCCGGGCCGACGGACTCACCGCCTGAGCCGACCGCGTCAGGCGGGGACGAACACGCCGTCGAGGAAGGCCTCGATCACCTCGGCGAGTCGGTCGTCGTCGGGTCGTGCCGGGTCGAGATCGGCGATGACCAACCCGATGGCGTAGGCCTGCACGGCGAGCGAGATCGCCCGTGGGTCGAACTCGGGGCGCACGAATCCGACGCGCTGGGCCAGGGCGATGACTCGTTCCAGTCCGTCGGTGATCTCCCCGGTCGCCGCGCGCAGGCGTTCGGTGAGGTCGTCCCGACCGAAACTCGAGGCGATCACCGTCACCCGTTCCATGCGGAACGCGGCACGGGCCGACCCGATCACGTCGCGGGTCAGGGCCCGCATCCCGCTGCGGAACTCGGCGACCTCCGAGGTCGCCATCAGGCCCTCTTCGATCCGCTCGTTGTCGAGGAAGGGCAGACGGCGGAACCGCGTCATCTGCGCCTCGGTGATCAAGCCCTCGCGGCTCATGTAGTGGTGGCTGATCAGGGCGATGGCCACACCAGCCCGCTCGGCGACGTCCGCCATCCGCAATGCGGCCTCACCGTGTTCGTCGATGATCTCGACCGCGACGCGCAGGATCTCGTCGCGCGCCGTCTGTCTGGTCATCTCGGACACAGGCACACCGTACCGACCGCCTCAGAGCGAGACAGGGACCGATGTGACACTGCGACTGAGCAGGGTGCTCGGGAACACGACCCGTGCCGGGTCGCAGTGGATCGTCGGGAACCGGCGGACCAGGGCGTCGAGGGCGATCTCGACCTCGAGGCGGGCGAGCGCCGCGCCGAGGCAGAAGTGGATGCCGTAGCCGAAGCCGATGTGGCTGCGCGCGTTGGTCCGGTCGAGATCGAGACGGTCCGGCTCGTCGAACACCGCCGGGTCACGGTTCGCCGCCATCACCCCGAGGAACACGGTCTGACCGCGCTCGAGATCCTCGCCGGCGGCGACGTGCGATTCACCGACGACACGGACCATCAGCTTCGTCGATCCGTCGTAGCGGTGCAGCTCCTCCATCGCCACCGGCACCTCATCGGGGTTCCGGTGCAGGCGCTCGAGCAGGTCGGGGTGGGCCATCAACGATCGCATCGAGTTCGTGATCAGCGTCGTCGTCGTCTCGTGACCCCCGAAGAGCAGCAGCGTGCACGCCCCGACGAGCTCACTCGGGCTGAGACCGGCCGATTCCGGGTCGTCACGGGTGACGTCGATCAGGGCCGACACGAGGTTGTCGGCGGGGTGCTGCCGGTAGTGCTCGATGAGATCGGCGAAGTAGGCGCTGAAGCGCTCGCTGCCGGCCGCGGCCGTGTCGGCCTTCCCGGAGCGGTCGGCGGTCCCGAACACCAGCGCCGACAACTGGTCGCTCCAGTGCTTGAAGTCCTCCCGGTCGCTGGCCGGCACGCCGAGCAGTTCGGCGATCACGATCGCCGGCAGCGGGAAGGCGACGTCGCTGACCAGGTCGGGGGCCGGACGGTCGGCGAACTCGTCGAGCAACTCGCCGACGATCTCGACGATGCGCGGGCGGAGCGCCGCCACGCGGGCCGGCGTGAAGGCCCGACGCAGCGGTTCGCGCAGGCGACCGTGGTCCGGCGGGTCGTGGAACACCATCCAGCCGCGCAGCAGCTCGATCGTCCGTTCGAGCGTCCGCCGTCGATCCGGGGTGAGCCTCGCCTCTAGCGGGGTCAGACGGTCACTCGAGAGGCGGGTGTCCCGGAACCCGTCGTGCACAGCGGAGTGGTCGGCGAGGAACCAGGCCCGGTGACGCTCCAGCCACACCGGCCCGCCGGCGGCGCGCAGCTCGTGGAAGGCCGGGTGCGGATCGGCCACGACGTCCGGGGCGAGCAGATCGATGGCCGAGGTCCGCATCGTCACCTCAGCGGCGCCCGAGTAGCGCGACGACGCACGCGTTCCCGTCGACACCGGCTGCCCCGCCGCCCATCGTCTCGAGTAGGGCCGTCCGGGCGCCGTCGACCTGCCGGCCGTCGGCACGACCCCGCAACTGCCAGACGAGCTCCGCGGTCTGGGCGAGACCGGTTGCGCCGAGTGGGTGGCCCCGCGACAGCAGGCCGCCGCTCGGGTTGATCGGCAGGCGCCCGCCGAGCGCCGTCTCACCGCGGGCGGCGAGCGACGCCGCCGTGCCCGGGTCGGCGAGTCCGAGTGCCTCGGTGGTGAGCACCTCGCCGATCGTGAAGGCATCGTGCATCTCGGCGACGTCGACGTCGGAGCGCTCGAGTCCGGCGGCGGCGAAGGCCCGGTCGGCGGCCCGAGCGACGGTGTCCATGCTCCACGGTGCGTCCGTGTCCGCACCCCAGTGGTGTCCGGACACGAATGCCGAGGCCAGCACCTCGATCGGGTCGGGTCCGGCGTCGTCGAGCGGTGCGATGACCGCTGCGGCCGCACCGTCGGTCATCGGGCAGCACTGGAGCAGCGTCAGCGGGCCGGCGACCGGTCGCGAGCCCAGGACCTGCTCGAGACTCGGCGGGGAGCCTCCGAGGTGGGCACGGGGGTTGAGCGACCCGGCCCGCTTGTTCTTCACCGCGATGTGGCCGAGCACCGATGCGTCGAGGCCGTGCTCGGCGAGGTACCGGTTGGCCTGCAGCGCGTACAGAGCGGGCAGGGCGAGACCGGCGCTGCCCTCGGGGTCGGTGGCCTCGGGAACGATCGGACCGGTGAAGACCGTCGAGAGTTGTTCGACACCGACGGCGAGCACCCGGCGGTAGCGGCCGAGCCGGACTGCTTCGACGGCCTCGTGGAAGGCGACCGTCCCACTCGCGCAGGCCGCCTCGACCTTGAACACCGGCACCCCGGTCACGCCGACGCCGGCGAGGACCCGGTTCGCGAGACCGGCCGGTCCGAACACCGAGCCGAGCCACACGGCGTCGACCTCGTCGGGACGGAGACCGGCGTCGTCGAGGGCCTCGGTGATCGCCGCCCACCCGAGGGTCTCGATGCGCTCGGTCGGGAAGCGTCCGAACGCCGAGGTCCCGACGCCGGCGATGCCGACCCGGATCCGGGTCGGACTCATCGTCCGACCCCCGCCACGGTGACCGCGATGTCCCCCTCGTCGTCGCCGACGATCTCGACTGCCGTGCCGGGGGGAACCTCACCGCCGGGGACGAGCCGGGCGAGCACCCGCGGTCCGGGCCCGTCGGCACCGCTCAGGTCGACGTACGCCAGCGTGTAGGGCGCCGCGCGATGGCCGACGGCGAGGTGCACGTCGGCGGACGACCAGACGGTGCCGTCCGGCCCGAAGGCCCGCGACTCGCTCGGGCCGAGACAGCGCCCGCAACGATCACGCTCCCAGGCATCGGCTGTACCGCACGCCGAGCAGCGACTGCCGCGGACCGTCCGACCGTCGAGCACCGGTCGTGGGTCGGCGACGGTCACCGGGACCTCCCGACGGCACCCGCCGTGGCGCTCACCTCTGCGCTCATCACGCCAGCACAATAGATTGCCCTGTCCATGGACGTCCCATCGTTGATGCGCCAGTCGGCCAGGCTCAACTCGGCACGGACCGCGGTGATCCACGTGTCGGGCGACCAGCGCCGTGAACTCTCCTTCGCCGAGGCCTGGTCGCGCGGTCTGCGCATGGCGAACGCCCTGCTCGATGCCGGGCTGCGACCCGGTGACCGGGTGGGCGTCCTCGAGGACAACTCGATCGGTGCCCAGGACTTCTTCGCCGGCGCAGCGGCCGCCGGGCTCGTGCGCGTGCCGCTCTACGCGCGGAACTCCGCCGAGAGCCACCAGCACATGCTCGACCACACCGGATGCCGGGCCGTCGTCGTCGCCGGTCACTACGCCACCGAGATCGAGGCGATCCGTTCCGAGCTCCCGACGGTCGAGCAGGTGATCGTGCGGGGCGACGACTACGAGGAGTGGCTGGCCGGCTTCCCGGCTGACGAACCCGGGATCACCATCGACCCGGACGACTGGTACATCATCCGCCACACCGGGGGCACGACCGGGAAGTCGAAGGGAGTGGCGTACAGCCACCGCTCGTGGCTGGCCGCCGGACGCGACTGGTTCTACAACTTCCCGCCGATGCTCGCCGGTGAGCGCTGCCTACACGTCGGTCCGATCTCGCACGGCTCGGGGTACCTGTACACGCCGACCTGGCTGAGCGGTGGTGCGAACGTGATGCTCGACCACTTCGACCCGGTCGAGACGATCGAGGTGATGGAGCGCGAGCGCATCGGGTACATGTTCGCCGTCCCGGCGATGCTGAACGCGCTCGCCCGAACCGCCGAGGGCTCGGGGCGCGACTTCTCGGCGCTGAAGGTGATCCAGATCGGCGGGGCGCCGATCGCCGACGAGACGGCGCTGCTGGCCCGGGACGTGTTCGGGATGGTGCTCTACCAGGGGTACGGCCAGACCGAGGCGGTGCCGGTGTGCATGATGGGCCCCGAGGAGTGGTTCTCCGAGGTGCCGGGTTCGAACCCGCTGCGCTCCACCGGGCGCGCCCTCCCCTTCGCACTGCTCGACATCCGCGACCCGGACGACCCGATGGCGAGCCTGCCGATCGGGGAGGAGGGCGAGATCGCGATCCGTTGTGACGGCCAGATGACCGGGTTCTGGGAGAACCCGGAGGCGACGGCCGAGCGGGTGACCTCCGACGGGTTCGTCCTGACCGGGGACATCGGCCGGCTCGACGCCAACGGCTACCTGTACGTACTCGACCGCAAGGACGACATGATCATCTCCGGCGGCTTCAACATCTGGCCGGCGGAACTCGAGAACGTCATCGCCGACCACCCGGCGGTGATCGAGGTGGCCGTGTTCGCCGCTCCGCACGATCGCTGGGGGGAGACCCCAGCCGCCGTCTGCGTCGTCGCCGACGGCACCGGGGCCGACGAACGCGACCGCATCGCCGAGGAGATCCGCACCCTGTGCGCCGACCGACTCGGCTCCTACAAGAAGCCCGGCGTGGTCGAGGTGCGTGCCGAGCCGCTGCCCAAATCTCCCGTCGGCAAGGTCCAACGCCGCGCTCTGCGCGAGCCCTACTGGTCCGGTCACGACCGCCGCGTCGGGGGAACCTGAGGTGATCGGCGCGACGGGTGCGGGCACCGGTGCCGGCGAGGTCCTGTTCGTCACCGACACGGTCTGGGACCGGCGCGGCGCCGAGATCACCGCGATCGCCCCGGACATCGAGATCGTGCGCCTCGAGGGCCGCACCCCGGTCGCCGATGACGACGTGCGGAGGATCACGCTCGCCTACTTCTCGAACGACGCATGGCCGGACCGGACCGGCGACTTCCTCGGCGTCTGCCTCGCCGCCGAGCGCTTGCGCTGGGTGCAGAGCTTCTCCGCCGGTTCGGATCACCCGGTGTTCACCCGGTTCGCCGAGCGCGGGGTCCGGGTCGACTTCGGCATCGGCACCTCGGCGGCGTCCATCGCGCAGACCGCGATGATGTACCTGCTCGCCCTCGTCCGCGACCTGCCCGAGTTCTCCGCCGCCCAGCGCGGTCATCGCTGGGAGCCTCGCCACACCCGTGACCTCGGTGACCTGACGATCGGCGTGCTCGGCCTCGGTTCGATCGGCGCCGAGGTGGCCCGCCTGGCGACGGCGTTCGGGGCCCGCGTCATCGGGGTGCGTCGATCGCCGACCGGTGACGAACCCTGCGAGACGTGGCCGGCCGGTCGACGCGACGAGTTGCTCGGCCTCGTCGACGCGGTGGTGCTGTGCACGCCACTGACCGACGAGACCCGGCGTTCGATCGGCGCAGCCGAGTTCGCAGCGATGCGGCCCGGCGCCCTGTTCGTGAACGTGGGTCGTGGCGAGTGCGTCGACGAGGACGCCCTGATCGCCGCCCTCGCGTCGGGCCACCTCGGTGGGGCCGGGCTCGACGTGTTCGTCACCGAGCCGCTCCCCGCCGACAGCGCCCTGTGGGACATGCCACGGGTGATCATCACCCCGCACGCCTCGGGCATCACCGATCGCACCGCCCGTTCCGCCGAGGACCTGTTCCTGCGCAATCTCGCCCAGACGCTCTCACAGCCGGTGGTGCCGCAGGTCGGACGGCCGTAGGGTCCGCGTCCCGACTCCCCCCTCGACGGACACAGCCCGTGGAGGGACATGCTCACCATCTGTTGGTCGCCCAAGGGCGGCAGCGGCACCACCGTCGTGGCCGCCACCATCGCACTCGCGTCACCGCGCCCGACGCTCCTCATCGACCTCGCCGGTGACCTGCCGGCGTGCCTCGGGGCACCTGACCCGGCTGCCGACCCACGGCCCGGGGGTCCCGGACCCGACGGCATCATCGACTGGCTGCTCTCCGACGTCCACCCCGACCGCCTCGACGACCTCGCCCACGACCTCGGCGAGGGTCTCCGGCTGGTCCGACGCGGGGCGCTCGACCCCGACGGCCCGTCGATCGACGACCGGCGGTGGCGATCGCTCGCCGAGCACCTCACCCGCCCCGGGGTCGACGCCGTCGTCGACCTCGGCACGGTCCCGCCCATCGGCCGCGTCCCCGATCCCCTGTGGCGCTCGGCCGACCGTCGACTGATGGTGATCCGCCCCTGCTACCTCGCCCTGCGCGCCGCGAGTCGATCACCGGCACTGGTGCGCGGCTGCGCCGACGGGCCCGGCACCGATGGCGTCATCGTGATCGAGGAGCCCGGCCGGGCCCTCGACGTGGCCGACATCCAGCGCTGCATCGGCGCCCCCATCGTCGCCGCCACTCCCCTCGATCCGCGGGTGGCGCGCGCGGTCGACGCCGGTCTGCTCCTGACCCGCCGCCCGCACTCCCTCGACCCGGTGGCCACCCTCGGCCGATGACCGACGACGACATCGCCCGTGTGATCGACGAGGTGTCAGCGAGGGCGCTCACCGGTGCCGTCGGCGATCGGGAGGTCATGGCGTCCCTCATCGGTCGCCGATTGCCCCTCGCCGACGACGTGACGCGTCGTCGGGTGCTCGACGGCGTGCTCGCCCGGGTGTTCGGGCTCGGGCGCCTCGGCGAGCTCCTCGCCGACCCGACGGTCGACGAGGTCGTCGTGCACCGCGGACGCGAGTTGTGGGTCGAACGTTCCGGCGTGCTCGCGCCGGCCGGAACGATCGGTGACCGGGAGATGACGGTGGCCCTCGAGCGGATCCTCGCCCCGACCGGACGCCGTCTCGACCGCACGACCCCGGCGGTCGACGCCCGCCTCGCCGACGGCACCCGGCTGTGCGCCGTGATCCCACCCGTGGCGGTCGACGGCACCGAGCTGGCACTGCGCCGCCACCGAGCGCACCGCTTCGACCTCGACCACCTCGCGTCACCCCCGGTGGCGGACCTGCTCCGCGACCTCGTCGCCAACCGCTCGAACTTGTGCATCACCGGTCCGACGAGTTCCGGCAAGACCACACTGCTGGCGGCCCTGGTCGCCGAGGCGCTCCGGGCTCCCGGGCACCCGCAGCGCGTGGTCCTCATCGAGGACACCGCCGAGATCGACCCGTCACCTCCCGACGGTCGCGGCGGTCACGTGGTCCGGCTCGAGTCGCGACCGGCCACCGCCGACGGCACCGTCGCCGTGTCGCTCCTCGACCTCGTCGCCACGGCCCTCCGCCTGCGTCCCGACCGACTCGTCGTCGGCGAGATCCGCGGCGATGAGGTGGTCGCCCTCGTCCAGGCGATGAACACCGGTCACGACGGATCGATGGCGACCTGCCACGCCAACGGACCGGAGGACGCCCTGCACCGGCTCGAGGGCCTGGTGCTGCGCGCCGCCCCGACCTGGCCGTTGACGGCGATCCGCACGCAGCTGCTGCGCTCCGTCGACCACATCGTCCACCTCGGCCGCGACGCTTCGGGAGAGCGGCGGGTGACGGCGGTGGCCGAGTGCGTCACCCCCGCCGACCTCGGCACGGGCCCGTTGGTGAGGGTCATCGCCGAGGGTGGCCGGGTTCTCGCCAGACCGGGACGGAGCAGGACGTGACCCCGACGATGACCGCGGCAGCCGTCGCCGTCGCCGTTGCGCTCGTGCTGCGGCGGCTCCTCCTCCCCCCACCGCCGGCCCGGATCCCGGACGCACCGGACACG
>JBEAPU010000114.1:0-13624 GCA_041164245.1 Actinomycetota bacterium | reverse complement strand
CCGGGTGGCCGAGGTAGCGCTCGGTGTAGTGGGTGTCGTACCACCGCCACTCGGTCACCGGCGCCCCGGCCACGGCAGCGTGGAAGACATCGGGTCGCCGCAGCACGGCGAGCGCCGCGAGGTATCCGCCGAAGCTCCACCCGCGGATCCCGACGCGCGTCAGGTCGAGGTCGGCGATCCCGCCGCGCGCCATGGACGCCGCGGCGGCTCCGAGGGCGCTGACCTGGTCGTCGAGGACGCCACCGGCCAAATCGCCGGCCACCGCCCGCTCGACGCGACTGCCCCGGCCCGGGGTTCCCCGCCCGTCGCAGACCACCACGGCGAAGCCCTGGTCGGCGAACCACTGCGAGTTGGCGAAGGCCGTGGCGGACCGGACGACACGCCGGGCGTGCGGTCCGCCGTAGGGATCGAGGAGCACCGGCAGCGGTCCGGGGTGAGTCGCCCGGTCCGTGGGCAGCAGCACGGCGATGTCCAGCCCGTCCGTCGTCCGGGTCAGATGGACGACCGGGTCGACGAGCGGTCGCTCGACGAGGGTCGCGATCCGTCTGCCCGAGGCATCGGTCCACTGCGGGGCGGCGTCGTCGAACGTGGCCGTACGCCACCACGCACTCGACGGTCCGGCGACGCCGGTGGTGACCCCGGCGATGTCGACGAGCGGGTGAGCCCCGTCGACGGTGGTCCACTCCCACAGGTGGAGGACGGTCGGGTCGTCGATCGGGTTGGCGTGGAAGACGACCCGGTTCGCCGACGCCGTCACGACCGACCGCACCTGCAGCGTCGGCGGGGTCACCACCGTTCCGGCGACCTCCAGGCGACGGGCGCCGTCGCGGTCACGGCAGGTGACGACCACATCGGGTCCGATGCCGACCGGGCACCCGGCGACGAGTTCGACCCAGTGCTCGTCGGTGTCCGAGTGGATGACCCGGGTCGAACCGGACTCCGGATCGACCCGGTGGATCTCGAGGGTGCGCTGGTCGCGACTCTGCAGCGTGATCAGGGGACCATCGCCGTCCCACGACACCCGCGCGAGGTACTCGAGACGCTCCCGGTCCCAGGCGACCGGCGTCATCTCGGACCCGTCGACGGCGACGATGTAGAGCCCGACGTCGGCGTTGGCCGTGCCCGCCGCCGGGTATCGGATCGTCCGGCCGGGGAGCCATGGCGAGGCCGGGTCGCCGAGAACCCATTCGGCCACCGGTGCCTCGTCGACCCGACACACGGCGAGGCTGGCGCCGTCGGGCGACCACCAGTGTCCCCGCATGCGGCCCATCTCCTCGGCGGCGATGAACTCGGCGACGCCCCACTGCACGGTCCCGTCGGGTTCGCCGAGGTCGAGCAGGATCGGCGCCGGTGCGCCCTCTCCCGGATCGGTGTCGAGCGCGGCCGAGACATCGACCACGCACAGTCGGCCCGATCGCACCACGGCGAGTCGGTCGCCGTCCGGCGACAGCCGCGGGTCGAAGACCGGTTCGCCGAGGTCGATCCGAGCACACCGGCCGGTCGCGACCTCGACCAGGACGGCGTCGCCACCGAGGACGCACACCGCCCGGGAGACCGTCGAGTCGCAGGAGTAGGAGGTGACGCCCTCGGCGGCCTCGCGGCGACGTTCCCGCTGGGCCCGTTCGGCATCGGTCATCCCGTCCGGGTCGACACCGCCGAGCGTCGCCGGGTCGAGCAGGAGCCGTTCGGTTCCGGTGTCGGTGTCGAGGCTCCACAGGCAGGTCAGCGGGTCGGATCCACCGCGGCTCCGGGCGAAGAGGACCCGGCATCCGTCGGGGGCCACGGTCAGGTCACGCGGGTCGCCGAGCGTGAGGCGCCTGGTCCGCGCGTACTGGCGCGGGAAGGTGTCGGTCACCGAGACCCCCGTCGCACCGCCTCGACGACGACCGACCACGCTGCGTCGGCGTCGACATCCTCGAGGACCGTGCAGTTGGCGGCCGGTCGGTCGACGAGTGTCCGGTGGTCGATCACGGTCATCCCGCGGGTGTGCTCACCGTCGAGCACGACGTCGACGAAGCGCTCGGCGCGGACGAACAGGTCGGGATGGGTGAGGGCGAGCACCGACAAGGGGTCGTGCACGGCGGCGCCGGCCATGTCGTCGTGCCGTGCCCGGTAGTTCGCCGAGAAGAAGTCGAACAGCCCCGTGAGCACCGTCGCCAGGTGACCGTCGAGTTGCCGCACGCGCTCGATCCGCTCTGGTGTCGCCTGGAACCGATGGGTGACGTCGAGTCCGGCCATCTGCATCGGGATGCCGGAGTCGACGACGATCGCCGCGGCGTGGGGGTCGGCCCACAGGTTGAACTCGGCCATCGGCGTCCGGTTGCCGAAGGTGCCGCCGCCCATGAACGAGATCCCGGCGACGAGGTCGGCGATGTCGGGGGCGCTCCGCAGGGCGAGGGCGACATTGGTCATCGGGCCGGTGACGACCAGGTGGATGTCGGTGCGTCCATCCGCACCCCGTTCGGCGCCGCGCAGGGTGTCGACGATGAAGCCGACGGCATCGGTGCCGTCGAGCGGTCGGGTCGGCTCGGGCAGTTCGGCGCCGTCGAGTCCGCTCTCGCCGTGGACGTATCCGGCGAACGCCGGCGGGACGACGAGCGGACCCGCCGCACCGGAGTGCACCGGTGTGTCGAGATCGAGCATGTGGCGCAGCACCCGGGCGTTGTGGGTCGTCCGGGCGAGCGGGGCGTTGCCGGCGACGGTCGTGATGCCGACGACGTCACAGTGGGCGGCGGCGACGACGATCGCCACGGCGTCGTCGTGACCCGGATCGCAGTCGAGGATGATGCGGGGACGGTCCGGTGCGTTCTCGGTCATGCCGAGAGCATGGCAGAGCCGGCTCAGGCCGGTTCGAGATCGTGGTCGGGGAGTGGCCGGACCGTCTCGCCGACGTGTTCGCCGTCGAGGAGATGGGCGACGACCTCGGGACGCGTGCTGCGTCCCCACGCCCGCCGACCGTCGGGCAGCAGGAGCGACGCCCAGGCGGTCTCGGGCCGACCCTCCCGGTCGTGCATCACCGTGTACGACTCGATCGTGCCCGTCCCGGCTGCCACGGCCTCCGCCGTGCCGGCCATCGTGCGGCGGGGGAGGGCGTCCACCTGCTCCTGGGGGTTCCCCCGACGGAAGCCGGCTGACGGCGGCTCGCTCGAGTACACGCCGAAGGCGTGCTTGGTCACGTAGCCCCCGTTGGCCCACACCAGCCCGGCGCTGCCCGGGTCCTCGCGCAGGCGGCCGACGAGGGTCGCGATGGCGTGCATCACGTAGTTGTTCCACGGTCCACCGGCGAACGACAGACCGCCGGTGAGGGTCAGTTCCCGGTCGGTCGCGAACGGGTCGAGGCCGAGCGACCGGGCACCGAGCTGCACGGCGGACGGGAAGCACGAATAGAGGTCGAGGTGGGCGATGTCGTCGATGGCGAGTCCGGCGAGCTCGAGGGCGAGTCGTCCACCGGCGGCCACGGCCGGGGTCGTGTGGAAGTGCTCCCGTTCGGAGATGAACGGGTGCTCGTGGCAGTCGGTCCCCGAGTGGGGGAACACCCAGCGGTCCTCCGGGACGCCCAGGGCGCGCGCCCGATCGACCGAGCAGATGATCACGGCGGCGGCCTGGTCGACATCGTTGTTCGAATTCATCACCTTGGTGTACGGCAGCCCCACCATCCGATTGCGGTCACCCGGGGTGATGACCTCCTCGGTGGTCATCGCCCGTCGGATCCACGCGTGCGGGTTGCGGGCCGCGACCTCGCTGAAGCGGGACCACAGGCGCCCGACCTGACGGAGGTGCTCCTCCGGTCCGACTCCCTCCGACCGACGGGCGGCGCGCAGGGCGGTCTCGAACATCGGGTACACCTGGACCGGCATGATCAGGCCGAGTTCCTCCTCGGCCGGCGAGTTCATCGTCAGGTCGTGTCCCCACGTCGTGGGCGGCTCGGCGGCGAGCAGGTCCGGATCGACCTTGGGCCAGGTGAGGGTCGTGCCGAGGCGCCGGGCGCGCATGCGGGTGCGCCACGTCTCGCCGCCGGCGAGCACCGCGAGGTCGAGGTCACCGGACGCGATCGCCGCCGCTGCGGCGTTGACGAGTGACTGGGGCGAGTTCCCACCCATCGGGGTGACGACGCGGGTCCTCGGGGAGACGGCGAGGCGGTCGGCGAGGACCCGACAGGGGTCGCCGTAGCGCCACGACAGTGTGTTGACCACGGCGAGCACGTCGAGGCTGTCGAGCGGCGACCGCTGCGCGTCGGCGTCGTCCGCAGCGCGCCCGATCGCCTGCGCCATCAACTCGGTGGCGTCGATCGCCGTCGTCGGGTCGTCGGTTCGCTGCAGTGCCTGGCCGACCCCGATGATCACGGGGGTTCGCGGCTCGGGGGTGGATCGGGTCACGCCGGTGACTGTAGGCACGGGCTGGTCCGGGCACCCGGGTCGGGTCGTCGTACACTGCCCACGTGTCACGCATCGCCTTCGGCGCCGATCACGCCGGCTTCGAGTTGAAGCAGCACCTCGTCGCCCGTCTGCGCGCCGCCGGCCACGAGATCATCGATCACGGCACGAACTCCACCGAGAGCGTCGACTACCCGGCGTTCTGCGCAGCCGCGGCGCGCTCGGTGCGCGACGGCGAGGCCGACCTCGGCATCGTGATCGGGGGCAGCGGCCAGGGTGAGCAACTCGCGGCCAACAAGGTGCGCGGGGTACGCGCCGCCCTCTGCAACTGCCTGTACACGGCGCGCATGGCACGGGAGCACAACGATGCCAACGTGCTCTCGATCGGCGCCCGCGTCGTCGGCCTCGGACTCGCCGAGGAGATCGTCGACACCTTCATCTCCACCCCCTTCGAGGGCGGGCGTCACGCCCGCCGCGTCGCCCAACTCACCGAACTCGAGGAGAGCTTCTGACATGCCCTTCCCCTCCGACACCGATCCCGACCTCGAGGTCGAGGCGCTGATCTCGGCCGAGTTCGAGCGTCAGTGCGCCGGACTGCAGCTGATCGCCAGCGAGAACTTCACGTCGCCGGCGGTCATGCGGGCCGTCGGTTCCGTGCTCACCAACAAGTACTCCGAGGGGTACCCGGGCAAGCGCTACTACGGCGGCAACGCCGTGGTGGACTCGATCGAGGCGATCGCCATCGAACGGGTCAAGGCACTCTTCGGTGCCGATCACGCCAACGTGCAGCCCCACTCGGGGGCCAATGCCAACATGTGCGTGTACCAGGCACTGCTCCAGCCCGGTGACACGGTGCTCGGCCTGAGCCTCGACCACGGGGGGCACCTGACCCACGGCTCGCCGGTGAACGCGAGCGGCATCCACTACCGCTTCGTCAACTACGGCGTCGGTGCCGAGGAGCGGATCGACATGGACGAGGTACGTGCCCTCGCCCTGGAGCATCGTCCGCGGATGATCGTGGCCGGCACGACGAGTTACCCGCGTCGACTCGATCCGGAGCCGTTCAAGGCGATCGCCGACGAGGTCGGGGCACTCCTGCTCTTCGACATCGCCCACCTCGCCGGACTGGTCGCCGGCGGCGCCCACCCGAACCCGGTCCCGTTCGCCGACGTCGTGACCTTCACGACGCACAAGACGCTGCGAGGCCCCCGGGGCGGATGCATCCTGTCCAAATCCGAGCACGCCGCCGCGATCGACAAGGCGGTGTTCCCCGGGTGGCAGGGCGGTCCACTCGAGCACGCCATCGCCGGGAAGGCCATCGCGTTCCGCGAAGCGTCCAGTCCGGAGTTCCGGGCCTACGCCCACCAGATCGTTGCCAACGCCTCCTCGCTCGCCGGTTCCCTCGCCGAGCACGGGTTCCGCATGGTGTCCGGCGGGACCGACACCCACATGATCGTCGTCGACCTGCGTCCCTTCGATGCCGAGCTGACCGGCAAGGAGGCGCAGGCGGTGCTCGACTCGGCGGGGATCACGCTCAACAAGAACACGGTCCCCGATGACCCGCGCAGCCCGTTCGTCACGAGTGGTGTCCGGATCGGGACGCCGTCGGTGACCACGCAGGGGATGACGACGACGGAGATGCCGGTGATCGCCGACCTGATCTCGCGGGCCCTCCGATCCCGGTCCGACGATGGGGCCCTCGCTGCGGTCCGGGCCGAGGTCGCCGCCCTCTGTGCATCATTCCCGGCCTACTGAGCATGTGAGCGATCCTGACGCGTGGAACTGCCCGGGCTCGTCGACTACCTCCTGATCGGGGTGGTGGCCGCCGTGGTCACCTTCGCGTCCACTCCGATCATCGCCGCCGTGTCGCGTCGTCGCGGCTGGGTGGCCCAGCCCAACGCCCGCAGCGTGCACACGATCCCGATCCCGCACACGGGTGGGTTGGCGATGCTGCTCGGACTCGTGGCCTCGGTCGGTGTGGCGTCCGTTCTCGGCCGTTTCGACGTCGTGCTCTCGGAGAACACCGAGCCGATCGGCGTGTTGGCCGCCGCGCTGTGCGTGTTCGCCATCGGGTTCCTCGACGACTCGCGTGACCTGCCGCCGCCGGCCAAGGTCACCGGGATCGTCGTCGCCGCGATGCTGCTGACGTGGTTCGGCGCCACGATGTTCTACTTCCGCATCCCGTTCCTCGACGTCTTCATCCTCTCGGGGGACTGGCAACCGGTGATCACGGTGCTGTGGCTGCTCGGCATGACCCAGGCGATCAACCTGATCGACGGTCTGGACGGTCTGGCGGCGGGGATCGTGGCGATCGCCGCCGCCGCGTTCTTCCTCTACTCGTGGAAACTGGGCCGACTCGACCTGCTGAGTCAACCGAACATCGGCCCGCTGCTCGCCGTGATCACGGTGGGACTGTCAGCGGGCTTCCTTCCGCACAACTTCAATCCGGCGCGCATCTTCATGGGTGATGGCGGCGCGTACCTGCTCGGTCTGCTCCTGGCCGTGTCGACGAGCGTGGTCGGGGGCCGCGCCGACCCGTCGACGCAGGACTTCGTCGGACAGACGTTCTTCTTCCTCGCGCCGTTGATCATCCCGTTGCTGATCCTCGGGGTGCCGATCCTGGACACCTTCTTCGCGATCGTCCGCAGGGCCTCGAAACGTCAGGCGCTCGACGTGGCCGACAAGGGGCACCTCCATCACCGACTCATGAACCTCGGTCACGGTCACCGACGGAGCGTCGCGATCCTGTGGACGTGGACGCTGCTGCTGTCGGCGTTCGTGCTGTACCCGGTCCTCACCGAGGAGAACCCGACGTACCTGCCGTTCGGGATGGGGGCGATCTCGATCGTGCTCTTCACGGTGTTGCACCCGAGCGTGCGCCGCAAGCGGGCCGAGGAGATCGAAGCGGCGCTCTCGCGTCCGGCGTCGGAACAGATCAGGCAGCCGTGATCGTCGCTGTCCTTGCGTCGCTCCTGCCCGGTCGGGTAGTTTGTGCCTCCGTTCACAAGCGTTCGTGGTCGGCGACCCCCCACCGAGTCGCCCCCCGTCCCGACGCCGACACCCACCCATGAAGCTCCTCTTCACCAAAGCACGCGACGCCCGCGCCACCGGGTCGGACGACAACCTCGGTCGCGGCATGGAGTCGGCGGTGATGATCGGTGTGTTCCTGGGTCTGGGCTACCTCCTCGACTCGTGGCTCGGCACCCGCCCGCTGTTCATGATCGGTCTGGTCCTCTTCGGAGCAGTCGGAGTCTTCGTCCGCATGAAGTACTCGTACGACGCCGCCATGGCCGCCCACGAGGAGGAGCGTCGCAGCTCCAGCCGGGGGGCCGAGGCCCGATGAGCGCGGACACGCAACCGACCTCGGACGCCATGACCTCGTCCCACGACGCGATCGAGGTGAAGATCTCACTCGACCTCGTGAAGCGGGCCGTCTACATCACCCCGATCGCCGTGGCCGTGGCGGCGATGATCTGGGACGGTCCCGGCGCCGCCTCGGCGCTGTTCGCCATCGGGCTCGTGATCGTCAACTTCCTGCTGTCGGCGGTCCTCGTCTCCGGAGCGGCTCGGATCTCCGTCGGCCTGGTGATGGGGGCGACGCTCTTCGGATACCTGATTCGCCTCGGCCTGATCCTCGTCGCCTTCCTGCTCGTGCGCGATCTCGGTTGGATTTCGCGTCCGGCTCTCGGATCCACCATTATCGTGTCGCACCTCGGGCTCCTCGTCTGGGAACTCAAGTTCGTCGCAATATCGCTGGCGCACGCCGGCATCAAACCCGCCCGCCCCTAGTCCTCAGGAACGGTCAACAGTGCTAGCTCTCGAATTCCCACCCATCAACGAGATCCTTCGCTGGCAGGACGTCTTCCCGTCCTTCAACAAGGTCGCCATGATCGCGGTGGCGGCCGCCCTGATCGGGACCGTCGTCTTCCTGCTCGCCGGCAACGCCGACGGCTCGAAGGCTCCCAAGGGGGTCCGCAACCTGGCCGAGGTGATCGTCGAGTTCATCGAGCGCCAGATCATCCTCCCGACGATGGGCCGCGACGGGCTCGGCTGGACCCCGTTCCTGCTCAGCCTGTTCACGTTCATCTACATCTGCAACGTGCCCGGGATCATCCCGATCATCCAGATGCCGGCGACGGCGAGAATGGCGATCCCGCTGTTCCTCTCGCTGCTCGTGTGGGTGGTCTTCATCGGCGTCGGCTTCAAGCACCAGGGTCTCGGCTACCTGAAGAACTCCCTGTTCCCCCCGGGCGTTCCCGGCCCGCTCTACATCCTCGTGACGCCGATCGAGTTCATCTCGACCTTCCTCGTCCGGCCGTTCTCGCTCACGGTGCGACTCTTCGCCAACATGCTCGCCGGCCACATCCTGCTCGTGACCTTCGCCCTGCTCACCAAGGAACTGGTCCAGGGCGGCAACATCGCCCTGGTCCCGGTCGGCATCCTCCCGTTCTTCATGCTGGTCTTCCTGACCGCATTCGAGGTCCTGGTGGCGTTCCTCCAGGCCTACATCTTCACCATCCTCGCCTCCGTCTACATCGGTGGCGCAGCCCATCCCGAGCACTGAGCCCGGACCGAATCTCCCCTACACAACAACCAGGAGACAACCCCATCATGGAAGCATTCAGCATCCTCGCCCAGATCACCGACGAAGGCGCCAAGGCCGCTGAGGCCGCCGGCTCCGCTGGCTTCGCCTACGGGCTCGCCGCGATCGGACCGGGAATCGGCATCGGTTACCTCGTCGGCAAGTCCGTCGAGGCGATGGCCCGCCAGCCCGAGGCCGCCGGCATGGTCCGCACCACGATGTTCCTCGGCATCGCGTTCACCGAGGCGCTCGCCCTCATCGGCTTCGTGGTCTTCATCCTCATCGGTCTCTGACCGTCGGTTCCCCGGGTCGTCCCGGGCGGAGCCAGTCCACAACCGACAACAACCATCAAGGAGTTGACGTGCTGAGAGCCGTCGTGACATACGGGCCGAGCGGGCCCGAGGTGTTCCTCCAGGCCGGGGGCGAGGAGGGGCACTCGGAGCTGTCCTTCGCCGACTGCGCGATCATCCCGGACGGTCGTACTGCCGACGAGAAGATCGAGAGCCTGTCGGAGTGCGATCCGGGGCCGAGCCCCATCATGCCCGAGGCCAAGGAGCTCTACTGGGGTGCCGGTGCGTTCATCGTGTTCGCGCTGCTGATGAGGTTCTTCCTCTACCCGCGGCTCCGCCGGAGCATCGACGCCCGCTACCAGTCGATCCAGGACGCCCACGCCGAGGCGGATCGGGTCAGGGCGGCCGCCCGCGCCGAGGTCGCCGACTACGAGTCGGCACTGGCCAAGGTGCGCGAGGAGGCCAATGCCCTGGTCGACGCCGCTCGGGTGGAACTCGAGACGGAGCGCTCGAGCCGGATGGCCGAGGCCCTCGAGCGGGCGAACGCTCGCAAGGACGCAGCGTCTTCGGCGGCTCGGGCGGAACTCGATGCGGCGCGGGGCCAGATCGGCACGGCGATCGCCTCGGTGGCGTCCCGGACCGTCGAGCTCGCCACCGGCCGGTCCCCCGATCAGGTCCAACTGTCGCGGGTCGTGAGCGACGTCCTCGGAGCGGAGGTGTCCCGATGATCGGAATCATCATCGCCGCCGGCGAGATCGATCCGGCGCAGAGCGTCAACTGGTTGTTGCCGCCCACCGCCGAGATCATCTACGGCGGGCTCGCATCGATCGTCATCTTCGCCCTCCTCTACAAGTTCGCCGGTCCGTCCGTGCGCACGGCTCTGGCCGACCGGACGGCGAAGATCCAGGCCGATCTCGACGGCGCCCAGGAGGCTCTGTCGACCTCGGCCGGGGAGGCCGCCGACATCCGCCGAGCGGCAGGGGACATCGCCGCCGAGCGGGAGCGTCTGCTCTCCGAGGCACGCGCCCAGGCCGACGCCCTGCGTCGGGAGGGTCGAGCCCGACTCGACGCGGAGGTCGCCGAACTCGACGCCCGTTCGGAGGCGGAACTGATCGGCGCATCGGGCCGACTCGCCGACGAGTTGCGACTCGACATCTCCCGACTCTCCGCCGAGGTCGCCGATCGGCTGATCGCGGAGACCCTGGATTCCGCCACCCAGCAGGCTCTCATCGAGTCCTTCATCCAGAAAGTGGGGGCCAGTTCATGAGCGACGCACGCATCGAAGGCTACGCACGGGCCCTCTTCGAGATCGCCCGTGCCGAGGGCACACTCGACGAGGTGGAGGACGAGCTCTTCCGCTTCGCTCGCTCCTACGAGTCGAGCGACGCCCTGCGCAACGCGCTGACCGACGAGATGGTCCCGGCCGATCGGCGTCAGGGCATCGTCGAGAGCCTCCTCGGAGGCAAGGCCACGGCCACCACCGTCCAACTCGTCTCCATGGTCGTCGGCGCCGGTCGCGGCCGTGACCTGCCCGAGATCATCGACCGCCTGGTCGCCCGGGCCTCGGATGCGAAGGACCTCGCCGTCGCCGAGGTCCGCAGTGCCGTGGCCCTCACCGATGATCAGCAGAATCGCCTGCGTGCCGCCCTCGCCAACGCGACCGGCCGGCAGGTCAACCTCAAGGTGGTCATCGACCCGTCCATCCTGGGCGGACTCGTCGCCACCGTCGGCGACACCGTCATCGACGGGTCGGTCCGTTCCCGCGTCGAACAGCTGAAGAGCCGTCTCTAGGAGCACACGTCATGGCTGAACTCACCATCTCCGCAGCGGACATCGCCGCTGCCATCACCAAGAACCTCGAGGGCTACGAGCCGTCGCTCGAGGCTCGGACCGTCGGTCGCGTCGTCGAGGTCGGCGACGGCATCGCCCGTGTGTCGGGCCTGCCCGACGCCGCGGTGAACGAGCTCCTCGAGTTCGAGGGTGGCGTCGTGGGACTCGCCCTCAACCTCGACGAGGACTCGATCGGTGCAGTCGTCCTCGGCGATGCCGACAAGATCGAGGAGGGTCAGCCGGTCAAGGCGACCGGGAGGATCCTCTCGGTGCCCGTCGGTGACGGTGTGCTCGGCCGAGTCGTCAACGCCCTCGGTGAGCCGGTCGACGGCCGTGGTGACCTCACCGGCGTCCAGATGCGGCGCATGGAGATCCAGGCCCCCGGGATCATGGGTCGCAAGCCCGTGCACGAGCCCCTCCAGACCGGGATCAAGGCCATCGACGCGATGACCCCGATCGGCCGGGGCCAGCGCGAACTCATCATCGGCGACCGCAAGACCGGCAAGACGACCGTCGCCATCGACACGATCCTGAACCAGCGGGGTCAGGGTGTGAAGTGCATCTACGTGGCCATCGGGCAGAAGGGCTCCACCGTCGCCCAGACGGTGCAGACCCTGCGGGAGGCCGGCGCACTCGAGTACACGGTCGTCGTGACGGCCCCGGCCGCCGACGCCGCTCCGTTCAAGTACCTCGCCCCCTATGCCGGTTGCGCCATGGGCCAGCACTGGATGGAGAACGGCGAGCACGCCCTCGTGGTGTACGACGACCTGTCCAAGCAGGCCGAGGCCTACCGGCAGCTGTCGTTGCTCCTCCGCCGCCCGCCGGGCCGCGAGGCCTACCCGGGCGACGTCTTCTACCTCCACAGTCGCCTGCTCGAGCGCTCGGCCAAGCTCTCCGACGAGAACGGTGCCGGATCGATGACCGCCCTGCCGATCATCGAGACCAAGGCCGGCGACGTGTCGGCGTTCATCCCGACGAACGTGATCTCGATCACCGACGGTCAGGTGTACCTGCAGGACAACCTCTTCAAGTCCGGTGTGCGTCCCGCCGTCGACGTGGGCATCTCGGTGTCCCGGGTCGGTGGCGCCGCCCAGATCAAGTCGATGAAGTCGGTGGCCGGCACCCTCAAGCTCGACCTCGCCCAGTTCCGCGAGCTCGAGGCCTTCGCCACCTTCGGTTCCGAGCTCGATGCGGTGTCCAAGGCGCAGCTCGAGCGCGGCTACCGCCTGGTCGAGTTGCTGAAGCAGCCGCTCAACAGCCCGATGTCCGTGGAGGAGCAGGTCGTGTCGATCTTCGCCGGCACGAAGGGCTATCTGGACGACATCCCGGTGGCCGACGTGCGCCGTTTCGAGAGCGAACTGCTCCGGCACTGCCGCGAGAAGCACGCGACGATGCTCGCGACCCTGCGCAACGATCCGAAGGCCGACGTTCCCGCGGACCTGGGATCGATCGTGGACGCCTTCAAGGCGCAGTTCCGCGCGTCGTCGTCGGCGGCCGGCCTGGCGGGCGGGTCGCCCGACGTGTCGGCATCCGAGATCGGCGAGGCCGAGAGCAACAAGACGCTCGCGACGGAGTGACGCGGTGGCTGGCGGTCAGGAACGAATCCTTCGCGGGCGGATCAGGTCCGTCCAGGCGACCAAGAAGATCACGCGCGCCATGGAGCTGATCGCCGCATCGCGGATCGTCAAGGCCCAGCAGCGCGTGGTCGCCGCCGTGCCCTACAGCGAGATGATCACCGAGGTCGTCCGCGACCTCGCAGCCGCGGGTGCCGGCAGTGACAAACCGTTCCTCGTCGCGCGTCCCGATGCGCGGCGCATCTGCTACATCGCGATCGCCGCCGATCGTGGACTGTGCGGCGGCTACAACGCGGGAGTCCTGCGCGCCACCGAGGGCGAGATCAAGGCCCACACCGCCGCGGGACTCGACCACCTGGTGATCCCCGTCGGTCGAAAGGCGGAGAACTACTTCCGTTTCCGCGGGTACAACATGGATCGCACCTTCGCGGGCTTCTCCGACAATCCCCCGTACTCGGCGGCGAAGGAGATCGGGGAACACGCCGTCGAGCTGTTCCTCGCCGGCGAGGTCGACAGGGTCGAGCTCGTCTACACGCGCTTCGTGAGCGCGGGCAACCAGGAGGTCGTGCAGAGACCCCTCGTTCCCCTCGGCGCCGAGGTCACCGAGGGCGGCGACGGACGCAACGAGGCCGGTGCCGAATACGAGTTCGAGCCGAGCCCGGACCTGATCCTGGACAACCTGCTTCCGCGCTACGTGGAGGCCCGCGTGTACGCGGCGCTGTTGAACGCCGCCGCCTCCGAGCACGCCTTCCGCCAGAGGGCGATGAAGTCGGCCACGGACAACGCCGAGGAACTGATCAAGAACCTGTCGCGGGTCATGAACCGTGCCCGCCAGGACGCGATCACGACGGAGATCATGGAGATCGTCGGCGGGGCCGAGGCCCTGTCGTCGGGAGACGAGGACGACGCCCCGAGGAGGGGCGGAATGGAACTGGCCGGGGCGCGCGCGAGCGGTGCCGCGGCGGGAGCAGGAGA
>JBEAPU010000113.1:0-16262 GCA_041164245.1 Actinomycetota bacterium | reverse complement strand
CCCGCTCGGCCGAGGAGACCTGGTCGGCGATCACGGCGGTGGCGACGGCCCAGGTCGCGGCGGCCGGGACGGCCCTCGGCTCCCGGGCGGCGCGGGTGGCGTCGCGGACCCACCAGGCGGTGGCCCGCAGCGACGAGCGGCTGCGGGCCCGTACCGATCGACTCGGCCGGGTCGGTCTGATGCTCGAGAGGGCCCGCGCCGGGATCGACGAGCGGGACCGTCGGGTCGCGCTCCTCGACCCGGTCCGCCTGTTGGAGCGGGGATGGTCGATCACCACCCGCGACGACGGTCGACCCGTGCGCGGCATCGCCGATGTCGCGATCGGCGAGCGGCTCAGCACACGACTGGCCGACGGGACGGTGACGAGCACGGTGACCGGTACCGTGGATGGGACAGAGGAGGCCGACGGCGATGAGCAGCACTGAGCACGACCCCGAACCCGGAACGGCCGGACCGGACTACGCAACGGCGCTCGCCGAACTCGACGCGATCCTGGCCGAACTCGAGGCGGCCGATGTCGACGTCGACCGCCTGGCCGACCGGGTCACCCGTGCCGCCGAGCTCATCGCCGTGTGCCGTGACCGCATCGGCGCGGCACGGCTCCGCATCGACGAGGTCGTCGCCGGGCTCGACCCCGACAACTGATCGCGATCCCATGACCTCGCCTCCTCCCCCCACGAGCCTGACGGAGATCGCGCGACGCGTCGAACGGCGACTCGAGTCGTTCCTCGCCCCCGAGCTCGAGCGGTGGGCGACCTTCGACCCGGACCTCGCCGAGCCGATGGCCGACATCCCCCGGCTCGTGCTGGGCGGAGGCAAACGGCTCCGCCCAGCGTTCTGCCACTGGGGGTTCCTGGCCGCCGGCGGGGACCACGAGGCAGCCGAGGCGGTCCCCGGCCCGGTCGTCGACGCCGGAGCGGCCTTCGAACTGATGCACGCCTTCGCCCTCTTCCACGACGACGTGATGGACGACGCCCACACCCGACGGGGGGCGGTCACCACCCATCAGCGGTTCGCCGACATGCACCGGCTCGGTGGGTGGGCGGGGGAGGACCGTCGCTTCGGCGAGGGCATCGCCATCCTCGTCGGCGACCTCGCCTTCGTGTACTCCGACCAGCTGATGGCCGGTGCACCAGCCGCGGCATGGTCGGTCTGGAACGAGTTGCGGGTCGAACTCAACGTCGGGCAGCTCCTCGACATCGTCGGGTCGGCCCGCTCGGACCGCACGGTGACCCGCGCCGAGCGGATCTGCCGGTACAAGAGCGGCAAGTACACCGTGGAGCGGCCGCTGCACCTCGGGGCCGCCCTCGCCGCCCCCGACCGTCTCGCCGAGTTCGGGCCGATCCTCAGCGACTACGGGCTTCCCCTCGGCGATGCCTTCCAGATGCGCGACGACGTCATCGGTGCCTTCGGCGATCCCGATGTCACCGGCAAGCCGGTCGGTGGCGACCTCCGGGAGGGCAAGCCCACCCCGCTGCTGGCCCGGGCGGTCCGCGCGGCCGACCCCGTGCAGGCGGAGACCCTGGCCCGGGTCGGCGCCCCCGATCTCGACGACGACGAGGTCCGCGAGATCCAGCGGGTCATCGTCGCGACCGGCGCACTCGAGGAGCTCGAAGCCGAGATCGCGACCCGGGTCGCGATGGCGGTCGAGGCGGTGACGGATGCGGCCGGGGTGCTCGAGGGTGACGCGGTCGACGGTCTCGTCGCCCTCGCCGCCTACATCACCGACCGGCGGCACTGAGCGGGCGCTCCGCCCGTCAGCCGGCGTAGAGGGCGAGGGCCTCGGGCACGTCCAGGCCGGCCACACCGGGAGCGGCGGCGACGGCGTCGAGCCACGGCGGACGGAACACGGCGGCCACATCGATCGGTTCCTCGAGCTCGGACCCGCCGACGGCGAGCCGCACGATGTCGAGCGCATAGTCGACGGGTCGCAGGTCGCGCCCGAGTTCGAGCAACGCGTAGGGATCGGGAGGGCGACGGTCCGCGGCCAGACGCACCACGGCGGGTGAGATCGGTTCGGTCGGTCCCCCGGTCAGGCCCGGTCCGTCGGCGATCACGGCCCCGAGCACCCGGTCCGGGAGGGCCCCTGCGGCGAGCAGGGCGACGTACCCGCCGAGGCCACGGCCGTAGATGGTGACCTCTCCGAGATGGGTGACGGCGGCATCGACATCGCCGAGGAGGATCTCTGCGGTGTAGCCACCCCCGACCGGGATCGTCGAGGCACCGTGTCCCGTGAAGTCGAGCCCGTACACCGGTCCCGGCCAGGCGGCGGCGCGGCTCGGCACCCGGTTCGGGGAGGCCTCGCCGAGGCCGTGGAGCAGCAGCAGTGGCCGTCCGGCGCCACCGCGGATCTCGTGGAGGGCGAGCTCGACTCGGTTGTGGCGCAGGGTGGTGACGTTCATGCCGGGTCCCCCAGGAACTCGAGCACCATGTCGGCCACCATCTGCGGTTGCTCGATGTGGATGAAGTGGCCGAGGTCCTCGAAGAACTCGAGTCGACCGTGGCGCGGCATCCAGCGCTCGACGTGCCGAGGAAGGGTCCCCCAGCCCATCGGCTCCTCCGCACCGACGAGCACACCGAGGAACGGCACGGCCAGTCCGGCCATCCTGAACAGGGCCCACTCCGGCCGCCACGGTCCGAAGCCGCCCATCCGCATCGACGGGTCGAGCTTCCAGCGCCAACCATCGTCGTCGTGTCGGGCGCCGACGCTGACGAGGTACTCGAGCCACTCGGTCGACAGCCGCGGGTTCATCGTCCCGCGCCGGCGCGCCAGTTCCTCGATCGTGCCGGGTTTGCGGATGCCCTCGGCCGTTCGGCGTCGATGGGTCAACCATGACGCGACCTCGGTGCCGAGCGCCTCGGTGCGCTGGTGATCGGCCAGGTCGGGTCCGGGCCGTCGGTAGGGGATGCCGTCGAGGTTCACGAAGGCCCGGAACCGGAACGGCTGTGCGTCGGCCAGGGTGGTCATGATCGCCCCGCCCTTCGAGTGGCCGAGCACCGCCACCGGGTCGTGACCGGCGACGGCCTCGAACACCTGCACCGCGTCACGCAGGTCGGCATCGAAGGAGTACAGGTGGGTGTGGTCACTGTCGCCGTGACCGCGGTGGTCCCAGGCGACGACCCGCCAGCCGGCCTCGGCGAGCAGCGGCGCGAACACATCGAAGGTCCGCGAGAAGTCGGCGCCCCCGTGCACCAGCATCAGCACCGGGTCGGTGGCCGAGCCCCACTCGTTCACGGCGATCCCGACCCCATCGGCATCGACCCGATGGCACCGGTCGGGGGGACGGGCACCGGGGAACGTGCGGATGTCGGTCACGCCGTCGAGGCTAGGCGGACAGGTCGTAGAGTCCAGCCTCGGATGGACGGGGTTGGACGATGACGTGGTCGCCGATCGGCCGGGTGACGGCCGTGGTGCTCGCGATCCCGGCGATGCTCGCCGGATGCGGTGGCGACGAGGCAGGCGACAGCACGCTTCCGCCGATCCGCACGACGACGACGACCTCGACGACGACGACCCTCCCGGACACGAACCGCTACTTCTACGAGGTGCGTTCAGGCGACACCCTGTTCGACATCGCCACGGGATTCGGCGTGCCGATGTCGGAGATCGTCGAATTGAACGGTCTCGAGAACGCGAGCGACATCCGGGCCGGGCAGCTGCTCGAGATCCCGCAGGGGTTCGTGATCGTCACGCTCCCCCCGCAGTCCACGGTCGCGCCCTGACCGTGTGTCCCGTCCGAACCCGGCTCTGTTCGTAGACTCCCGACCATGAGCTTCTGGCCGACCCGTGAGCACTGGAGCGTCGCGATCCCGCTGGAGACGCCGCACCGGCGCATGCCGGTGCTCGCCGAGACCGGTCTCGTCGAGCTGTCGCCGATGCCGGTCGACGTCCCGGCCGTCGAGTGGGAGTCGCTCGAGTACATGGCGTGGAAGTCCGGTGGCGACACCAACTTCGCCCCGCTGGCCTCCGCCGACGGGGAGCTCGACTGCCGGGGCTTCTGGGACAAGGGCAAGACCGACAAGGACGCCCTGTGGACCTCCAACGCGGCGAAGGCGCCGAGGCTGCGCGACTACGTCGCCGGTGTCGGGGCCAACTTCGGTCGGGTGCGGGTTATCAAGCTCGAACCCCAGGACCGTGAGACGGCGATCCGGTCCATCCACCGTGACGACAACAACCGGTTCAATCCCGAGGACGAGGGTTGGGTGGTGCGCACCTGGGTCGAGCTCACCCACAACCCGGACAGCTACATGCTGCTCATGGACAACGATGCCGACGGTCTCCCCGACCCGACGACCGAACGGCGGGTGTCCCTGCAGCGCGGGGCCCGGTTCGTCGTCGACACCCAGCGCCTGTGGCACGTCGTCGTCCATCCGGGCGACGCACCGCGGTACGCGCTGATCACCAGCTTCGAGTCGTCCCCGCACCTCGCGGCGTGGATCGACTCCCAGCGGGTCAGCGTCGCCAACTGAACCCGGCGCTCGGTGACGGCGCTCAGACCGGCGCCGAGGCCGCACGATGGCGGCCGGCGAGGTCGCAGATGTCGCCCATGATGCGGGCCAGTTCGTAGTCCTTGGGCGTGTAGACGGCGGCCACGCCGGCGTCGATCAGCACGGGGCGGTCCTCGTCGGGGATGATGCCGCCGACGATCACCGGGGAATCGACCCCGAGGTGACGCAGACGGTCCAGCAGCTCCGGCACGAGTTCGAGGTGGGAACCCGACAGGATCGAGATGCCGATCACATCCGGGTCCTCGTCGCGGGCCGCGGCCGCGATCTGCTCGATCGACGAGCGGATCCCGGCATAGACGACCTCCATCCCGGAGTCACGGGCGGCGACGGCGATCTGCTCGGCACCGTTGGAGTGGCCGTCGAGTCCGGGTTTCGCGACGAGCAGACGCGGCGGGCCGCCAGCCATGGCACGCACCCGGTCGGCGACCTCACCGAGTCCACCGCCGGCCGTGGCCCGGGCAGCCGCCACCCCGGTCGGGGCCCGGTACTCGCCGAACACCTCGCGCAGCACCGTCCCCCATTCGCCCGTCGTTCCGCCGGCCCGGGCGAGCGCGATCGAGGCCGGCATGATGTTGTCGCCGTCGACGGCGGCGGCCCGGAGACCGGCGAGAGCGGCCGCGACGGCCGCCCGGTCACGGTCGGTCCGCCACGTCTCGACCTCGGCGATCGTCTCGGCCTCCACGGCTGGGTCGACCTTGAGGATCGAGCCGGTGCCGCCGAGCGGTGACGGTTCGCCCTCGGTGAACCGGTTCACCCCGACGACCACCTGGTCGCCCGAGGAGATGCGGCGGGTGCGGTCGGCCATCGAGGAGACGAGGCGCGACTTCAGGGTCTCGATCGCCGTGAACGCCCCACCGAGCGCGAGCACCTCTTCGAGTTCGGCCCGTGCCGCGTCTCGCAACTCGGCGGTCCGGGATTCGATCACGTGCGAGCCGTCGAAGATGTCGGCGTACTCGAGGAGGTCGGTCTCGAAGGCGAGCACCTGCTGCATGCGCAACGACCACTGCTGGTCCCACGGCGTCGGGAGTCCGAGCGCCTCGTTCCAAGCAGGCAACTGCACCGATCGCGCCCGGGCGCGCTTGGACAGGGTGACGGCGAGCATCTCGAGGACGATGCGCTGGACGTTGTTCTCCGGTTGGGCCTCGGTGAGGCCGAGTGAGTTGACCTGGACTCCGTAGCGGAAGCGCAGTGCCTTGGGGTCGGTGACGCCGTAGCGCTCACGACCGATCTCCTCCCACAGGTCGGTCATGGCGCGCAGCTTGCAGACCTCCTCGACGAAGCGGATGCCGGCGTTCACGAAGAACGAGATCGCGCCGAACACGCCGGCGAAGTCATCGGGGGCGATGCGGCCCGAGTCGCGCACGGCATCGAGGACGTCGATCGCGGTGGCCATCGAGTACGCGATCTCCTGGACCGGGGTCGCGCCGGCCTCCTGGAGGTGGTAGGAGCAGACGTTCATCGGGTTCCACGAGGGTGCGTTCTCGCGGCACCACGTGATCATGTCGACGATCAATCGCTTGGAGGCGTCCGGCGGGAAGATGTACGTGCCGCGCGACAGGTACTCCTTGACGATGTCGTTCTGGGTCGTGCCGCGCAGGTCACGGCTGTCGACTCCCTGCTCCTCGGCGTTGGCCACGTACAGGGCGAGCAGCCACGCAGCGGTCGCGTTGATCGTCATCGACGTGTTCATGCGGCCCGGCGGGATGCCGTCGAGCAGGGTGCGCAGGTGGCCGAGATGGGCGACGGGGACACCCACCTTGCCGACCTCGCCGCGTGACTCCGGGGCGTCGGGGTCGAAGCCGGTCTGGGTCGGGAGGTCGAAGGCGATCGAGAGACCGGTCTGACCCTTGGCGAGGTTCGTCCGGTACAGCTCGTTCGAGGCCCGGGCCGTCGAGTGGCCCGAGTAGGTGCGCATCATCCAGGGTTGGTCGGCCATGGCTGGTCTCCTCCGCTCAGTGGGGGTGAGTCTGGTGGCTGGGGAACGAAACGGCATCCTCGAGCAGTCCGAGGTACTCGGTCCGGGGGATGTCGACGGCGCCGAGTGTGGTCAGGTGGTCGGTGGTCCACTGCACGTCGAGGAGTCGTCCACCGGTTGAGCGGAGCCAGTCGACGAGGTGGAGGAGGGCCACCTTGGACGCGTCGGTCTCGGTGTGGAACATCGACTCGCCGGCGAAGAACCCGTTGATGCGCACCCCGTACAGCCCGCCGACGAGGCGACCGTCGAGCCGCGCCTCGACGCTGTGTGCCCAGCCCATCTCGTGGAGTCGGGTGTAGGCGGTCAGGATGCGGTCGTCGATCCACCCGCCGGGCCGGTCCGGGTCGCCGCACGCCCGGACGACGTCGACGAACACGGTGTCCATGGTGATGGCGTAGCGACGGGCGCTGCGGCGCAGCGATCGGGTGACGCGCAGACCGTCGAGGGGGATGATGCCGCGTGGGTCGGGTGAGAACCAGCCGATACGACGCGTGCCGATCGGCATAGGGAACAGCCCGCTGCGGTAGGCCTCCAGCAGGGTGCCCGGCTCCAGGTCGGCTCCGACGGCGACCATGCCGGAGTCGTCCGTCGGCCCGGCGTCCGGGAACGTCCAGTCGCTCGGCGGCGGCTCGATCGGTTCGCTCGTGCGGTGATCAGCCACCCGCACATCGTGCCAGAGCGGCCGGGGTGCGTGTCCTGCCGGTCGGTTCCCGCGCACCGGTCACCCGTGGGTGCGGAATCCCCGGCCGGTCTTGCGGCCGAGGTGGCCGGCGGCGACGAGGCGCCGCAACCACGGATGCGGGAGTGCCGACGGGTCGCCGAACTCGCGGTGCAGGGCCTCGAGGATGCTGAGCGACGTGTCGAGGCCGACGAGGTCGAGCAGTTCGAAGGGCCCCATCGGGAACCCGCAGCCACCCCGCATGGCGGCGTCGATGTCGTCGATGGAGGCGGTGCCGCGCTCGGCCATCGCGATCGCCGAGTTGAGGTACGGGAACAGCAGCGCGTTGACGACGAAGCCGGCCCGGTCGGCGACCTCGACGACGCGGTGACCCCACGCCGTGGCGAGGTCGGTCACGGCGGTGATCGTCTCGTCGGACGCCGTGATCGGGCGGACCACCTCGACGAGGCGCATGGCGGTGGCCGGGTTGAAGAAGTGGAAGCCGCAGACGCGTTCGGGACGGCGGGTGGCCATCGCCAGTTCGACGATCGGCAGCGTCGACGTGTTCGAGGTCAGGATCGCGCCGGGCTTGGTGTGGTGGTCGAGCTCGGCGAACAGGTGGCGCTTGACCTCGAGGTCCTCGACGACGGACTCGATGACCAGGTCGCAGTCGGCGAGGTCGGCCAGGTGCTCGGTGGCCGAGAGTCCGGCGAGAACGGTGTTGCGGGCGTCGGACTCGAGTCGCCCCTTGGCGACGGCCCGGTCGAGTCGAGCGGCGACCCCGGTGATCGTCGCCTCGGCTCCGGCGAGGGTGCGGGCCCGGATGACGACGCGGTGGCCGGATGCGGCGGCGAGCTCGGCGATGCCGCCGGCCATGATGCCGGAGCCGAGGATGCCGATCGTGGCGGGGGCGGTGGGGGACTGCGCCATGTCGGCACGTTAGTTACCGATGGGTAACCACATGAAGTCGGGGTCGCCGTCGGGTCTACGATCCTCACATGGCCGAGCCACACGCACCCGGAGGCACGATCGCCCTCGTGGGCGGAGGGCCCTTCACCGACAACGACGATCTCGATCGGCGGCTCGTCGCCGGTCGGTCGGGCACCGTGCACGTCGTCCCGACCGCGGACGCCTACGAACGACCGGCCGAGATGGTCGAGCGGGCCGAGGCCTGGGGTGAACGGATCGGGGTGCGCGTCGAGGGTGTGATGGCGATGGTGCGGCCCGATGCCCGGCGCGACGACCTCGCAGCGGAGGTCGCCGGCGGCGACATGGTGTGGCTCGTCGGTGACTCACCGATCCACCTGCGCACCGTCATGAAGGACACACCGCTGTGGGCGGCGATCGTCGGGGTCCTCGGCCGCGGCGGTCTCGTCGTCGGGGTCGCCGGGAGCGCAGCGGCCCTGTGCGACCCGATGACCGACCCGCGCGGCGGGGCGTTCACCTTCGGGCTCGGTCTCGTTCCGGGCATGGCGGTGATCACCGAGACCGAGACCTGGGCACCGGAGCAACTGCACCGCACGCACGCGCTCGCCGGCGACTCGGTGACCGCCGACCTGCCGACCGGGTCAGCGCTCATCCGCCACGCCGAGGCGGGCGGTGTGCGCTGGGAACTGGTGGGCGACGCGGTCGTCCACGGCGATCTGCCGCTCTGACGGCCGGGTGCCGTCGCTCCTCAGCGCCAGGCGAACACCGGTTGCTCGAGATGGTCGACGCGGGCATCGTCCGCGGGTCGGCCGTCGATGCCGACCCAGCGGAACTGCACGAGCACGGCGCCCGTCGGCGCATGGATCAGGTCGTTGCCGAGGGGCACCTGGACGACCGGCCGGTCGCTCTCGGGGATCGACACGTACCGCGGTGAGTCGTCGCGGCACAGGGTGTGGATACCGATGCGGTAGACGGCCCGCACCTCGTCGGGCGACGGCTTCAGGTCGGGGTCGGCCCCGCCCCACAGGACGACCGGTGTGATGACGTAGCCCGACCGGGTCGGGTAGTCGTCGAGCAGGCCGATCACCGCGTCCGACCCGAGCTCGACGCCGAGTTCCTCCCAGAGTTCGCGCCGCGCCGCCTCCTCGGGGCTCTCGCCCGGGTCGAGACGCCCGCCGGGGAGCGCCCACTGCGCCGAGTGACTGTTGAGTCGGGCGGCACGGCGACACAGCAGGAACGCGGCGCCGCCGGCGACCCCGACCATCCGACCGTCGAGACCCTCGGTGTCGCCGGGCACCATCGACATGTCGACGAACTCCGGTTCGAGGCGGTTGGCGTCACCGTCGTGGAGCACCGGATCGGAGTCGACGAGGGTGATGGCGACCGCGGCGTGCCGGCGACCGTCGAGGTCGTGCGTCCGGCGGTCGTGCCGAGCCAGGTTGGAGGCGAGTCGCTCGCGCAGGGAGTCGTCGAAGGTGATCATGCGGGTGCTCCTGTGATCGGTGACGGGAAGAGGTGTCGGGTCCGGTCGGCGTGTCGGACGAGCGCCAACATGAGCGGGACCTCCACGAGGACCCCGACGACCGTCGCGAGCGCCGCGCCGGAGCCGAGACCGAACAACGCGATCGCGGCGGCGACGGCGAGCTCGAAGAAGTTGCTGGCGCCGACGAGCGCGCCGGGGGCGGCGACCGCGTGGCGCACCCGTCTCCATCGCATCAGCGAGTAGCCGACGGCATAGATGACCACGGTCTGCACGATGAGTGGGATTGCGATCAGGCCGATGTGCAGTGGGTTCTGGAGGATCACGTCACCCTGGAACGAGAAGAGCAGCACGAGGGTGGCGATCAGCCCGGTCGGTGTCGCGAGGGCGAGACGGCGGAGGAACACCGTCGAGAACCACTCCCGGCCGTGGCGGGCGATGAGTCGGGTTCGGATCAGCCAGCCGGCAGCGAGCGGGACGACGATGTAGAGGACGACCGACAGTGCCACGGTGTCCCAGGGCACCGCCACGTCGGACACGTCGAGCAGGATCACCACGATCGGGGCGAAGGCCACGAGCATGATCAGATCGTTGAGGGCGACCTGGACGAGGGTGTACGTCGGGTCCCCACGCACCAGCAGGCTCCATACGAAGACCATCGCCGTGCACGGCGCCGCCCCGAGCAGGATCGCCCCGGCCAGGTACTGCCGGGCGATCGTGTCCTCGATCAGTCCATCGAAGACGACGATCAGGAAGAACCAGGCGATGGCGAACATGCTGAACGGTTTGAGCAGCCAGTTGACTCCCGTCGTCACGATGAGACCGGTCGGTTCGCGGCGGATGCCGGCGACGGCGCTGACGTCGACCTGCACCATCATCGGCAGGATCATCGCCCAGATCAGGATCGCCACCGGGATGGACACACTGGCGATCTCGAGGTCGGCGAGGGCCTCCGGTCCGGCCGGGAGCACCTGGCCGATCGCGACACCGGCGACGATCGCGAGTGCGACCCACAAGCTGAGGTAGCGGCCGAAGACGCCGAGGGCGTCGTCACCGTCCGCGGTCACGTGGTGAGCCCCTCGCCGAGGATCGCCCGCACCTCCGACAGACGCTCGTGGTCGAGGGAGAACCACGCCCACTTGCCGCGTTGTTCACGGTGCAGCAGGCCGGCGTCGACGAGTTGGCCGAGGTGGTGGCTCACGGTGGACTGGCTGCGCCCGAGTGCGCCGGGGAAGTCACACGCGCACACCTCGCCCGACGTCGCGGTGGCGACCATCGAGAGGATGCGCAGCCGCACCGGGTCGGCGACGGCACGCAACAGCGCCGCGGCGGTCGTCGCAGCGTCATCGTCGAGTGGGGTCACCAGCACGCAGCAGGGATCCCGGTCGCTCATCCGGGCAGTCTCGCATCGACGACGGCCGATACGACCATCGGTCAGCCCTCGAGGACCCTCTCGATGGCCTCCTGGACGGCGAGGGCCTCGGCGAAGGTCGGCAGGTTGTGGGGCCGGCCGTCGAGCAGGGCGGCGAGGGCATCGACCTGGGCCCGGTACGCCGCGAGGGCCGGCGTCGGTTGGTCGGCGACCGTGATCGGCGTCCACGCACCGGTGTCGTCGGTGATCTCGAGTCGGTACCAGTCGACGACGCGCACTGCGGCGTCCCTGCCCCGGACGCGGAAGTCGATCACATCGGGCCCGGCACCGCCGCTCGATCCCGCGATCGCCATCGGCACACCCCCGGGCCCGAGGCGCAGGTGAGCGAGGGCGAGGTCCTCGGCGAGGTCGGGGCCGGCGTGGTGGATGAACGACCCGGCCGGTGTCGCCGTACCGACGGCACGTCCGGCGAGGAACACGAAGTGCGAGGCGACCTCGCGGATCCATCCGCCCTCGGCGCGCCCGGCGAGCCACGTCGCCCCGGCCTGCCACGCTCGTGGCCAGAGCGCGAAGTGGAGGTCGAGTTCGACCTGGCGCAGGTCGCCCAGCGAACCGTCGCCGGCCAGCCGGACGAGTTCGACGGCGGCGGGCGCCGAACCGAAGACGAAGTTGACCGCGGCGGGCAGCCCGCTGGCCGCGACCTCGTCGACGAGCGCTCGGCTCTCGGCCACGTCGATACCGAGCGGCTTCTCGCAGAAGACGGCCCGGCCGGCGGCGATCGTGGCCCGCACGTACTCGGCGTGCGCGGCCGGTGGCACGGCGATGTACACCAGGTCGGAGGAGTCGATGACCGCCTCGGGGCTGTCGACGACGGGCGCGTGGGGAGCGGTCCGGGCTCGGGCGTCGGCGGAGGCGTCCCACGTGGCCGAGACGGAGAACGAGGGGTGCTGGGAGAACTGCTCGACGAAGCGGGTGCCGACCGTCCCGAGGCCGATGATGCCGACGCGGTGGGGTGCCATGGCGACAGTCTCGCCGATCGGGCCGATCTCGATGGACGACGTTTCGACGAATGTCACATTGACGAAGATCGAAACGTCCGGCACGATGGGGACATGCGCCTCCAACTCGCCATCGACGTGCACGACCTCGCCGAGTCGATCGACTTCTACACCCGACTGTTCGGCGCCGGGCCGTACAAGGTGAAGGACGGCTACGCGAACTGGGCCCTGACCGACCCGCCGTTGAAGTTCGTCATCTTCGAGCGGCCCGACACCGAGCCCGGTCGCATCAACCATCTCGGGGTGGAGGTCGACTCGGCCGACGAGGTCGTCGCCGCCGAGGCACGTCTCTCTGCCGCCGGGTTGACCACGACCGGCATCGACGACACGATCTGCTGCTTCGCCGAGAAGGTGGAGACATGGGTGACCGACCCGAACGGCCACCGCTGGGAGTACTACGTGAAGACGGCCGATCACGACACGCAGCGCACCAACGTGATCCTCACGCACCGCGGGGCGCTCGACGTCGAGCCGGTGGCCACCGACGGCCCGTGCTGCGGGTGATCGTGACCAGACTGGGGTGATGAGCAGCGATCGCCCCGTCGAGGACCTCGAGGACCTGCTGGCCGGGGTCGACCCGGCACGGCGACCCGGTGAGTTCGTGTTCGTCACCGTCGACACACCGGCCGACATCCCCGGCGGAGCGGCGGCGACCGTCGTCGAGGACGGCCGGGTGTCGTGCGTCGTCGAGGTCGAGGTCGCCCTCACCCGCGGTCAGGCGGCCGAGCCTCGGCTGGCCTGGATCACGCTCCGGGTGCACTCGAGTCTGACCGCGGTCGGTCTGACCGCTGCGGTCGCCGGTGCGCTCTCGTCACGTGGGATCGCGGCGAACGTGATCGCCGGCCACCGGCACGACCACGTGCTCGTGCCGGTCGACCGGGCCGACGAGGCGGTCGCGGCGATCACCGCGCTCGCTCAGCGGTAGCCGTTCGTGATCGGTACCCGGCGGTCCTTGCCGAACGCCTTGCGGCTGATGCGCACACCGGGGGGCGACTGGCGCCGCTTGTACTCGGCGATGTCGACGAGGCGGGTCACCCGCCGCACGATCTCGGGATCGTGACCGGCCTCGACGATCTCGGCCGCCGTCCGGTCCTGTTCGACGTAGGCGGCCAGGATCGGGTCGAGCACCTCGTACGGCGGCAGGCTCTGGTCATCGCGCTGGTCGGGTCGCAACTCGGCCGACGGCGGCTTGACCAACACGCTCTCCGGGACGATCTCGCGGCCGGCCCGGGCGTTGACGAAGCGGCTCAGGTCGTAGACACGGAGCTTCAGCAGGTCCTTGATCACCGCGTACCCACCGACCGAGTCGCCGTAGATCGTGAAGTAGCCCACGGCCATCTCGCTCTTGTTGCCCGTCGTGAGCACCATCCACCCGAGTTCGTTCGACAGGGCCATCAGGATCTGGCCGCGGCAGCGAGACTGCACGTTCTCGTAGGTGAGCCCCGGGGTGCGCCCGGCGAACGAGGGGCCGAGCATGTCGAGGTAGGCCGAGAACGCCGGCTCGATCGAGATCGTGCGGATGGCGATGCCGAGGTTCGCGGCCAGCGCGTGGGCGTCGTCGAGGGAATGCTGCGAGGAGTACCGCGACGGCATCGCCACACCGTGGACGTGCTCGGCACCGAGGGCATCGACGGCGATGCAGGCGACCAGCGTCGAGTCGATGCCGCCCGAGAGGCCGATGACGACATCGGTGAAGCCGTTCTTGTGGCAGTAGTCGCGGGTGCCGAGCACCAGTGCCCCGTACAGCTCGGCATCACCGTCGAGCGGGTCGGCGACCGGCCCGCCGGTGTCGAGATCGACGACGAGGAGGTCCTCGACGAACAGCGGGGACCGGGCGAGCAACGCACCCGACGCGTCGACGGCGAACGACCCGCCGTCGAAGACCAGTTCGTCCTGACCGCCCACCTGGTTCACGTACAGGATCGGACAGCCGATCGCCCGGGCCCGCTCGGCGACCATCGCCTCCCGCTCGGTGTCCTTGTCGACGTGGTACGGCGAACCGTTGATGTTGACGATCACCTCCGCACCGGCGGCGGCGAGGCCGACGTGCGGCCCGTCGGCCGACCACATGTCCTCGCAGATCGTGATGCCGAGTCGCGTCCCGGCGACCGTGAACGGCTCGAGCGGCTCGGTGCCCGGCTCGAAGTACCGCAGCTCGTCGAACACGGCGTAGTTCGGGAGCAGTCGCTTGCGGTAGACACCGGCGATTCGACCGTCGCGACACAACGCAGCGGCGTTGAACAGGGCGGGCGACCCGTCGGGACCGGTGCCGGAGTCCACGAAGCCGACGATTGCCGCGCACGAGCCGGTCGCCGCCGCGAACCGATCGAGGGCCACACGCTGGTCGCGGACGAACCGCTCCTTCAGCAGCAGGTCCTCGGGCGGGTAGCCGGTGAGCGACAACTCCCCGAAGGCGACGAGGTCGCACCCCGCTGAGGCGGCCCGACGGTAGACGTCGAGGGCGGCATCGGTGTTGGCGTCGAGCGCGCCGACCGTCGGATCGCATTGGGCGAGTGCGATGCGCAACGTCACCCGGCGAAGGCTAACCAGCGCTCAGTTGTACTGGTCGAGGATGGTGCTCTCGGTGACTCGGGTGATCGTCTCGCGGATCTGCTGCGCCGTGGTCGGGTCGACCCCGTCGATCGAGGCGAGCTCGTCCAGCGTCGCCCGCTGCAAGCGGGAGAACCGTCCGAAGTGGTTGGCGATGCGGCACGACGTCTCGTCGTCGAGGCGGTGCACTCGACGCAGCAGGCGGAGGCCCTTCGGGGCCGTCTCGGCATCGAGGTCGGAGGGGTCACCGCCACGATGAAGGGTGGCGGCGACGATCCGCAGGTCGCGGAGGTCCTCGTCGGAGAGCCGCATGAGCTCGGCGAGCGTGTCGTCGGCATCGCGGGCGACCGGCAGGTAGTCGGCGACGACGAGGTCGACCTGGTCATCGAGTTCGTCGTACACCTCGTCGAGTTGGAGCCGCAGCAGGCGGGCGTCGACCCCGAGTTCGACGATGAGCGTCTCGATCTCGTCGGAGATGCGCTGCACCATCTCGCCACGTTGCATGACCACGGCGACGTCGCGCAGGGTCACGACGTCCTCGACCTCGAGTGCCGACAGGGCGGCGATCGACCCGTTGAGACGATCGGTGTACCGCTCGAGCGTCTGCAGCGCCTGGTTGGAGCGGTCGAGGAGCCGGCCGGTCTCCTGGAGTTGGTGCTTGCCCCCACCGGCGTAGACGTTGATGACCCCCATCTCCTCCGACGCCGACACGACCGGCACGTCCAGTGAACGGGCGACCCGCTCCGCCGTGCGGTGCCGCGTGCCCGTCTCTGAGGTGGGGACCGTCGGGTCGGGCACCAGGTGCACGTTGGCCCTGGCGATCCGGCCACCGTCGGTCGACAGGATGATCGCCCCGTCCATCTTGGCCAACTCGGACAGGCGCTGGGGCGAGTACGGCGCGTCGACGAGGAAGCCGCCGGTGCAGATCCCGAGCACCTCCGGGTCGTCGGACAGCACCAGCAGCGCCCCGGCCTTGGCGCGCACCACCCGGTCGATCCCGTCGCGCAGCGGCGTCCCGGGTGCCACCCGGGCGAGCGCCGACCGCAACTGCTCGTCAGCAGGGGTTCGTCGCTGCGCCATGGACGAAGTGTAGGGGCGACATCGTCAGGCGAGCCCGGCGGCACGCAGCGCGTCGGCGAGATGGCCGACCCGCACGATGCGCAGCGACGGCGGACCGTCCGGTGTGCGTTCGGGGGCGATCACCGTCGTGAACCCGAGCCGAGCCGCCTCGGCGAAACGTCGTCCGGCGTTCGACACCTGGCGGACCTCGCCGCCGAGGCCGACCTCGCCGAAGACGGCGATCCCGGGCGGGACGGGACGGTCGAGGAGGGAGGACGCGACGGCGAGGCACACACCGAGGTCGAGGCCGGGTTCGGCCACCCGGACCCCGCCGACGAGCGACGCGTACACGTCGACGGATCGCAGTGGCAGGCCGACGTGCCGGGTGAGCGCGGCCAGCAGCATGGCCAGACGCGCGCTGTCGACGCCCTGGGTCGTGCGTCGACCGGGCACACCCTCTGCACCGGCGGTGGCGAGCGCCTGTACCTCGACGACGATGGGCCGCCGGCCCTCGAGGGTGGGCACGACGGCGGAGCCGGGGACGCCCTCGCGGCGGTCGGCGAGGAACAACTCGCTCGGGTCGGCCACACCGCGCAGCCCACCGTCGCCCATCTCGAAGACGCTGAGCTCGTTGGTGGACCCGAAGCGATGCTTGACCGCCCGCACCAAACGCA
>JBEAPU010000112.1:0-2570 GCA_041164245.1 Actinomycetota bacterium | reverse complement strand
CGTTGGTCGCCAGCGACTGGCCGGGGGTCAGCGTCGGCGGCGCGCCGGGGGCCCGCTCGGGCTCGGGCGCGAGGGGACCGGGCTGAGTGACCCGGATGCCGACGTTCACGACGGTCAGCTGCCCGTTCGCGTCGGTGCCGTAGAGCTGGATGGTCCGCTCACCGATCGGCAGCGGACCGTTCCCGTCGAGCTCGCCGGTGAACGGCAGCGCCCCGTCGAACGACCCGTCCTCACCGACGGGCAGCAGCGCGACCTGCCGCGACCCGCCGCCCGGCAGCGGCATCCAGACCTCCACGATCCCGCCCGGCGCCATCCCACCACCACCGACGGTCGCGACCCGGTCGCGGACCACCTGCAGCACCGGCGCCGAGGTCGGGCCGGAGACCGTGCCCGCACCGCCCGTGCGGACCTCGGCCTGCACGACCCCGACCTCGTACTTCGCCGTGTCCGAGGTCGGCACCGACGGCGTCGGCGCCGTCGGCACCCCGCCCACCGACCCCGACGTCGACCCCGGCGGCGTCGAGGGCAGGTCTCCGCCCGGATCGTTGATCGGCGAGGTCGGGACGGGGGGCACGAAGCTCGGGGTCCGCGTCACCGTGAGCGTCGTCGTGGTGGAATCCGCCCCGTCCGTCACGACGATCGTGATCGTGTTGGCCCCTTCCGACAGCGCGATCTCACCCGACGCTGATCCGCTCGACACGCTGACGCCGTTCACCGTGATGGAGGCGCCGGAGTACGACGCCGTCGGTGTCACGGTCAAGGAGGTGATGCTGGTCGCGACCGTGGACGAGTAGGACCCGATGCCGCTCTCGAACGTGGGCGTCAGAGTCCCCTCGGAGACCGTCAGATCAGCGAGCCTGCTGTCAGTGATCGAGAAGGACCGCGTGACTGTGGTCGCCGCGGCGTACTTCGTCCCGTCGGTCCCGGTGCCACCTGCCTGGTTGGCGCTGACGGTGCAGGTCCCACGACTGACGAGCGTGATCACGCCGGTCGAAGCGTCGACGGTGCAGCGTGACGTCGTGGCTGACGAGAACTCGACGGCGAGTCCCGGTGCGGTCGTCGTCGCGGTGGCGGTGACCGTCCCGGCCGACGCGGACTGGTCGGCGATCGCATCCAGGGTGATCGTCTGGGGCTGACCGACGGAGATGTTGTCGATGTAGAGCAGCGCGCCCGCGGCCTGGCCCCCCGAGCGGTCGAAGGTCCCGGAGACGAAGACGAAACGGTACTCATCGCCCGACCGGGTCGTCGGGATGCTCACGGCGGCGCGCTGCCAACCCGATCCCGTGCCGGCCGGGACCATGTCCTCCGCGTCCGTCCCCGTCGAGTCGACGATCTCCACCTGGGAGCAGTCCGTCGTGTCGAGGAGGATCCCGAGGATCGCGAAGTCGTCGCTGTCGTACTCGGCGTACCAGTCGAGCGTGATCGAGTCGCCGGAGGTCGCGCTGAACCCGTCGCTGTAGACGGCAGGCCCGTGGACCACGTCCCAACCGCGCAGGGTGCTGACGTCGGAGAAGAGTCGCAGCGTCTGCGTGCCGATGACGCCGGGGGGGACGCCGGTCGTCACCGCGGACACCGTGCCGCTGTAACTATCGGGGACCGAGTCGTCGTTCTCCGGGTAGCTCGAGGTGTCGCCGGCCGGGGGATTGGACTGACCGCTCTCGCGCCGGAGGGTGATGGCGTCGTAGTCCGTCGTGTCCTGGATGGTGCAGCCGCCGACCTCGAGCCCGCCGTTCGCGGCGGACTTCCCGAGATCGATGAACGCGCTGGTCCCAACCGAGGTCCAGCCGGTCAGGCCGGACTCGAAGCCGCCGTTGACGAGGTCTGCGGCGCGAGCCGGGGCCTGCAGTGCGACCCCGGGCAGCAGCAGGGCGGCGATGGCCGTGCTGATGCACACGCGAAGATGACCTGGGACGGCACGAAGATCACGCACGTGCGGACTCCTCACTCAGATTCTCACGGAGAATAAAGACCAGGCCGGACCCTAGCAACCCGCGGGCGCGGAGGGTCTCATCCCTACCGGGGCGCAGGCGTCAGACTCCCACCCCTACACCACCTTGAGGGTCCGCAGCGTCAGGCTCGTGACGCCGACCTCGTGGACGCGGGAGACGACGAGCGACCCTTCCTCGAGCGGGTTCGTCATCGCGCCGGCCTTCTGCAGGGCCCGGTCGTCGGACTCGTCGATGTTCACAATGACGGTCCCGCCCGGCTTCAACGCGTCGAGGTGCTTCAGCAGCGCCGCCGGGTCCAGCGCGACCAGCCCGTCCGGCGCGTCGCCGGCGGTGTGGATGTCGTGGTCGCTGAAGTGCAGCTGCAACGAGCTGACCCCGGCCTGCGTCCCGGCGGGGGCGCGGATCTCGGCGGGGTAGTCGGGGAAGGTGACGAGGTCGTTGCCCGCGAGGCCGGCCTCGGTCGTGAACCGGTCCCCGGTCGGCTGCATCCCGTCGCCGGGGTCGCCGGCGAACCGGATGACGGCGTCATGGAGGGCGACCGGCCCGTGCGGCTCGCCGGTCGAGGTGGAGGGGGAGGTGGTGGCGCTCATGCGGCGCGGCTCCCGGTGCGCGGCGGGGTCG
>JBEAPU010000111.1:0-5166 GCA_041164245.1 Actinomycetota bacterium | reverse complement strand
AGCGAACTCTCGATCCGCTTCCTGCGACCCGCGATCGGCAGCATCGTGTGGGCCCGCGGCGACATCGACATCGTCACCCGGCGCAGCGTCGTCGGCACCGTGCGCGTCTGGGTCGACGACGACCTCGACCGACCGACCGCCACCGCACAGGGCACCTACGCCATCCCGATCGCCAAGTGACGCCACCCGACGACCCCGGCGGCGACGGCGTGCTCGCCGACTACCGCGACCTCACCGACATCGCGGCCCGGCGCCGGATCGAGGGTGACGAGTTCTTCATCTGCGAGGGACCACAGGCCCTCGACCGCCTGATCGCGTCCGGCCACCGCCTGCGCTCCGTGGTCCTCCTCGACACCAAGGCCGACCGCATCCTCGACGACCTCACCGACCCGGTCCCCTCCGGCACGCCGATCGTGCGCGTCGACCGCGAGCAGATGCGCGCCATCGTCGGCTTCGACCAGCACCGCGGCGTCATCGCCGCCGCCGACCGACGCCCCATCCCGACACCGGACGAACAGCGCGCCGTCGTCGCCGCCGCCCGACGGATCGCCGTCCTCGAGGGCCTGAACGACCCCGAGAACCTCGGCGCCATCGCCCGCAGCGCCCGGGCCCTCGGCGTCGACGCGCTGATCTGCGACCCGACCTGCATCGACCACTACACCCGTCGCACCGTGCGCGTCTCGATGGGCGAGATCCTGCACCTGCCGGTGATCCGCACCACCGGGCCCGACCACCTGGCCGAGCTGCTCGCCGGCTGGGACACCTGGGCCCTCACCCCCGATCCGACCGCGACCGACATCTGGACCCTGCCGGTGCCCGAACGCCTCGCCGTCATCCTCGGCGCCGAGGGTCCCGGACTCGACACCGCCACGATCGCGGGCGCCACACGATCCGTGCGGATCCCGATCGCCGGCGACGTCGACTCGCTCAACGTCGGCAATGCGGCGGCCGTCGCCTTCGCGATCGTCGACCGCCCCGGCTGATCTGCGATGCTCGACACATGAGCACCGCACAGATCAGCCGCTTCCACGTGCCGACCCTCGCCGAGATGCCCGACGACATCCGCGAGCGCATCGAGGCCGTCGCCGAGAAGTCCGGCTTCGTGCCCAACGTGTTCATGGCGCTCGCCGCGCGCCCCGAGGAGTTCCGGGCGTTCTTCGCCATGCACGACACCCTCATGGACAAGGGCGAGGGTCTCAGCAAGGCCGAACGCGAACTGATCGTCGTCGCCACCTCGGCGGTGAACGAGTGCATGTACTGCGTGATCGCCCACGGCGCGATCCTGCGCATCCGCGCCAAGAACCCGCTCATCGCCGACCAGGTCGCCATCAACCCGGCCAAGGCGCAGCTCACCGAACGTGAGCGCGCCATCGTCGAGTTCGCCCTGCACGTGGCCACCGACTCGGCCACCGTCGGCGACGACGACATCGACGACATGCGTGCCAAGGGCTTCAGCGACGACGAGATCTGGGACATCGGTGCCATCACCGCCTTCTTCGCCCTCTCCAACCGACTCGCCAACGTCGCCGGCATCGCGCCGAACCCCGAGTTCTACGCGATGGGTCGCTGAAGCAGCAGGTCGCTCACCGCCGCCAACGCGGCGAAGTCCCGGTCACGGCACAACACCGGAACCCCGAACCGGATCGCGGCCACTGTCGGCTCTCATCTCCCCGAGATCACCGCTCCATCCGCTCCCACGCATCCGCCCGGCCTCCTCCAGACCCAGCGGTTCGGCAGCCAGTCGCCCGAGGGCGAGATTCACCGCCTCGCGCCTCGTCGACAGGGCGAAGCGCTCCATCACGACCGCGCACGCATCGTCGTCGATGTCGATGTTCGTACGCGTCGTACACCAGCGACACACAACACTCTCGACAGGCCCATCCGCGACTCGTCCGGCCGACGGGGCCGGTGATATGACATCGCCTCACATCAGGGACATCAGCCACGAGGGGGCGCCATGACCACGACCATCCGACGAGTCAGCATGTCGGCACTGCTCGCCTTCAGCCTCATCGCCTGCGGCGGCGGATCCGACGACAGCGGCGACAGCGCCGACACCGGGAGCGAGCAGGAGGCCGGGTCGAGCGACGGCGGCGACAGCTCCGGCGACGACAACGGCAACGATGTCAGCGGTGGAGCGGCCGAGGGCGACGAACCCGACGACGACATCACCATCGCCACCATCGGAGACCTCCCGGGCGTCAGCGACGAATGCGAAGCCATCGCCAACTTCCTCGGCGCCACCGGCCAGATCTTCGCGGGACTCCTCCCCGTCGACGAGGCCCGAGCCATCGTCGACGACTTCCTCGCCTCCGTCGACGACTCGATCCGTCCGGCTGCCGCGGTCCTGGGCGACTACACGGTCAGTCTCCTCCAACTCGTCAACGACCTCGGCAGCTTCGAAGCCGTCTTGACCACCCCCGAGGGCCAGGCCGCCATCAACACGATCAACACGCCCGAGTACGACGAGGCCAACCAGGCGATCAGCGCCTACTTCGGCGAGAAGTGCGGGCTCGGCGGCTGAGCCACACCGCTCGCCGACCCCGACCTAGCATCGGGGGGTGGCCGACCACGACGACTCCCCTCGCACCACGTCGGCGCGCGGCTCACGGTCGTTCATCGAGTTCGCCCGACTCCTCGCCAGCGACGGCGACTTCAGCCGCTCGGAACGCATCGCCGTCCTCACCCGATTGATCCCCGACCAGAACCGGGCCCTCATCACCCGCTTCTTCCTGATGCTCACCCTCTCGGTGACGATCGCCGTGATGGGCCTCGTCGCCGACTCCGTCGCCGTCGTCATCGGCGCCATGCTCATCGCCCCGCTCATGACGCCGATCATGAGCTTCGCCGCCGCCGTCGGCCTCGGCCTCGCCCGCCGCACCGTGCAAGCCGCCGTCCTCGTCGCCACCGGCACCGCCTGGTCGATCCTCTACTCGATCCTGCTGGCCCGCATCCTGCCGAACGTCACCCTCGGCAGCGAGATCCTCGGCCGCACCAGTCCCGACGTGCGCGACCTCATCGTCGCCATCGCCGCCGGAGCCGCCGGCGCCTACGCCATCGCCCACGAGGACGTGTCGGCCACCCTGCCCGGCGTCGCCGTCGCCGTCGCCCTCGTCCCGCCGCTCGCCACCACCGGCATCCTCATCGAGTCCGGCGAACTCGTCCTCGCCGAGGGATCCGCCCTGCTGTTCCTCACCAACCTGTTCGCCATCGCGTTCAGCGCCCTCGCCACCCTGCTCCTCACCGGGGTCATCCCCACCGTCCGGTTCTTCTTCCGCGACCGCCGGATGGCCTTCACCGTGGTCGGCATCGTCATCGCCACCATCGGCATCGCCATCCCCCTGACCGGCCGCTCCCTCGATGCCGCAGCCAGCTCACGCCAACAGAGCGAGATCCTCGCCGAGATCGACATCTGGCTCGGCGGCATCGACCTCGACGTCACCGGCCTCGACGTGATCGGGGACCGCGTCACCGTCGAACTGACCGGACTCGCCGAACCCCCCGAGGCCTTCGACCTCGCCACCCGGCTCGTGCCGATCCTCGGCGCCGACGCCGAGGTGACCGTGCGCTGGGACGCCCGAGCCCAAGGCACCGCCTCGGCCGGCACCCCGCCACCCGCCGACCCCCAACGCGTCGCCACCGACGTCCTCCGGGCGTGGGTCGACGAACTCGCCCTCACCGGGACACTCCTCGACCTGCTGGACGTGACGATCACCGGCGACCGCGTCGAGGCCGTGGTCAGCGGACCACTCGCCCCACCGAGCTCGCCGACGCTCGCCGACCGCGTCGCCGACGCCCTCGGCGAACCGGTCACCCTCGCCGTCCGCTGGATCCAGTCCTTCGACCCGACCCTCACCGATGAACCACCGGCCCGGCGCGTCGAACGGCTCGTCGATGCCTGGATCGGCCCCCGCACCAGCGTGCGCCTCATCGCCAGCGACGTCACCGGCTCCGCCGACACCGGATGGACCGTGCTCGTCGACCTCGCCGCGCAGGGCACACCGCTCGGACTCGACCGCCTCCACGAGGTCCTGCGCTCGGCGCTCGTCGGTGACACCACCGTCACCGTGCGCACCCTGCCCCTCGACGTCGTCGCACCCGAACCCGACCGACTGCCCACCCCGGCGCTCGACTGAGCGACGCCGCTCAGGGCGACAGCAGCGGCAACACGAACTCGAGGTCGAGCCCGTCGTCCGTCACCACGCTCACCAGCACCTCACCGTCCACCGGACCGGCACCGAACACGATCAGCGACCGACCCGAACCACCCGCCGGCACCGACGCCGGGCCCCACGCACCCTCGGCCTCCACCAGCCCGTTCGACCCGTCGGCGACCGTGCGATGCCGGTGCACCGCCGCGAAGGCGAACGGTGACACCGCGACCTCGGACTGGTTCACCACCTCGACGAGCACGCTCACCCGACCCGCTGCCGTCCGGTACGCCGACGCCACCCGCAGCTGCACCGCCAGCCCGTCGGCCACCACGACCGGACCGGCCGACCGCAACACCTCGTCGAGCGCCACACCGTCGACCGAGAACGACCGCAGCAGACCCACCGCATCGAACTCGGGCGACGCGAACACCGTGCACTCGAACTCGGTGACGCACACCGAGCCGACACCGTCGGGGGCCGTCACGACTGGAACGGCGGTCGTGGTCGTCGTCGACGTCGTCGTCGACGCCACGTCGATCGACGGCGCGGCCACCGTCGTCGAGGACGTGGTGACGGCGGCCGCGGCGAACTCGTCCAACAGTGCCGCCACCTGCGACTGATGCCCGACGAACACGGCCGCCGGGGACCCGGGCACCGTCAGCGAGGCGACCGCTCCGATCGTGTCGTCATCGCGCGATGCCAGCGCCGCGAACACCTGCTCGGCCACCTCCAACGGTGGCACCGTCGTCGACGTCACCGTCGCCGCACCGGTCGTCGTCGGCGCCTCCGCCGCGGGTGTCGCCCGGCCCTCGGGCACGGCCACCGGCTCGTCGTCGCCACCGCACCCGACCGTCGCCGCCAGGACGGCCAGCACGAGGACCCGACGGCGACGCATCACCTCGTTGTAGCAGCCGAGCACACCGACCGGTCGGCAGGTCACCGAGCGGTCGGCATGTCGAACGACGCCCCCGACGGTGTGCCGGACTCCGGCCACCGCTGCGTCACCACCTTG
>JBEAPU010000110.1:0-11725 GCA_041164245.1 Actinomycetota bacterium | reverse complement strand
GCCGACACCGAATCCCCGATCACCATCAGCGGACTCACCAACGGCACCACCTACACCATCGCCATCCGCGCCATCAGCGCAGCAGGCAACGGCGCAGCATCCGCCGGCGTGACCGCCACTCCCACTGCTCCCACCACGACCACGACAACGACTCTCGTTCCGAATCGGGACTCCTCTGGGCAACTCCCCCAGATCACCGACGGGACGAAGGGCATCGTCGTCACCGACGGTGTCCGAACCGAATTCGCGGTCGCCGTGGTGGACGACAAGGAACTCGTGTTGGCCGGGGACGGCTTCGAGATGCGTCTGTCCGGGACGTCAGTCGACGGCGGGTCGTTGCCGATCGGAACCGATGGCCGTCTCAACGTCGACTCCGGAGGGTCCGTCAGCGTCTCGGGCAACGGATTCGCCCCAGGCTCGACAGTCCACGTCTGGGTCATGTCCGACCCCCAGTACCTCGGACCTGTGACTGTCGGGGCAGACGGCGCCTTCTCAGGGGTGTTCCCACTCCCCGACGGCCTGCCGGTCGGCAATCACACCGTTCAGGCCAACGGTGTCACCAACTCCGGTCAGGACCGGAGTCTGAACCTCGGGATCGCACTCGTCCCCTCCGGTGAGCTGCCGGCGACCGGTGCCGGGACCGGGACTCTCGTTGCGCTCCTCACCGTCACCGCCGGTGCATTGGCCCTGCTCAGCACACGTCGCCGTCAGACGATCGCCTGATCAGTCGACGCGGCGGCGGATGTCGGCGATCCAGTCGTCGGCCTGACGCCACCGCTCGTCGGCGTGGGCCCGCACGTCGTGCGAGGCCGCGTCGGCGCGGGGCCACGACCCGAACCACTTCACCGACGCCTGCTTGGCGTGGAGTGAGCGCATCGTGTCGGCCATCAGATCGTCGGCGACGTGACCCTCGGCGAGGATGATGAAGCAGTACTCGCCGAGACCGCCGTTCTTGATCGGTCGGGAGATCAGGTTCGACAGGTTGATGCGTCGCGCCGCGAACTCCTGCAGGATCGAGATCAGACTGCCGGGCTCGTCGGCACGCTGGAACACGACGAGACCGGTGCGGTCGTGGCCGGTGGCCGCCGGCACACCGTCGCGGCTGACGACGACGAATCGGGTCTGGTTGCCCGACTCGTCCTCGATGTCGGCGGCGAGCACGTCGAGCCCGTAGAGCTCGGCCGCGACGCGCGGCGCGATCGCAGCGAGCCCGGCGCTGCCGTCCTCGGCGACCGCCTTCGCGGCCCCAGCGGTGGATGTCGCCGCCCGGATCTCGGCCTGGGGAAGGTGCTCGCGCAGGAAGCGATGGCATTGGGCGGTCGCAACCGGGATCGACATGACGTGGGTGATGTCGCGCATCGTCGTACCGGCCGGGGCGGCGAGGCACAGGTGGATGTCGAGCACGACCTCACGGGTGATGACGAGGTCGTGGTCGAAGGCGAGTGCGTCCAGCGTGAAGTTCACCATGCCCTCGATCGAGTTCTCGATCGGCACGAACCCGAGGTCGACCTCACCGGAGGTGACGGCGTCGAGCACGTCGGGCACGGTGCGCATCGGGATGAGCTCCCCCGACGCCAGGTCGGCCTGGGTGCGCAGCGCCTGCTCGGTGAAGGTGCCGAACGGCCCGAAGAACGCGACGCGGGGTGCGTCGGCATTCGGGGCGGTGGTGCTGTTCGGCGGGTTCACGTGCCGCAGGCTATTGGCCGGTTCCTCTTGGTCGGCATCGGCGGGCATGACACGATGACGGGATGGACGCTGCGGCGTTGACCTCCCTCATCGATGCGATCCGTTCCGGCGAGGTCTCTCCTGACGCCGCGGTGGAGCGTCTGCGACGGCTCCCCTTCGCCGATGTCGGCGACGCCCTCGTCGATCATCACCGGGCGTTGCGTCAGGGAATGCCCGAGGCCGTGTACGGGCCGGGCAAGAGCCCGGAGCAGTGCGTGGCGATCATCGGTGAGTTGCTCACCCACGGCACGGGCCCGGTGCTGCTGACGCGGGCCACACCCGATCAGGTGACGGCGGTGCGCGCCGCACACGACGCGACGGCGACACCGGAGGTGACCGCCGGCTGCGTGCTCTACCGGCCGGCCGACGTGCGCACCGACGCCCCGCGGGTGCTGGTCGTCACCGCCGGAACGGCCGACGTGCCCGTCGCCGACGAGGCGGCGTTGACGCTGCGGGCGCATGGTGTGGTGCCGGACCGTCTGCACGATGTCGGTGTCGCCGGCCTGCATCGTCTGCTCGCCCATCTGGATCGGGTGACGGCGGCCGATGCGGTGATCGTGATCGCCGGGATGGAGGGTGCGCTCGCCAGTGTGATGGGTGGTCTGGCCGCCGGGCCGGTGATCGCCGTGCCGACATCCGTCGGTTACGGATCGGGCCTCGACGGTGTGACGGCGCTGCTCGCCATGCACGCCACCTGCGCGTCGGGGGTGAGCGTCGTCGGGATCGACAACGGTTTCGGCGCTGCGGTGGCGATGATCCGGACTCTGTCGTTGGCGGCGCCGCGATGACGTCGGCCGGTCATCGGGTGGCCTGGTTCCAGTGCGGTGCCGGTGTGGCCGGCGACATGGTCCTCGCCGCGCTCATCGACGCCGGTGCGGACCAGTTCGCGGTGATGGACGCGATCGGTGCGCTCGGTGTGGCCGACTGGGCGTTGACGTTCGAGGAGGTGCAGCGCTGCGGGGTGCGGGCCCGGTGGGCGAACGTCGTCGTCCACGCGCACAACAACGGGCACGACCACACCCACCGTCCGGCGCGCGAGGTGCTGGCCCTGATCGCCGCCGCCGATCTGGCGCCACGGGTCCGTGACCGGGCACTCGCCGTCTACCGCGCCCTGGCTACCGTCGAGGGCGGGATCCACGGGATGGACCCGGACGACGTCGAGTTGCACGAGGTGGGCGCGCTCGACTCGATCATCGATGTCGTCGGGGTGTGCGCAGCGCTCGAGAGCCTCGGCATCGACGACCTGGCGTACTCCCCGATCGCCGTCGGTCATGGCAGCGTCACCACGCAGCACGGTGTGATGCCGAACCCGGTGCCGGCGGTGAGCCGTCTGCTGGAGCAGGCTGGCGCGCCGGTGGTCGGGCTCGACACGACGATGGAGGTGTCGACCCCGACCGGTGTCGCGTTGATGACGGTTCTCGGCTCGGCAGCGGGTGCTATGCCTCCGATGACGGTGACGGCGACGGGTTTCGGTGCCGGCACCAAGGACGTTCCGCAACGTCCGAACGTGGTGCAGGTGGTGATCGGCGAGGTGGCGGGTGCATCACCCGACGGTGACGACCCGGGTCAGGCGGCGTTCGAGGTGGCCGTGAACGTCGATGACGTGACCGGCGAGGTGCTGGCCCACACGGTGGAGCGCCTGCTCACCGTCGGGGCCTTCGATGCGTGGGTGACCCCGATCGTGATGAAGAAGGGCCGGCCGGCGCACACGGTGCACGCACTGTGCGACGCGGCCCATCACGGTGTCGTCGTCGACACGTTGCTCGCCGAGACCGGTTCGATGGGTGTGCGCTCGACGACGGTGCGCCGCTGGCCGCAACGCCGGGACGAGGTGACCATCGACGTCGACGGTCACCCCATCCGAGTCAAGGTCGCCGGACACCGGACGAAACTCGAGTTCGACGACGCCAAGCGGGCCGCCGAGGCCCTCGGTGTGCCGGTCCGCGAGGTGCTCGCCCGGGCCGAGCAGGCCGCCCGGGACTGATCACCCGCCCCGGCGTGCGGTGAGCAGTTCGCGCCGCAGGTCGATCAACTCGGGCGCGGGTTCACCACCGGTCCACTCATCCGCGAGGACCCGCTCATACGACGCCCACTCCTGCCGCACCCCGGCCATGTCTCCGGTCGCGGCACGGGCCCGAAGTCGCAGGGCGATCAACTCCTCATGGCCCGGCAGCACCTTCAGGCCCTGGCCCGTCGCCCACACCACACCAGCCAGGTCGCCCATCGCGAGGCAGTGTCGAGCCATCTCAGCCGCCGCACCGGTGGCTAGGACGACCAACTCGGAGGTGATGCCCTCCGGATCGGGCCACGTGAACGCACTTCCCGAGAACGGCAGCCCTTCGACGAGCGCCAACGCGGGCCGCAGCACCTCCACGGCCTGGACCGCCTGCAGGGTGCCCGCACGCACTCGCGCCTCACGCAAGATGTCCGCATCGCTCAGCAGGGACGGATCGAGTGCGAGCTCCTCGGTCAGTGTCCGGGCGATCCACTCCCGTTCACCGCCGAGCGGTGCAACCCGACCAAGGGTTCGACGAGCGTCGGACACGACATTGGAGAAGGTCGCCGCCCGAACCTCCGTCTCCCACAGGGCGGAGCGGGCGCGCGCCCGGGTCGGTCGTTCCCGATGGGTCACCAGCCATGCCAGCAGCTCCACCGACTTGGCCCGCTCGAAGGCGACCTCCGAGCCGTCAGCTGACTCGACTCGGACGTCGCCGAGCAGTCGGACCACCACTTCGGGACGATCCATCTCGACGTGTTCGGCGGTCGACGCCGCTCCGTCGGTGACGGTGACCGCCGTCGGTCCGGCGAGCAGTCCATCGACCTGGACGACCTCCGAACGGTCCAGCATCGCCGGACGGACCACGATGTCGGGGTGGTCCGGGTCACCGGTGTCGAGCGACCACCAGCCCGTGCCGATCGAGACGAGCGCTGCCCCACTGCCGGGCAGATCCGACGCGGCCACGAGGGTCACCGGTGTCACCTGAGCCGTCTCGCGTCCGGGCCACTCCAGGGGACCTCCCGTGGAGACGATCACCAGCGGGTCCCACGCATCGTCCCCACGGCATCGGATGGCCGCCGCCGACGGCGTGTCGAGTGGCAGCGGATGAGTCGCCGCCGTCCACTCGCTGGGAAGATCGGACGGACGAACGGACCGGATCGAACCGAATGACCCGAGCGAGAACCCGTCCTCGCCGACGTGGATGATCGGGCATCGGTCAGCGAAGGGTGACACGGCCAGCCCGACGGCCATCCCTGCGACGACCCGATCCGCATCATCCCCGACGACGGTCAGACCTCCGATGTGCTCGAGATCGACGAAGACCTCCTGCCCGTCGCTCGTCGTGCCCACCTGGCACAGGGTCGGGCAGGGGAACACACCGGCTCCACCGGGGGACGCCGTCGCGTTCGCGAGCACCCATTCGCCTCCCTCGGACAGCCAGCCGACCGGGGGTTCGACGTCCCGATCGGGGCGGAGCCTGACCACGCCCATCGGGTCGACCGACACCCGACTGATCCCGCCACCGGCAGGGCCCAGGGTGCCCATTGCGGATCGGACGGCGAGGTCGAGCACCAGCATCTGATCGGTGGCGCCGGATGCCACCGCCTCGGACACGATCGTGCGCTCGAACTCGGCGACCTCGGGTTCGGGACGTCGCAGGACCATCGCCGCTGACACGGACCGCAGTCTCCGGCGACGACGAACCGCGAGTGTCGAGACGATGCCAGCGGCGAGCATGGTCGTGCCCGCCATCTCGAGCCAGCCGCGTCCAGGTGACGAGTCGGCTGACCCGTCCAGCACGCCCGACTCGCTCCCCGAGGACGGATTCCCGACCGGCTCGGCCTCGACCTCGATCGGCGAGGCCGCGGTGGGTGTCCGTTCCTCGACGATCTCTGGAACTGGTGTGACAGCGGGTGACGCCGTCGTCCCCTCGCGCTCGGCCCGGGACCCGATGAGGTCGGCTGGCCCGGAGGCGGAATCCCCGTCCTCCACCGGAGGTGTGAGGTCGTCGGCGGGAGCCCCGACGCTCGGAATGACGAGTTCCCAGCCCGGACGGAGCAGGTCGGGGTCGCTGAGTCGGCGACCGTCGGACATCAGCCGATCGGTGTTGGCGTGGAAGATCTCACCCCACCGAGCCGGGTCGCCGAGATGATCAGCGGCGATGCCGGCGAGCGTGTCACCGGGTGCGACCTCGTGGAGCACCTCGCCGGAGGGGATCTCGAGCGGCTCGGTCACCGGCGGTGTCGACCATGCCGGGACCTCGAGGATCCAGCCGGGGAGGATGGTCGACGGGTCATCGAAGACCCGACCGTCGTGCATCGTCCGTCCGAGGTTCACATCGAGGATCTCCTCGACCACGTCGCCCAGATCCCGATCCACGGTCGACGCGATGACGGCCGCGATCGCGTAGATCGAGTCGCCGGGGACGACGGTCCAGACCGCAGTCGTCGCTGCGGCGACATCGTGCCCGTCGGACGACGGTGCGCCCTCGTCGAGCCCTGAGACGTCGCCCGCAGGGAGCCCAGTCGCGAAGCTGACCTGGCCGACGTTCGGGACGAGGGCGAGCACACCGCCGACGAACCAACGGGCCACCGAGCGCGACCACCCGCTGCCCTCGAGCCCCGAACCTCCGAACCGGATCGTCGTGACCACCTCGGCCACCACCGACACCGCCACCGATCCGACGGCAGCCCACCCGACGACCAGCCCGAGACGGATCACCAGATCGGTCATCGTCGTGGGGTCGATCGGTTCGTCCAGCGCCGAGACGAGACGATCCAGCCAGCCGCGCAGCGGCCCCAAGCCCGCCAACGGTGATGTCGAGCCGAATCGCTGTCGGGCGATGGCCAACAGGAACATCGGTGCGAGGACGAACAGTCCCGTGGCCGATGCCAGCGCCGGCAGTGCCCCTGCCCATGACCGGCGCGGAGCAGTCATCGTCTCATCGATCATCCCCTTCATCCCCTCTCCGCCACGGCCGTTGCCGTGGCCTCGGCGGGCGTCACCGGACCGTCGACCCGGACCGTCACCCGCACCCGATCGTCAACCGCCGACACGGCGATCACCTCACCCCGGAGCCCCTCGCCAACGAGCAGCCTCCGGGCGGTCGAACGTGCGGCACGGGAAGCGCGGTCAGGGTCGACGCGCACCTCCGGCGTCGCTCCGCGCAGGTCCCTCACGTCCAACTGCTGTGCGCCTGATCGCGCGGCCTGAAATGCGATGGCATCCACCGTCGACCGGATCGACAGCGATGTGTCGACGTCACGCGCCAGCCACAGCACGGATCCCACCGTGATCGCCGTGAGGGTGACGAGTGCCGATACCAGCGCCGTCCCACGATCATCGGAGCGATGGAGCCTCATCGCCGCACCGCCCGGTACGGATCGATGTCCGCCACCGCCGTGGACACCAACCACTCGCCGGACGCCACCACCGGCTGGACACCACGGACCGAGACGGCGCACCCTGCGACCACGGTGACCGACCCGCCGGGCGCGAACGCCGTCGTGTCGACCTCCACCCGGACCGCACCGCAGGTCGGGGTGTTGTCGAGCATCCGACTCGCGACGACGCGCCCAGCATGACCGGCCGAGACCGCTGTCCGCTCCAACGCCGCCGCCTGCGCTCCTGCCGCTGCGGCGGAACGCACCGAGGAGGTGACATCGACCCGGCGGCCGACGAGGACGACGACGAGTGCGACCGCCACGATGAGTGGCGCGACCAGCACGAGCCCGAGGACGTCCCCCGTCCCCCTCTCGGGGTCGCCACAGCGCCGGTCGCAGCGGCGTGGGATCGTCACCGGCGCCATCCCTCGAGCGGCATGGTCTCGACGACATCGATCGGGGCCGCGAGGCCGTGGACCAGTCCGGGCATGCTGCCGGTGACACGGACGCTCACCGTCGACGCATCCTCGACGACCTCCACCGACAACGCCGACAGGTGGTCCACTCCGGAATCGGCCTCGATGACCCGACGCAGCGCTGCGGCAGCCGACTCCGTGTCGAGATCTCGGCGGGCCACGAGGACAGCGGTCTCGCGCGCCGCCACACGTGCCTCCGTGCGCGCGTGGCCCCACATGGCGGCCTGGACGGTCATCGTCGCGAGAACGCAGAACACCGGCACGATCAGGACCATCGAGAGCGAGGTCGCCGAGCCGGCGTCGCCCGCCAGCGGACCGCCGGTACAAGCGCTGCCCCGAGTCGTCATGGGGCTGAGGGAGCCTGGATCGGCAGGTTCGCCTGGGTGCGGATCCGCCCCCACAGGACCCCGGCGACGACTGCGACGCTGACACCGGATGCGACGAACCACAGCACCTGCTCGAGCGAGACCGCCCCCGACTCTCCGGTGCATCGTCCGCCCAACAGACGCTGCAGTCGATCGAGCACCACGGTCCGCGTGGCGGTGTTCAGCGTGTGGACGTCCCGGACGAGTTGTGAGTCGATGTTCATGGTTTCTCCTGGTTGTTGGTTGGGTGTGGCTCCCCGCCGGCGACGGGGAGTGATCGCGGTCAGGTGACGGCCAATGCGGGATAGATGACGAGGGCCATGAAGACGAGGGCCATCCCGACGATCGGGCCGGTGAGTCGACTGGTCCGCAACCGTGCCTCCATCTCCTGCTGGCTGGCTGCTGCCGAACGGAGGGTGGCTGTCCTCGCCGTGAGGCTCCGCACCACCGGCGCACCGTCGGCCGCCGCCAGGTCGAGGGCGGCGGCGATCTGTTCGAGTTCGTCGAGTCCGCATCGGCGGGCGACATCGTCGAGCGCACCGACGAGTGACAGACCACGCGCACCGGACTCGCGCAGTGACCGGCGCAGTTCGTCGAACAACCGACCGTCACCGATCCTCGCTGCCTGTTCGAGCGCCGTCTCATGCCCGGTGTCACCGGCGATGAGCATCGTGACGACGTCGAGGTACGCCGTGAGTTGATGACGCATGTCGCTACGGATCGCCGCAACGGCCTCGAGTGTGGACCGCTGCACCACGGCGACGGCCACGAGCGCGCCCGCGGCTGCGAGCGCCGGCGGGACGACCATCGGTACCGAGATCAGTCGGCCGGCCTGTCCGGCACCGAGGGCGACCAGTGGGGTCCCCACACCGAAGGCGACGGCGATCACGAGCAACAGCGTGTGCTGACGTCGACTCCGACCGAGCGTCGCCAGCGCCCGGTCGTCGACCCCGCCGACGCGTCGAGCCACGGCCGCCACGGCATCGACGAGATCCGACCCGGGCGAGCGGTTCGAACGGTCGGAGTCGAGCGAGGCGATCACGGTGGCGAGAGATGGGCGGCGCCACACGGTCGACACCAACATCGCACCGGCAGCCAGCGTCGCCCCGGAGAGGATCGCCCAGCCGAGGCGGATCACGTCGCCTCCCCAGTGAGGAAGCGATTCGGAGCCGGGAACCGGGACAGCGTCTGCGTCCGGGCCACGAGTCCGGCGAAGGACAGGATCGCGACCACGAGGACGACCTGCCCGGTCGGCGTGTCGTAGGCGTCGAGGAGTGTGCTGCGGCCCGCCAGCAGGACCGCTGCGAACAGTGCCGACATCAATCCGGTCAGGATCCGGACCTCCCGACGCGCCGGTGCCCGTTCCGCCTCGACGAGGCGGCGTCGTTCAGCGAGGAAGCGGGTCTGCTCGGCGAGCGCACCGAGAACGGCTGCCGTCCTCGCGCCGCGCCTGATCGCGATCAGCAGACCGACGGCGACCAGGTCCGCCACTGGGTCGTCGACCTCGGCGGCGAAGCGACGCAGGGCCTCCTCGGCGTCGCGCCGGCCGAGGGCGGCGGCCAGTCGCCGCACCGGAGGGCGTATCGCTCCGGGACATGACCGGGACGAGGCTGCGACGGCTCCGAGCGTCTGCTCCCCGGCGAGGAGGAGGTCACGAATCGACTCGACCCACGTGGCGAGCGCATCGAGTCGGGCCAACGTCACCGCCGCCGGCGTGCCCGAACGGAGGTACCCACCCGAGATGACCCACGTCGCCGCGCCGCTCACGAGCGACGGGAGGACCCACCCGGTGACGGCGACCATGATGAGCGCCACCACCAGCGCCGCCGACCCGCGCACGACGACTCCTGGTCCGAGGGACCAGTCTCCTGACCCACTCGACGACCGTCGACCGCCGCCGCTCGACATGATCATGATGCCACTCACGGCGATCAGGGCGAGGCTCACGGCGACCGGCAGGGTCAGTCCGCTCATCGCCGCACCCAGCCCGTGAAAAGGCTCGCATCCTCGCCAGCGGCCGCGATCCGACGCAGACGCCGCTGGGAGAGCGGGGCGACCTGGGCGAGCGAGCCGGTGTCGTCGAGCGTGAACAGCTCGGTGCTGGCGACCCCTCCGGACTCGCCCGGGCCACCGACCTCGATGATCGACGACACACGTCGGTGCGTCCGGCCGTCGCCGACGTTGCGTACGAGATCGATGTGCACGACGAGGTCGACCGTCTGACCGATGAGGCTCCACACGGCGAACTCAGGCAGCGCCGTGTCCGACTTCGCGATGTAGTAGGCGAGGCGGTGCAACACGACATCTGCACTGTGGGCATGGATCGTCGCGAGGGAGCCACGTGCGCACATGGACGCCACATCGAGCATGTCGAGGGCCTCGTCCTCGACGAGTTCACCGACGACCACTCGGTCCGGGTTCAACCGTCGGGTGAGTTCGACGAGTTGCCGAGTCGTGATCTCGCCCTCGCCCTCGGCGTTCGCGCCACGGGTGTGCAGGGCCGGGGCATCGGGATGCCGGGGGTCGTCCTCGAGTCGCAACTCGAGGAGGTGCTTCTCGACGGTCAGGATCCGCTCCCTGGGGTCGACTGCCCCGAGCAGTTCGGTGAGGAGGGTGGTCTTGCCCGCACCCGGGGGACCGGACACGAGGATCGTGAGACCGGCACGAACGAGGGCCGCAAGTTGGTCCGCGACCGAGGCCGGGAACATCCCGCGTGCTGCGAGGCCATCGAGTCCGACCCGGCGGACGACGAATCGCCGGATCGCGAGCCGTGGGTGTGGCGACACCCCGTGTTCGTCGCGGCCACCGAGCACCATGACGATCCGTGCCCCGTCGGCGGTCTGGAGGGTCGCCATCGGCGACGAGGTGTCGAGGCGGGTCTCGCCGGTGATCGACAGTCGCCGGGCACATCGTTTCTGGAAGGCCGTGAGTTCGGCGTCACTCGCCCACAATCGTCCGATGTCCACCTTCGATCCATCGGAACGGGTGACCCAGGTGTGGGCCGCCGAGTTGACGTCGATCTCCTCGACCTCGGGGTCGCGCAACAGCGATTCGAGGGGCCCGGCTCCGAGCACCTCGGCCACCACCGTGGCGACGAGCCCGACCCGGCTCCGGTGATCGAGCGGGGCATCGCCCTCCCTGACGAGCCGTCGGTCGATCTCGCGCAGCTCCTCGGTGACCCAGTGACCGACGAGCCGCTCCTGGGTCGGGCGGTCGAGCGGGCCGACCTCATCACCCTCGATGGCGAGGATCAGCCGGTCGGCGACACGATCGACGAGCCCGGGGGCGTGAACGTCGGAAGCCGAGGTCACGACGGCACCGTCCACGAACCGAACGCCCGAGCGAGGCCCGTGCGGCGCCAGCGGCGAACACCGCCGGGGGTCCTCCCGGCGAGGAGGGTCGCGGCGCGCGGGTCCTCGGGGACGGCGATCACCGTCCCGGTTCCCCCAGCCTCGGCGAGCAGGTGTGTACCGATGTCATCGGGGTGGAACGGTCGGCGCCCGACGACAGCCACCGTGATCGACGGAACGACCGATGCCAGTCGTCGCACGAGGTGGGCTCGCCGCTCGACCCGGGTCGCGACGAGTCGTGGACCGCCTGTGCTCTGACGCACGACGACCACGGCGACATCGGCTTCCGGAACCCACACGTGATCCTCCGGGCGGTGAAGCGGACACCCGGCGTCGACGACCCACAGACCGTCGCCAGCCGCGGAGACATCGCTGAGCGAGAGCATGTGCTGCGCCTCCGCCGGATGCGATGGCAGGAGACGGAGGC
>JBEAPU010000109.1:0-54523 GCA_041164245.1 Actinomycetota bacterium | reverse complement strand
CGGATTCGGCGACCCACTCGTTCGCGAACGTGCCGTCCTGGATCTCGGTCAGCACCCGCTTCATCTCGGCCTTCGTCGCGTCGGTGACGATCCGCGGTCCACGCGTCAGGTCGCCGTACTCGGCGGTGTCGGAGATCGAGTAGCGCATGCCGGCGATCCCCTCCTCGTACATGAGGTCGACGATGAGCTTCACCTCGTGGAGGCATTCGAAGTACGCCATCTCGGGTGCGTAGCCGGCCTCGACGAGTGTCTCGAACCCGGCCTGGACGAGCCGGGTCAGGCCGCCGCACAGCACGACCTGCTCACCGAACAGGTCGGTCTCGGTCTCCTCCGGGAAGGTCGTCTCGATGACGCCCGCCCGGGCACCGCCGATGGCCTCGGCGTAGGAGAGGGCGAGTGCCTTGGCACCGCCGGTCGCGTCCTGGTCGATGGCGATCAGGGCCGGCACCCCTCCGCCCTCGGTGTAGGTGCGGCGCACCAGGTGCCCGGGGCCCTTGGGGGCGATCATGATGCAGTCGACGCCGGCCGGGGCGGCGATGCGGCCGAACCGGACGTTGAATCCATGGGCGAAGGCGATGGCATCCCCGGGCTGGAGGTTCGGTGCGATGTGGGCGTCGAAGATCGCCTTCTGCTCGGTGTCCGGGGCCAGGATCATGATCAGGTCGGCCCAGGCGGCGGCATCGGCCATCGACTTCACGGTCAGACCGGCCTGCTCGGCCTTGGCCTTCGACGACGAACCGTCGCGCAGGCCGATGCACACCTCGACCCCGGAGTCCTTCAGGTTGAGCGCATGGGCGTGACCCTGCGATCCATAGCCGATGACGGCGACCTTGCGGCCGCGGATGATGGAGCCGTCGCAGTCGGCCTCGTAGTACACGTTGGCGGCCATGTCAGCCCACCTTGCCTTTCTGGTTGGTGTTGGCGGCGCGCAGGCGCGTCGCACGGTCGAGTTTGGGAAGGGCCACACGGCCGGTCCGCTGGAGCTCCACGATGGCATATGCGTGGAGCAGTTCCTCAAAGTCGTCGAGCTTGTCGGGGTGGCCCTCGAGGCTGACGGTGAGCGCATCGGCACCGACGGCGAGGATCTTGGCCTCGAAGATGCTGACGAGCTCGACGATCTCCGAGCGCTGGCCGGCATCGGCGCGCACCGTGGCGAGCAGGAGCTCGCGCTCGATCGACCGGCGGGGGTCCAGCTCGGAGATCTTGACGACGTCGATGAGTTTGAACAGCTGCTTGACGATCTGCTCGAGCGGGGCCGACTCGAGGTCGACGACGATCGTGATGCGGCTCTGCGACTCGTCCTCGGCCGGGGCGACGGCGAGCGAGAAGATGTTGTACCCGCGGCGGGCGAACAGGCTCGCCACCCGGGCGAGGACGCCCGGGCGGTTCTGCACCAGGACCGACAGGATCGCGTGGTTGAGCGAGCTGCCGTGGGGGTTGATGGCGGTCATCGATGTTCCTGCTTTCTTCGGCGTCCGTCAGGTGTCAGCCGAGTTGGCCGCGGAACTGCTGCTGTGAGGGGTGGACGATGACCTCGTCGTTCGAGCACCCGGCCGGGACCATCGGGAACACCTTCTCGGCCGAGTCGGTGCGGAACTCGATCACGACCGAACGGTCGTTGATCGAGTTCGCCTTGTCGATCGCCGGCTGGACCTCCTCGGGGCTCTCCACCCGGATCGCCACGCAACCCATCGACTCGGCCCACTTGACGTAGTCGGGTGTCTCGGTCGAGAGGTACACCTCGGAGTAGCGCTCGTCGTAGAACATCTCCTGCCACTGTCGGACCATGCCGAGGTACGAGTTGTTGAGGAGGGCCACCTTGATCGGGATCCGCTCGACACTCGCCGTGACGAGCTCCTGCGCCGTCATCTGGAAGCAGCCGTCGCCGTCGACGGCCCACACCGTCTTGTCGGGCCGTCCCATCTTGGCGCCGATGGCCGCCGGGATGGCGAAGCCCATCGTCCCGAGGCCGCCGGAGTTGACCCAGGTGTACGGCTCGTTGAAGGTCCAGTGCAGCGAGGCCCACATCTGGTGCTGTCCGACGCCGGACGCGACGATCGTCCCCTCCGGCGCCGAGTCGCGCAGGCGCTCGAGGCAGTACTGGGGCTTGAGCGCACCCCCGGGCTCGGACTGGTCGTAGGTCAACGGGAAGATCTCCTGCCATCCCGAGATCCGGCTCTTCCAACCCGAGATGTCGGCCTGGACGGCCCCGCCGGCGAGCAGGTCCCGGATCGCCACGACCAACTCCTCGGTGACCAGTCGGCAGTCGCCCACGATCGGGACGTCGGGACGGCGGACCTTGCCCTGCTCGGCCGGGTCGACATCGACGTGGATGATCTTGGCCTCGGGCGCGAAGCCGCTGACCTTGCCGGTGATGCGATCGTCGAAGCGCGCACCGAGGGCGATCAGGAGGTCGGCCCGCTGCATGGCGGTCGTGGCGGCGATCGTGCCGTGCATGCCGGGCATCCCGAGGCACAGCGGGTGGTCGTCCGGGAAGACGCCGCGGGCCATGAGGGTCGTGACCACGTTGATGCCGGTGAGCTCGGCGAGCTCGCGCAGCACCTCGGCGGCGCGGGCCTTGAGCATGCCCCCGCCCACGTACAGCACGGGCCGCTCGGCCTCGAGGATCATCCGGGCGGCCTCCTTGATCATGCGCGGATGCCCCTTGCCGATCGGCTTGTAGCCCGGCAGGCTGGCCGCCACCTCCTCGTCGGAGGGCCAGTGCCAGGTCATCTCGTTCTGGAGGACGTCCTTGGGGACGTCGACCAGCACCGGACCCGGGCGTCCCGTGGTGGCGATGTGGAAGGCCTGACGGATGGCGAGCGGGAGGTCGTCACCGCTCATGACGAGCTCGTTGTGCTTGGTGCACGACCGGGTGATGCCCACCGTGTCGCACTCCTGGAACGCGTCCGAGCCGATGGCGCCGGTGCCGACCTGACCGGTGATGCCGACCATCGGGATCGAGTCCATGTAGGCGTCCATCAGCGGCGTGACCAGGTTCGTCGCCGCCGGCCCGGAGGTGACCATCGCCACCCCCGGGCGACCGGTCACGTGGGCGTATCCCTCGGCCATGTGGCCCGCCCCCTGTTCGTGGCGGACGAGCACGTGGCGGATGGACGACTCGAGGAGCGGGTCGTAGGCCGGGAGGATGCATCCCCCGGGCAGACCGAAGATCGTGTCGACCTGCTCGAGTTCGAGGGCCTTGATGAGTGCTTGGGCTCCGGTCATCCGGTTCGTCTGGCTCATGGTGTTCTCCGGTCGGGTGTCGAGGGCGGGATCTCGTCGGGGCGAGGGGTCTGAAAAACGGAACGACCCCCCGGTCGGGAGGTCGGTGGGCGCACGCGGACGTCGGTTCCGGTGCGCTACCGGATGAGTACTACGAGGTCGCGGCGGGTGCGCATCGCCGGAGAGTCTGCCACCGCAGCGGCCCGGACGCAAACGGCGTGTCGTCGGGGGCCTCGCCCGAGCCGCCCTGACTTTGTCATGACATTATGAGATGTGACAGGTGGCTTCCCGCTCCCTAGCGTCCCCGTCGTGACCCAGTCGACCCGCTCCTCCTCCGCCCCGACCCCGCCCGCACCTGCGGACGGCCGTCTCGGCATCCTCACCGTCGGCCTCGGGGCCGTCGCCTCGACCCTCATCGCCGGTGTCGAGCTCGCCAAGGCCGGCATCGCCGCACCTGTCGGGTCGCTGGCCGAGATGGGCACGATCCGCCTCGGTCGCCGCACCGACGGCCGCAACCCGCTCATCCGTGACTTCGTTCCGCTGGCCCCGCTCGAGAACCTCGTGTTCGGCGCCTGGGACCCCTTCCCGGACGATGCCTACGTCGCCGCCCAACGCGCCGGCGTGCTCGACGCCGGCCGGCACATCGAGTCGATCTCGGAGGCACTCCGGGCCGTCCGCCCCATGCCGGCCGCGTTCGACCGTCACTACGTGAAGCGCCTCGACGGCGAGAACACGATGGCGAGCATCGACAAGCGGGCCATGCTCGAGGGCATCCGGGCCGACATCAACGCCTTCCGGGAGAAGAACCAGCTCGAGCGGGTCGTGATGATCTGGGCGGCGTCGACCGAGATCTTCATCGAGCCGGGCCCGGCGCACGCCACGATCGAGGCCTTCGAGGCAGCCATCGACGCCAACGACCCGACCATCGCGCCGTCGATGCTCTACGCCTACGCGGCGATCCTCGAGGGCGTGCCCTTCGCCAACGGTGCACCGAACCTCACCGTCGACATCCCGGCGCTGCGCGAGCTCGCCGTCGAACGCAACGTCCCCATCTCGGGCAAGGACTTCAAGACCGGGCAGACCCTGATCAAGACCGTGATCGGCCCGATGCTGAAGGCGCGCATGCTCGGCCTGTCCGGTTGGTACTCGACGAACATCCTCGGCAACCGTGACGGGGAGGTGCTCGACGACCCCGAGAACTTCAAGACCAAGGAGGAGTCCAAGCTCGGCGTGCTCGAGCACATCCTCCAGCCCGAGCTCTTCCCCGAGCTCTACGGCGACGTGTACCACAAGGTCCGGATCAACTACTACCCGCCCCGTGGCGACAACAAGGAGGGCTGGGACAACATCGACCTGTTCGGGTGGCTCGGCTACCCGATGCAGCTCAAGATCGACTTCCTGTGCCGCGACTCGATCCTCGCCGCACCGCTCGCCCTCGACCTCGTGCTCTTCAGCGACCTGGCCCAGCGCGCCGGCCTCGGCGGCATCCAGGAGTGGCTGAGCTTCTACTACAAGGCCCCGATGGTCGCACCGGGCCTCTACCCCGAGCACGACCTGTTCATCCAACTCACCAAGCTCAAGAACACCCTGCGCTGGATGATGGGCGAGGAGCAGATCACCCACCTCGGGCGCGAGTACTACGACGAGGGCTGACCACCACGGGTGCGATCCGCGGCGTCGGTGACGACCCGGCCCACGCGGACGTCATGGCTCTCGCACGGGAGCTCGTCGACGAGCTGCTCGGCGAAGCACACCCCGATCGTCAGCGTCGCCGGCGCCAACCGGCACAGGAACCGGTCGTACCAGCCGCCGCCCTGCCCCAGCCGATCACCGGCGGGCGTGAATGCCACCCCCGGCACGACGACCACGTCGACCGAGGCCGGGTCGGGGTCGTCCTCCGGGGTGACGACGCCCACTCCCCGGTCGAGGCACCGCAGACGGAGCGCGTGGAGCACCGGCTCACCGTGGATCGGCGTGAACACCATGACCGACCCGGCGGTGTCGAGGGCCGAGACGATCGTCGGTTCGGAGAGCATGTTCCCCCAGATGCGGTCGGACCTCTCGGCGACCTCGTCCCGGCCGAGCGCCCGGCGCCATTCACGACGATCGCGTCGGATGGCCGCCTTGAGCCGGGTGGGGTCGTCCACGGCGCCGACGCTAGACCAGGGTTCACCGGCCGTCACCGGCGGGCGTCCACGGGAATAGTCTCGGGTCATGAGCCCCATCGACCCCGCCCGGTTCCGCAACGTCCTCGGTCACTTCCCGACCGGTGTCACCGTCGTGACCGGCATGGACGACGACTCCCCCGTCGGCCTGACGATCGGCTCGTTCACCTCGGTGTCGCTCGACCCGCCGATGGTCGGTTTCCTCCCCGGGACCAACTCGGCCTCATGGGCGGCGATGGCCCCGTCGCGTCGCTTCTGCGTCAACGTCCTCGGGAGCGATCAGGCCGACGTGTGCTGGACCTTCGCCAAGAGCGGCAACGAGGCCGAGCGCTTCACCGACCTCGCCTGGCACCCCGGGGTCACCGGTTCACCGGTGATCGAGGGCTCGCTGGCCACCATCGAGTGCGAGGTCGAGGCCGTCACCGAGATGGGCGATCACTACTTCGTGCTGGGCCGGGTGGTGGCCCTCGACGCCGGCGAGGGCGCTCCCCTGCTGTTCTTCAGGGGTGGGCTCGGTGGCTTCGCCCCCGCCTGATCCGCGGATGACCCGGGCGCGGTTCGCCCCGGCGCTCGACCTCGCGGTCCTCGCCGCCTTCATCGTCCTCGGCCGCTCCGAGCACGACAGCACGGCAGCCGAGGGCGGATCGGCGATCGGCGGCTTCGTCTCGACGCTCGCCCCCTTCGCGATCGCCCTCGGCATCGCCTGGGCGGTCCCGGCGACCCGCCGGGACCCACTCGGCTCGAGGGGCGGCCTCATCGTGTGGCTGATCACCCTCGTCGGGGGCCTGGCCCTGCGCCGAGCCCTGTTCGGTGACGGCATCGCGCCCGCGTTCATCGCCGTGGCCGCCGGTTTCACCCTGCTCGGCCTCGTCGGCTGGCGAACGGTCGCGGCGCGCCTCTGAGCGCACACCGCGGGTCACATCGTGCGTTGTCTCCCCCATGGGCGAGGTGGGGAACGATGACGGTCACGACGAGGTGGGGGCGGTGTTCGGCCGGGTCGAGGAGACCTCGGCCGCCGAGGCTGGGGTGACGGCCGAGGACATCCTCGACAGCTTCATCTCGCCGATCGACCTGTACCGACGCATCGACGACCCCGCACTGCCGGAGCGACTCGTCCGGCGCATCGCACTCGAGCACCCCGACGAGCGCGCCCGCGTCGCCGCCGTCGAGCACCCGGCCTGCGGGGCATCCACCCTGGCAGCTGCGGCGAGCGACACCTCCTCGCCGGTTCGGACGGCCGTCGCCCGTCACCCCCGGACACCGCCCGACGCCCTCGGCGCTCTGCTCGCCGACTCGGATCACGGCGTCGCCCTCGCGGCGGCCGGCAACCCGGCGACCACCCCGACGGCCCGCATCGCTCTCGCCCGCAGCGGGGACCCGTTCCTGATGATGATGGCCGCCACCGGGCCGCTCACCGCTGCCGGCATCGACATCCTCCTCATGACCGGCGATCGGGACGTGCGAGCGGCGGTGGCGCGGCGTGACGACCTCGTCATGGGCCACCTGACCCGTCTGTGCGAGGACCCGATCGTGGAGGTGCGTCTGGCGCTCGCCGAGCGACTCGGCCGCGACCGGCGGGCCGACGAACACGCCCTGCGTCGCCTCGCCGCCGACCACGATCCGTCGGTGCGAGCCGCCGTCGCCGGGCAGGACAGCCCCCGACCGACCGGGGTGTGGCGATGACCGTCGCCGGCCCGGCGACCCCGGACGACATCCTCCTCGCACTCCTCGACGAGCGCGAGATCTGGCGACTGGTCCGAGCCGCGACGACCGCACCGGAGATGCTGGCCGCGATATTCCGCTCCGCAGGTGCCCGACGCCGGGCCGACATCGCCGCCCACGCGAACGCCGATTCCGCCCTGCTCGCCCGCGCCGCCGCCGACCCGCTGTGCGACGTTCGCCGGACCGTGGCCACACGGCCCGACGCCCCACCCGACGTCCTGGCCGGCCTGCGGGACGATCGATCGAAGTACGTCAGGTACGCCGTGGCCGGCAACCCCGGCACCCGCCGGGCCGACCTCGACCAGATGGTCGGCGACCGTGAGTCGATGGTCCGTCGACGCCTCGTCACCGCCGACGTGTCCCGATCGACCATCGACCAACTGAGTCGGGACCGATCGACACACATCCGCTCCCTGGTGGCGACCTGCTGCGAGCTCGATCCCGTTCTCGCCGAACGTCTCGCCGCCGACCGCGACCCGACCGTGCGCTCCTCGGTGGCCGCCCGGCACCTCCAGCCGACTCTCATGATCCGATTGGCCGGCGATCCCCATCCCGACGTCGCCAGAGCCGTCGCCGAGCAGGAGTCCGCACCGCTCGACGCGATCCTCGTCGCCGCCATGCATGCCTCCGACGACGTACGTCGCGCCGTCGCCACGACCCACGGTCGACACCTCGAGGTCTGTGAGGTCCTGTGGAGCGACCCGGAGCCGCGCGTCCGGGACGCCATCGCCCGTCTCACCCCCGACGAGGGGATCGCCGGGCGCATGATCGGGGATGACGATCCGGGCGTGCGGCTCACCCTCGCCCGGCGCCCGGACCTCCCGGAGGCACACCTGCTCACGCTCGCCGGGGATCGATCGGTCCGGGTCGTCGAGGCCGTGATGAGACACCCGCAGTGCCCGACGAGCGCCATCCTCGACGGGTTGGCGAGCAACTGGCGAACGGTCCGATGGGCCTGTCGGGAACTCCTGCACGACCGCGGGATCGCAGCCGATCCCACGGGACCCGTCGACCTCGCGACCGCGAGCCTGGCCGACCTGCTGTGGTGGGCCGACACCGTCGTCGACCCCGCGCGGTTGGCGGCCGCGCTCCGCGACCCGGACCTCCCCGAGGTCGTCGCGCTGGCGATCCTCGGACGATCCGACCCCGACGAACGGGTCCTCCTCGAGGGACTGTTCTCGACGCGCTCCCGAGTCCGCCGCAAGGTCGCATCGATCGCCTCGACCCCGGAGCGGATGCTGCGCACCCTCGCCGGCGACCCCTCCCCGGGAGTGCGGACAGCCGTCGCGACACATGCGGCGACCCCCGACGACGTCCTCCGGCGCCTCGCCCGGGACCCGCGCCGGAGCGTCGGCACGGCGGCCGCGGCGGCGCTGGCGGAACGGCGGGCCGAGGCCCGCTGGCGGCAGCGGATCAGCCGACGCACCCACTGGACGACGAGATGACGACGAGATGACGGGAAGGGAGACCGATGGACCAGACCGATGTGATGCACGCCCTCCGGGTGGCGATCGAGGCCGATGTGCCGGTGCTGTTGTGGGGTGAACCGGGAGTCGGCAAGACCGCCTCGGTCAACGCTCTCGCCTCCGCACTCGGTTGGCCGATCGAGACGGTGCTGGCGAGCCTGCGCGAACCGAGCGACTTCGCCGGATTGCCGGTGGTGATCGACGGCGACATGCGATTCGCCCCTCCCGACTGGGCCACACGGCTCGCCGGAGCCGAGCGGGCGCTCTGCTTCTTCGACGAGGTGTCGACCGCGGCCCCGTCGGTGCAGAAGGCCCTGCTGCGCGTCGTCCACGAACGGGTCGTCGGCGACCTCGCCATGGGTGCCGGTGTCCGGATGGTGGCTGCCGCGAATCCGGTCGATGTCGCCGCCGGCGGGTGGGACCTCACTGCGCCGCTGGCGAACCGCTTCTGCCACCTCGACTGGCCGATCGACCCCGGCACCATCGCCATCGGCCTGACCGGCCACTGGCCGGACCCGGTCCAGGTCTCGATCGATGACGACTGGGAGCGCCACCTCGGCCGCATCGCCGCGACCGTCTCCGGCTTCATCATGGCGCGCCCCCACCTGGCCCACTCGCGGCCCGACGAGGAATCCGACGCCGGACGGGCCTGGCCATCGCCGCGGTCGTGGGCTGCGGTCATCCGGGTCCTCGCCGTCGCCGAGGGCACCGTGATCAGCGACGAGGCCCGCATGGCACTCATCGCCGGCCTCGTCGGCGATGGAGCCGCTGTCGAGTTCGCCACCTACGAACGCGACCTCGACCTGCCCGACCCCGAGGCTCTCCTGTCCGACCCCGGCGCTTACGTCCGACCCCGGCGCGACGACCAGGTGCACGCTGTGGTGGCCGCCGTCGTCGCCGCTGCGGTCCGTTCGCCGACCGCAGCACGCTGGGAGGCGGCCCTGCGCGTGTTCATCGCCGTCGCCGAGGCGGGCAACGTCGACATCGGGGCCGGCGGCGTCCGACAACTGGCACCCTTGCGGCCCGACGGGGCCGCGGCACCCGAGGGCCTCGCCGTGTTCGGCCCGATCCTCCAGGCGATCGGGCTGCTGTGAGCACCGGGAGCGGAGCGCGGACGGTGGTCCTCGATCGGCAGTTGATGCAGGCGGCCCGGCTCTGGGCCGCACAGAACCGGCCGTACTACGCCTCGGTGCTGTTCCGCTGCCCGATGATCGAGTCGGCCACGACACCGACGCTCGCCGTCGACCGATTCTGGCGGATCTACGTGAACCCGACCTTCGCCAACCGTCTCGGGGTCACCCGACTCGCAGCGATCCTCATCCACGAGGCGAACCACCTGATCCGACACCACCACTCCCGCGCCGACTCGATGGGCGTGGCCTCCGAGGCCGAGCACCGACTCTGGAACCTCGCCGGCGATGCCGAGATCAACGACGACCTCCTCGCCGACGGGCTCGACATCGACCCCGACGAGGCGATCTTCCCGTGGACCCTCCATCAGCCGCGTGACCGGGTCGCCGAGGAGTACTACCGGGGACTCGCGAGCGAGGAGCGTGACCAGCGGCCGTCGTGCGGGTCAGGTGCCGGCGGGGAGGCCCTCGACGACGAGCTCGACGGCTCCGATGGCCAGGACGGTGCCGTCGGGACGGTCGAGGCTCGGATCCTTCGTCGTCAGGTGGCCGCCGACATCGTCGCGCACGCACAGGGTCACGAGGTGCCCGCCGGGCTCCTCACCTGGGCGCACGAGCTCCTCGAACCGACGGTCGACTGGCGGCGGGAGCTCTCCGGCGCGCTGCGTGCCGCGGTCGTCACCGCCGGTCTCGACGACTACAGCTACCGCCGGTTCGCCCGCCGCAACGGCGCCGACCACACGATCCGCTGGCCGGGGCTGATCCACCGGATGCCGCGCGTCGCCGTGGTCGTCGACACCTCGGCATCGATGTCGGACGACGACGTCGCCCGGGCGTTCACCGAGGTCCACGGCATCCTGCGCTCGGCGAGCGTCGCCGACGACGCGATCCGGCTCGTGACCTGCGACACCACGGTGGCCGAGGACACGGTCATCACCGACGCCCGCCGGCCCCGACGGATGGGACGCGGCGGGACGGACATGCGCGTCGGCATCACCCGAGCCCTCGCCGGGCGACCACGACCGGACCTGATCGTGGTGCTCACCGACGGTGACACGCCATGGCCCGAACGGAGACCGCCGGGGGTCGGGGTCGTCATCGTCGTGATCGCCGACGACGACCCGTCCCTCCGCACCCCCGACTGGGCGCGGACGATCCGGGTGGACGCCCGATGACGGCCGCTCCGCCCGACGTCCACGTCACCGAGCCGGCGCGCGCGTCGTTCCCGCGCTGCCCGATCTGCGGCAGCTGGGACGTCCAGCGCCACGCCGAGAACTTCAGGGTGTGGTTCACGTGTCGCCGCTGCGGGCGGGAGTTCACACGAGGTTCGTGATCGCGCCGCGGTCGGCACCCTGGGCGAGCCGGGCGTACTTGCCGAGCACGCCGCTCGTGTAGCGGGGTGGGTTCGGTTGCCAGCCCTCGCGGCGCCGGGCCATCTCGGCCTCGTCGACGAGCAGGTCGAGGGCCAACGAGGGCACGTCGATGCGGATGCGGTCCCCTTCGCGCACGAACGCGATCGGACCACCGTCGACGGCCTCGGGCGCGACGTGCCCGATGCAGAACCCCCAGGTGCCGCCCGAGAAGCGGCCGTCGGTGATCAGGGCCACGTCGGCCCCGCGCCCGACACCCTTGAGCGCGCCGGTGATGGCCAGCATCTCGCGCATCCCGGGACCACCCTTGGGCCCCTCGTAGCGGATGACGATCACGTCACCCGGGTTGATCTCACCACCCATCACGGCGGCCATCGCTCCGTCCTCACCGTCGAAGACCCGGGCCGGGCCCTCGAAGGTGCGCTGCTCCTTGGTGAGCCCGGCGACCTTCACGACCGATCCGTTCGGGGCCAACGTGCCGGTGAGCACGTTGATGCCGCCCTCGGGGTTGATCGGTGTGGAGATCGGTCGGACGACCGTGCCGTCGGGTGCCGGCGGGTCGATGTCAGCCAGGTTCTCAGCCATCGTCCGACCGGTGCACGTCACCTCGTCACCGTGGAGGAGGCCCTCCTCGAGGAGGTGCCGCAGCACCACCGGCACCCCACCGATGCGGTCGAGGTCGGTCATGTGGAAGGTGCCACCGGGCTTCATGTCGGCGAAGTGCGGCACCTTGGCCGCGACCCGGTTGAAGTCGGTGAGGTCGAGGTCGACCCCCGCCTCGTTGGCGATGGCCAGCAGGTGCAGGACCGCGTTCGTCGAGCCACCGAGGGCGTTGGTGAGGGTGATGGCGTTCTCGAACGCACCCTTGGTGAGGATGTCGCTCGGCCGCAGGCCGATCCTCAACATGTTGACGACCGCCTCGCCGGCACGACGCGCGTCGTCGTCACGACGACGGTCGACGGCGGGCGGCGACGCCGAGCCCGGCAGGCTCAACCCGAGTGCCTCACCGATCGAGGACATCGTGTTGGCCGTGAACATGCCGCCGCAGGCCCCCTCACCCGGGCACGCGTTGGCCTCGATGGCGTGAAGTTCGTCTGGGGTGATCGCCCCGGCCGCGCACGCCCCGATGGCCTCGAACACCGAGGTGATGTCGAGTGCCTTGCCGTTGAGGTAGCCCGGCAGGGTCGACCCGTTGTACACGAACACGCCCGGGAGGTTCAGGCGGGCGATCGCCATCATCATCCCCGGCATCGACTTGTCGCACCCGCCGAGCGTGACGACACCGTCGAGCCGCTCCGCGTGCACCACCGCCTCCACCGAGTCGCAGATGATCTCGCGGCTCACCAGCGAGGCGCGCATCCCCTCATGACCCATCGAGATGCCGTCGGACACGGTGATCGTGCCGAACTCGAGACCGACGCCACCGGCCCGTCGGACCCCGGCCTTGGCCGCCTCGGCGAGCCGGCGCAGCGACATGTTGCACGGTGTGATCTCGTTCCACGCCGAGGCGATCCCGACCTGGGGCTTGGCCCAGTCGTCGTCGGTCAGACCGACGGCGCGCAGCATCGCCCGCGACGCAGCCTTCTGGATGCCATCGGTGACATCGCGCGAGCGCGGCTTGATGTCGACGGGGGTGTCAGGGGAGTCGGCTGCCATGACGCCACGCTAACCCGGGCCGGCCACGGGCCGGGAACGGACTCAACCCCGGCGGGCGTGGAGGGCGGCGGTCACGGCCCTGCCGTCCGCCTGGCCACGGGACTCCTTCATCACCCGTCCCACCAGCGCACCGACGGCCTTGGGATCACCGGCGCAGAACTTGGCCCAGGCATCGGGGTCGGCGGCGATCGCCCCATCGACCAGGGCATCGAGGGCCGACGTGTCCATCGCCTCGAAGCCGCGGGCCGCCGCGATCGCCGCCGGGTCGCCGTCGCCGGCGGCCACCATCTCAGCGAGCACGGTCTTGGCCTGGGTCGCGGTGAGCGCCCCGGCGAGCTCCATCGCCGTCAGTTCGGCCAGCCGAGCCGCCGGCAGGGTCGGGGCGGCACCGGCCTCGGCGAAGGCCTCCTTCACGTGGACCAGAGCCCGTTCGGCCGAGCCGCCGGCCGCGGACACGGCCAGCACGTACTCGTCCTGGCCGCGCTCGACGACGGTCGTCACCGCCTCGGAGTCGGGGTCCTGACCGCAGGCGTCGGCGAGCCGGGAACGTCGGGCCGCCGGCAGCATCGGGAGGGCCGACCGGATCGACTCGATCCACGCCGCGTCCGGGTGCACCGGCACCAGGTCGGGCTCGGGGAAGTACCGGTAGTCGTCGGCATCCTCCTTCGAGCGCAGGGTGTGCGTCCGACCGTCGTTCTCGTCCCAGTGGCGGGTCTCCTGCCGGACCGACTCGCCGCCGGCGATGAGCGCCACCTGCCGGCGCGCCTCGTAGTCGATGGCCCGGCCGAGCGAACGGACCGAGTTGACGTTCTTGATCTCGCAGCGCGTGCCGAGGGGCTCACCGGGACGGCGGACGCTCACGTTGGCGTCGACCCGCATCGACCCCTCCTCCATGCGGGCGTCGGAGGCCCCGATGGCGACGAGGATGGACCGCAGCTCGCTCACGTACATCCTGGCCTGCTCCGGCGAGGTGATGTCAGGACGGCTGACGATCTCGACGAGGGGCACCCCGGCCCGGTTGAAGTCGATGAGCGACCCCTCGCTCCCGTGGATCCTGCCGGAACCACCGAGATGGGTGCTCTTGCCGGTGTCCTCCTCGAGGTGCGCCCGTTCGACTCCGACCACGGTGCCGTCGGGGAGCGCCAGGCGACCATCGGCGTTCAGCGGCCGGTCGTACTGGGAGATCTGGTACGCCTTGGGCATGTCGGGGTAGAAGTAGTTCTTGCGGGCGAAGGTGCACGCCTGGACGGTGCAGTCGAGGGCGAGTCCGATCCTGATCGCCAGTTCCACGGCGTGTCGGTTCAGCACCGGCAGGGCACCGGGCAGCCCGAGGGTGACCGGGTCGATGTTCGTGTTCGGCTCGTCACCGAAGCGGTTCGGCGACCCGGAGAACAGCTTCGTCGTCGTCGCCAACTCGACGTGGACCTCGAGACCGACCACCATCTCGAAACCCTCGTGCATCCAGCGCTCACCCATCGCCCACCCCCACGGACCGCTCGAGTTCGGCGGCGACCGCGAACATCGTCGGCTCGCCGAGCGCCGGGGCCAGGACCTGCACCCCGACGGGCAGACCGTCGGCCCCGGTTCCGAAGGGGACGCTCATCGCCGGGTCGCCGGTGAGGTTCGACGGGATCGTGTAGGTGTCGCACAGGTACATGGCGAACGGATCCGACGTCTTGTCGCCGAAGGCGAAGGCCACGCTCGGTGAGGCCGGGGTGATCAGGGCGTCGACCCGCCCGTAGGCCGCCGCGAAGTCAGCTGCGATCCGTCGCCGGACCTTGAGCGCCTTGCCGTAGTAAGCGTCGTAGTAGCCCGCCGAGAGGGCGTACGTGCCGAGCATGATCCGTCGCTTCACCTCGGCACCGAAACCCTCGGCCCTCGTCGCCATGTACATGGCGTCGGTGTCGGGGGCGTCCACCCGGAGCCCGAAGCGGACCCCGTCGTAGCGCGCCAGGTTCGACGACGCCTCGGCCGGCGCGATCAGGTAGTAGGCCGTGAGCCCGTAGCCGAACGCCGGGATCTCGACGTCGACGATGGTCGCACCAGCTGCGGCCAGGGCGTCGAACGCGGCGTCGACCCGGGCGGCGACATCCGGGTCGGCGCCGGCCGGCAGATCGCTGATCCGACCGATGCGCAGGCCGGCGACCCCCCGCTCGAGACTCGGGCGCAGGTCGGGGAAGGGCTCGGGGATCGACGTCGAGTCGCTCGGGTCGGGCCCGGCGATCACCGTCAGCACGGTCGCGGCATCCGCCACCGACGTCGTGAACGGTCCGATCTGATCCAGGCTCGACGCGAAGGCCACGAGGCCGAGTCGGCTCACCGCCCCGTAGGTGGGCTTGACCCCGACCACACCGCACAGGGCGGCCGGCTGGCGGATCGATCCACCCGTGTCGGACCCGAGGGACGCGGCTGCGAACCCGGCTGCGACCGCCGCCGCCGAGCCGCCCGACGAGCCGCCGGGGACCCGCGACGTGTCGTGCGGGTTTCGTGTCGGGCCGAAGGCCGAGTTCTCGGTGCTCGACCCCATGGCGAACTCGTCGAGGTTCGTCTTGCCGACGACGACCGCTCCGGCATCGTGGAGACGTGCCACGACCGTTGCGTCGTACGGCGGGCGCCATCCCTCGAGCATCCGCGACGAGCACGTCGTCGGCACACCCCGGGTGCACAGGTTGTCCTTGAGGGCCACCGGGACACCGGCCAACGGTCCCGGGTCCTCGCCGGCGGCGACCCGCTCGTCGAGCACCGCCGCCCGCTCGCGCGCCGCCGAGTCGGTGACGAGCGTGAAGGCGTGCACCTCCGCCTCACGTTCCGCGATCCGGCCGAGGTGCTCCTCGAGCACCGCCGCTGCGGACCGGGACCCCGAACGGACCCCCGCCGCGATCGAGTCGACACCGTCGGCCGGGCTCATGCGTCGAGGCCGATGATCGGGGGGACACGGAACTGACCGTCGGTGGCGACCGGGGCTGCCGCGAGCACCTCGTCCCGGTCGAGCGTCGGTGCCTCCACGTCGTCCCGCATGACGTTCACGAGCGGGACGGGTTGCGTCATCGGCTCGACATCGTCGAGATCGAGGGCATCGATGTCGGCGAAGTGGTCGAGCATGTCGCCGAGCTCACGGGTGGCGATCACGATCTCATCCTCGGTCAGGGACAGCCGGGCGAGCCGGGCCACCTTCTCGACCGCCGGTCGGGTGATGCGATCTGACACGCCCGGGAACGCTACCGGTCGTCGTCGACGGGGTCACCGGCATCGGCCACCCGGCGCGCCGCGCCCCGGGTGACGACCAGCACGACGACGGCACCGATCACGGCCGCCAGCGCCACCCACTGGTTCCACCGCAGCCCGGCGAGCGAGTCCGCCGGGTCGATGCGCAGGCCCTCGACCCAGAACCGACCCACCCCGTACCCGGCGACGTACAGCGCCATCAACCTGCCGCCGCTGAGCGGTCGGGTCCGGTCGACCCAGATCAAGGCGGCGGCGAGGGCCAGGTTCCAGAGGCTCTCGTAGAGGAAGGTCGGGTGGAACGTCGTCCCGGCCTCGACCCCGGCGGGGAGATGTGCCGGGTCGACCGACAGCGCCCACGGGAGGTCGGTCGCTCGACCGTAGAGCTCCTGGTTGAACCAGTTGCCCCATCGACCGATCGCCTGGGCCAGCGGGATCGCCGGGGCGGCCGCGGTGAGCACGGCCGGGGTGGACAGTCCGAGCCGGCGGGAACGCCACACACCGGCCGCGATGCCGAGCGCCAGGCCACCGGGGATGCCGAGCCCACCCTTCCAGATCTGCGGGATCCGACCCAGATCGTCCGCGAAGCGGTCCCACTCGGTGGCCACGTGGTAGAGGCGTGCTCCGACGAGACCGCCGACGACGCCCCAGATGCCGATCGACGAGGCATCGTCACTCGTGCCGGCACCCGCCGCCGAGAGACGGCGACCGAGAAGCCACACGGCCACGATGACCCCCAGGGCGATCATCAACCCGTAGGCGCGCAGGTCGAGCGGGCCGATGGACAGCCCGTCCGCCGGCGGGGCCGGGAACGCGGTCGGCCCGATCATGAACCGCCGAGCCCGAGGACGAAGGCGACCGACCGTTCGGCGATCAGGTCGCGATCGAAGTCCCGGGTCGCCACGTGGAACGACCGCTCGAGCCACACGTGGTCGACGGGCCCCCCGTAGGTGGTGGCGAGGTGCGTGCTGTCGGCCGGGTCGACGACGTGATCCTGGGCCGAGGTGAAGAGCAGGAGCGGGGCCGAGATCTCACCCCACCGCTCGCAGCGTGGCCGGACACCCTCGTGGAACATCGACCGCAACGGGGCGAGCGGCGTGCCCTCGTAGGCGAGTTCGGCTGCGTCCGGGTCGGCGATGTCGGACCCGATGCCGGGGAGGACCGTGAGACCATCGGCGATCAGCTCGTCGACCATCGCCGTCTCCTCGGGTGAGCGCATCCTGGCCACCGGGTTGACGCACACCAGCCCGGCCGCGGGCCTCTCCATCCCGACCGCGAGGGTCAGCAGACCGCCCATCGACAAGCCGGCCACCACGACGCTCCCGCACCGCCCGGCGAGGTCATCGAATCCGGCGAGTGCCGTCGCGAACCAGTCGTCCCACGCGGTCGTCATCATGTCCTCGATCGTCGTGCCGTGGCCGGGCAGGCGCGGCATCTCGACATCGACCCCGGCGCAGACCAGCGCCTCGGCGAGGGGCCGCACCGAGGACGGGTTGCCCGTGAAGCCGTGCAGCACGAGCACACCGACGGGTGCCCCGGCTCGGTGTGACAGCGGTTCGGCACCGGGGAGGACGGGAGGGTTGGGCGAAGACTGTCCGGTCATGGTCCCAGTCTGCCCGATCCGTTCCGACCGGGGGCCCACGCGCCGGTGGTCCTAGCCTGCGATCCCGATGAGCAGGGCCCGCCGCATCGAGTCGGCCGCCGTCGCGGCACTCGCCCCCGTGCTCGTCCTCGCCCCGGTCTGGGCCGCGGCGATGACGCTGTACACGGCCGTCGCCCGGCCGTCGCTGGCCGCCATCGGGGTGCCGATCCCGTGGTGGGGTCCGGCCGCCACCTGGCTCCTCGCCGGCGCCGCGCTCTTCATCCGACCGGCCCAGGTGCTCATGCTCTCCCCCGCCCTGGGAGCCCGCCGCCCGTCACCGGCCGAACTGGACCGTGTCGGGCCGGTGTGGGTCGGGGTCGCGGCGGCAGCCGACATCCCGGCCGACCGGTTCGTGCTGCGCGTCGTCGACTCCGACGAGATCAACGCCTTCGCCTGCGGGGGCCACCTGCTCGTCGTCACCACCTTCGCCCTCGACGAACTCGGTGCCGACGAACTCGCCGGGGTACTGGCCCACGAGCTCAGTCACCATCTCGGCCTCCACACGGTGGCCCTGACGATCGGACACTGGCTGTCACTGCCGATCCTCGGCCTCGCCCGGGTCGGGTTCTTCCTGCAGAACGTGGCTCGTGCCGCGACCGACAGCTTCGCATCCCACTCGGCGGCACTGACCGCACTGGGGCGGGTGGCCGCCGGGCTCCTGACCGGGTTCTCGTGGGTGTTCCTCGCCGCCCTGCACCTCAGCGACATCGTCGCCAACCTCGTCGGTCACGGCTCGGAGTTCGAGGCGGACCGGCGGGCGGTCCACCTCGGATACGGGCCCGAGCTCGCCGCCGCGCTGCGGCGTCTGATGGCCGGCGGCGGTGGGGCACGCAGCATCGGCTGGCGGGCCAGGCTGCGCGCCTCGCACCCGGCGGCGCTCACCCGGGTGGCGCGGATCGAGGCGATCCTCAGGCATCCGGCACGGGGTTGAGGGCGGACGCGGTCACGTCGCGGCGACGGCGATGTCACCGAACGCAGCCCCGGTGGCCGTGGCGAGGTCCGTCGGTGCCAGGCCGAGGTCGAGCCCGCGACGACCGCCACTGACGAAGACCTCGTCGAACAGCAGGGCCGTCTCGTCGATCACCGTCGGGAGTCGACGTCGCTGACCGACGGGGGAGATGCCGCCCAGCAGGAAGCCGGTGAGCCGCTCGGCCTCGGCCGGGGCGGACATCGCGACCCGCTTCACGCCGACGGCCGACGCCATCGCCTTCAGTGAGAGGTGCATGCTGACCGGTACGACCGCGCAGGCGGCGATGGGCAGACCGGGAGCCGGCGGGTCGACCACGACGATCAGCGTCTTGAACACCCGGTCCGGGTCGAGCCCGAGACGTTCGGCAGCCTCGAGACCGAAGGCCCGGTTCGCCGGGTCATGGGCGTACTCGAGGACCCGGTGCGCGATCCCGAGGGACTCGAGGCGGACGACGGCCGGTGTCACGGGCCAAGTGTGGCTCGGCGCGGTACCGTCGGGGGGTGCGCATCGATGCCACACCGTCGACCGACCCGGCGGCCTACGAGTACGTCCACCGGGTGCGCGTCCGCTTCGCCGAGACCGACGCCATGGGGATCGTGCACCACAGCCGCTACCTCCCGTACCTCGAGGAGGCCCGGGTCGAGTACCTGAGGCACATCGGTCGCCCGTACCACGAGATCCGGGCCACGGGGATCGAGATGGCGGTTCTCGAGGCCTTCGTCCAGTACCGACAGCCCCTGCGCTTCGACGATGTCGTCGACGTGCACGTCGCCATGGGCACCGTCACCCGGACGACCTTCCAGATGACCTACCTGCTCACCGTCGACGGGGGCATCCGCGCGACCGCCGTCACGGCGCACGGGGCCATCACCCCCGACGGCCGCGCGACGCGGCTGCCCGAATGGTTCCGCGGTTTCGCCGACGGCGCCGGGGCCACCTAGCGTTCGGGCGTGCGCTCTCCCAAGGACTTCTTCCGCCCACTCGCCGTCGGCGCGCCCGAGCCGGTGCGCGACATCCCGTTCCGGCCGAGCCGGATGCTCCACTTCTTCCCGCCCAACAACGCCAAGATGCGCGACAAGGTGCCCGGGCTCGTCGGCCGGGTCGACGTCCTCGTCGCCAACCTCGAGGACGGGGTGCCGATGGCGGAGAAGGAGGCCGCCCGAGCCGGGCTCGTCGCAGTCGCCCGCGACGTCGACTTCGGGGCGACCCAGTTGTGGACGCGGGTCAACAGCCTCGACTCCCCATGGTGCCTCGACGACATGCAGGCCGCCGTCGGCGAGGCCGGCGAGGCGATCGACGTCATCATCCTCCCCAAGGTCGAGGGACCCGAGGACATCCACTACGCCGATCGGCTCCTCGCCCAACTCGAGGCCAGGGCCGGCCTGTCCCGTCCGATCCTGTTGCACGCGATCCTCGAGACCGCCCGCGGCGTCGCCAACGTCGAGGAGATCTGCCTCGCCTCGCCCCGGATGCAGGGCCTGTCGCTCGGACCGGCCGACCTGGCCGCCAACCGCCGGATGAAGACGACCCGGGTCGGGGGTGGTCACCCCGACTACCTGGTGCGCGCCGATCCCGACCCGGAGGCTCCGGACGCCCCACGGACCACCCACCAGCAGGACCTGTGGCACTACACGCTCGCCCGCATGGTCGACGCCTGCGTGACCGCCGGCATCCTCCCCTACTACGGGCCCTTCGGCGACATCCGCGACCTCGTGGCCTGTGGTGACCAGTTCCGCAACGCCTACCTCCTCGGGTGCGTCGGTGCCTGGACCCTGCACCCGGACCAGATCGACGTCGCCAAGCAGGTCTTCTCGCCGTCGGCGGCCGAGGTCGCGCACGCCCGGCGGGTCATCGAGGCGATGGGTGACGGGACGGGGGCGATCATGCTCGACGGCAAGATGGAGGACGATGCCTCGGTGAAGCAGTGCCGGGTCGTCGTCGGCCTGGCCGAGCAGCTCGCCGCCAGCGACCCGGACCTCGCCGCGCTCTACGGGATCGGGGCCTGACGTGCCCGCCGCGACGAACGACGACACGCTGCGGCCCCGGCGGTCGGTGCTCTACATGCCGGCCGCCAACGAGCGGGCCCTGGCCAAGGCCAAGGAGATCCCGGCCGACGCGATCATCTTCGACCTCGAGGATGCCGTCGCGCCCGACGCCAAGGACGAGGCACGTCGCAATGCGGTCGCCGCGGCGGGCTCCGGCGAGTACGGCCGGCGCGAGTTGACGATCCGCTGCAACGGCCTCGACACGCCCTGGGGGGCCGATGACCTCGCCGCCGCCGCCGGCTCGGGTGCCGCCGCCGTGGTCATCCCGAAGGTCGCCGACATCGAGACCCTCGACCGCGTCTCGTCGCTTCTCGATGCAGCCGGTGCCCCGGTGACGATGCGCATCTGGGCGATGGTCGAGACGCCGACGGCGATCTTCGACATCAGGCGACTGGCGGCCCACCCGCGGGTGGCGGTGCTCGTGATGGGCACGAACGACCTCCTCAAGGAACTGCGCTCCGAGTCGAGCCCCGACCGCGAGGCGCTGCTCCCACACCTGGCGTCCGCCCTGCTCGGGGCGCGCGAGGCGGGCCGGGTCATCCTCGACGGTGTCTACAACGACGTGCGCGACCCGGACGGCTTCGTCGCCGAGGCCCGCCAGGGGCGTCGCCTGGGCTTCGACGGCAAGACCCTGATCCACCCGAGCCAGGTCGACCCGACCAACGCGGTGTGGGCACCGGACGACGCCGCGGTCGATCACGCCCGTCGGGTCATCGACGCGTTCGACACGGCAGTGGCCGAGGGCCGGGGCGTGATCACCGTCGACGGCCGCATGATCGAGAACCTGCACGTCGACAACGCCCGCCGGACCCTCGCCATCGCCGAGGCCATCGCCGCCCTCGGTTCCTGAGCCGGGCGTCAGTCGCCGAGCCGTCGGGTGATCTCGACGATCCTCGTCGAGGAGTCGTTGGCGTCGTCGCCCCTGTCGGCGAGCAACTGCGAGCGGTCGCGGGCCGCCTCGCGCTCGGCTCGTGCCGTGTCCGCCCGGGCGATCGCCGCCTCGGTGCCGTGTTCGTGGATGAACTCGGCCCACTCGACGAGCGACTCGACCATCTCGGACTCGGGCACCACGGCGACGTTGCGTCCCTTGACGAAGAGGTGACCGCGGCGGTTCCCCGCCGCGATGCCGAGGTCGGCCTCACGGGCCTCGCCCGGTCCGTTCACCACGCACCCCATGACGGCGACCTGCAAGGGGATCTCCCGCTCGCCGAAGGCCTCCATGGCCCGTCTGGCGACGTCGATCACGTCGATCTCGGCGCGGCCGCACGACGGGCACGCGATGAGGTCGACGTTCTTGCGCTCGCGCAGCCCGAGCGACTCGAGCAGCTGTCGGCCGGCTCGCGCCTCCTCGACGGGGTCGGCGGTCAGCGAATACCGGATCGTGTCGCCGATGCCCTCCATCAGAAGGGTCGCGATCCCGGCGGTGGCCTTGACGAGTCCGGCAGGTGGCGGTCCGGCCTCGGTCACCCCGAGGTGCAGCGGGTGGTCGGTCACCGCCGCGAGTTGCCGATAGGCCTCGACCATCAGGGGCACCGAGGAGGCCTTGACGGAGATCTTGACCAGGTCGAAGTCGACCTCGGCGAAGTGGGCGAGTTCGCGCTGGGCCGACTCGACCATCGCCTCCGGTGTCGCCCCGCCGTGTCGTTCGTACAGGTCGGGGTCGAGCGACCCGGCGTTGACACCGATGCGGATCGGCACACCCCGGTCACGGGCCTCGGAGGCGACCGCCTTGATGTGCTCGGGTCGCCGGATGTTCCCGGGATTGAGCCTGAGACCGTGTACGCCGGCCTCGAGGGCTGCGAGGGCCATCCTGTACTGGTGGTGGATGTCGGCGATCACCGGGATCGGCGACCGCGGGACGATCTGGGCCAGCCCGACGGCTGCCTCGGCCTCGTTGCACGTACAGCGGACGATGTCGCAACCGGCGGCGGCGAGGGCGTAGATCTGCTGGAGGGTGCCCTCGACGTCGGCGGTCTTGGTGATGGTCATCGACTGCACCGAGATGGGTGCGTCCCCTCCCACCGCGACCTTGCCCACCTGGATCTGCCGGGTCGGTCGGCGCTCGCTGGTCCAGTCGGTCACGCGCATGACGGCCCCGTTCTCATCCGATCGGCCTGACGATGTCGAGGTAGAGCCCAGACATGAACAACAGCGCGAGCAGCATCACGACTGCCACCGTCAGCGGCGTCAGTCGCGCCACATCGGCGTGGTAGCGCCTCCGGCTGCGACCCTCCCTGATCCGCTCGTACACGGCGATGACCGCATGACCCCCGTCGAGGGGCAGCAGGGGGAACATGTTGAACACACCGACGAACACGTTCAGGTAGGCGAGCAACTCGAGCACGCCGGCGAGACCGGCGACCTCCCCGACGTCGTCGCTCACGGCGGTGATGCCGACGAGGGTCGTCGGACGCGACATCGGGTCGTCGGCCGTGCCGGCGAGGTGCTCCACGATGTTGGCGGGGTTCAGCACCCGGATGACCCCCGTGACCGACGCACCAACCTGGTCGACGATCGAGCCGACGGCGTGTCCAGGCGCGGACCAGAGCGACCGGGTCACCGTCTCGACGACGGGCTGGGAGGACACCCCCATGAACGCCGTGCCCGGGTCGCCGTCGATGGCCGCCATCGAGCCGAGCGTGACCGGGACGTCGACGGTCGCACCCCCCCGGTCGAGCGTGACCGTCACGACGTCACCCGGCGAGTACGAGCGGATCAGCGGCGACAGGCCCTCCTCGGCGTCGACGGCGCGACCGTCGACGGCGAGGATCACGTCGTCGGCCGTGATGCCGGCGCGCTCGGCCGGCATCGCCTCGCCGACGGCGACCACCCGGACCCCCTCGGACAGGAGCGACTGTCCGGCGGTGACGAACACGCCGGACAGGATCACGATCGCCACGACCATGTGCATGAGCGAACCGGCCGTGATCACCAGGAGGCGGCGCGGGAACGACTTCACCCGGTAGGCGCGGCCTTCGTCGGCCGGGTCGACGTCATCGAGCATGTTCATCCCGACGATGCGCACGAACGCCCCGAGCGGCAGGGCACGCACGCCGTACTCGGTCTCACCGCGCCGGAAACTCCAGACGCGGGGCCCGAAGCCGATGAAGAACTGGGTCGCCTTCATGCCGGTGAGTCGGGCCGTCACGAAGTGGCCGACCTCGTGCAGGAGGATCGAGACGAGCAGGCCGACGGCGAAGACCAGCCACCACCCGCTGAACACCCCGAGCACGCCGATGGCCGCCACGACCCCGAGCACGCCCAGGGCACCGCGCCAACCCCCGACGAGGTCGTCGTCGGACGAGTCACGAACCGGCCCGCCGGCCATCAGCCCCGCGCCCGGTCGGTGTGCGCCGGCGACCGTGTCGACCCCGTCCACGGTCGGCGGTGCCCAGTCGGCGGGCTCGGGGGGTCGGAGGTCACTCATGGGTTCACCGGTCTGGACATCTCGGATCAGATCATGGCATCGAGGTGTGACGCCGCGCCCTCACGAGCCCGGCGGTCGGACTCGATCACGTCCCCGACGCACGTCGGGGACGTGACGTCGAGGCCGTCCAGGGTGGCAACCACCACGTCCGGGATCTGATTCCAGCGGATCCGGCCGGCGAGGAAGGCGTCGACCGCCACCTCGTTCGCCGCACTGAGCATCGCCGGGGCCGTCCCACCGGCTCGGCCGGCGGCGAACGCGAGGTCGAGGCATCGGAACGTCGCCCGGTCCGGCGGCTCGAAGTCGAGGCGCCCCAGCGACGTCCAGTCGATCCGACCGAAGGGCGTGCCGATCCGATCCGGCCACCCGAGCGCGTAGCCGATCGGCAGACGCATGTCGGGCATCGACAACTGCGCGATCGTCGAGCCGTCGACGTACTCGACCATCGAGTGCACCACCGACTGTGGATGGACGACCACGTCGATGCGGTCGTAGTCGACGCCGAAGAGCTCGTGGGCCTCGATCACCTCGAGGCCCTTGTTCATGAGCGTCGACGAGTCGACGGTGATCTTCGGCCCCATCGCCCACGTCGGGTGGGCGAGTGCCTCGTCACGGGTCACCGACGCCAGTTCGGCGGCCCCCCGCCCGCGGAACGGACCCCCGGACGCCGTGAGGACCAGCCGCGCCACCTCCCGATCGGTGTCGGTCGAGGAGCGCAGGCACTGGTGCAGGGCGCAGTGCTCACTGTCGACCGGGATCAGCTCGGCGCCGGGCACCGAGCGGAGCGGCTGGACCACCGGGCCGGCTGCGATCAGGCTCTCCTTGTTGGCCAGGCCCAGCCGGCGACCAGCGGCCAGGGTGGCCATCGTCACGTCCAGACCGGCGAAGCCGACCACCCCGTTGATCACCACGTCGGCCTCGGCGCACGCCGGGCCGAGCTCGCCCACGACCTCGATGCCGGGGCGGTCGGCGAGCGCCGCCGCCACTCGCCGCCGCGCCGTCTCGTCGGCGACGGCGACGACGGCCGGCCCGAACTCCCGGGCCTGCTCGACCAAGGCGTCGACCGAGCTCCCACCCGAGATCGCCGTCACCGCGTACGAACCGGCCTCGGCTCGCACGACCTCGAGCGTCTGACGTCCGATGGACCCGGTCGAACCGGCGACGACGACCCGGATCGGGCTCAGGCCCACGGTTCGATGATCAGCGCGAGGTAGTAGACCGCCGGGAGGGTGAGCAGGAACCCGTCGAAGCGATCGAGCACTCCCCCGTGGCCCCGGACCAGCGATCCGAAGTCCTTCACGTCGAGGTTCCGCTTGAACATGCTCTCCACGAGATCGCCGAGCGGGGCGAACACCGACACGACGAGTGCGAGCAGGAGCAGGTCCCCGGTCCCGTCCCAGGTCGAGTTCCAGCCCCCGATCCCGACGACGATCAGCACGACGATCGTGAGCAGCGCTCCACCGACGAAGCCCTCGACGGTCTTCCCGGGCGAGATCCAGGCCCGCAACGGGGTGCGGCCGGCGGCCGTCCCGACGAAGAGGGCCCCCACGTCGTTGGCGACCACCGCGAGGGCGATCATGAACAGGGTGTCGGTCCCGGTGTCGACGCGCAGGACCTCCCCCGTCGTCGAGAACCGCAGGATCAGGGCGGCGTACGCGCCGCCGAGCGCGACCCACACCATCGGGAGGACCGTGATCGACACGTTCGGGAGCGGCCCGATGTCCACCGACCGTGCCCCGACGTAGGTGCCCGCGGTCGCGACGAGACCGAGCAGCAGGACGAGGGGCAACGTGCCCTCGCCCAACCAGTAGGCGGCGAGGGGAGCCGTGACCGCAGTGACGATCCCGGGGACCACCGCCGGCCGGTAACCCTTCTCGGTCACCTTGTCGTAGAACTCGACCACCCCGAGCCCGAGGACGACCGCCACCAGCACGACGACCGCCCACGGCCGGTAGGTCAGCGCGGCGACGAACACGGCGACGAGCAGGATCCCGACGGCCGTCGCCACCGGGAGGTCCCGACCGGTCGACCCGGCGGCGGGTCGACCCGCCGCGGACTGGCCACGACGGCTCGTCGGCCGTGAGGCGGCACTGCGACCGACACCGCGCTGCGGGGTCCGGGAACCCGTCCGACGTCGTTCGGTCGCGCCCGAGGGGTCACGCGGGATGCCGGTCGGATCGGTCCCGATGACGATCCGGGACGCCTCCTGGCGCGGCGCCTCCCCCGTCACCCGACCCGGTGTGGTGGCCACGGGCTCATCGTCGGGCTGCCACACCGGTTGCTCGGCGGTGAACGTCGCCCACAACTCGTCCTCGGAGCGGCCCGGTGCCGGTTCCTCGTCGAAGAGGTCGAAGTCGTCGAGGCCGTCATCGGCGCCGATGACGTCGTGGCGGGCCGTCACCGTGAGGTCGTCCGGTCGGGGGATCTCACCGGTCGGAGGCTCCGTCCAGTGCGGCAGCGGTCCCGACTCGTCCCCGAAGCTGAGGCCGGTCGCAGCCGGATTCTCGTCGGTCCGGTCATCGGGACGTCCCGATGCCGCCGCCTCGCGCCGACGGCGCTCGTCGTCGGGCTCGTCGAAAAGGGAACCGGAGCCACCCCACATGTCGTCGCTCATCGCATCCTCCTCGTTCCGCGGCACCCGAGGCTCTCAGACCTCGAGCAACTCGCTCTCCTTGCGCCCGAGCGCCTGATCGATGCGCTCGACGTGGTCATGGGTCATCTTGTCGAGGTCCTTCTCGGCACGCTCGAGATCGTCGGCCGAGATCTCGCTCGCCTTCTCCGCCCCCTCGAGCGTCTTGCGCGCGTCACGGCGGATGTTGCGCACGGCGACGCGCCCATCCTCGGCCATGTTGCGCGCGATCTTGACGTAGTCGCGGCGACGCTCCTCGGTCAGCGCCGGGAAGTTGAGGCGGATCACCACACCGTCGTTGTTCGGCGCGACGCCGAGATCGCTGTCGCGGATCGCCTTCTCGATGGCCGCCATCGCCGAGCGGTCATGGGGCTTCACGAGCAACTGCCGGGCCTCGGGCACCTGGATCGCCGCCAGCTGCTGGAGGGGCACCGGGGCGCCGTAGTACTCGACCTGCAACTGCTCGACGAGTGCGGGAGCGGCTCGGCCGGTGCGAACCGTCCCGAACTGGCCCTGCACGTGCTGGACGGCCTTGTCCATCTTCTCGAGGGCATCGAGCAGGGTCTCGTCGATCACGTCGATCAGCGTACCCAGTGGGCGACGCCTCGCCGGGGAGGGGACGGGGCGGCCCCGCCGCCGGTCAGCCGTCGCGGACGATCGTGCCGACCCGCTCGCCGGAGAGGATGGCGCGCAGGGAGCCCGGCTTGGACATGTCGAACACGACGATCGGGATGCGGTTGTCGCGGCAGAAGGCGATCGCCGTCGCATCCATGACCTTGAGGTCCTTGGTCATGACCTCCATGTAGTCGACCTCGTCGTACTTGACGGCATCGTGGTTGGTGCGCGGGTCGGCGTCGTACACGCCGTCGACCCCGGAGTGGGTTCCCTTCAGCAGGGCATCGGCCTCGATCTCGGCGGCGCGCAGCGCAGCAGCAGTGTCGGTCGTGAAGAACGGGTTGCCGGTCCCAGCGGCGAAGATCACGACCCGACCCTTCTCGAGGTGACGCACGGCCCGCCGACGGATGTACGGCTCGGCGATGCGCGGCATCTCGATCGCCGACTGCACCCGAGTCGGCTGACCGCGGCGCTCGAGCGCGTCCTGGAGGGCGAGGGCGTTCATCACGGTCCCGAGCATGCCGATGTGATCGCTCTGCGTGGCGTCCATGCCCTTCATGGCACCCGTCCGGCCACGCCAGAAGTTCCCGCCTCCGACGACGACGGCGACATCGACGCCGAGGTTCTGACGAAGGTCGATGATCTCGGCCGCCGTCGCGTCGAGGGTGGGGCCGTCGAGGCCGCGACCATCGGGCCCGGCCAGGGCCTCACCCGACGGCTTGAAGACGATCCGCTTCCAACGTGGGGTGGGAGCGTCCGTCTCGTGCACCGGTCAGCCGATCTCGACCTGGGCGAACCGGACGATGCTGGCCGAGCCGACGACCTGGGCGATCGACTGCTTGTCGTCCTTGGCGAAGGGCTGTTCGAGGAGGCACACGTCCTTGTAGAAGCCGCCGATCCGGCCCTCGACGATCTTGGGTATCGCCTGCTCGGGCTTGCCCTCGTTGCGGGTGATCGTCTCGAGCGTGGCGCGCTCGGCCTCGAGCACCTCGGCCGGGACATCGTCACGGGTCAGGTAGACGGGCCGGGCGAAGGCGATGTGGACGGCGATGTCGTGGGCGAGTTCGTCGGAGGCCCCGGCCATCTCGACGAGGACGACGTTCACGCCGCGCCCACCCTGGATGTGCTCGTAGTGTCCGAGGACGTTCCCGGCCGCCGCCTCGATGCGCACCACCTCGCCGAGTTCGATCTTCTCCTTGAGCGTGATCTTGAGCTCCTCGACCTGGGCGGAGCGGCTGGACACGGCATCGGGTCCGCCGGCGAGCACGGCCCGGGCGATGGCCTCGGCCTCGGCCTTGAACTGGTCGCTGCTCGCCACGAAGTCGGTCTCGCACTTCAGCTGCACCACGGCACCGGACGACCCCGACATCGCGAGGGCGACGACGCCCTGGTTGTTCTCGCGATCGTCGCGCTTGGCGCTCGCCGCGAGACCCTTCTCACGGAGGAGCTGCTTGGCGGCCTCGAGGTCGCCACCGGTCTCCTCGAGGGCCTTCTTGCAGTCCATCATCCCGGCGCCGGTGGACTCGCGCAGCGCCTTGACGTCCTGTGCGGTGAATGACATGTCGATGCTCCTCGTGGGGGTTCAGGCCTCGGTGGCCGTCGCGGTCTCGGCGGGCGACGCGGCCTCGGCCGACATCTTGGCGGCCAGGCGCGCCTCGCGCTCGGCCTGGGCGCGGGCTGCCGCGGCGCGGGCCTCGGCCTGGGCCTGGGCGAAGGCCGCCTCCTCCTCCGGTGTGCGAGTCGGCGGCGCCGGGATGACCGGTGCGGCACTCGGCCGACGGGAGGCGACGTAGCGGCCCTCGAGGACGGCTTCGGCGATCACGTTGGCGAACAGGGCGTTGGCGCGGATCGCGTCGTCGTTGCCCGGGATCGGGTACTGCACCACGTCCGGGTTCACGTTCGTGTCGACGACGGCCACGACCGGGATGCCGAGCTTGTTCGCCTCGGTGACGGCGATGGCCTCCTTCATCGTGTCCAGGACGAAGATCGCGTCGGGGGCCTTCTTCATGGAGCGCAGACCGCCGAGGTTGCGCTGCAGTTTGGTCAGCTCACGATCGAGGAGCAGGGCCTCCTTCTTGATCATGAGGTCGAACTCGCCGATCGCCTTCTGGCGCTCGAGCTCGAGCATCTTGTTGACCCGGATCTGGATCGTGCTGAAGTTCGTGAGCATCCCGCCGAGCCAGCGCTCGTTCACGTAGGGCATCCCGCAGCGGTCGGCCGCCTCGCGGATCGGATCCTGAGCCTGCTTCTTGGTGCCGACGAACAGCACCGTGCCACCGTCCGCCGCCAACTCGCGCAGGAAGGTGTACGCGGTCTCGACGCGGGCCAGGGTCTGGTCGAGGTCGATGACGTAGATGCCGTTGCGCTCACCGAAGATGAAGCGACGCATCTTGGGGTTCCAGCGTCGGGTCTGGTGCCCGAAGTGGGCGCCGGCCTCGATCATCTGTCGCATGCTGATCACAGCCATGGGAGTCTCCTGTCTGCGGTTTCGACCCGGCCCGGGCGCCGAGGCGACCGCAGGTGGACCGGGATGGGGTGTGAGGTCTGTCCGGGAGGACCCGGGGCCGACGGGTGTCGGGCCGTCGGCGAGGCTATCCGGTGCACCCGGGGTTCGCTCACCCGCACGAGCGCCGCAGGGGGGCGGGGCGTCCGGGCGGTCCGTCGACCGGGACGAGTCGGGCCTGCCGCAGCGGCGCATCGACGAACGCGGCCGGGTCGACGTACGAGCCGTTCCGGCGGACCCCGAGGTGAACCGGCCCGACCGCCACACCGAGTGGCTCGTCACGGCGCACGATCCGTCCGACGGTCCGGGGCTCGCCGGCTGGGTCGAGCCCGCCGATGGTGACGCGCAGGCCCTCGGTCGCCGGGCCCACCGCCAGCGTCAGGTACCGCCGGCCGGCGACCAGTCCGTCGAAGGTGACGCGCCCGTCGACGACGGACCGCACCCCGTCACCGGGCACGCTGGCGTACTCGACGCCCCGGTTGCCGGGGCACCACGGGCAGGTCGGGGCGCGGAACGGATCGGCCACGGGGGCCGACACCGGGGCCGACCAACACGTGGGGGACGAGGCTGACACCACCGGCGTGGACACGTCGTGACGCGGTGCGGCCAGCCGCATCGGGGGCCCGGGGACTGACGGGGCGAGCGCCAGGGCCCCGACGAGGGCGACCAGCACGGCGCGGATCACCCGCTCCCCTCCCCGTCCCGGGAGCCCCCCGTCAGAGCAGGTCGGCGGCGCGCAGCCGGGACCGGAGCTGTAGGACCGCCCGGGTGTGGATCTGCGAGACGCGGGATTCGGTCACCCCGAGGACCTCGCCGATCTCGGCCAGGGTGAGGCCCTCGTCGTAGTAGAGCGAGAGCACCAGCTTCTCCCGGTCGGGGAGGTCGCGCACCGCGGCGCGCACCACCCGACGCAACTCGCCCTCCTCCAGCACCGCTCCGGGTGCCGCCGAGGCCTCGCCGGTCGCCTCGGGCTCGAGGCCGGCGGAGATGGCCCGGTCGAGGGGTCCGACGGTGGTCGCCGCCGCTTGGGCGAGCCAACGCGCCAGATCGTCCTCGGAGATCCCGAGCCGTCCGGCCAACTCGGCGTCGCTCGGTGAGCGGCCCTCGGCGTGCTCGAACGCGGCCATCGCCTGCTCGATGCGTCGGGCCTGGGCGCGGACCCGCCGCGGCACCCAGTCGAGTTGGCGCAGACCGTCGTAGATCGCGCCGCGGATGCGCGCCGCCGCGAAGGTCTCGAACTTGACGCCCCGGTCGGGTTCGTAGCGGTCGAGCGCATCGATGAGTCCGAACACGCCGTGGCCGACCAGATCGGCTCCGTCGACCGAGGGCGGCAGACCGGCACCGACCCGACCGGCGACGAACTTGACGAGCGGCGAGTAGTGCACGATCAGGTGATCGCGCGAGGCCTGGCTCCGCCGGCGCTGCCAGCGGCTCCAGTGCATGGCGAGTTCCTCGGCCGCGTCGGCGAGTCCCGGGCGTTGACCGGCCGGCGGTGGTGGCGGCGGTGGCGTCATGCGCGCGGGTGGGCCTGCCGGTATGCCGAGGAGAGTCGCTCCCGGCTGACGTGGGTGTATCGCTGCGTGGTCGAGACGTCGCTGTGACCGAGCAACTCCTGGACGGCGCGCAGGTCGGCACCGCCGTCGAGGAGGTGAGTCGCGAAGGTGTGCCGCAGTGCGTGCGGGTGCGTCGGTGAGGGCGATCGCCGGTCGAGGACCCGCCGGACGTCCCGAGGTGCGAGACGACGGCCCCGCTCGTTGCCGAACAGGGCCGTGTCGCCAGCCGCCAGCACCTCGTGGCGCAGGGCCAGCCAGCGCCCGAGGGCGTCGACCGCCGGCTCACCGAGCGGCACCCGGCGCTCCTTGGCCCCCTTGCCCCACACCCGGACGACCGCCGCCGCGAGGTCGACGGAGTCGACGTCGAGCGAGCAGAGTTCGGACACCCGCAACCCGCTGCCGTAGAGCACCTCGAGGACGGCATCGTCACGGGCCCGACGCCACGGCGCCTCATCGGGATCATCGGGGGGCTCCAGGAGTCCCTCGAGTTCCCGGCGGTCGAGCACCCGCGGCAGACGCCCGTGACCGGCCGAGACCTGGATCCCGAGCGTCGGGTCGCCGCTCGCCACGCCGTGGTCGACCGCCCACCGGTAGTAGCGCCTGATGGCCGCGACCTTCCGGGCGATGCTGCGCTGGGCGTACTGCCGGGTCGACAGGTTGGCGATGTACCGGCGGACGACGGTGCGGGTGACGCCGGTCGGGTCGCCGATGCGCAGTCGGGCGACCCACTGGGCGAAGAGCCCGACATCGGTCCGGTACGCGTCGACGCTGCGCGTCGACAGCGCCGTGAGGGAGGCCGCGAAGTCGTCGAGTCGCCAGGCGGACACGTCGACGGTGTCGCCGCTGCGCCCCTCCTCGGCCGGCTCCGTCCCGCTCATGGTGGCGAGGGTATTCGCTCATGACCGACGCGATCCGGACAGGTCGGGCCGCAGCCGGGAGCCCGTCGCCTCGAGCCACCCCGCATGCTCGCTCAGGTGCCCGGCCGTCAGCAGCCCGGCGACCGTCGTGACGACGGCGGTGATCCCGGCCCCGCTGGACGCCACCAGCGCGTCGAGTGTGGCCGGGCCCTCCCGACAGCGCTCGAGCACGGCCGCCGCCACCGGGTCGTCGACCGGGGAGGGTCGGGACGCGATCGGATTGCCGGGGGGCGTGACGATGGACAGCACGTCGAGCACGTCCTGCGCACATGTCACCGGGGCGGCGCCGTCGCGCAGCAGGAGGTTCGTGCCGGCCGCCGCCCGGGTCCGGGGCGATCCGGGCACCGCCATCACGTCGATGCCGCGGTCGAGCGCGGCCCGGGCGGTGATCAGGCTGCCGCCGCGCTCGCGGCTCTCGACCACGATCAGCACCTCGGCGAGCGCGGCGATGATCCGGTTCCGCAAAGGGAAGCGGAAGGCCTCGGGCGGGGTGTCCGGCGGCCACTCCGACAGGACGAGGTGGTCGGCGCACAGCGCCTCGAAGAGGGCCGCGTTGCGGCGCGGGTACGGCTCGTCGAGTCCGTTCCCGACGACGGCCACCGTCCCGCCGGCCGCCGTGCCGGCCGAGACCGCGCCGTGGTGCGCAGCGGCGTCGATGCCGAGTGCCAGTCCGGAGACGACGGTGACACCGGCCGTCGCGAGATCCCGACCGAGTTCGGTCGCCGTGGCCCGCCCGGCGGCCGTGGCGTTGCGCGTGCCCACGACGGCGACCCGCCGCCCGCCCAGGGCGGACGCCCGCCCCCGGGCGAAGAGGACCGCCGGCGCCTCGGCATCGGCCGCGAGCGCGCTCGGGTAGTCCGGCGAGTCGCGCAGGAGGACCGTGATGCCACACCCGCGCAGCCGGAGCCCCACGTCGAGCGGGTCGGCGGCCCGCGCCTGGGCGACCAGTCGCCCGTGCACCTCGACGGACAGTCCGACCGACCGGTCGAGTGGGGCGCCGACTGCGAGCCGTTCGAGGGCCTCGACGGGCCGGTGGTGGTCGAGCACGGCGCGCAGGCGCGCCCGGGACAGGGAGCCGAGACCGGCGAGCGTGGCTGCGGCGATCCGGTCGTCGACATCCGGCACCCTCATCGCACCCCCACCATCGAGGACCGACGCAGGACGGTGCGCATCGACAGGGCCACCGCGACGTGTTCCTCGGCGATCGTCGCCGGGGGGTCGACACCGTCGTGGGCCGCCAGGTCGGCGAGGGTGCGCGCCGTGCGACGCAGTCGGTGGTAGCCCCGCCCGGTGAGCCGGCCGGCCTCCATCTCGTGTCGCAACAGTGCCGCCGCCCCCGGGTCGAGCGGAGCCCAGCGATCGAGGTCGGCCCCCTCGAGGTACGCGTTGAGCATGCCCGATCGTTCGATGCTCCGGCTCCGGGTCCGCGCCACCCGAGCGGCGACGACGACACTCGGCTCACCGGGCTCGCCGTCGACGAGGTCGTCGACCTCGGGTCTGCTCACGGCGACGCGCAGGTCGAACCGGTCGAGCAACGGACCCGAGAGCCGACCGAGGTAGCGCTGCCGGGACCGCTCGTCGCACTCGCACGACCCGGGCGCCCCGCCCTCACCGCAGGGGCAGGGGTTGGTGGCACCGACGAGTTGGAAGCGGGCCGGCATCGTGACGTGGTGGTTGACGCGCCCGACGGTGACCTGACCGGTCTCGAGGGCCTCGCGCAGGCTGTCGAGCACGGCGGGGGCGAACTGGCCCATCTCGTCGAGGAACAGGACCCCACCATGCGCGAGGCTCGCCTCGCCCGGGCGCAGGTGATGGCTCCCGCCCCCGACGAGGGACCCGGCCGACGAGGTGTGGTGCGGGGCGCGGAACGGGGCGCGCACGACGAGCCCCCCAGCCGGCAGCGCCATGCCGGCAGCCGAGTGGACCATCGTCGCCTCGAGGGCCACCGCTGCGTCGAGGTCCGGCAGCAGACCGGGAAGGCGCCGCGCCAGCATCGTCTTGCCGGCCCCCGGGGACCCGACGAGCAGCAGGTGGTGTCCGCCGGCGGCCGCGACCTCGAGCGCCAGACGCGCCAGGGGCTGACCGCGCACGTCGGCCAGGTCGGGCACTGCCCCGGCGGCAGGCTCGAGTGGGGGCAAGGGGTTCGGGGACCGCCAGCCGGCACGGCCGGCGAGTGCCTCGACGAGTTCGCGCAGGGTTGCCGCCGTGCGGATGCGACCGCTCGCCGCCACCGTGGCCTCGGTGACGCCTCCCGGGGGGACGACCCAGTCCTCGGTGGGCAGGACACCGACCATCGGCGCCACCCCGGGGATGTCGCGCACCGCACCGTCGAGGCCGAGTTCGCCGACGAACGCGAGGTCGGCCACGGACTCGGTGGGAACCTGTTCGGTGGCGACGAGGACGCCGACGGCGATCGCCAGATCGAGACCGGATCCGGTCTTGCGGTGCCGTGGCGGGGCGAGGTTGACCGTGACCTTGGCGTCGGGCCACGCCAGACCCGACGACAACACCGCGGCGCGCACCCGGTCGCGAGCCTCGCGGCACGCCTCGTCGGGGAGGCCGAGCATCGTGAACGCGGGGAGTCCCCGGCCGACGTGGACCTCGACGGTCACCGGGTACCCCCGGGCGCCGAGCAGGGTCGAGGAGCGGATGGCAGCGATCATGGGACCTCCGGGTGTGTCCGACCGCGGCGGATGGCGGTCGCGGATGGGCGGAGGCGGACCTCGATCGGGTGCCGGGAACCTACCCGGGGGGTGTGTCACACTCGGCGGGTGCGGGCGATCGGGGGAAGTGGACGGTCGGCGGCACTACGCCGTCGAACCCCGGTCGGACGGTTGGCGTCGTCGGGCCGCATGTTCCCCGCCATCGCGGTCGCCCTGACGACGCTCACCGTGGGCGCCTGCGGTTCCGACGCCCCCGAGCCCGACGCCGCAGGCTTCTGCGCCGAGATCGCCGCCAACCGGGATGCGGTCGTCGACCCCGCGCTGGACACCGAACTCGACCTGGCCGGCGTCGTCGAGGTGCACCAGCGCCTGGCTGCGCTCGCCCCGCTCGCGATCGCCGAGGAGTGGCAGGTCCTGCTCGACGTCGTGGAACGGGCCGATGCGATCGCCCGTGGCGACACGGCGGCAGTCGCCTCCGTCGTCGAGGCCGCCTACGCCGCGGAGCGCTCGGCCGTGCGGGTCGCCGAGTGGGTGCTCGCCTCCTGCGGAGTCGACCTCGGTCCGGTCACCACGATCAGCCCGCAGGGACGCCCCGAACCGGCCGACCCGCCCGGGGTCGACCCAGACTGAGCTTCCGGGGTCAGTCGATCTCGCCGCGGCGCAGGATCACGGCGTCGCACAGGCCGTACTCCTTGGCCTGCTCGGCGGTGAACCAGCGGTCGCGCTCGGAGTCGGTCCGGATCTGCTCGACCGACTGCCCCGAGTGCTGGGCGATCAACTCGGCCATCCGGCGCTTGGTGAACGCCAACTGCTCGGCCTGGATCGCGATGTCTGCCGCCTGGCCGCGCAACCCGGCCAGGGGCTGGTGCATCATGATGCGGGCGTTCGGGAGGCTGTAGCGCTTCCCGGCCGCACCGGCCGTGAGCAGGAACTGACCCATTGACGCGGCCAGACCGAGGCACACGGTGGCCACATCGCAGGAGACGAACTGCATCGTGTCGTAGATCGCCATGCCGGCCGTGACCGAGCCACCCGGGGAGTTGATGTAGAGCCAGATGTCGGCGTTCGGGTCCTCGCCCTCGAGGTACAGCAACTGGGCGCAGATCTGGTTCGCGATGTCGTCGTTCACGTCCGAGCCGAGCAGCACGACCCGGTTGCGCAGCAGGCGGTTGAACACGTCGCTGCGGGGGTCGAAGCCCCCGTCGAGCGCGAGGGGGGTGGACGGCGGGATCGCTGGTGCCATGCCCGCAGGCTACCCGTGCCCCGGGACCGAGCGTCCGACGCTGGTCGACACCGGGCGGGCGGTCACCGACCCACCGCTCAGCGCTCGACCCCGGACAGCACGACCACAACCGGCCCCGCCACCGGACCGACGGCGGCCTCGGTGAGCAGTCCCGCCACACCAGCCGTCCCGGTCGGTGAGGTCGGTGGACCCACGCCGGCCAGGAGGTCGTGGGCGGCGACCACCATCGACTCGGGGGCGACGACGGTCCGGCCCCCACTGACGAGGACCGCCCGACGCACACCGATCCAGTCGTAGGTCTCGTCGTCGAGGATGCCGTCGGCCAGCGACACCGGGTCGTCCCACGGGACCATCACCTCCGACCAGTGACGCTCCGGGCGGTCGAACCGCGTCGCTCGCTCGAGGGCAGCCGCGAGGGGCGCGCAGCCCTCGGCCTGGACGGCCACGAGCGGCACCCGATCGTCGAGACCGGTTCCCAAGCAGGTGGCGAAGGCCCCGCCGCCGACCTGCACGTAGACGGCGACCGGATCGAGGCCGGACGACCGGCACTGCTCGGCGATCTCCCAGCCGATCGTGCGGCCGCCGTCGAGGCACCAGGCGTTCGCCGGGCCCTGCACACTGAAGGGCACGGCACCGGCGGCGACCGCCGCCCGGAACCCGGCCATCGCCGGATCGCCGGACGCACCCTCGGACGGTCGCGCGCAGCGGTTCACCTCGGCGCCGAGCGCGTCGAGACCCGCACCGAACGCATCGTCCATCCACGTCGGCACGAAGACCCGGATCGGCCACCGCTCCCGGGCGGCCAGCGTCGCTGCGGCGAGGGCGGCGTTCCCGCACGAGGAGATGGCCAGCGGGGGCCGGTGCCCGAGGAGGCCGAGCTCCTCGGCGACGCGCAGGTGCAGCATGATCGAGGCGAGGTGGCGGGCCTTGTGCGAGCCGGCCACCCCGCCCGTCTCGTCCTTGGTCCACACCTCGGATCCGATCGCCGACGAGATCCCCTCGTGGCGGACGAGCGGGGTCATCCGGAAGTCCCCGGTGACCTCCTCTGCCAGGTCCACGGTCGCCTCGTCGTCCATCCCGTTGGCCCGGGCGAGGGCCCACCACGCCATGCGGCGGCGGTAGCGGACGAACGGGTTGGTCGAGGTCGGATCGTCGTCGTGGGCCGCACCGTCGTCGACGAACTCGAGGAGGTGGTCATCGGACCCGGCGGAGGGGCACCGCCAGGTGAACGGCTCGGCGATCGGGACCTCCGTCGAGCACACGGCGCAGACGAGTCCGGTGATCACGCGATCGTCCCCCGCTGGGTCCTCATCGACTGGCGCTGCTCAGGACCGGGCGACCCGGGCGTTGAACTCGGCGATCATGTCGTCCCACACGCCGACGAAGCGACGCAGACCCCGCCAGAACGACTGGTCGCGCCGCTGCTCGAAGAGCTCGACGGGCGTGCCCTGCTGCTCGACCCAGGTGTAGTAGCCGAGGTTGAAGATGCGCCGGCGGTCCATCTCGGTCATGTCGATCATGTGCTCGGTCGACACGTGACCCAGGTGGGTGCCGAACACCTCGGCGGCATGGGTGGTGTCGAAGCCGGCCGGGTAGCGCTCGGCCAGGGTCTTGACCCGCTCGCTCGGGTAGAGCGCGGAGCCGTCGGTGGCGATCGTGATGATCGCGTCGTCGGGGCCGAGGTCGAGGAGCCGGGCGGTGCGGATCGCGGCCAGCGTGTTGGCGATCGCCGAGAAGCCGAAGTGGGTGAGGGCATCGATCAGGGTCGCGTCCAGACCCTTGACGTCCGCGAGGTAGCGCTGGCCGGCCTCGCTGTTGAAGAGCACGTCGAGTTCGTCGGTCGCCCGGTCGCTCACGGCGCACACGACGTCGGAGTTCATCACGTTGTGGATGAGCGGGATGTGCTTGTCACCGATGCCCTGGATGTTGTGCTCACCGAAGCCGTTCTCGAGCATCGTCGGGCACTCGAGGGCCTCGACCGCCACGATGCGGGTGCCGTAGTCGTCCTTGAGCCGGTCGCCGGCGCCGATCGTCCCCGCCGACCCGGTGGCCGATGTGAACGCCGCCAGTCGCAGGTCGCGTCCGCTGGCGGCGCGCACCGTCTCGAACACGTGGCCGAGGGCCCGCCCGGTGACGGTCACGTGACCGAGGTGGTTGCCGAACTCGGAGAACTGGTTGAGGACGAAGTTCTCCGGGTCGAGGGCGAGCTCGTTGCAGGCGTCGTAGATCTCCTTGACGTTCGACTCGGTGCCCGTGGTGCGGATCACGTCCTCGGCCGGGTTCTCGCACCACCGGTCCAACCAGTCGAAGCGCTCCCGGCTCATGCCCTCGGGCAGGATCGCGACGCCCCGACTGGCCATGATCCGGCTGATGGCGATGCCGCCACGGGCATAGTTGCCCGTCGAGGGCCACACGGCGCGGTGACGTGTCGGGTCGAACTGGCCGGTGACGACCCGGGGGGCGAGGCACGAGTAGGCGGCGAGCACCTTGTGGGCGGTGATCATCGGGAAGCGATCGCCGAAGACCACGATGATCGGGCTCTCGACCCCGGTGAGCGCACTCGGCAGCACGACATGGTCGGGCACCGTGACGCGCCGCCCGGCGAGGTCGTTGTACCAGTGGACACGCCACAGGTTGCGAGCGTCGGGACCCTGGTGATCGGCGTCCCCGACCCGCTCGGCGTGGTCGAACGACGACGGATCGGCGAGCTGGGCGAACGTCGGCAGGGTGATGCCGCGCTCACGGAAGCGGGCCGCCGAGTTGGCGAGGGCGGTCTCATCGACGATGCGGTCGGCGAGACCGAGTTGGTTCTCGAGGGCGGCGGAGACTTCGGCGAGCGTCACCTTGACAGTCTGTCAAAGCCGCTGTCGGAACCGCACACGGGGCCGGGCCGCCGGGCTCGGGCCAGGGGTACGATCGGCGTCGAGCGGGCGTGGCGGAACTGGCAGACGCGCAGGATTTAGGTTCCTGTTCTCCGGAGTGTGGGTTCGAGTCCCACCGCCCGCACCCCGGGTGGACGCTCCGGCGCCGGCGCCGGCGTCACCCGGTCGGACGGGTGACGACCGTCGAGAAGCACATCTCGTCGTCGCTGCCGAACGACCACAGGACGTACGCCGGCTCCAGGTCGGGATCGCGCCGCGACCGCTCCCAGGAGCACTCGAACCGCAGGATGTCGCCACGTTCGAGGACGATGCGTTCGGCGGGTCGGTAGTTGTACTGCCAGTCGTAGTCCCAGTCGGGGATGTCGAGCAGCACCGTCTCACCGGCCGTACCGGGGTTCAGCGTCATCCGGTAGGTGGCCCCGAGGTCGTGCATGTGGCCGAGCACCGACACGATCTCTCCCGGTGCCCTCACGGGGAGGTCGCACGACGACCTGGCCGTCCCGTCGGTCATCTCGGCGAAGTCTGCCTCGGTCACGCCGCACAGGGCATTGATCAGGTCGGCGGGGAGCACGCCGTACTCGGCGCGGGCGGCCGCGGCGACCACCGCCCGGTCGCACGCCGGGCCAGACTCACCCGGTCCGCAGGGGATCTCGGCGGGGGTCAGGAACTGCGAGATCGTGACGCGCTCGAGACCGAGGTCGCCCGGGGCGAGGGACAGTTCGACCGATGATGCGTCGGGCCCCGGACGGACGTCGTAGTGGTAGTGGACCTGGACCACGAGGAAGTCACCGGGCGCCATCCACAGCCCGGTCCCGTCCGGGTACACCTCGGGCAGCTGGCCCGGGGCCCACCCCATGACGAAGGTGTCACCGGCGAGACCCGTCCCACCGAAGCACTCCCAGCCACTGCCCGGGTCGGCGGCGTCACGGGCGAGCGCCGCGTCCCACTGGTCGGCCGGCACCAGGTAGCCGATCGCGTGGTGCACCACCTCGGTGCGGTCGGCGACGAACTGATGCCCGCGGAGCCAGGCCCCCTCGGTGAGGTCGGGCTGGTAGACGAGACACCGGTAGTCGTCGTGACGCCCGCTGTCCCCGTCGTAGGGCTCGCGTGGGGCGACCACGACGGGGTCGCGCAGGCGGGCGAGCGACGGGCCGACCATCGGCGCGGTCGGTTCGACGTCGAGCAGGGAGCCGGCCTCGATCCAGCCGAGGATGTCCGCCAGCTCGTCCTCGGTCAGGGCGAGCGAGTCCGCGTAGGGCACCCCGAGTTCGCTCGCCGGCCACGGCGGCATCGAGCCGCTGCGGAGCTCCCGGGCGATGAACGGGGCGACGTCGACCACGTCGGCGGCGGTCGACAGGTACCAGTGCGCCGCGCCCGGTCCACTCGAATTGTGGCACGACGCACAGTGCTCGATGAGCAGCGGCCCGACACGCTCGGCGAAGCCGGTCGGCTCACCGCTCACCGTGAACGCCACGGGCTCCGCGCCGGCTCCGGCCAGCACCGGCGCCAGCCCCGGTTCCGGCATCGACGGTTCGGGGTCGGCGACCGCGTCGGACGCGTCATCGCCGGGTGCGCTCGCGCTCGTCGACTCCGGTCCAGCCACCGGGGCCGACGGCTCCGACGTCGTCGGGGTCGCGTCGGACGAGCCGGTCGCTCCCGGGACGGCCCCGTCGGACCCATCGCACGAGACGGAGGCCACGAGCAGCAGCCCCGCCACGACGGGGAGCGACCGAGGCCTCACGCGATCGTCACCAAATGGCGCTCAGAGGCGCTCGATGATCGTCACGTTCGCCTGACCGCCGCCCTCGCACATCGTCTGCAGGCCGTAGCGGCCACCGATGCGCTCGAGCTCGTTGATCAGGGTCGTCATGAGGCGGGCACCCGTCGCCCCGAGCGGGTGGCCGAGGGCGATGGCGCCGCCACTCGGGTTCACCTTCGCCGGGTCGGCACCGATCTCCTTCAACCATGCCATCGGGACCGGCGCGAACGCCTCGTTGATCTCGACGGCGTCGATGTCGTCGATCGACATTCCGGTGCGCTCGAGTGCTCTGCGGGTGGCCGGGATCGGCGCCGAGAGCATCATGATCGGATCGTCGGCCAACACCGTCATGTGATGGATGCGGGCCCGTGGCGTGAGACCGTGACGCTTCACGGCCTCCTCGCTGGCGATCAACAGCGCAGCCGAACCGTCCGAGATCTGGCTGGCCACGGCGGCCGTGATGCGACCGCCGGGGCGCAGCGTCGCCAGTGAGCGCATCTTCTCGATGTTCGGCTCACGGGGCCCCTCGTCGAACGTCAGGCCGTTGAGCGGCGCGATCTCGTTGTCGAAGCGACCCTCGGCACGGGCCCGGATGGCCCGCTCGTGCGACTCGACCGCGAAGGCCTCCATCTCCTCGCGCGAGATGTCCCAGTGCTCGGCCATCATCTCGGCGCCGAGGAACTGGCTCACCTCGCCGTTGCCGAACCGGCCCGACCACCCCTCGGCCCCGGTGAACGGGTTGAACTCGGGATCGTCGTCCTTGCCGGCGAGGGCACCGGCGGTGATGGGCACCATCGACATGTTCTCGACACCGCCGGCCACGACCATGTCCATGGTGCCCGACATCACGGCCTGCGCCGCGAACTGGACGGCCTGCTGGGCCGAGCCGCACTGCCGGTCGATCGTCACGCCGGGCACGTGCAGCGGCAGGCCGGCCGTGAGCCACGAGGTGCGGGCGATGCATCCGGACTGCTCCCACACGGAGTTGACGTTGCCGAACACGACGTCGTCGACGGCGTTCGGGTCGACGCCGGACCGCTCGATGAGGGCCTTGATCGAGTGAGCGCCGAGGTCGGCGGGATGCACGCTGGACAGGGAACCGCCACGACGCCCGACCGGGCTCCGGACGGCGTCGACGATGAATGCTTCAGCCATGGCCGCAACGTAGCGGGTGCCGCGCCCATGGGCGGAGCCGGAGATCGACGCCGCGTGGCAGGATCGCGCCATGGACCTCGACGGACTCGCGACGCCGGCACTGGTCGTCGATGCCGATGCCCTCGACGCCAACCTGACCGTGATGGCCGCCCGACTCCCGGGTCGTCGGCTGCGACCGCACGTGAAGGCCCACAAGTGCACGGCACTGGCGGCGCGGCAGGTGGAGCACGGTCACGACACCTTCACCTGCGCCACGCCGCGCGAGATGGTCGGGATGGCGGCGATCGGCCGGGACCTGCTGCTGGCCAACGAGGTCCTCGACATCGGGCGCCTGCGGGCCGTGGCCGAAGCCGGCGAGCGACACGGTGTCACGATGACGGTCGCCGTCGACTCCCCCGAGACCGTGCGGGCGGCGGCGGCCGGCGGCATCGGTTCGGTCGTCGTCGACGTGAACGTCGGCCTCCCGCGCTGCGGAGTCGCCCCCGAGGAGGCGGGCCGCATCGCCGACGCGGCGCGCGCCGCCGGGCTCACGGTGCGCGGGGTGATGGGCTACGAGGGCCACCTGCAGATGGTGGCCGACGTGGCGGAGCGGGCCGAGCAGGTGGCGGCGGCGATGCGACTGCTGCGTCGGGCCCACGACCTCGTCGGCGGCGACCTCGTCTCGGCGGGCGGCACCGGGACGCATGACCTCCATGTGCTCGACCTCGACGACCCGGCCGGCGTCACCGAGGTGCAGGCCGGCTCGTACGCCCTGATGGACTCGCAGTACTCGACGCTCGACCAGGGTTTCGCGCAGGCACTGACCGTGCTGGGGACCGTCGTCTCGGTCACGCCGGGGACGGATCGCCGCGGGTGGGCCGTCGCCGATGTCGGGCTGAAGGCGCTCGGCATGGACCACGGCGACCCGACGATCGAGGGGGCGCGCGTGTGGTTCTGCTCCGACGAGCACATCACGTTCTCGTGTGACCCTCTGCCATCGGTCGGTGACCGCGTCCGAGTCGTCCCCGCCCACGTCGACCCGACGATGGCCCGGCACCGGGACCTGTGGCTCGTCCGTGGCTCGAGCGTGGTCGACCGCTGGGCGATCGACCTCCGGCACTGGTGAGGTCAGGGCGCGGCGAGCAGCTCGGCGAGGGCGCGCAGTGCCCGGCCCCGGTGTGAGATGGCGTTCTTGGCTTGCTCCCCCATCTCGGCGAAGGTCGCTCCCCCGCCCTCGCTCGGAGCGAACACCGCGTCGTAGCCGAAACCGGCGATGCCGCGCTCGACGGTGGTGATGCGTCCCTCGCACACGCCCTCGGCGATGAGCTCGGTGCCGTCCGGCCAGCGCACGAGGGCCACGGTCCGGAAGCGAGCCGTCCGGCTCACCGGGTCGTGCACGTCGGCCAACTCGGCGAGGAGCAGCCGACGGTTGTCGGCGTAGCTGGCACCCTCGCCGGCGTACCGGGCGGAGCGCACGCCCGGCCGGCCGCCGAGGGCGTCGACCTCGAGTCCGGTGTCATCGGCGATCGCCGGCTGCCCGGTGGCGGCGCAGATCGCCGCCGCCTTCAGGCGCGCGTTGCCGACGAGCGTGTCGGCATCCTCGATCACGTCGGGGACCGACGCCGGGCGTGGGAGGAGGGTGACCGAGCCCTCGAGGATCGCCGCGATCTCTGCGACCTTGTCGGGGTTCGCCGACGCGCACACGAGGTCGGGGCGGCTCACGTCCGTCGGGCAGGCGGTGGGACAGCGGTCATCTCGTCCTGGAGATCCGCGATCCGATTGAGCCCGGCCTCGGCCAGGACCAGCATCGAGTCCAGTTCGGAGCGGGTGAAGGCCATGCCCTCGGCGGTTCCCTGGACCTCGACGAATCGCGACTGGCCGCCGACACCGCCCGGGCGCAGCATCACCACGTTCATGTCGACCTCGGCGCGGGAGTCCTCCACGTAGGGCAGGTCGAGCACGGGCACCCCGTCGACGATGCCGACGGAGATCGCAGCACACGAGGAATGCAGCGGATGGGCGGTGATGAGCCCCTGTTGCATGCGGCGCGTGAGGGCGTCGTGGAGCGCGAGGTACCCGCCGCAGATCGAGGCGGTGCGCGTGCCCCCGTCGGCCTGGATCACGTCACAGTCGACGACGACCTGCCGCTCCCCGAGCAACGTCATGTCGCACGCGGCGCGCAGGGCGCGGCCGATGAGGCGCTGGATCTCGACCGTGCGTCCGGACTGCTTGCCCTTGGCCGCCTCGCGGTCGACGCGCTCGGGGGAGGAGCCGGGCAGCATCGAGTACTCGGCGGTGACCCAACCGGTGCCGCGTCCCTTCATCCAGCGCGGGACGTCCTCGTCGATCGAGGCGGTGCACAGGACCTTCGTGCGACCGACGGTCACCAGACACGAGCCGTCGGCCATCTCGGTGAAGTCGCGCTCGAACGTGATCGGGCGGAGCTGGTCGGGTTCGCGTCCATCGGGACGTGACATGGGTGACTCCTCTCTCGGGTGCGGCGTCAGGCTACGTCGCCGCGGGTCCGGGCGGGTCGGGGCGGTCGAGCGGCCAGCGTTCGGTGCGGTCGAGCTCGGGGCCGAGGAGCTGCGCCCCGAGGTCGCGGAAGGAGTCGACATCACCGCTCGAGAGGAATCGGCGCGTCCCGACCACCGGCGCGGCGTCCCCGTCCGACCGGGCGCGCAGCAGTCCCGCGCCGCCGAGTTGCCGACGGGCTGCGAAGGCCGTCTCGTCGGCCGACGAGACGAGGACGACCCCGGGGCCCATCACCTCCGAGATCGTGCGGGCGAGGAACGGGTAGTGGGTGCAGCCGAGCAGCAGGGTGTCGATCCCGGCGGCTCGGACGGGCTCGAGGAGCCGTTCGGCGAGCACCATGACCTCATCGCCGCTGGTCTGGCCCCGCTCGACGAACTCGACGAAGCCCGGGCAGGCCGCACCGTGCAACTCGACGAGACGGTCGCACGCCGCCGCCGCATCCGCCACGGCGAGCCGGTACGCACCGGACGAGATCGTGCCGACCGTCCCGATCACCCCGACCCGACCGGATTTCGTGGCCTGGACGAGGGCCTGCGCCCCGGGGGCGACGACGTCGACGATCGGGACGGGCAGAGTGGCCCGCAGCCCGTCGAGACCGGCCGCGGTGGCGGTGTTGCACGCGACGACGATGGCCTTGACGTCGAAGTCGTCGACCAGCGAGGTGGCCAACTCGGCCGCGTGACCCCGGACCTCCTCGAGGGGCTTCGACCCGTAGGGATAGCGGCCGGTGTCGCCGATGTACACGTAGTCCTCTGCCGGCAGCAGGTCGAAGAGGGCCCGGGCCACCGTGAGGCCACCGAACCCGGAGTCGAAGATCCCGATCGGGCGGTCGAGGCGGTCCCCCACGGATCGCACGCTAGCCGTGGGACGTGCCCGGGGAGCCCCGCCGCTCAGTCGTCGGTGATGTCGGTGCGGCCGCCGTCGAGGTAGTCGATCGACTGGATCGGTTCGATGGCCGCCGACACGATGCCGGCGAGGTTGGCGACGATCCGCTTCCAGTAGCGATGCAGGATCGCCCGCGGCACCGCCCAGTGGCCCGGGAGTTCCGACTGCATGTACTCGTGGAGCTTGTCCTCACAGCGAGTGTTCATCTCGCGGGACCGGCTCAGGAACTCGCGGGCCCGATCGACGTCGAGGGTGGCGAGGATGTCGGCGACCTCGACGTACATCTGGGAGATCTCCTGTCGCCGGGCGATGAACTCGTCGACGTCCTCGGCCCCGGCCAGGGAGATCCCCTCCTCGGCCAGATCGAGGATGTTCTTCGCCTGGTCGCCGATGCGTTCGATCTTCTTCAGCAGCAGCGTGTAGCCGAGGACGAGGCCGATGTCGGCACCGCCCCGCACGGCGATGTGCACGACCAGTTCGGAGCGGAGCCGCTGTTCGGCGGCGTTGATCCGCTCGTCGGTGAGCCGGATGTCGGCGCCCACTGCGGCCGGGTCGGCACCGGCGAGCAGTGCCGTCGAGGCGAGGTCGAAGGAGTGGCGGGCGTCGCCGAGCATGGCGATCGTCTCGTGACCGATCCGCTGGATCGGTGACTCACCCTTCTTGAAGAACGACAGGACCATGGGGACTCCTCTCTCAGTCGTCGCCTCGGGTGCGGCGTCGGTGTTCGGGACGGGCGGCGGTCATCGGAACACCGCGATGCCGATGAGCGGACCGATGATGAAGACACCGAGGGTCCAGCCGACGGCGACCGAGCGGCGGCGGACGGCGAGGTCGGCGAGCAGCTCGGCCGCCTTGATCGGCAGCGGCCGCAGGATCGGGATCCCGAAGAGGATCACGATCCCGAGCACGTTGAACCAGGTGTGCACGAGGGCGATCGTCAGTGCCTCGGAACCCGACGCGGCGAGGGCCGCGAGCAGGGCGGTGATCGTGGTGCCGACGTTGGCGCCGAGGGTGACCGGGTAGGCGTTGCGGAGTGTGATCACACCGGCCGCCGACATCGGGATGAGGATCGACGTCGTGATGCTGGAGGACTGCACGGCGATGGTGACGGCCATGCCCACGAGGATGGCAACGAGGCCACCACCGCGACCCAGTACGCGGTTCATCGATCGCTCGAGACGTTCGGCGATCAGCGCCTTCATGTTGCCGGTGATCGAGATCAGGGACACCAGGACGATGCCGAGTCCGATCCCCACGAGCGCGACCCCGAGGCCGGTCCCGCTCAATCCGATGCCGCCACCGAGGTCCTTGAGGGCCTCGACGGGGACCTTGACGAGCGCCTTGATCGGGCTCTCCCAGTCCGCGCCGCCGGATCCGAGCAGCAGGTCGGAGGTCGACGCCGCCAGCCACGACAGGCGGCCGGTCAGCAACTCGACCGGGAGCAGCACGAGGACCGCCATGAGGTTGAAGAAGTCGTGCACCGTCGCCGCCGACAGCGCCCGACGGAACTCGTTCGACTGGCGGACGTGACCGAGGGACACGAGCGTGTTGGTGACGGTCGTGCCGAGGTTCGCCCCCATGATCATCGGGACGGCCTGGTCGAGCCCGACCGCGCCCGATGCGACGAGCCCCACGATCACCGAGGTGCTGGCCGAGGACGACTGCACGAGGACGGTCCCGAGCAGGCCGACGAAGAGACCGACGAGTGGGTTCGAGACGCTCGAGAAGAGCCGTTCCTGGGTGTCCGCCCCCATGCTCTTGATGCCGGCCTCGAGCGCCGAGACACCAGAGAGGAAGAGGTAGATCAACCCGATGACGACGAGGCCCCTGGCCCACCTGGGGAACTGTCGGTCACCGGACGCCATGCAGTGGGCGAAACTAGTCGCCAGACACACCGGCGGGGTTCACCCATGGTTCACCCCGAGTTCGGCTGGAGTTCACCGGGTCCGGGTCGAGTCAGAAGTAGATGATCTTCTCGGCGGCGGCCTCGGCCGCATCGAGGTCGTCGGTGTAGGCGCCGGTCGACAGGTACTTCCAGCCGCCGTCGCAGACGATGAACACGATCACACCGCTGTCGATCGACGATGCCACCTTGGCGGCTCCGGCGAGAGCGGCTCCCGAGGAGATCCCGGCGAAGATCCCGCACTCGGACACGAGGCGCCGCGTCCACTCGATCGACTCCCGGGGGCGCACGACCCGCTTGCGGTCGAGCAGGTCGAAGCCGTTCCAGTTGTCGAACACCGGCGGGATGTAGCCCTCCTCGAGGTTGCGGAGTCCCTCGACGTTCTCGCCGAGCGGGGGTTCGATCGCCACGATCTGGATGTCGGGGTTCTGGTCCTTGAGGAACCGTCCCGTGCCCATCAGGGTCCCCGACGTGCCGAGGCCGGCCACGAAGTGGGTGATCTCGGGGACATCCCGCCAGATCTCGGGGCCGGTGCCCTCGTAGTGGGCCCGCGGGTTGGCGTCGTTGCCGTACTGGTAGATGAAGCACCACTCGAGGTGCTCGGACGCCATCTGGGTGGCGCGGCGAACGGCGCCGTTGGAGCCCTCACCCCCCGGCGTGAGGATCACCTCGGCGCCCATGATCTGGAGCATCTGACGCCGTTCGATCGACACCGACTCGGGCATCAGGATCTTGATCGGGTACCCCTTGAGGCGCGCGATGGCCGCCAGGGCGATGCCGGTGTTGCCCGACGACGGCTCGATGATCGTCTGGCCCGGGCTGAGCCGGCCGTCCTTCTCGGCGGCCTCGATCATCGCCTTGGCGATTCGGTCCTTGACCGAGCCGAACGGGTTCTGCATCTCGAGCTTGGCGATGATGCGGACGTTCGGGTTCGGCGACAGGATCGAGACGTCGACCACCGGGGTGTTGCCGACGAGGTCGAGCACCCCCTCGTGAACACCCGGCAGCCCCGGCACGAGCGGCCGGGGTGCGGCGGCGATGGTGGCGGCGAGAGCGTTCATGGTCCGGACAACCTCACGGTCACGGAGTGTATTCCGACAAAGCCGATATGGCTAGTCGTGAATTGGCCGGTCCGACTGATCGCCCAGACCCGGTCCGGCGATCAGGGCTGGTAGACGCCGAACACCTCACGCAGGGCGTCGCTCACCTCGCCGAGCGTCGCCCCGGCGAGCAGGGCGTCCTTCATCGGGTACAGCAGGTTCTGGCTGCCCCGGGCGGCGGCGCCGAGGTCGGCGAGGCGGGCGGACACCGACGCCATGTCGCGGTCCGCCTTGAACGCCGCCAACCGGGCCTTCTGGGCCGGCTCGAGCGCGGGATCGATGGGGAACACCTCGGGCTCGGGCTCGTCCTCGATCGTGAAGCGGTTCAAGCCGACGATCACCCGCTGATCGTCGTCGATCGAGCGGGTGTACTCGTAGGCGGCCTGCTCGATCTCGTCCTGCTGGAAGTGGGCCTCGATCGCCTCCACCGCGCCACCCATGGCGTCGATCCGTTCGATGTACTCCCAGGCCAGGCGCTCGACCTCGTCGGTCATCGACTCGACCAGGTACGAGCCGGCGAGCGGGTCGGGCGTGTCGGCCACACCGGATTCGTATCCGATGACCTGCTGGGTCCGCAGCGCCAGTCGGGCCGCGTGCTCCGTCGGCAGCGAGAGCGCCTCGTCGAAGCCGTTGGTGTGCAGCGACTGGGTTCCGCCCATGACGGCGGCCAACGCCTGGATCGCGACGCGCACGACGTTGTTCACGGGTTGCTGGGCGGTCAGCGTCGACCCGCCGGTCTGGGTGTGGAAGCGCAGCATCGCCGAGCGCGGGTCCTTCGCGCCGAACCGCTCGGTCATGATCCGGTGCCAGATCCGTCGACTGGCGCGGAACTTGGCCACCTCCTCGAAGAAGTGGTTGTGCCCGTTCCAGAAGAACGACAACCGAGGGGCGAAGTCGTCGACGTCGAGCCCGGCATCGACCGCCGCCTGCACGTAGGCGATGGCGTTGGCGATGGTGAAGGCGATCTCCTGCACCGCCGTCGAACCCGCCTCCCGGATGTGGTACCCGGAGATCGAGATCGTGTTCCACTTCGGGACGTGCTGCGAGCAGTAGCCGAAGATGTCGGTGATGATCCGCATCGAGGGCTTCGGCGGGTACACGTAGGTCCCTCGGGCGATGTACTCCTTGAGCAGGTCGTTCTGGATGGTGCCCGAGATCTGGTCCGCGGCCACCCCCTGCTCCTCGGCGACGATCTGGTACATCAGCAGCAGGATCGCCGCCGTCGAGTTGATCGTCATCGACGTCGACACCCTGTCGAGGGGGATGTCGGCGAGCAGGGTACGCATGTCGTCGAGCGAGTCGATCGCCACGCCCACCTTGCCGACCTCGCCCTCGGCCCTCGGGTGGTCCGAGTCGTAGCCCATCTGGGTGGGCAGGTCGAAGGCGCAGCTCAGGCCGGTCTGCCCGGCCGCCAGCAGGAACTTGAAGCGCTCGTTGGTGCTCGCCGCGTCGCCGAAACCCGAGTACTGGCGCATCGTCCACAGGCGACCCCGGTACATGCTCGGGTACACGCCCCGGGTGAACGGCGCTTCGCCCGGGAGCCCGAGCGCCGTCGTCGGATCCCAGCCGGTGAGGTCGTCAGCGGTGTAGAGCGGCTTGACGTCGATTCCGGAGTCGGTCTGTCGGGGGGCGTCGGCGGGCATGGGGACAGCGTATTCGTCGTCGCGGCGCACGGCCCGACCGACGGTCTCAGGCCGCGGCGACGACCGCGATCTCCATGCGCCACTCCGGCCGGGCGAGCGCCGGAACGGTGACCAGCGTCGACGCCGCCCGGTGGCCACCGAGGGCCGCGTCGCGGGCGGCCATGACGACCGCCAGCTCCTCCCCCGCGACCACGTAGGTCGTGACCGACACGATGTCGCCCACCGTCATCGACCCGGCCTCGAGGATCGCGACGACGTTCGCCCACACCGTCGACGCCTGCTCGGCCAGGTCGTCGGGGACCGTCCCGTCGGGACGCGTCGGCACGACGCCGGAGGTGTGGACCCAGCGGGACGCCCCCTCGGTGATCACGCCGTGGGCGTAGGCCGCCGCCGGGGCGGCGAGTGCCGCCGGCGCCGCGGGCCGGTTGACGGGACGGACGAGGTCATCGCTCACACCGGAATCGTGACATCCCGGCCGGGGTCCGCGTCGCACCGCTCGTGCGGTCGTGACTAACGTCTCGGGTATGGCAATCGACGAGCAGCCGATCATCTCCTTCCACCCCGAGACCTTCGACGACCCGGAGGAGGAGCGAGCCCACCGCAAGGCCAAGCTCGCCGGCGCCCTGCGCATCTTCGGCCGCCTCGGGTTCGGTGAGGGCGTCGCCGGGCACATCACGGTCCGCGACCCGATCCTCACCGACCACTTCTGGGTCAACCCGTTCGGCAAGAGCTTCCGCCACATGCGCTCCAGTGACCTGCTCCTGGTCAGCCACGAGGGCGAGATCGTGGTCGGCGACATGCCGGTGAACCGTGCCGCGTTCGTGCTGCACTCGGCGATCCACAAGTCCCGCCCCGAGGTGATCTCGGCGGCCCACTCGCACTCGACCTACGGGAAGGCCTTCGCCTCCCTCGGCATCCCGCTGGCCCCGATCACCCAGGATTCGTGCGCCTTCTACGGGGACCACACCGTGATCTCCGAGCAGGGTGGTGCCGTTGTGTTCGAGATGGAGGCCGGCCTCGAGTTCGCATCGAAGTTCCCCACCGGCAAGGCCGCCATCCACCAGAACCACGGGCTGTTCACGGTCGGCACGACCGTCGACGAGGCGGCGTTCTGGTTCATCACGATGGAGCGCAACTGCCAGGTGCAGCTCGCGGCGATGGCCGCCGGCGACCCGATCCACATCCGCGACGAGTACGCCCGCTACACCTTCGAGCAGACCGGCCACCACCTCGCCGGGTGGTTCAGCTTCCAGCCGCTGTGGCAGGAGATCTGCGCGACGGATCCCGAGCTGTTCGACTGAGCCGAGCGGCTCGTCGGTGACCCGCCGGACGGTTCCGGCCGAGGGCCTGTTCGCGGTCTCGGCCCTGTCGCAGTACGTCGGCGCGGCGATCGCCGTGTCGATCTTCGATCGTGTCGCCCCGCAGAGCGTCGGGTGGTTGCGGGTCGTGGGTGCCGCCCTCGTGCTGTGGGCGGTGGCGCGTCCGAGGCCCGGGAGCTGGGACCGTCAACGACTCGGCGGCGCCGCCCTGTTCGGTATGGCCACCGCCGCGATGAACGTGTTCTTCTACCTGGCGATCGCCCGGGTTGACCTCGGCAAGAGCGTCGCCATCGAGTTCATCGGACCGATCGCCGTCGCCGCCGCGATGACCCGGTCGGGACGCAACGCCGCTGCGCTGGCCCTCGCCTCAGTCGGCGTGGTCACCCTCGGGGGGGTCGAGCTCGGTGACGAACCGCTCGGCGTGGTGTTCATCCTCGCTGCGTCGGCCTGCTGGGCGGTGTACATCGTCATCGGGGCGCGGGTGGCGACGGTGACCTCCGGGGTCGATGGGCTGGCGGTCGGCCTGGTGATCGGCGCGATCGTCCTGACACCGATCGGGGCGCCGTGGAGCGGCCCGGTCTGGACCTCGCCCTTGCTGCTCGTCGCGGCGCTGGCCACCGGCGTGTTCTCGAACGCGATCGGCTACGGCATCGACCAGCACGTCCTGCGTCGCATCCCGGTCCGCCGCTTCTCGGTGCTGTTGTCGCTGCTCCCGGTGACCGCCGCAGTCGTCGGCTGGGTCGCCCTCGGCCAGCGACCGTCGTCGATCGATGCGCTCGGCATCGGACTCGTGTTGGCCGGTGTCGCCGTCCAGGAGCGCGACGGCATCACTCCGCCGACGGTTCCCGAGGGGGCCTGAGCCCGGCCGGGCTCAGTGATCGTCGAGCCAGGGGGCGCACAACCCGTCGAGGTCGCGCACCCGGATGCGGTCTCGGTTGTCCCAGGTGACCGGGTTCGACGGGTCGCGGCGCAGGTTGAACACCCGGAACTCCATCTCGGTCGTGTCGACCGAGAGGATGCGGCCGATGAGCGGTTCGCCGAGTCCGAGGATCACCTTGATCGTCTCCAGCGCCTGGATCGAGCCGATGATGCCGGGCAGCACGCCGAGCACCCCGGCCTCGGCGCACGACGGTGCCAACTCGGCGGGCGGTGGCTCCGGGACCATGTCCCGGTAGGTCGGACCCTCCTTGGGGTGGAAGACGCTGACCATTCCCTCGAAGCGGAAGATCGACCCGTGGACCACCGGGATGCCGAGCTTCACGCTGGCGTCGTTGAGCACGTACCGGGACGGGAAGTTGTCGGCGCCGTCGACGATCACGTCGTAGCCGGCGATGATGTCCATGATGTTCTCGGCCGAGAGTCGGGTGTCGTAGGTCACGACGTCGACGTCGGGGTTGAGCATCGTCAGCGTCTTCTTCGCCGAGTCGACCTTGCGGTCGCCGATGCGGTCGACGTTGTGCAGGATCTGCCGCTGCAGGTTCGAGGCGTCGACGTCGTCCATGTCCACGATGCCGATCGTCCCCACCCCGGCCGCCGCCAGGTAGAGCGCGGCCGGCGACCCGAGCCCACCGGCACCGAGCATCAGGACCTTCGCCTCGAGGAGCTTCTTCTGCCCCTCGGTGCCGACTTCGGGGAGCAGCAGGTGCCGCTTGTAGCGGTTCTGCTGCTCGGCGGTGAGGGACGCCGGCTGCCTCCACGGCCGACCCTCGTCCTTCCACCGACCGAAGCCTCCCTCCATCGACTCGACCGTGGTGTACCCGAGCTCACCCATCGTGCGGGCCGCGAAGGCCGAGCGCACACCGCCGGCGCAGTAGACGACGACCGGGGTCGACTTGTCGGGGATGCGGTTCTCGATCTGGGCCTCGAGGTGACCGCGCGGGATGTGGATCGCCCCGGGGATCGCACCCTCGGCGTACTCGTCGGGCTCCCGCACGTCGAGTACGACCGAGCCGGAGGCCAGTCGGGCGGCTGCGGTCTCGGGGCTGATCTCGAGGATCTCGGCCTTCGCGGCACTGAGGAGGTCACGGAACGTCGGCATGGAGCCAAAAACCTACCAAGTCGGTCAGGTATTCCCACCGACGCCGAGGAGTGCCGGGAGCACCTCCGATATCGACCCGCGGATCACCGCGTCGGCCTCACCGTCCATCGCCGTCTCCTGGCCGTTGACGATCACCACCCGGGCCCCGGCCCGACGCGCCGCCGGCACGCACCCGGCGACGGGGAACACGCTCAACGTCGAGCCGACAGCCACCATCAGGTCGCACCCCGAGCTCACGGCGAACGCCCGATCGATCACCTCGGGCACGAGCGACTGACCGAAGCTGATCGTGTCGCTCTTGAGGATCCCACCACAGATCGCGCACGACGGGTCGGGGTCCCCGTCGCGCACCCGCTCGAGGGTCTCGGCCATCGGCCGGCGGTCCGAGCACTCCCAGCAACGGGTGAACCACACCGTCCCGTGGACCTCGATCACCCGGTCGGGGTCGCTCCCGGCGCGCTGGTGCAGGCCGTCGATGTTCTGGGTCACGACCGCCGAGAGCCGTCCGCTTCGTTCGAGGGCGACGATCGCCGCGTGGGCCGGGTTGGGACGCGCCGTCCACGCCGGGTGCACGAGCCGGTTCCGCCACGCGGCCCGCCGGACCTCCGGGTCACCGAGGTAGTGCGAGATGTCGCTCGCCTTCTCGGCTGCCGGGTTGCGGGTCCAGACCCCGTTGGGGCCGCGGAAGTCGGGGATGCCCGAATCGGTCGAGATGCCGGCACCGGTGAGGACCACGATGCGGGATGCCCCGGCGACCCACCCGGCGGCGATGGCCGTCTGGTCACGATCCGTCATCCGACCATCATGCACCAGACGTCGCGGTGTCACGTCGGCCGCCGTCGTCCCGGCCCGCCTACACCGACCTCCCCTCGTCCGTCGACCACCGCGGTCGGCCCCGCTCGGCGGGATCATCCGGAGGTTCCCATGGGTCTCGACACCAGCACCGACCGCAGCAGCACGGGCGGGAGCGACCACGACGACCGGACCGTCTTCCGCCCATGGCCCGTACCGCCGGGGCGCGGGCGGGACCACGACCCGCGATCGGCGTACGTCGAACGCTTCTGGATCAGCACACTCGGGCCGTCCGCGACGTGGATCATGCGACGTCTCGCCGACGAGTTCGACGCCAACCCCGACGGGTTCGTGATCGACGTCAGCGAAC
>JBEAPU010000108.1:0-2513 GCA_041164245.1 Actinomycetota bacterium | reverse complement strand
TTCGCCCACACCGTCGGTGTCATGCAACACGCCGACGCGCTCGAGCGAGTGGCGCGGGAGTGCGCTGAGGACCTGGCCGCGGACGGCGTCGTCTACGCCGAGGTGCGTTTCGCTCCGGAATTGAATCGCGAGGCAGGGCTCACGCTCGACGAGGTCGTGGAGGCGGTTGTTCGGGGCTTCGAGGCCGGTGCTTCGGGCACCGCGCTCACCATCCGCACGATCCTGTGCGCCATGCGCACCGCGGCCCACAGTCGCGAGATCGCCGAGCTCGCCGTTCGGTGGCGCGATGCCGGCGTCGTCGGCTTCGACATCGCCGGGGCCGAGGCCGGCCATCCCCCGTCGCGACACCTCGACGCCTTTCAGTACGTCCAGCGTGAGAATTTCCACTCGACGATCCACGCTGGTGAGGCGTTCGGCCTACCGAGCATCTGGGAGGCCCTGCAGTACTGCGGGGCCGCTCGCCTTGGTCACGGCGTGCGCATCGTCGACGACATCACGGGTGAGCCGGGGCGCGAGGAGCTCGGTCGCCTCGCCTCGTTCGTGCGCGATCGACGAGTGCCTCTCGAGCTCTGCCCCACCTCAAATGTGAACACCGGCGTCTGCGCGTCGATCGCAGAGCATCCGATCGGCCTCCTTCGCCGACTCCGCTTCCGCGTGACGGTGAACACCGACAATCGACTCATGAGCGACACCTCGATGAGTAGGGAGTTCTCGCAGCTCGCGGAAGCCTTCGACTGGGGGCTCGACGACTTCGAGTGGCTGACGATAAACGCCCTGAAGAGCGCCTTCATCCCCTTCCCGGAGCGTCTGCGTATTATCAACGGCGTGGTGAAGCCCGGGTACGAACTGCTGCGCGCCGAAGTCGAACTGGGGGCATCGTGAGCGACGACCGCGTCGAGGTCACCGTCCTTGATCACCCACTGGTCGCCGACTCCCTCGCGGTGATCCGCGATGGCTCGACGCCCAACGAGGTCTTCCGACGTCACGTCGATCGGATCGGGACCCTGCTCGTCGCCGAGGCCACGCGCCACCTGCCGACCATCGCCGGCACGGTGACGACCCCGCTCGCTGAGACCGCCGCGAACCGTCTCGCCGAGCGCCCCCTCGTGGTTCCGGTGCTCCGTGCTGGGCTCGGCCTCCTCGGTCCCGCCCAGGCGCTCCTTCCTCAGGCCGACGTTGGCTTCATCGGTGTCGCCCGCGACGAGGAGAGCTTCCAGCCGGTGGCCTACGTCGACAAGTTGCCCTCGTCGGTGACCGGCCGGCCGGTGATCGTGCTTGATCCGATGCTCGCCACCGGCGGCTCGCTCGCCCACGCGATCGGGCTTCTGCGCCGGCGTGGGGCTGAGGGACCGATCGAGGTCGTGTGCGTGCTGGCCGCCCCTGAGGGGATCGAGCGCCTCGGCACCGGCTGCGGGCCGCTCCGACTCGTGGTCGGCGCGATCGACGACCACCTCAACGAGAATGCGTTCATCGTGCCGGGTCTCGGCGACGCCGGCGACCGCCTCTTCGGCGATCCCGGCAACTAAGCGCGACCGCTCAGCCGAGCAACTCGATGATGGCCTCGACCGCTGCCGTCGGGTCGACGCCCACGCCCTCGCCGTAGATCTTCACCTTCGGCTCCGTGCCGCTCGGCCGCACCTGCACCCGGATCCCACCGTCGAGCACGAGTCGGAGAAGGCTCGCCTCGGGGTACTCCTCGACCGAGATGACCGAGGAGCCCGCCACGCGCTCCGGAGGGGTCGCGCGGAGCAGGGCGACCGCGGCGCTTCCGGCCGCCGGGTCCATCCGAACGGACCGCTCCACCATGAGGTGGCGTCCGTAGCGCTCAGCGAGCGCCTCGAGGCGTCCTTCGAGGTCGGTGCCCTCAGCCTCGGCGAGCGCGGCCACCTCAGCGAGGAGCACCGCGGCGGTGATCCCGTCCTTATCGAGGGGTCGATCGGTCACGAGGTAGCCGAGAGCCTGCTCGTAGCCGAAGACGAAGCGTTGCGAGGGATGCGCGGCGACCGTGTGAGCGATCCACTTGAACCCGGTGAAGGTCTCGACGGAGTGGACGCCGTGATCGGCCGCGATCGTGGCGAGCATCGACGATGAGACCAAGGTGGTGACGACGAGTCGGTCGTCACCATCGGTATGCCGCAGAATGTGATCGGCGAGCAACCACCCGACCTCGTCACCTCCGAGACGTCGCCAGCCCCCGTCGCGCGTTGGAATCGCCGCTCCAACCCGGTCGGCGTCAGGGTCGTTCGCGATCGCCAAACGGGCGCCAACCCGCTCGGCGAGCGCCATCACGAGATCCATCGCCCCCGGCTCCTCCGGGTTCGGGAACGGCACGGTCGGGAACGTGCCGTCGGGTTCGAACTGCTCCTCGACCACCGCGGGCGGACCGAGCCCGCTGCGCTCGAACGCCGCGACGAGCACCTCGCCGCCGACACCGTGCATTGCGGTGTAGGCAACGGCGACCGGGGCGACCTCGGGCCGGAGGCGCACGGCGGGCACCGAGTCGAGGTAGGCCT
>JBEAPU010000107.1:0-5422 GCA_041164245.1 Actinomycetota bacterium | reverse complement strand
CTCGACAAGCTCGCCGACGGCGACCTCGGTGGCGGCGTCCACATCGAGAGCGCAAACGTCGCCGTCGATCCATCGACCGGCGCCGTGAGCGGCACCGCCGTCGTCACCTTCGACACCGCCGGCTTCGGACTCGACGTCGCGATCTCGGTGACCGATGCCGAGAACTGGTCGCTCGAGTTGGGCGCCATGACGTCGTCCACGTGGACACCGGCGAACCTGCCGAGCCTCACCATCGACCCGTCGACGCTCTCGGGCTCGATCTCGATGACCGACGGAGCGGTCAGCTACGACGTCGTGGGCACCACCCACACATGGAACATGGCGAACGGCGTGACCTACGTGTCGACCCCCGAACTGTCCGCCGACTGTCCTCTCGAGGAATCGCAGTGCCCGACCGGCGCCGACGGCCCCTACCTCTCGATGACCGGCACGCTCGCCGTCGCCGGTGTGCCGAGCGAACTCGCCCTCACCGGTGCGATCACCACCGACGGCAACTGGGCCCGGTTCGATGCCGTCGCTGGTGACGTCACCTTCTCCGGGTTCGGTGTGACCGACGCGACCCTCACGCTCTGGCACGGACAGCGCAGCGACTCCTACGACCCGAACATGGACCTGCCGAGCCTCGCGACCCTCAACGGCGGTGTCGACCTCGAGTTCTGCGGTGGCTTCACCATTCCGATCCCGGGCCACGACAACGCGGCAACCGACGGCTGCCTGCGCTGGTCAGCGCAGGGCATCGTCATCGGTCAGGTCGGTGTCGCCACGACGGTGAGCGGCTCGCTGCCGGGTGCTGGCGCACCGGCCTCGGCCGCTGTGAAGGGCATCGCCTGGACGAACATCCCGTCGGCGACCCTGGCGGGCCTGCCGAGCGCGGACGTGATCATGGCCGGTGTCCACGACGCCCTCGAGAGCCAGACGATCACCCTCGCCGGCCAGGCCAAGCTGCCCGGCGTCGTCGCCGAGGCGCTCAACATCGACCTCGGCGCAGCCGTGGACTTCGTGTTCGACGTGACCGGTTCGCTCTCCCGTGACGGCTTCTCGTTGAGTGCCATCGTCCCGACGAACATCCACATCGGTTCCGAACCGTTCCAGACCACGATCAACTCGATCACGGCCTCGATCGAGGCCAGTCGCAGTGGCGAGGCCTCGTTCGCCCTCGGCACCACCGGGGCCGCCGTCGTCGGGTACAGCCCCAACACCCGGCCGATCAACACCTCGGTGCAACTCGTCGCCTCGGCCGGATCCGAGACCGGCATGGCGCTTTCGGTGAACGCGGTGGGCACCAAGGCCGCCGGCGACACCGGCGGCGACGGCCTCACTGCCACCACCCGGCTGTCGAACCCGGCGGGTGCGTCATACGTCTGGCCCGACCAGTTCGGGATCAAGGGCATGAACCTGTGGAGTCTCACGGTCCAGATCGCCTTCCAGGACGGGTCGCCGGCGCTCGGCTACGCCAGCACCACGTACCTCGACCCCCAGGGATCCCAGACTGGCAAGGTCATCGCCTGTCAGGGGCCGTGTGACTCGGCCGACTGGATGGTCGGCACGCTCGGGTTCAACATCTCGTACACCAACCCGTGCTTCGCCTACGGGTTCTCGAGTGGCTCGGGCACGTCGGGCTTCTCGATCGACAACGGCACGATCACGGCCACCGCGTTCAAGGTCGGGATCGCCCCGACCGGCTGCTCGATCCAGTCGGGCGGGACCCAGCAGAGCCTCCCGGCCGGTTTCGCCGGATTCCAGTTCACGGCCGCGTTCGGCTCGACGACGCTCGAGGTCGCCACCCAGGTGTCGGCCGATGGCTTCGTGTTCACGGAGTCGATCGACAACCTGACGCTCGCCGGGATGACCTATGAGACAGTGGCCCTGTCGATCGTCATCAACTCATCGGGCAGCAACATCGACTTCAACGCTGACATGACGTCGGGGATGGGCGACATGTCCGTCTCGTCGGGCTTCGAGGCAGCGTCCTCCGGCGTCACCCAGACCCTCGACGCGACGCTCAGCGACTGGGACTGGTCGAGTGCGAACGTCGACATCGAGCGACTCCACTTCCAGACGTCGACCACGATCCCGAGCACCAGCTCGGGCTGCGCGAACTTCTCCGCAAGCGCCGACGGCTCGATCCGGATCGCCGGTAGTTCGATCACCCTCGCCGAGGGCAGCACGATCCAGATCACCTGTGACGGGGTCGAGAAGCTCTACTTCGATCTCACGTACACCCACAAGGCGCACGGCGGGTCGATGCTGACCGAGGAACTGATCATGCAGTACCCGAAGACGATCAACGGAGTCGACTACTTCTACGGTGAGACCGACTTCGAGTACAAGCGGCACTTCTCGAAGAAGTACCGGAGCCGGACCTTCTCAAAGAACGTGAAGATCACCATCGACATGTCGGTCACGGTCAACCCGTCGAACCCGGCGGCGAGCGGGTTCTCGTTCGACGGAGGCTTCGATGCCGACCGGGTCAGCGGCAACCTCGGGTGCGAGCTCCCGCCGGCGTCGACCGACTTCAGTTGTTCCGGCCGGTTGCGCCTGAACCCCTCGTGGGCCGGCGTGTACCACTACTCGTGGGACGGCCTGTGACGTCGCTGCGTCGACCGCCCGAGCGCTGATCGCCCTGGCGCGCCGGACGTCCGGCGGCCCGGGCGCTCTGTCGGCGCGAGCCGGCTGGCTTGACCGACCTGCCCGGCTTGGCAGGCCTGTCGTCACGCTGCGCCGGCGCGGCGGGCTCGAACGGGCGTCGTTCGGGCGCCGGCATGGTCGAGCGGTGATCGGCGAGCACCTCGAGGTCGGGCGCAGTCACTTCCGCGTCGATGCCGGCCTCACGCTGCATGCGGCGGGCCGCACGCTGGCCGTTCGGCTCGATGAGCGAGATCACCAGGCCGCCGCGCCCGGCGCGAGCCGTGCGACCCGACCGGTGGACGTAGGCCTTGTGGTCTTCGGGCACGTCGTAGTGCACGACCACGGCCACATCGTCAACGTGGATGCCGCGCGCTGCGACGTCGGTGGCGATCATCGCCTGGACACGGCCCTTCGTGAAATCGGCGAGGGCACGGGTGCGCTGTTGCTGGCTGCGGCCACCGTGGATCGACACCGTCGACACGCCGGCCTGGTCGAGCTGCTTGGCGAGACGCTCGGCCCCGTGACGGGTACGGCAGAACACGACGGCCGGCCACACCGCGGTGAGCGTGCGGGCGAGCAGTGCGTTGCGCTCCTCGCGCTTGACGGTCCAGAACACGTGCTCGGCCGGCACGGTGTCGCCCTCGTCGATCGTCACCTCGTGACGCACCGGGTCGTTCTGGTACTGGCGCACGATCGCCCCGACGTCACCGTCGAGCGTGGCGGAGAACAGGACGGTCTGCTGCCGTGACGTCGTCTGGTCGAGGATGCGACGCACGACGGGCAGGAAGCCCATGTCGGCCATGCGGTCGGCCTCGTCGATGACGACCCGCTCCACCTCGGAGAGGCGCACGGTGCCCGACGCCATCAGGTCCTCGAGGCGGCCCGGGCAGGCGACGAGCACGTCGACACCGTTCTTCAGCGCGGCGATCTGCTTGCCGTAGCCGACACCGCCGTAGACGGCGGCCACTCGGGTTCGACCGGACAGGCTCGAGAGTTCGTCGGTGATCTGGTCGGCGAGCTCACGGGTGGGGGAGAGCACGAGCGCCTTCGGGTGGTGGGGGCGGCCCTTGGGCGTCATCGCGATCAGCGGCACACCGAAGGCGAGGGTCTTGCCCGACCCGGTCGGTGCGGCACCGCTGACGTCGCGGCCGGCCATCGCGTCGGCGATCGTCGCCGCCTGGATCTCGAAGGGATGTGTGATGCCGCGGCGCTCGAGCGCCGAGCAGATCCAGTGCGGTACGCCGAGTTCGGCGAACGAGGGCGGCACGGGCGCGTCCGCGTCCGCAGGGGGGATGAGGGTGTCGGTCATGGGGATCTCCGTCTCCGCGCCGATCGGCACGGTTCGTGGGTTCGTGTCGCCCCGGCTCGTGCACGGGGTCGGGATGGGGGTGGTGATGGCTCACGGAGACCGGAGGAACCACTGCCCGTTCTGCGAACCCACCGGACGGGGATCCCGTGCGGCGAGAGCACCGTAGCGCCCTTCAGCCCGAACCGGGCGGGAGACCCTGCTCCTCGGCCTCGGCGGAGAACCGCAACCAGTCCTCCTCGGCGGCGGCGAGCCGCCCCTGGGCGACGGCCAGTTCGGTGCTGATCGCAGTGAGGCGTGCCGGGTCGGAACCCGCTGTGGCGAGCTCGGCGGTGAGCCGGTCGATGTCGTCACCGGCTGCGCCCATCGCCCGCTCGGCCTGTTCGATCAGGCGGCGCAGGGTGCTCGGCGAGCGACGTCTGGTCGGTGCCGCGGGTCGCGTCGTGGCCGGACGGTCGCGCTCGGGTCGCGGTGTCGTCGCCATCGGGGGTGAGGCCGCCGCTGTCGCCCGTTCACGCAGCCAGCCCTCGACACCGCCACGCACCTGACGGACCTGGCCGCTGTCGACGGCCAGGACCTGTTCGACGACCCGGTCGAGGAAGGTCCGGTCGTGACTGACCGCGACGACGATGCCCGGCCAGTCCTCGCAGAAATCCTCGAGGGCCCGCAGCGTGTCGAGGTCGAGGTCGTTCGTCGGCTCGTCGAGCAGCAGCACGTTCGGCCGGTCGACGAGGGTCAGCAACAACTGCAATCGGCGCCGCTCACCGCCCGACAGCGTGCCGATCGGCGCGAACTGCGCGTCGCCGTCGAACCAGAAGCGACGCATGAGCGAGATCTGCTCGGGGGTCGGGTCTGGCGCGTCGCCGACGACGGCGTCACGCACCCGCTGCGTCGGGTCGAGGTCGCGGCCGAGTTGGTCGTAGTAGCCGACCCTGACGGTGCGACCGACGGTGATCGCGCCCTCGGTGGGTGCGAGACGGCCAGCGATCAGGTCGAGGAGCGTCGTCTTGCCGGCCCCGTTGACCCCGACGATGCCGATGCGGTCGCCCGGGTCGAAGGAGTGACTGAACCCGGCGAACACCGCCCGGTCGGCGCCGGCGTGGGTGAACGACACGTCGGCGAACTCGACACCGGTCGACCCGAGACGGGTCGTGCCGAGCGCCAGGTCGAGGTCGCCGGTCCGTGCGACCGCCGGGGCGCGGGCGTCGACGATGGCGCGGGCCGCGTCGACCCGGGCCTTGGGCTTGGTGGACCGCGCCGGTGCGCCACGGCGCAGCCACTCGAGTTCGCGCCGCGCTGCGTTGCGCCGCACCTGTTCGGTGGTCGCCTCCTGCGCGGCCCGCTCGGCACAGCCGGCGAGGTAGGCCGCGTAGCCCGAACCCCGATGCTCTCCGGAGGCGACGTGACGGTGCAGCCGGCCCCGGTCGATCTCGATGACGGTGGTCGTCACGCGGTCGAGGACATGTCGGTCGTGGGTCACCATGATCA
>JBEAPU010000106.1:0-44550 GCA_041164245.1 Actinomycetota bacterium | reverse complement strand
ACCACACCAGTCGCCTCGTCGAGATCGATCCGGTCACCCATCAGGCGCACCAGATCCCCACCGGCGTTCTGCGCCGCATCCCCATACGCCCGACCCAGACCACGCGCCACGACACCACGACACGACACATCGCTCAGCACGTCTCGCACACCATCAGCCCCGGACACCTCATGCACCCGGCATCGCGCCGGCGACGTGCGCCCCCACCCCGACACCACACGCAACTCGCCGGTCGCCACAGACGTCACAGGTACACCGCCAAGCCGTACACGACGACCCACACCACACCGAGCGCCTGCAACACCCGATCACTCGCGAACACCTCCTCCGGTGCCGCACCACGACCCATGTCCAACACCAACAGGTACCGCATGAACGCCGCCACCAACGGCACGATCGACACCTCGAACAACACCGCCCCATCCCCCGCCGCCGTGTTCGACTCGAACGCCCACAAGCAATACGTCACGATCGCCACCGTCATCGCCATCGTCACCATCGACCGCAGATACGGCTGCGTGTACACCGCCAACGTCGCCCGCCCCGGCAGCTGCCCGGCGCCCAGTTCGAGGAACTCGGCGTAGCGCTTGCCGGTCACCACGAACAGCGCACCGAACGACACGCAGACCACGAACCACGTCGACATCGGCACATCGACCGCCACCGCACCAGCGACGGCCCGCAACACGAACCCCGACGCGACCACCACCAGATCCAGCACCGCCACCTGACGGAACACCGCCGAATACGACAACGTCACCGCCACGTACACCACCGTCACCACCAGCGTCTGCCAACCGAGCACCGCCGCCAACGCGACTGCGACGACCATCAGCCCCGACCCGACCACACCGGCAAGTCGCACCGACACCGCACCCGACGCGATCGGCCGACGCCGCTTCGTCGGATGCTGCCGATCCGACTGCCGATCCGCGATGTCATTCCACAGGTACGTCCCCGACGCCGCCAGACAGAACACCACGAACACCAGCGACGACCGCCACACACCATCAGCGGTCGTCAACACCCCCGCCGCGCCCGGCGCCGCGAACACCAACACGTTCTTCACCCACTGCTTCGGCCGTGCCGCACGCACCAGATCCATCATCACCGTCGACCTCGTTCTGCGACCGCCGCCTCGAGCACCTCGAGATGCCGGCGCGCCGCCTCATCCCAGATCATGGTCCGTGCCCGCTCCGCCGCGGCCGCGCCGAGCCGCCTCCGGAGCTCGGTGTCGAGCAACAGCACCTCGACCGCCGCCGTCAGACCGACCGGGTCGGCGACGAGAACACCGGTGACACCGTCGACCACCGCAGCACGGTGCCCGGTCACATCGGTCACGACGGCCGGCACGCCGCACCGCGCCGCCTCGGTGATCGTCATCCCCCACCCCTCTGCCGACGAGGCCGACACGAGCACGTCGGCCGCCCGGTACAGGTCCCGCAAGGCCGTGTCGTCGACGCGGCCGTGCATCACCAGCCACGACGCGGCGTTCTCGGCGCGCCACCGCTCCAACCCGGCTCGCTCGGGGCCCTCGCCGACGACATCGAGCCGCAGCCCGGGGACGCGGCCGGCCAGTGGCGCGACGGCCGTGAACAACTCGATCCAGCGCTTCACCGGTGCGAGACGGCCGACGGCGACGAGGCGCGTGCCGACTTCCGGGACCACCCGCCCCGGGTCCGGCACGAAGACCTCGGCCACACCCGGTTCGACCACCTCGACCCGCCGGAACCCGGCGTGATCCAACTCGACCCGTCCCGGCTCGGCGAGGGTCACGACCGGCGTCGACGAGTAGGCCCGCGGCACGATCACCCGCTCGTTCCAGCGACCGATGTCGGCGAGCGGCCGCGGCAGGGTCTGCGCCCACATCGCCGTGTGCAGGTGATGCAGCCACACGACGCGCGGCCCCCGCCACCACAGTGGCGACCAGAACGGCACCCCGTTGAGGATCTCGACCACGGCGTCGAATCGGTCACGGTTCCGCCACACCCGCGTGGGCGCGGCCGCGAACACGCCATAGGTGCCGCCGGCGTGCACCACGTCGAACGGGAGCGCGGACGACGGATCACCGCCGGGCCGGTCGGTCACCGGCGGCCGGCGGGCATGGACGGTCACCTCGACACCGGCGGCGACCCAGCGCGCGAGGATCTCGCGCGCGTGCAGTTCGGACCCCCCGGCATCGGGGTCACCCGGCGCCCTCCACGAGAGCACGGCCACCCTGAGCACGACTCCGTACACTACGGCTCCGCATGCGTCCCACCGGTGAACGCCCCGTCCGCGATCACACCCCGGCATCGCTCATCGCCCTCCACGAGGCCGGCTACCGGGTCGTCGACACGATGATCGGGAACGGTCGCGGCATCGACATCGGCTGCGGACTCGGCACCGAGAGCGCGGCGCTGGCCCGGCCGGGACGGACGGTGATCGGCATCGACTACCACGTCGACACGGCCCGGGCGGCCGCCGGCCGGATCGACGGCGCCCTGTGCGCCGATGCCAGGGTGCTTCCCGTGGCGAGCGGCTCACTCGACTGGGTGTGCTCCTCACACATCATCGAGCACTTCACCGATCCGGAGCGCCACGTGGCCGAGATCGCCCGGGTGCTCAAGCCCGGCGGTGTCGCCGTGTTCCTGACCCCGAACGAGCCGGCCGACTTCGAGAACCCGTTCCACGTCCACCTCTTCCGACCCGACGGATTGCGCTCACTGCTCACAGCACACTTCGACGACGTGACCGTGACCGGCATGACCGGCAACGAGCGGGTCGAGGCCGAGTTCGCCCGTCGACGGCGCACCGGGCGACGCATCCTCGCCGTCGACGTGTTCGACCTGCGGCACCGCCTGCCCGACCGAGCCCTCGCGCTGCTCCACTCGGCGGGTCGACGGGTGCTCTACCCGATCCTGAACCGCGGCGACGCCGAGGTGACGACGGCCGACGACTTCCACCTGATGGACGCCGCCGAGGAGATCACCGAGGACGTGCTGGTCCTCGCCGGCATCGCGCGGGTCTGACCCACACGTCGGTCAGTCGGTGTACATCCGTTCGGCCCGGCGCCGGGTGAGCAGGTCGCGAATCCCCCATGCCGTGACGAGTGCGAGCGCCTCGACGACGATCTGGCGGCTCATCTTCGACTCGCCCGACTCGCGTTCGCGGAACACGATCGGGATCTCGACGATGCGCGCCCCGTGACGCACCGCCCGGTAGGTCATCTCGACCTGGAACCCGTAGCCGCTCGACCGGATGCCACCGAGACCGAAACGACGGACGATCGACGACCGGTACACCCGGAACCCGGCTGTCGCATCGTTGATCGCCAACCCGAGCACGATCGACGCATAGCGGTTGCCCCACCGCGACAGTCGCGTCCGCGACCGGGACCAGCCGACGATGCGCCCACCCGGCACGTATCGCGAGCCGATGACGACATCGGCGCCGGCGGCCGCGGCGGAGATCATCTCGGGGAGCGCAGCCGGGTCGTGCGAGAGGTCGGCATCGATCTCGACCAGCAGCTCGTACCCGTCGTCGAGTGCCGGTTGGAACGCGGCCCGGTACGCGTCGCCGAGTCCGGCCTTGTGCGACCGACGCATGAGCCGGACCCGTCCGAGTTCGTCCGCGACGCGCTCGACGATGTCACAGGTCCCGTCGGTGGAGCCGTCGTCGACGACGACCACATCGGCGTCGGGGACGGCGGCCCGCAGCCGACGCAACAGCGTCTCGATGCTCTCGGACTCGAAGTACGTCGGGACCGCCACCAGGGTGCGCACGGCGGCGGACGCTACTCGTCGCGGGTGAGGGCCACCCAGCAGCACCCGGCGACGACGGCGACGACGAACCACTGTGCCCACCCCATCGACGACGGCCAGCGGAGGTCGATCGGCATGTCCCAGCGCGCCTGCCGTACCGATGTCCACATCCACATGGCGCCGAACGGCACGGCGAGCAGCCAACGCGGACCCCGACGGGTGAGTCCGCCGACGAGCGGTGCGACGAGCACCGCCGGGCCGAGCGTGAGGGCGATCAGCAGACCGGCCCGCCGACGTGACCACGCTCGCGCCGCGAGCGGCGGTGCGATCGGGGCCGGTGCCGGACGACGACCGACCGCGAGCAACGCGACCAGGACGACGGCGACGGTCCCGGCGACCACGCCCCCGGTGACGAGCCGTTGGGCAACCCATTCGATGCGCAGCGTGCCCGACAGCGCCGTGTCGATCGGCCAGCCCATCGCGTAGCCGTTCACCAGCACCGGGTCGCCGAGGTCGACACCGTCGATCGTCGCCCGCCACCCGGCGAACGATTCGGCGAAGACCAACCACTCGCCGGCGGCCACGTCGACCTCGGCGCTGACCATCGTGTCGCTGCGACTCATCGCCAGCGGCCGGACCGCCGTGTCGACGCGGGCGGCGCCGGTGTCGAACACCACCCGATCGAGGTCGACACCGACGATGTGCCCGGCACCGGTAACCACCTCGTGGTCGCCGCCACCGAGCGTCACCGTGCCACAGCCGCTGAACGTCCCGTCAGTGACCAGACGCAACGGCACGTCGACCCCGTCGACGGAGAGCAGGCCACCCCGGCAGATGTCGAGCGGACCGGGGCCGACATCCCGGCGGTGGACGACACCGTCGATGTCGAGGACGCCGACCGGGAGCACGCGACGACGGTCGGCGAAGCGATCGACGGTGGTGCCGACGACGATGTCGCCGAGGCTGACGCGCACCCGACCACCGGCGAACGACGTCGTGTCGAACCGCACCAAACCGTCGACATCCGGGCGGGCGCCGCCGGACACGCCGGACGCGTCGGTGACCGTGACCGTGCCGACGGACGAGAACAGCGGTCCGGTGGCGACCCGCACTGCGAACTCGGCCGCATCGTCGCGGAGGTCGACCTCGAACCACGGGTCGCCCGCCGGGTCGAACTCGGACACCCACACCGCCTCGGTCACCCCGGCGAGGGCTGGCGAGGACGCCCGCACGACCGGGTGCGCGGCGAACGCCGAGGTCGACCATGCGCCGGACACCGTGAACTCGCCGGGCACTGCGAGGTCGACTCGGCGGGCGAGGCGCGGCTCGGGGTCGAAGCGGTTCGCCGTCGACGGATCGATGCGACGACGGTCGAGCACCACCGTCGTGCGTCCGGTCGCATCGTCGGGCCGGGGATCCTCGGGCAGGACGATCCACTCCGTGCTCGGGCCGACACCGTCGAGGGTGACCTCGGCGAAACCCACACCGGCCGAGTTCCCGTAGCCGGGCAACGGTCCGACGGAGTCGGAGAGCACCTCGATGGTGATGCTCGACACGGTGCCACCGCCGAGGGGGACCCGTCGGCCGGGCGGGACACGTGACGCCTCGTCGAGGTCGACCTCGGTCGTCCAGTCGCCGTCGGGACCGCTCGTCGTGATCCGCACCCGCGTGATCCACCGTGCCCGCTCCCCGGTCACCGGCTGGATCAGGTCGACCCACGCCGGGGACGACGGCTCGGTGAGCCGACCCGTCCACGTCAGGCCGGTCGTCGCCTCGAGCGCGGCACCGCGCCAGGCGGTGAAAGGGTCACCGTCGACGGCGTGCTCGGGCCGGTCCTCGGCTGAGAGCACGGCCGGCGAGCCGTACGAGGTGGCCGTCACCGCCGCCATTCCGCCGACCAGGTCGCTGACCGTCGCCCGGTCGGGGGCGACGACGTCGAGCGACTGCAGCGACGGGTCGTGCTGTGCCGACTCGCCAATGGCCCGGGTGGCCCCGAGGATCGAGCCGACCGAGTACCACCGGCGGTCCTCGGAGCGGTTCGAGTCACCGAGCACCGTCCATGCGCTGGTCAGCAGCGCCGGGTCAGCGGCGTGGGAGTCACCGTCGACGACGATCTCACGGCCGTCGATCAGGCCGTGCTCGGCGAGGGCGACGAGTGTCGCCGCGCTGCCGTGCATCACCATCGACGCACCCGAGCGCACGGTCAGCACCGGCACCGGGTCGGCGACCGACCAGGTGGCCACGGCCGGCACCTCACCGATGCCGGGGGTCCCACCGAAGGTCTGCTCGTCGATGAGGTGCTCGTCGGGGGCGATCATCGGCCCGGTCGACGTTCGATCCAGATCGGGGGCGCCGTCGAGCCGGTCGGTGACGTCGTCGGGCCGGGCGAGGGCGTACCGCTCGAACTCGAGGTCGTTGCGGGCCACGACGGTGTCGACCGCCATGATCCGCGCCAGCGGTGCGACGGCCGCCGGGTCGAGCGTGTTCTCCGTGACGCGCCGCTCGACCTCGGAGACGAGGTCGGCGGCGTGGTCGGTGCCGAGCGGGATCAGTTCGCGGGCCACCACCGGTCGACCGGTGAGTCCGACGAGCACCGGGTCGATCGTGCCTCCCCACCGGTACGACGCGAAGTCGCTGCCGGGGGTCTCCCACACCCGGTGCTCGACATCGTCACCGAGACCGTCGGCGAGGTCGGTCCAGTACCCGGGGATGTCGCCTCGGGTGATCGCCGTCGTCGCGATGCCGCCGGTCCACCACGGAAGGGCCTGCGCGGCGAGCGCGGCGAACACGAGCGGGACCCGCAGTCGCCCGGGCGACGCACGACCCGCCGGGCCGGACGCGAAGGCGCCGAGACCGACGGCCAGACCGAGGGCCAGCACCGGCACGGCCCGTTGCGTGGACCGCAGCACCATGCCGGGTCCGGCTTCGACCACGGCACCGAACAACGCGCCCCACGGGGTCCATCGTCCGGTCCACGCCTCGCCGACGGAGAGGGCCAGTCCGACGAGCACCAACAGTGCCGCTGGTCGACGCGCCGGTCCGATCACCCGGGTGAGTCCGAGCAGCGACGCGAGCACGAGGCCGAGGCCGACCGCCAGGTACCAGGGCTGACCGAGCAGGTCATAGGTGGCCCCGACCCACGGGTCGAGCCAGTCACCGCCGTAGGAGAACCAGTAGCCGTAGCCGCGCAACAACTCCGACGGCAGGGCGGTGGATCGGATCGTGGCGTACGTCTCGGTGAAGCGGAGGATGTCGATGCCCTCGGCGCCCTGCACGACGAGCGCGACCAGCCACCAGACCGACACCGCGGCACTCGCCACGGCACTGCGCCACAGCGTCGGCCACAGGGACCGCCACGACGGTGTCTCGGCCGCGACCCATGTGACGGCCCCGACGACGGCGAAGGCGATCGACGTCGCGTTGACCGTCCCGGCGACCAGCACGAGCAGGGCGAGGCGTGCCGGCCACCGCCACCGCGAACCGTCGCGCACGGCGGCGCGCAGGGTGAGGATCATCCACGGCAGTACCGCCCACGGGACGAGGATCGCCGAGATGCGCGAGACGTAGGCGAACAGGTACGGACCGAACCCGTACGCCAGGGCGGTCACCGTGGCGGCCCTGGTCGGTGAGCCGACGGCGCGGGCGAGTCGGTGCGCACCGAACAACGCGAGGCCGACGAGCAACGACCACCAGAGTCGCTGGGTGATCCAGTCGGGCACGCCGAGGCGGTCGGCCACCCACCACCACGGTCCCTGCGGCATCAGGTAGCCGATCGTCTGATGGGTGACCGTCCCGAGGCCGGTGTCGGCCTCCCACAGCCGGGGTGCCTGGGCGAGCAGGCCGCCGGGGTCGAGCGACAGGTAGGTCTTTGTGTCGGCCGCGACGCGTCCGGGTGCGCTCCACAGCGGTGGCAGCAGGACCAACGGCCAGAACCAGATCGGCGCGGGCGATGACGGCGACGTGCTCACCGTCCCCCGCCATCGATCTCGTCGGCCGGGGCCGTCATCAGCCAGACGCAGCAGGCGACGACGAGGGCGGTGACCGGCACGTGGAGGGCACCGAAGTGGGCCGGCCAACCGATGCCGTGCGCCGGCCGGTCGAGCAGCACCTCGACCGCGACGAGGCCCAGTCCGCCGGCGATCCCGGCGAGCGCCGCCCACTCGGGCCGCGGGACGACGGCCACGGCCACGGCGGTGACCACCCCGGCGAGCGGGTCGACCGTGACGGCGACGACACCACCGGTGAGCGCGGCCCGCAGCAGTCGTCGCGGGACCGGGGAGAGGACGTCGAGCATCGTGCCCGGGCGGGCGCGCCCGGACCGGCCGGGCACCGCACCGGGGTCGATCACGATGACGAGCAGCGCAAGGATCGCAGCGAGCCCGGACACGGCGAGGGCGGCCCGTTGGGCTCGGTCCGGGGTCCACTCCGTGACGAGCCCGTCGGCCGTGACTCCGGGTTCGACGCGCACGGCGATGGCGCCGCCGGCGAGCGGGACGGTGTCGAGCACCTGACCGTCGAGCGCGACGCGCCAGCCGATCGCATGGGCCCGAGGGAGGACGAGCGTGCAGCACGTGGCCGTGCTCGGGGTCGGGTCGACGGGTCGCAGCACCACCAGGTCGGCGGTCGACGTGACCCGATGCTCACCGGGGCCGAGCACGACCGGCGCGCCGTCGCAGGGCGTGCCGGTCGTCGGGTCGATGGGCAGGTCGAGCCCGTCGATCGCCAGCACACCGGCCCGGCAGTCCGACCCCGGGCCGCTGAGCTGCACCTCGACCGTGAGGGTGGTGTCGACGTCGAGGGTGACGATGCGGTTCAGCACCGGTTCGGGGTCCCGGCGTCCCGGGAGGTCACGGCCGAGCCGCCACCGTTCCAACACGATCGTCGACCCGGCCGGCGCCGGTGGGACGACGAGGTGCTCGACCATGGGTTCGTCGAGCAGTTCGGCGAGTCCGACCGATCGGGCACCGGGGGTGACGGCATCGATCGTGACGGTCACCGTCGTCGTCTCCTCCGGCAGGTCGAGGCTCGGGAAGGCGCCGGTGTCGTCGGCGGTGAGCACCGTCGTGAACGGCCCGGAACGGGCCATCGCCTCGACGCGCAGGGCGGTCACCGCACCCTCGGCGGCCACGGCGATCGGGACGAGTCGGGCGATGCCCCCGGTGAGCGTGATCGCCGGCTGGACCGTCGGGTCGTCGACGCGCCACGCCGTGTCCGGGTCGCCGTCGAGGGCCATGGCCGGACGCACCTCGGGTCGGAACGTGAACGGGTCGCCGTAGGTGCTGGCGGTGACCGTCGCCGTCGGGTCGTCGCCGAGTCGCACCGTGGTGCGGACCGGATCGGGCCGGGTGACCTCGGCGGTCCCGTCGCGTCGCCGGTCCGCCGGGTCGCCGGCTGCGCTGCGGGTGCCCTGCGAGGTTCGCCACTGGCGCGTCGAGTCCCGGTCGCCGTCGGTGACGATGACCGGGAGACCCTCTGGGGCCGACCCGGCCCGCCAGATCGCCGTGTCACCGTCGACCAGTCCGGCGCTCGCTGCGGTGAGGGTGCCCCGGCCGCTGCCCCACAGTTCGACCTCGGATCCCGGGGCGGCCGACCGCGGCCCACCGTCGATGGCGTACACCCCGCCGACACCATCGACGATCTCGAGCGGGGTGAGCCCCTCGGCGCCGACGAGCGCATCGGCGGCGAGAGCGACCGTGCCGTAGCGGGCGTGGTCGATGTCGGCGGCGACCCACACCCGGTCGGCGCCGAGTTGCCGGGCCAGCCCGGCGATGGTGTCCGGGTCGGCCGTCCCCTCCTGGAGCGCGTCGTCGAGGGCGAGCAGCAGGTCCATCCGGTCGGGCGATCCGAGCGGGAGCAGTTCCCGGGTGATCACCGGAACCGTCGAGGTCCACGGTGGGTCCTGGGTGTGACCCCACGTGAACGTCGAGAATTCGCTGCCGGGGATGACGAGCACCCGCTCGGCACCGTCGACTGCGGCGAGCAGTGGGTCCCATGACGCGGGTGGGGTGGCCGGTCGTTCGAGTGCGGGGTCGACGGCCCGGCCGAGGCTCACCCAGGGTGCGGCGACGGCGAGCAGGCCGGCGCCGGCGACGAGGAGCGCCGGTTGGGGCCGCAGCCTCGACACCACCCGTCCGGCGCCGACGGCGAGCACCAGGCCGAGCAGCGGAAGCGCCCGGGTGGAGGACCGCAACGCGGTGAGGGCGCTGTCGGGCAGGGTGTCGAGGGCGAGTCGTCCCAACGGCGACGGGTCGTCGATCGGGTGCACGCCGACGGCGAGGACGACCGCCACGAGGCCGGTCGCCGCGACGAAGCCCCGATGTGCCCACCGGCCGGCGTAGGCGCCGGCGAGCCCGACGACGGCCACGAGCGCCGTCGCGCCGACGACGAGCGGTGATCCGGTCAGGAGACGCCCGGCGTCGGTGGTGGGTGTTCCGTCGGACTCGACGACGTGGGTCAGCCAGTACCCGGAGAGGCGCAGCACCTCCGGACCGGTCGCCGTGGACGACACGTCGCGCAACGTCTCGGAGAACGTCAGCAGGTTCGGACCGTGACGCGCCCCGATCCAGGCCGACACCAGCCACCACGCACTGACCGTGACGGCGGTGGTGCCGGTGGCGAGGGCGAGTCCGACGGCTCGGGCCCCGCTGATGTCACCGGTGCGCCGGGCCCACCAGAACCACAGCAGCGGGAGCGGTGTGATCATCACGAGTGCGGTCGAGTTCACACCGCCGGCGGTGGCGAGCAGCAGTGCGGCGACGGCGAGCCAACGGGCCGGTGGACGTCGAGTGGCCAGGATCGCGGCTGCGAGCAGCCAGCCGGCCACCGCCCAGGGCAGGAGCATCGCCGAGGTGCGCGCCAGGTATGGCACGGGATACGGCGAGAGCTGGTAGACGAGACCGGCGACGGTGGCGGCACCGGCTGCGAGGCCCAGTTGTCGGGCGGCGAACCGGGCGCCAAGGCCGGCGACGATCATCAACGCAGCGACCCACAGGCGCTGCTGCACCCAGTCCGGCAACCATTCGGTGATCAGGAAGAACGGTCCGGTCGGCCACAGGTAGCCGGCGTGCTGCTGGAGCACCCACCCGCCCTGCAGGGTCTCGTCCCACGACGACAGGGCGGCGCGCATCAGCCGTGCCGGGTCGGCGGTGAGGTCGTACTTGGTGTCGGCGTTGAGGCGTCCCGGGTCGCCGATCAGTTGCGAGACGAGCGGGACGAGGACGATCAGCCACCACGACGCGACCCCCTGCGCCGATCGGGCCGGCCGGCGGTTCACGGGATGGCGCCGAGGAGGCCGTAGATGCCGGTCACCATGACCAGGCCGGCCGAACTCGCTCCGATCACCACGAGTTCCACGCTACGACGCCGGCTCGGGTCGGTCGGTCCGTGCCGCACCCACCAGACGGCGATGGCGATGAGCAACCCGAACGCGGCGAACACGAACCGGGGGCGGGCGGTGACCGTGGCCGGTGTGAGCATGAGCGCCACCACGCCGAGGGTGTAGGCCGTGACGGCCGGCTGCAGTCGCACCCGCCGGGCGGCGACCAGCCCGAGGACGATCACGAGCACCGAGGCCGCGGCGAGCGCCCGGGTCGGTGACCCGAGGGGGGCGGCGACCCATTCGGCGATGAAGCGGACGGTGCTCAGCCCGAAGCTGAAACCCTCGTCCCAGGCCTCGCGCTGCACCCGGAACCACACCGTCCCCTCGCCGGCTCGACTCCCGATCCAGGCGACGGCGCCGATGAAGCCGAGGGGCATCACGGCCGTGGCGAGCGCGGCCCGCCATCGGGCGGATCGGTCGTGGCGGAGCAGCCACACGGTCGCCAGACCGGCGAGGACGACTGCCAGTCCGTTCGGGCGCGTGGCGGTGGTCAGCGTGCCGACGATCGCGGCGAACGCGAAGTTCCGACGCATCAGGGCGACCAGGGTGAGACCGGCGAGGATGATCATGGTCGCCTCGCTGTAGATCATCGACAGCACGAACGATCCGGGGAACAGTGCGGCGATCACCATCGCCGTCGAGGCCACCTCGGCGTCGGCGAGTTCGTGGGCGACGATGCCGATCGTGGCGACGGCGAGGGCGCCGAGCACGAGGTTCAGCAGGATCGCCGCCGTCGCCGGTCCACCGGGAACGACCGTGTCGACGACTCGGGCGATGGCGGGGAACACCGGGAAGAACGCCGCCCGCGCCTCGGGCTGGAAGTAGGTGATGTCGGCCGGCACGCTCGACGGGTAGCCGAGCCGGATGATCTCGACGTTCCAGAAGCCGTCCCAGGCCGAGAGGACGTCACGGATGTGGTGGTGGGTGCCGATGCGGTCGAGCCCGTCCCGGGCCGCTTCCTGCGTGCGGGCGATGGCGACGAGTCCGACGCCGAGCAGGACCAGGAACCGCGACAGGAGGTAGGCGACCAGACCGGTGCGCAGAGCGCGCGCCAACCTCGGATCGATTCGTCCCCCCACAGGCCGCGGACGGTATCAGCCCGCCATGACGGATGTACTTCACCACCGGCCTCAGGGCATGCGGTGGGTGGCCCACTCATCGAGACGGACCACTCGCATCCTGTCTGCGGGATCGGTCAGTCGTCGGCGACGAAGCCCTTCCAGTTGCGCATGTAGGTGACGAACACGTCGGACAGCCCCTCCTCGTGGAGGGTCGCCGCGCTCACCGGCACCCGTCGTGGAGTGAAGTCCGCGTCGGCGGCGAGCAGGTTCGGGTAGTCGTGATGCAGGATCGCGACCCGACCGAGGACGATCACGTCGATGCCGAGGTCGAGGATGCGCTGCGCGTCGGCCGGGTCGTGGATCTTGCCGGCCACCCCGAGACGGACGTCGCCCCGCGGCAGCGCTGCGAAGATCTCGGCGAGTGTCCGACCGGCGTGCGCCTCCTCGTTCGGCTCCTTGAAGACGTCCCACAGGGACATGTCGATGAAGTCGACCTTGCCCGAGTCGACGAGCCAGCCGTAGACGGTGATGATCTCGTCGAGCAGCATCCCGAAGCGTTCGGGGGACAGCCGCACCGACAGGTGGAACTCGGGTCCGCATTCGCTGCGGACCCCGTCGATGATCTCCATCAGCAGACGGGCTCGGTTCTCGAGCGACCCGCCGTAGGCGTCATCGCGGTGGTTGATCTCGCTCGAGAGGAACTCGCAGATCATGTAGCCGTGGGCGCCGTGCAGTTCGACACCGTCGAAGCCGGCCCGCTCAGCCAGGACCGCGCCGGCGATGAAGGCGTCACGCAACTCCCCGACCTCGGCGAGGGTCAGCGCCCGGGCTCCGGTCTCCGGGTCGTCCGACGGGCACACCGGGGTCAGGCCGTTGAGGTCGGCCGGCACCCGGTTGCCACCGTGGTGCAACTGGACGATGCCGAGACTGCCGGTGGCTCGGATCTGATCCGCCATCGCCGTCAGACCGGGGAGGTGCGAGTCGTCGGCGATCCCGAGCTGGCCGGGGAAGGCCCGTCCGCTCTGTTGCACGTAGGCCGCCGCAGTCATCGTCATGCCGAAGCCGCCGGTGGCCCGCATGGTGAGCCACCTCGTCTCCGCCTCGGAGAGCGTGCCGTCGGGGTGGCTCTGCTGGTTGGTGAGCGGGGCGAGCATGAACCGGTTCCTCATCGCCGGACCGTGCGGGAAGCTGACCGGGTCGAAGGGTGAGAGACGTGTCATGTGGTGAGTCTGCCCGAGCGAAGGTGACGCGACCGTGGTCGCGACCCGCGGGACCGCTCGAACTCCGGGCCGAGCGGCCTCACTCCCCTAGGTTGCGGGGATGCGCGCCGATGACTTCCCACCGATGTCCCCCGAGATGTTCGAACGCTGGTCCGGCTTCCCGTCGTGGGGCCAGGAGAGCAACTTCAACCTGCACATGCGCTTCACGGTGGAGGAGATGCGCACCGGCTACGCCCGGCTGCGCATGCCGATCCGGCCGGAGATCATGCAGCCGGCGGGGATCATGCACGGCGGGGCGATCGCCGGGTTGATCGACACCGCCGTCGTGCCGGCCATCGGGTCGTCGGGTGTGGAGCCGACCCGCATGGTGACCATCTCGATGAACATCAACTACATGGGCGCGATCTCCGACGAGGACGCGATCTGCGAGGGGTGGGTGACCCGGCAGGGTCGGTCGATCGTGTTCTGCTCGGCCGAGGTCACCGGGGCCGACTCCGGTCGGGTGTGCGCGACCGGCACCCTCGTCTACAAGGTCTGAACCACTCCCACCCGCCACAGCGTTCACCTCGAGTTCACTCAGCAGATGTTGAGCGAATCTGTGAGCTCGAGTTGACTGTGCGGTGTGGATGACGACCTCAACCGACGGGTGGCCGTGCATGCCGCACTCGGTGACCCGCACCGTCTGGCGATCGTCGACGACCTGATCGTGAGCGATCGTTCCCCGCGCGAGCTCGCCGACCGCCTCGGCCTGCCGTCGAATCTGCTGGCGCATCACCTCGATGTCCTCGACGACGCCGGCATCATCACACGCAGCGTGTCCGCCGGTGATCGCCGGCGGCGATACGTGCGACTCGACACGACGGCACCCGTGGTCGATTCGATGCACCGCCCCCTCCCCCGCCGACGAGTGCTGTTCCTGTGCAGCCACAACTCGGCTCGCAGCCAACTCGCCGCCGCTCTGTGGACATCACGCACCGGCAGTCCAGCGGCCTCAGCCGGCACCCGACCAGCGGAGACAGTGCACCGACGGACAGTGACAGCCGCCCGACGTCACGGTCTCGACCTGAGCGGTGCGACCCCGACGCAGGTGTGTCGCATCCCCGCCCGCACCCGGGTCATCACCGTCTGTGACAACGCCCACGAGGAACTCTCGCCGGAACCCGACTGGTGGCACTGGTCGATCCCCGACCCGGTCGAGGTCGACACCGACGCCGCCTTCGACCTCGTCGTCACCGAACTGTCCGCCCGCATCGACCGCCTGTCGCCGAGCATCTCCGGAGCCACGTCATGACCACCGCACCCGTCCGCATCGGCATCAACGGATTCGGCCGCATCGGCCGCCTCGCCGTCCGGGCCCTGCGCGGGCATCCCGAGCTCGAACTCGTCCACGTCAACGAGGTGAAGGGCGGGGTCACCACCGCAGCCCACCTGCTCGAGTTCGACACGGTCCACGGCCGGTACCCGGGGGCGGTCATCGTCGACGGTGACGCGATGATCGTCGACGGACGACGCGTCACCTTCAGCGACGAGCAGTACCCGGGGCAGATCGAGTGGGACCGGCACGGTGTCGACGTCGTGATCGAGGCGTCCGGCAAGTTCAAGGACCTCGCCGCCCTCACCCCGCACCTCGTGAACGGTGCGCGCCGGGTGGTCGTCGCCGCCCCGGTGAAGGACCCGACTGTGCTCAATGTTGTGATGGGGTGCAACGAGCACCTCGTCGACCCGGTAGTGCACCGCATCCTCACGGCGGCGAGTTGCACGACGAACTGCATCGCACCGGTCGTGCAGGTGCTGCACGACCGGATCGGCATCGAGCGGGGCGCGCTCACCACCGTGCACGACGTGACGAACACCCAGGTGATCGTCGATGCCCCGCACAAGGACCTGCGTCGGGCGCGCTCGGCACTGAACAGCCTGATCCCGACGTCCACCGGGTCGGCGACCGCCGTGACGATGATCATCCCCGAACTCGCCGGGAAGTTGAACGGGCTCGCCGTCCGGGTGCCTCTCCTGAACGCATCGCTGACCGATCTCGTGTTGACGATGACCCGTGACACCACGGTCGAGGAGGTGAACGGCCTGCTCACCGAGGCCGCTGACGGACGTCTCGCCGGGGTCCTCGGTGTCGAGACCAGGCCGCTGGTGTCGGCCGACTACGTGAACGACACCCGGTCCGGCATCGTGGACGCTCCGTCGACGATGGTGATCGACGGCCGGATGGTGAAGGTGCTCGTCTGGTACGACAACGAGTACGGCTACGCGCATCGCCTCGTCGAATTGGTGGCGCACGTCGAGAGGCTGGCCGCCTCGCAGGCCACATCGTGAAGCTGCGCAACTACGTCCTCGTCACCGCCGGCTACTGGGTGTTCACCGTCACCGACGGTGCGTTGCGGATGCTGGTGCTGCTGCACTTCAACGAACTCGGCTACTCGGCCGTCGAGATCGCGTTCCTGTTCCTCGCGTACGAGTTCATGGGGATCGTGACGAACCTGATCGGCGGGTGGGCCGGGTCGCGCGCCGGTCTGAACCGCACGCTCGTCGCCGGTCTGCTCCTGCAGATCATGGCGCTCTCCGCACTCACACTGCTCAGCGACTCGTGGGCGACATGGTTCGCGGTGGCGTTCGTGATGGCGATGCAGGCGCTGTCGGGCGTGGCCAAGGATCTCACGAAGATGTCGTCGAAGAGCGCCGTCAAGACGGTCGCCGGTGACGGCAGTCTCTTCCGACTGGTGGCGATCCTCACCGGGTCGAAGAACGCCCTCAAGGGGGTCGGGTTCTTCGTCGGGGCGGCCCTCCTCGGCGGTCTCGGGTTCGACGGGGCGTTGTGGACGATGGTCGCCGCCCTCGCCGTCACCGTCGTCGGGCTGGTGGTGTTCCTGAACGAGGACATCGGCAAGTCGAAGCGGAAGGCACCGCTGCGCTCGGTGGTGTCGCCCTCATCGTCGATCAACAAGTTGTCGGCCGCCCGGGTGTTCCTCTTCGGGTCGCGCGACATCTGGTTCGTGGTGGCGTTGCCGGTGTTCCTGGCCACCGAGCTCGGCTGGAGCCACGAGGGCACCGGCGGGTTCCTCGCCGTGTGGGTGATCGGCTACGGCATCGTGCAGTCGATGGCGCCGCGGATCCTCGCCCGCACCTCAGCTGCCGGCGACGAGGTGCGCGCCGCGCACGTATGGGCGGTTCTGCTGGCCGCGGTGTCCGGCCTGATCGCAATCGGTGTGGTGATCGATGCGATCGCCGTGGTGAGCGTGGTGGCCGGGCTGATCGTGTTCGGCGTGGTGTTCGCCATGAACTCGTCGCTGCACTCGTTCCTGATCCTCGCCTATGCCGATGACGACGGTGTGGCGATGGACGTCGGCTTCTACTACTCGGCGAACGCCGTCGGCCGGCTGATCGGGACGTTGCTCTCCGGTGTGCTCTACCTCGTCGGCGGGATCGGTCTCGCCATGGCCGGCTCGACGGTGTTCGTGGCTCTGACCTGGCTGCTCACCCGGAGACTCGACCCGTTGCCGACCGACACCACGGTGTCGCTCGCCAGCGTCGACGCCGGCGACTGAGCCTGAGCTGCGCTCAGGGCGGCTCAGACGAGGGCCGTCCCGCCGTCGACCGACAGCACCTGTCCGGTGACGTAGGTCGACTCCGGTCCGATCAGGAACGCGACCGCCGCCGCGATGTCGTCCGGTGTGGCGAAGCGGCGCAGCGGGATCGACTTGCGCACCATCTCGGCCACCTCGTCGAACGACTTGCCGGTGGCGTCCGCCGCCCGACCGAAGGTGCCGGCGATCATGTCGGTCGGCACCACACCCGGCGCGACACAGTTCACGCGGATGCCGTGGCGCGCCAGCTCGATGGCCTGCTGTTCGGTCATGCGTTCCACCCCGGCCTTGGCGGCGCAGTAGCCGCCGTAGCGGGCGAGGGCGCGGTGCCCGGCGACGCTGGATGTGTTGACGATCGCCTTCGACATGGCCGGTGACTCGATGAGCGCCGGCACGACGACCGTCGCGATCCGGTGCAACGAGATGAGGTTGCCGGTGATCGCCGAGTCGAACACGTCATCGGGTGCGGTGTGAACGGCGTGGGCGTTCGCCTCACCGGCGTTGCCGTGGTTGTTGACGAGCGCGGCGAGCTGCCCGAGGTCGGCGGCAGCCGCGACCATGTCACGGGCCGCAGCGCGATCCATCACGTCACCGGCGACGGCGACGGCATGCCCGCCGGTGGCCAGGATCTCGTCGACCACCGAGGCCGCACCGCGCCACCCGTCAGCCCGCTCGTCGTCGGTGAGCGATGCCGACGAGCGTTCGTGGACCACCACTGCGAAGCCGTCGCGGGCCGCACGGACGGCGATGGCCCGGCCGATCCCGGCACGCCGCCCGGCGCCGGTCACGATCACCACATCACGAGCGCTCATCGGTCCTCTCCTGTCGCGTCGTCCGACTTCCAGCGGGTGCCGGGTGCGTAGTAGCGGTCGTGCCACACACCGCGGAGGTCCTCGCCGCGGCGCGGCATCCGCCACGACATCACCCGGGTGGTGTCGGCCCCGAGGTCGACGGCGCACAACGCCCGCGGCTGATCGTCGGTCCCGTCGACGTACTCATCCGCCGCACCCTCGGGCACGTAGCGCCGGGCGATCGCCCGATACAGGTCGCGCCACCGGTCGTCCTCACCGGGTTCGTGCACCACCTCGGCCACACCCTGGATCGTGACCTTGCGCCACGGGTGCGCCTCCTCGTCGATCGAGATGCCGAGGCGCGGGTCACGCACCAGGTTGTGCCAGATGATCGCCGGCTGCCGCGGTGTGAACAGGAGTCGCCCGTCACGCACGATGAACCACAGCGGCACGACACGGGGCATACCGTCGGCGTCGACCGTCGCGATCCGCGCCAGATGGCCGGGTTCGGTGAACAACTCGTCGATCTCGGTGGCGGTCAACTTCGGCACGTCGTCATCGTGGCACGACGCCACGAGCCGCCGATCAGTCGGGGCTCACGGTGCCATCACGACCCATCCGCGACGTTGCAGCTCAGCCGCCAGCACCTCGTCGGTGAGGTCGCGCAGCATGCGGTCGGTCGCGCTCAGCCGGCTCGTCGGGGTGGGGGCCGACGGGTCGTGCTCGTCGCCCTCGAGGTCGGCGATGAGCGCGTCGGCCTCATCGCGGGTGAACTTGCCGTTGCCCTGGCGTTGGGTGAGGCCGAGCGGGCCACGGGCCGCACGGAAGTCGTCGTGACCGGCTGCGGAGAGCAGCTCACGCAGACGTTCGATCTGACGATGGGAGGCCGGTGGGCCCGACGGTTGGTTGAACGCCATGGTCCGAGCCTGTCACATGGGTGCGACACCACCGCCGATGCGCCACAGGCGCACATCGACGCCATCACACCCGACCACCTGGGCCAGGAGCGATCCCGGTGCAGCCTCGGCGAGCGCCGTCGAGAACACCACGCCCACGCCGACGCCGGCGCGGATCCGGGACGGGTCGACACCGTCGATGCGGGCGACGGCATCGGCGAGTGCCGACGGGTCCGTGCCTGACACGAGGATCGACGCAAGATCGGCAATGGCGGCCGATGCACCCTCCATGGCCGTGCTCAGGGCGCCGGCGACCGATGCCGCACCGCTCGGGTCGTCGACGGCGGTGACGTTCGCTCCGGCTGCCTCGTCGGCGAGGGCGTCGCCCTTGCCGAAGCAGAACGCGGCGGCACCCTCCGGGCCGGCGAGAACGGCCATCATCGTCGACGTGCTCGCGACCTTCAGTGCACCGACCGCCGAGCGCGGGCTGCCGCACATGTCGTAGGCCCCGGCGAAGGATGCCAGTCCGAGGTCGTGGTGGAGTCTCGCCGCCGTCGTCGTCGCGGGATCGGCGACCGTGTCGGCGACGAACCACACCGCGTACGGCCGGTAGCCGCCGTCGATCGTCGCGAACGCAGCACGGGCGGCGGCGCGTGCGGCACCGTGCCCGGTGCCGCTGACGTGGGCGTGGCCGATGATGCCGGTCATCGGGCCAGAGTAGGTCCGGTCATCGTGACCGATCGACGGCGGGCTGCGTCACCGGCATCGGTTGCGGATCGTGCCGATGCCCTCGATCCACGACTCGATCACCTCGCCCGACGTCAGATATCGGGCCGGCTTGCGACCGATCCCGACGCCGGACGGGGTGCCGGTGAAGATGATGTCGCCGGGCAGCAACGCCAGAACGGCGGACAGTTCGGCGATCAGCCGGGGCACCGAGAAGATGAGGTCGCTGGTGCGCGAGTCCTGGACCACCTCGCCGTCGAGCGAGCAGCGCAGACCGAGGTCGTTCGGGTCGGCGAACTCGTCGAGCGTCACCACCCACGGGCCGACGGGGCCGTAGGTGCGGCCCGACTTGCCGAGCGAGAACTGAGCGCCGGCCGCGAACTGCAGATGCCGGTCGCTGATGTCCTGCCCGATGGTGTAGCCGGCGATGTGCGACCACGCATCCGCCTCGGCGACCCGGTCGGCGCGACGACCGATGACGACCACGAGTTCGATCTCCCAGTCGACGCTGTCACTGCCGAGTTCGACATCGTCGAAGGGCCCGGTCAGCGAGGCCGGGAACTTCGTGAACGTCGCCGGAACCTCGGGCACCTTCGAGCCGGTCTCCTCCACGTGGAGCATGTAGTTCAAGCCGATCGCGAACACCTGCCGGGGCATCGGCACCGGGTTGCCGAGGTCGGCCTCGACCAACGGCTCGGCCGGACCCGATGCGATCAGGTCGACCGCGACCGCCGTGAACTCGTCCCACCGTGTGAACACGTCCATCGGGTCGGGCCCGAAACGGCCGGCCGACGCCGTGGCGATGTCGACGACCGACTCGGCGCCCGGGTCACCGGTGACGATGACGGCACGGCCCCGGTGATTCGCGATCCTCATGTTCGACTCCTCGTGCGTCTGCTCTGGACTCCGCCGGCAGCCTCGACCCGTCCGGCGCCGTCACCGTAGAGCATGACGGCCGACGGGCCGACGCTCACCGTCGACCCCTGAGACGGTCCCTGGGCACGGTCACCCGACGCGCGTACCGCCGCCTCGACGGCACGGATCCGTCCGCCTCCCAGCGCCGTGAGCCGCGGGGATACGGTCCGCCCATGCAGATCGAGCAGGGAGTCACCCACGCCATCGTCACCGGGGCCGCCTCCGGACTCGGCCGCGCCACTGCGCGCGCCCTCGCCGGGGCTGGCGCTCTGGTGAGCGTGTTCGACATCAACGAGGCGGACGGCAAGGCCGTCGCCGACGAGATCGGCGGCCTGTTCCACCGGGTCGACATCACCAGCGAGGAGAGTGCCCTGCAGGGTTTCGGCGACGCACGTGCCGCGTTCGGTCAGGAACGGATCCTGGTGCACTGTGCGATGACCACCAAGGGCGGCAAGACGGTCGGGCGTGATCGGGCGACCGGCGGCTGGACCCGGATGTCGACGGAGGACTACGCCTTCTCGGCGATGGGCATCCTGGTGGCCAGCTACCGGATGGCATCGATCTCGGCCCTCGGGATGGTCGAGAACGCCGAGCCGCTCGAGGACGGCGAACGCGGTGTGATCACCCTCACGGCGTCGATCGCCGCCGAGGACGCCCAGGTGGGCCAGGTGGCGTACGGCTCGTGCAAGGCCGGCGTGAACGGCCTGGTGCTGCCGATCGCCCGCGACCTGATGGATCAGGGGGTGCGCTGCAACTCGATCATGCCCGGCATCATGTCGACCCCGCCGGTGCACGCCCTGCCCGAGAAGGTGTTCCGGGTGCTGAACGACTCGGTGCCGTTCCCGAAGCGTCTCGGCAAGCCCGAGGAGTACGCGTCGCTCGTGCTCGAACTCGTGCGCAACAGCTACTTCAACGGGCAGAACATCCGCCTCGACGGCGCGATCCGCATGCCACCCCGCTGACGGTCACGACGTCGGTCGCCTCGTCGATCCGATGATGGTGCTCGACTGACAGACTCGCGCCATGCGCTACGTGATCTCGGTGATCGACTCGACGACCGGTTCGGCCTCTCCCGCCGAGACGGCGATGATCGACGAGTTCAACGACACCGTCCGGACCGCCGGCGAACTGATCCTCGCCGTCGGCCTCGCCGACCCGTCGACCGCAACCGTGATCGACGGTCGAGACGGTTCCCGGGACGTCATCGAGGGGGCACTGCACACCGGCGATGAGTACGTGAGCGGCATGTGGATGATCGACGTCGCCGACCACGCCGTGGCGCTCGACCGCGCCGCAGCGGCGTCACGAGCGTGTAACCGCCGGGTCGAACTCCGGGCAGTCCTCGGCGGGTGACGGTGTCGGGTTCGACCGGCACCATCGCGACGGGTGCCGGGGATGCGACCGCCACCGCACCGAACGGCGACTGATCCCAGCGGTCGGCCGTCAGGGATCATCGGTTCGCTCGACGCCCCAGCCGAGGACACCCGAGGTCTCCTCACCCCGGTGGGACGGTCAGCAACTCCGCTCGAAGGTGATCCCCGCCGAACAGTCACGGTACGTGATGCCACTGCGGCGCCCGTCGACATGCACCCAGGCGATGCCGAAGACCGAACCGCCACACGGGGCATCCGGGTCCGGCGAGGTGAGGACCGTGACGACCGTGCCGGCGGCGGTGTCCTGCACGTCGAGGATGCGGGCGTTGCACGCCCCGTCGCTGCCCGCCGTCGACACCTTGAACCGCTCGAGCCCGTCCGGGCGCTCGGCGACGGTGATCGAGTACTCCCCGCTGCCGCCGCCGAGGCCGATCGAGGTGATCCCGAGGAGTTCGAGTTCGGTCGCGATCTGCTCACCCGGGGCGACGGCGGTCGTACTCGTCTCGGCCGTCGTGGTCGTCTGGGCCGTGGCGGCGACCGCCCCCTCGGTGCTGCTCGTCGGGGCCGCCGCCGTGCTCGTCGTCGGCGCCGGGTCGGTCGGCGCCGGTGTCGCGACCGGCTCGCCCGCGTCCCGGGCTTCGGTCGTCGCCACCGGTGCGTCGGTGGCGTCCGTGGTGACCTCGGATGCACCGCCACCGCACGCCGATGCGGCGATCAGGGTCGCCGTCAGAGCGGCGATGAGGCGGGTGGTGGCCGTGCGTCGTGTCGTCATGCGATCCAGATGACCAGGCTCGGCGAATCTCGCGGAAACGTCGCAGGTCCCACCCACCGGGTCGGGCACCCCAAGAGCACGACCCGGCGCGGTACATGCAGAAGGCCCGGAGGTTCGAACCTCCGGGCCTTCCAGTTGGTGGCGGGGGCAGGATTTGAACCTGCGACCTTCGGGTTATGAGCCCGACGAGCTACCGAGCTGCTCCACCCCGCGGCGATCAGCTGTGCCCAAGACTACGCACCGGGATCGACGATGCCAACCGACTGACGTCACGACGCCCCGTCGAGGACCGATGCGAAGCCGCTCGGCGCATGCGGGCCGATCACCAGCTGCTCGAGCACGGCGACGCCGACGCAGTCGCCGGCGGCGACCCGACACACCTGCTGCACGTGGATCATCGTCGGGTCCAGGGGGTCCACATCGCCGAGCACGATCTCGTCGCGGGTCTCGGCAAGGTCACCGTGCCACGAACCGTGATCCCACTCGGGGTGCAGGTACCCGAGTCCGCTCATCTGGAAGCGGGCGACCGGCTCGAACAGGATCCGGACCGGCTCGGCGCCCCACGGCCGCAGTTCCGCGGTCATCGACGCGGCCCACCGGGTTCCGGGACGCCACACGATCTCGTTCGACACGACATCGGCGCGTCGCACTCCCGCCGCGTCGAGAACCCGCTCGACACTTCCGTCCCCGACGGGGAACCGTTCGACCACCGCACCGCTGCGGTGCCACGACCTCCCCTCGGCATCGTCGTTCACCGCCAGGTGGGCGCAGGCGTCGCCGAGGAGCGTCGGTGCCCAGGTCCAGTGGAACTGGGGTGCCACCGCCGGGCCCGGAAGTCCCCGGGTGCCGCCGCGCACACCCCAGGACCGGTCACGGCACCCGATGACCGCACCACGATCGGCGAGGTCGATCCGCGCGCCGTCGAGGGTGATCCAACCCGACCACTCGCCGAACTGGGTGATGCGCGTGTAGTCCATCACCGGTCGCCCCTCGACCCGCCGCACGAACGGCGGCTCCTCGATCACCGGTGAGACCGCGCGCATCGTGACATCGGCCGACACCCCGTGGTGATCGCGGACGACGATCCGGTGAGCCACCATCGGCTCGAGCACCTCGACCGTGATCGCCCCCACCTCGGTGCGGGTGCGATCCGTCGAACACCTCCGGGAGGATCGGCAGTTGTGCTGCACCCCGTCGAGCACGATCGAGAACGCCGCATCCATCACCTGACGGTTCGGGTACACGCCGAGCGCGACTCCGAACATCACCGACCCGTCGGCACTGAAGCCGTTGAAGAAGTACCGGTCGTAGAGACCCGCCGAATCGGACGCCACATGGAGCAACGGCGCCGACGACTGGTGCAGGGGCAGATCGTCGAACGGGTGGATCATCACAGCTCCTCACACGAGCGAGTACACGTCGTTGTCGGTCATCTGCCGGGCGTGGCGCTCGGCCATCACCGCGAACATCTCGTCCCCGCGCTCGGTCGGGGCGACGAGTTGCGAGGCGATCACCGCCATGCCGAGACCGCTGACCGTGCCGAGGCGATGGTCTCGACGGACATCATCGGGAACGCAGCCCACCCCGGCGTCGACCAGACCGTCGACGTAGCGATCGACCAGTTCCGCCTCGTGCTGCCGTCGATCGTCGGGCAACAGTCCAGAGCCGAGCCCGTAGGCGATGTCGACGGCACCGCGCCCGAACGCCACCGTCTGCCAGTCGAGCACCGTCACCGTCGAGCCACCCGAGGCGGTCGAGGCGAACAGCAGGTTGTCGAGCCGGTAGTCGCCGTGGGTGAGGCAGAACGGCGACCGGTAGGCCGATGCCACGTCGACGAGGTGGTCCCCGAGCCATCGGGCCGCGTCGATCACCTCGCCGTCGAGCCGCGACGAGAAGCGGTCGACGAACCCGGGCAGCAGCGCCCGGTAGGCGGCGACGCGCACCTCCAGCATCGACGGATCGGGCGTCGGGAGCCAGTCGAGGACGCCGAGCTCGCCCACCCGGTCCCAGGTCGGCGCGTGCAGACCGACGGCCGCATCCACCATCGCCGTCGCCTGGGCGACCGTGCACCCGGCGAGCTGGTCGCCGACGGCGCCGGGGGCGGGCTCCATGAGCAGGGTGAAGTCCCCCGATGCCGCATCGATCTCGGCATGGAGGGCCCGCGGGTGCGGCACCGACACCATCGGGGACACGTCCCGGTAGAAGCCGACCTCGAGGTGGTAGGTGCGGTGCAGTCGGGCCGCCTCGCGGCTCGCCGCCTCGGGTGCCGGGATCTTGGCGATGACCGTCGCCGGGCGACCGGCCGCCGGGCCGTCAGCCCAGGCGATGTCGAGCCGCAGACTGAGCGCGACCTGTCCCGTGCCGATCCGGGTCGCCGTGACGCCCCGCACCTCTCCGGGGTGGCCGAGGGCGTCACCCACGAAGGTCGCGTCGAGATCGTCGACGGTCACGGCGATGGCGGTCATGCCCCACCGTACCCGGTGGCCGTCGGGGCCCGATCAGGCCGGAAGAGCCGCCCGGTCGGCGTTGCGCCGGATCTCGTCCGCCATCTCGGCCCACCGGGTGCGCACGATCTCGTGCCCCATCTCCGGGTACATCACCAGCCGCGCGCCGGGGACGGCCTTGGCCGTCGCGATGCCACCCGACGGCTTCACGAGTGGGTCGGCCATCCCGTGGATCACGAGAGTCGGCCGCCGCACCGACCGCAGGGCGGTCGTGCGGTCACGGCTGGCGAAGATCGCCGCCGTCTGCCGACTCGTGCCCTCGACCCGGATCGAGCGCGCCACCGCGGCCTCGATCGTGCGGCGCGATTCGGCCTCGTCGTACGTCGGCCCCGAGATCCACTTCCAGATCTGCATCATGTTCGCCGTCACGTCGGCCGGGTCGTTCGGATCGGGATCACCGAGGCGCTGCAACCGCAACGACAGCCGCGGGTCGCTCAACCCGTTCTTCTTGTCGCCGGTGTTGGACATGATCGACGTGAGCGACAGCACCCGCTCGGGCCAGCCGATCGTGACCTCCTGGGCGATCATCCCGCCCATCGACATGCCGACAACGTGCGCCTGCTCGATGTCGAGCACGTCGAGCAGGCCCACTGCGTCGGCTGCCATGTCGCCGAGCACGTACTGCGACGGGATCGGGCGCCGAAGCACCGCTTTCAGGATCGCCGAGCGGGCCATGCCCGGGCCCGACATCTCCGTCGACAGGCCGATGTCGCGGTTGTCGAACGCGATGACCCTGAAGCCCTGCGCCACCAACTGGTCGACGAAACCGGCCGGCCAGTCGATCAACTGGCCACCGAGACCCATCACCAGCAGCAGCGGGTCACCGTGCCCGCGCTCGACGTACTCGATCTCGATCCCGTTCGACGTCACCCGTGGCATGGCCCCAGCGTAGGCCACCACCGGGGTACCGTGAACCCGAGACCTATGGCCGGATTCAAGAAGCGCACCGAGAAGGACCTCGAGAAGATGGCGGGATTCCGCAAGCGGACCACCCAGGACCTCGAGAAGCTCACCGAGCTCGTGACGACGATGGCCGAGCGGGTCGAGCGCCTCGAGGCCGAGCGGTCCGAGCTCGCCGACCGTCTCGGCGAGGTGCTGGCCCGCACCGAGGCGGTCGATGTCCGGCTCACGTCGGTCGCGACCGAGCTGACGAACCAACTCACCGAGCTCGGCGGCGAGATCGACCGCGCCGGCGAGATCGACCCGGCCCGCGTCGCCGAGGTGGTCGAGGCGTCACTCGGCGAGATCCGCTCCGGCCAGGTGCGTCTCGCCAACGAGCAGGCCCGCTACCAGATCGAGTTCCGCAAGGACATCGCGATCCTCATCGAGCAGCTCCGTCGCTGACCCGGTTCCGGCGCGTCGAACCGCAGTATATCCCCACGCCCTCCCGACATATACTTCGGGTGTGACGAAGCGCCTGATCGAGATCGACGACGACCTGCTCGAACGAGCCCGCTCGGCCACCGGCTCCCGCACCATCAGCGACACGGTCCGCCGAGCTCTGGAGGGCGTCGTCGCCGCCGGCGACCCCGACCGCTTCGACCGCATCGTCGGCGCTCTCGCCGAGATCGAGTTCGGGGAGCGAGACTCGGCATGGCGGTGAGGTTCGTCCTCGACACGAGCGTGCTCACCCGACTCCGGTTCGAGTCGGTTCGGGCGATGGTCCGACCGATCGTGTCGTGGGGTCTCGCCGGCCGGGTCACGATCACCGACCTCGAACTCGGGCACTCCGCCCGCAACGGCGGCGAGTGGGAACGGATCCAGTCCGGCCTCTCCGAGCTCGACGCCGTCGAGATCGACGGCACGCACATCGCCCGAGCTCGCGAGGTGCAACGCGCCCTCGCCCACCGCGGTCTGCGCGGACGAGCGGTGCCCGACCTGCTGATCGCCGCCGCAGCCGAACATGCCGGCGCAACCGTGGTGCACTACGACCGTGACTTCGACGTGATCGCCACCGTCACCGGTCAGTCGACCCGCTGGGTCGTCCCGGCCGGCAGCGTCGACTGATCGGCGGCACGCCGCCGGTGGGTCAGCCCTCGGGCTGCAGCGAGTCGATCGCCGCCTGCACGAAGGCCTCGGCCCGACGGATCGTGTCCTGGTAGGCACCGAGGTCACCGTCACGCAACAACTGGTCGGCCTCGGCGAAGAGCGCCTCGGCCTGCAGGAGGAGTTCGGCGGTGGTCGCCCGCTCATCTGGCGTCTCGGGCACGACCAGCCCCGGCTCCTCGCCGGGGTCACCCGCATCGCCCGATTCACCACCCTCACCGGCGTCTCCGGTGTCGGGCCGCTCGTCGGGAACCGGCACGTCGTCGTCCTCGGCGGACGCGACCCGCTCGTCGATCTCGGCGTCGAACCCGGGGAACAGGTCGGCGAGCGCCTCGGACAGCGTGGAGGCGAAGGTCGCCCGGTTCTCGTAGGACACGATCACGAAGCGGTACTCGGTGATGCCCTCGATCGCCACGTAGAACGGCCGGACGTAGATCAGTCCGTCGGCGGTCGGCACGATCTGCATGTCGCCGAAGACGACGTCGGTGCCCGACTCCTCGTTGTCCTGGAACGAGATCTCACGGGAGATCAACTGCTCCGACTCGGCCTGGGTCGCCACGCGCAGCGGTCCCGACGGCAGCGGTTCCTGCGTCACGACGTAGCTGCTCAGACGCCCGTAGGTGTCGGCATCGCTCGAGGCGGTCATGTACGCCTGCAACTCGGTGCGGCGGTCATCGGTCGAGAACGGCACGAACGGGCGCAGGAGCACGAACTCGAACTCGCCGGTCGCCGGATCGCGGAACAACGAGTAGTAGGGGACGAAGCGCTCGGTGTTCGTCTCGGTGGCGAACTCCTCACCACCGGCCGCGTTGCTCACCGCGGTCGCCGAGAGATTGCCGCGCGGCTGGATCGACGGTGCCTGCGCCACCGACCAGGCGCCGGTGCGCTGGAAGAAGTTCTCGGGGGCGATCTGGTACTTCGAGTAGAGGTCGGTCTGCACCCGGAACAGGTCCTCGGGGTAGCGCAGGTTGTCGCGCAGGTCGGCCGGCATCTCGTCGATCGGCACGAAGAGGTCGGGGAAGGCTCCGCTCCAGGCGTCGATGATCGGGTCCTCGGGGTTCACGACGTAGAAGCGGACCTCACCGGTGTACGCGTCGACGGTCGCCTTCACGGCGTTGCGGACGTAGTTCGCCGACCGGGACAGGCCCGTCGACGAACTCAGCTGCACATTGCCGATGCTCTGCGCGTACGGGTAACGGCTCGTCGACGTGTACCCGTCGATCACCCACTGCACGCCACCGTCGACCGCCACCGGATACGGGTCACCGTCGTAGTCGAGGAACGGTGCCAGCTTCTCGACCCGGTCCCGCACGTCACGCACCATCAGCAACTGCGAGTCGCCATTGACCGCGCCCGAGGCGAGCAGGTTGTAGTCGAGGAAGGCGAGGGCGGTCACGGCCCGTCGCACCGGACCCGACAGCTCGACCCCGGCTGTGCCGCCGTACGGTGCGCCGTCTCCGCACTGGGCCTCGACCACGTCGGTCCGGGACACGGCATAGCCGGTGAGCTCGGGGCTGAAGTACAGCTCGGGTCGGTCGAGGTCGACGGTGCGGTAGTCGGGACGCAGCGAGTTCGTCACCCGACTGACCGGGGCCATGATCAGACCGCAGCCACGGGTCGACACCAGGTGACGACCCTGCCACGACTGGTTCGGGATGCCGTCGAGGTCGAGTTCGCGGGCCGCCACGAGCACCTGCTCGCGTTCGCCGTCGATCTCGTAGCGGTCGACGTCGAGGTCCGCGATCTGCAGACCGGCCGTCTCACCCCGGTCGATGGCGAAACGCGACAGCATCAGCCCGGGGCTGAGCAGGCGCACGTTCTCGATCGGTTCGAGGTCGGACTCGACCTCGTCGGCGGTGAGCCGGGAGAACTCGACCGGCACCGTCTCGACCATGTCGAGACCCATCGCCTGACGGGTGGCCTCGACGTTGCGTTCGATGTACAGCAGCTCGCGCTCGGCCTGGTTCGGCCGCACGACGAGCGACTGCACCAAGGCCGGGTAGGCGACCCCTCCGATGATCGACACGACGAGCCACAGGGCCGAGGCCACGAGTGGCAGGCGCCACTTGCCGGTGCGGATCGTCGACAGGAACAGCAGCGCCGTCAACAACGCGATCAACGTCAGCAGCATCAGGGCCGGCAGTTGGGCGTTGACCACGGTGTAGGTGGCGCCCTGGACGAAGCCACGGGTCTCGTTGGTCAGTTCGAAGCGACTCAGCCAGTAGTCGCCGGCGCGCAACACGGCGAGGACGGCGAGCAACACCGCGACGTGCACCTTGGATGCCTGACGGATGGTGGGCGTGACCCCCGCGAAGAGGACCGCCCCGTTGAGGAGGTGCGCAGCGACTGTGAACAGCAGCACCAGCACCATCGCCGCGAAGACCCAGTCGAGGGCGAAGGTCAGGAACGGCAACCGGAACACGTAGAAGCCGACGTCGGACCCGAACTGGGCGTCGGTCACGCCGAAGGACCGGGAGTTCCGGAACAGCAGCCAGTCCTGCCACTGCTGGGTGGCGGGCAGGGCGACCAGCACGCCGAGCACCGCCGCCGTGGCGTAGCGCACCAACCGCAGGCGGCGACCGAACAGTTCATGGAAGCGCTGCACGACCGGGTGGACGTTGGCCGGGAACACCTTCGGGGCCGTGCGATCCGCGACCCACAGGTTCACCCCGGCGAGCAACAGGAACACCGCGAGTGCGACGGCGAACAACAGCAGCTTGGCGGTGAGCTGACCCCAGAACACATCGGTGCGACCGAGGCCCTGGTGCCACCAGAGGTCGAGCACGAAACCGGCCACCCCACGACCGAAGACGGTCACGAGGAAGAACAGGAGTCCGAGGACGATCAGCACAGCCCGCCCGGAGAACCGGCGGGAACCAGCGCTGCGGGGGAGATCCGAAGCGGGCCGCATCCCCCGAGACGCTACCCGTGATCAGCCACGAGTTCGCATCGACATCCCGGATGCGCGGGCGGTGCGACATGGCCGGCGGGGAACGGCTCACCGGCCGGCGTCGGACCGGCGAGGGAGTTGTCCTCGCAGTCGGGACACGGCCGAGCGCCGGCCTCGGCGACCCATCGGAAGGCGACGCCGTCGGCCGCCCCGGCGAGTTGACCCGCTGCGTGAGCGTGGAACACCGCATCGGTCACGGCGACCTCGACCAACGACGACTTCACGTCCCGGTACACGGCACGGAGCCGTTTGGCGATGACCTGATTGTCGCTGGAACCCTCGTCGACGACCCGCTCGACCCGCTCGCGCAGGGCCGACACCAGGTCGACGACGGCGGTCCGCGCCGCGTCCGGCACCGGTGGGGTGGCGCCCCCTGCGGCACCGATCGCCGCCGCCGCCTCGAGGTCGGCGATCACGGCCGCCACGTACATCGCGGCGTGCTCGTCGGGACCGGGGAGCACGTCGGCGAGATCGGTGACGGGGCGCGCTGCACTCAGGGTCTCGAGGACGGCGTTCTGCTCATCGGCCAGGACCCGCTTGGCGGTGCGCGTCGCCGCCGCCGGGACGCGACCGAGGGCGGAGTCCCGCAGCGACCCGACGACCTCCTGCACCCCCGGCCCGACATCGTCGACGACACCGGCTCCGTCGTCGGCCGGCGCGGGATCGACGTCGTCGCGTCGCTCCGGCACGGCGAACAGTCGGACGACGTTCTCGGCCGTGTCGCCGCCCGGGTCCTCGGCCGAACCCGGGCCGTCAGCATCGGCATCACCGTCGAAGAGCACGACCGCCGGGCCGTCGCCACCGACCATCGGCTCATCACCGGCCTCGTCATCACCGGTCTCGTCATGACCGGTCGCGTCATGAGCGGTCGCGTCATCACCGGCCTCGTCGACGACCGCCTCCACATCGGCCGGCACCGGTGGCGGCCCGAGACGGGCGACCGCCTCGTCGGCCATCGCCCGCGCCTTCACGAACTGCTCGGCCAGGCGGCGTTGCTCCACCTCGACCTCGGCAGCCCACAACCGGGCCGACTCCCGGTGACGTTCAGCGGCCAGTTCGACCCGCTCGCGATGACGAGCCGCCTCGTCGATCATCTCGCGACCCGTCGACTTCGCATCGGCGAGGGTACGGGCTGCCTCCTCGGCCGCCGACTGCCGGACCCGGTCAGCCTCCGCGCCGGCAGCCTCCAGCAGCTCGGCCGCCGACTGCTCCGCCCGGCTCCGAAGCTGTGCCGCTCCCTCACGTGCCGCACGCAGCACCGCCGCGGTCTCCTCCCCGACCATCCGGGCCAGCGTCTCGTCGTCGATCGCCGACAGGTCGAGACGCTCCCTCCGGGCCTGCTCGAGTTCGGCCTCGACCGCCGCCAGGCGACTCGCCGAGCGCTCGAGTTCGGCACCGACCGCGATGAGGAACGACCGGACCTCGTCGGGGGCGAGACCCCGACGCACGACCGGGAACTCGGCCTGCGCCACCGCGGTCGGCGAGGACGGATCAGGACGACTGGCCATGGACCGAGCGTAGGTCCACGGACCGAGCGCTCCCGGGCACCCGTCAGGGCGCGACGCGCGACGCCGGGCGGGTCCCGCCGGAGGTCACGAGGACATCGACCGCCTCGTCGAGGCTCGCCACGGTCACGATCTCGAGGTCCGGGGCCGCGGCCCGTGCCGCCTCGACGTCCTCGGTCCGCTGCGCACTCGGCACGATGAACAGCTCGATCCCGGCCTGACTCACCGCCGACGCCTTCTGGCGCAGCCCGCCGATCGCCCCGACCGAGCCGTCGAGTTGGATCGTGCCGGTCACGGCGACCCGGCCGCCACCGGTCAGCTCCCCTTCGGTCAATGCATCGATCAGGGTCAGCGTGAAGGCGAGGCCCGCCGAGGGCCCACCGATCGACCCGGTGTCGATGTCGATGTCGAAGGGCAGCACGATCCGTCGGGTGTCGAAGGGGATGAACCCGACGATGGTGCGCTCCGGGTCATCGGGGGCGCTGGTCAGCTCGACATCGACGACGAAGCGACCGGTCCCGCGACGGTCGACCTCGATCGAGATCACGTCCCCCGGGGAGTGCCCGGCGAGCACGGCGACGAGGTCCTCGACGCTGCCGAGCGCGATGCCGTCGGCCTCGAGGAGACGGTCCCCCGGGTCGAGCACATCGTCGGACGGCGCCATCCTCAGGCACTCGGAGCCGGCATCGTCGAACTCCAGACACACCATCTCCGAGATGAGGACGTCACCGGGGACGATCCGGGGCGCATAGCCGAGCCATTCGAGGGCGACGAACTGCGCCGTCTCCTGGGCGGTGCGCATCGACTCCAACGAGAACACCCGCCGTTGCTCGGGGGTCTGCAGACCGAAGCGCTCCTCCCGGGTCAGCATCTCGACCGCCGGCTCACCGCGACCGACCAGCCACGACAGCACCGACTGGGCGGGCTCGGTGATCGTCACGAGGAACACGTCGCCCTCCGCGTCGTAGACGCTCGGGACGTCATCGACGGACCCGGCCGGTGACGCGTCGACGACGTCGCCGAGTTCGCCGTCGGGTTCGAGCGGTGACAGCGTGATCCGGTCGCCGACCGGTTGCGCCGAGGCCGGCACCCGTGCGTACGGCGCTGGCTGCATCTCGTCGATCCGCTCGTTCAACTCGCGGGCCACGAGCCGCGACGGCACCACCCCGGCGATCGCCACCGCGGTCGGGAACACGATCGCCGCGGCGGCCAGCGGGAGGGCCCACCAGCGGTGCCACCGGCCCGGCAGGTCGATCGCCACGCCACCGGGCGAGGCATCGGGTGACGGCCCGCCCTCGGAACCGCTAGGTACCATCCCGTCCGTTGTGTCAGTCGTCATCGCGCTCACCGTCGCCGAGTTCACGAGCCGGGCGGCGATCATCGCCGCCCTCGCCGTGCTCGCCCTCGTCGCCGCCGGTTGGCGACAGACTGCCAGAGCGACGAGCCGCCCGCCACGCGGTCCATTCGCGGCACTCGGCATCCGCCGCCCCGGAGGCGGACCGACCGGAACACCGGTCGAGCGGCTCCCGGTCGAGGCGCACCGTCCGCCCTCGGTGCTCCGCCGTCTGGCGGCCCTCGTGACGACCGGGGCGATCGCGGTGACGAGCGGCGCAGTGCTCGCCATCGTCCTCGCCTTCGCCGCCGTGCTCGCCGTCATCGGTCTGACCGACCTGCTCGGGCGCTGAGGACCCGTCGTGCTCCCCCGGGACCCGATCGAGCGTCGACGGGACGTCGTCGCCGCCGGTCACCTCGGTGACCTCGACACGGTCCGCGCCGCACTCGACGACCCCGATGCCGAGACGCGCGAGCTCGCGCTCGGGGCGCTGCAGCGTCTCGGCCGACTCGACGCCGACCGACTCCGCAGAGCCATGGGCGACCCGTCCGTCGGGGTGCGGAGACGGGCCGCCGAGTTGCTCGCCCTCCACCGTGACTGCGACCCGCTCCCACTGCTCCACGACGACGATCCGGGTGTCGTCGAGGTGGCGGCGTGGGCCTGTGGCGAGCACGAGGAGGTGCGCGACGAGGTGCTCGAGCGGCTCATCGCTCTGACGACCACCGATGACGACCCGCTCGTGCGCGAGTCGTGTGCCGCCGCCCTCGGGGCGATCGGCGACCGGCGCGGCCTGCCGGCGATCCTCGCCGCCTGCCGCGACAAGCCTGCCGTGCGGCGACGCGCCGTCCTCGCCCTCGCTCCCTTCGACGGCCCAGAGGTCGACGCCGCCCTGGAGGCTGCGCTGACCGATCGGGACTGGCAGGTCCGTCAGGCGGCGGAGGACCTCACACGCTGACCGGCTGACGGTCGCCCTCGTCGGAGGGCTCCTCCCCCGCCGACTCCGTCTCGACCATCGGGGCCGGCTCGTGCGTCGCCGGACCCTCGACGTTCAGTGTCGGCAGGATCCGGTCGAGCCACCGCGGGATCCACCAGTTGCGCTCACCGAGGAGCTCCATGGTGGCCGGGACGAGCAGCATGCGCACGAGGGTCGCGTCGAGCATGACGGCGACGGCGAGGCCGACGCCGAAGAGCTTCACGATGCGGTCGTCCTCGAGCAGGAACGCCCCGAACACGACCACCATGATCGCCGCGGCGGCCGAGATGACCCGGGCGGTGGCAGCCAGGCCGTCCGCCACCGAGTTCGCCGCGTCGCGAGTGCGGTCGAACTCCTCACGCACCCGCGACAGGAGGAACACCTCGTAGTCCATCGAGAGGCCGAACACGATCGCGAACAGCATCATCGGCACGAACGGCTCGATCGGCGCCGGTTCCACCCCGAACACCGACGACAGCCATCCCCACTGGAAGATGGCGACGACGACGCCGTACGCCGAGGCAATCGACAGCACGTTCATCGCCACGGCCTTCAATGGCACGAGGATCGATCGGAACACCATCATCAACAGCAGGAACGACACGCCGAGCACGGCACCGAAGAACACCAACAGCCGTCCGGCGAGGTAGTCGGTGAAGTCGATGTTGGCCGGCACGGCACCGGTGAGCGACGCCGTGACACCACTGCCGGCGACCGCCGCCGGGATGACGTCATCGCGCAGACGGGACACGGTGGCCTGGGTGTCGGCATCCTGCGGGGCGCTCGTCGGGATGATCTGGACGAGCCACGCCTCGGCTGCCATCGGGTCGGTCATGTCGCTCGGGAACGGCGGGGACACCGACGCGACTCCGGGGTCGGCCCCGAGCACGGCCGGCAGCGACTGGATGACCGGGACGTCGGCCGGGCCGGAGGACTCGACGGCGAGCACGAACGGTCCGTTGAATCCCGGGCCGAAGCCCTCGGCCACGATGTCGTACGCCCGGCGGGCCGACGTCTCCTCGGAGAGGTTGCCCTCGTCGGAGAAGCCGAGGCGCAGCGAGAAGACCGGCAGCATCATCGCCACGAGGGCGCCGCCGCCGAGCAGCAGGTACGTCCACGGGCGGGCCTGGATCTGACGGCTCCAGCGGTAGGCGAGGGTCTCGCGCAGGCCCTTCTCGCGGCGGGTCGGCACGACGCCGCGCAGGGGCCGCACCGCAAGGCTCGCCACCAGCGTGACGGCGGCCAGCACGACGCCGATGAGCGTGAGGACCTGCACACCGAGACCGACACCGAGCAGGGCGAGCGAGATGAAGCCGGCGGTGACGAGGCCGCGCCAACGGGTGACCTCGACCTTGGAGTGGAAGAGCCCGAGCAACGCCGGGAGCAGCGTGATGGAGGCGGCCAGCGTGACCGCCACGGTGACGGCCGCGGCGATGCCGAGGCCGGCGACGAACTCCAGGCCGATGAGCAGCATGCCGAGCAGCGAGGTGACGACGGTGATGCCGGCGAACACGACGGCGCGGCCGGCGGTGTCCAGCGCGAGCATGGTCGCCTCGAGCGGGGCCAGCCCGGCACGGGTCGCCTCCCGGTACCGGGTGACCATGAACAGGGCGTAGTCGATGCCGACGCCGAGGCCGATCATGATCCCGATCAGCGGTGCGAACTCGGGGATCGACACGCCGTTGGAGAGCAGGCTGACGACACCGAGCCCTCCGGTGCCGACACCGGCGAGGGCGACGGCGATCGGGAGGCCCATCGCCATGACCGAGCCGAAGGCGACGATCAGGATGACGATCGCGAATGCCAGACCGATGAGCTCGGACTTGGGCGGTTCGAACCCGGCGAAGATCGCGCCGCCGACCTCGATGGTGACGCCGTCGATGGTCGGTGCGAGGTCCCGCATCTCCTCGCCGATCACGGCGGCGGCCGTCTGGTCGATGGCCGCCTCGAGGTTGACCTGGGCGAAGGCGATGTCCCCGCCGGGAGCGATCTGGTTCGCGCCCATCTCGGTGTACGGGCTCACGACTCCGACACCGTCGATGGCGTCGACGGCCGTCAGGTACTCGTCGATGGCGGCCACGACGTCGGGCCGGGTGACCCCGCCGTCGTCGACGACGAACACGATCGACCCACCGAAGGCGCTGCCCGAACCCGGGAAGTGCTCGCTCAACACGTCGAAGCCGCGGGTGCTCTCCGAGGCAGGCGTGGAGAACTCCTCGGAGAAGGCAGCCCCGATGGCGCCGCCGACGGCGTTGACGCCGACGAGCAGTGCGATCCAGGCGACCAGGACGGCGCGGGCGTGCGTGAAGGCCCAGCGGGCCAGGGAGCGGTACATGGGGGGTGCCTCTCGGGATTCGGGATTCGGGACAGCAGGGTTCGAGTCGATTTCGCTACGAAGTGGTAGCGTTTTATCACGGCCTGGGCGATAGCGCAACGCCTTGGTAGCGGAACCCGATGCTCGCAGCGGACATTCCCGATCAGACACCAGACCACCCCGATGTGACCCATGGCACGACCACTCAGCTCCGAGGCCCGCCGCAAGATGCTCGACGCCACGCGGGCCGTGATCGCCGACGTCGGTCCCGATGCCCTGACCATCGATGAGGTCGCCCGGCGCTCCGGGGTGGCCAAGACGACCATCTACCGACACTTCCCCACCACGAGCGCACTCATCCTCAACGCACTCGCCGACGTCCCGGCCTCGGTGACGGCTCCCGGCACCGGCGACCTGCGCGCCGACCTGCGCGACATCGTCGGGCAGTTCATCGCCATCGCCGCCGACGGGACCGTGCGACAGATGATGCTGCACGCCCTCGACACCGGGACCGACGACCCCGAGTTCGCACGGATCCACACCGAACTGCGCGAGGGACGCCGCAACCCGATCCGCACCGCGCTCGAACAGGCCCGCTCGCGCGGTGACATCCCGGTCGGACTCGACATCGACCTCGCGGCGACCGTGATCGAGGCACCGTTCATCGTGCAACGCCTGATCGCCGACCTGCCGGTCACCGAGGACGACATCGACTCGATCCTCGACCTGCTCCTGCCCGGTCTCGGGTCGACCTAGGGTCCGGGGATGACCAGCGAGCTCCGCTCACGAAACGTCCGATCCCCGATCGGGGACATCACGATCATCGTCAGCGACTCCGGTGTGCGCGCCACACTCCGCGCCGATCTCGAACGCGAATGGCGCCGGGTGGGCATCGACCCGGACACCGTCACACCGGTCGACTCGGGAGCGTCCGTCATGCTCGACGACGCCGTGCGCCAACTCGGGGAGTACCTCGCCGGCGAACGCCGCTGCTTCGACCTGACCCTCGACCCGCACGGCACCGACTTCCAACGCAGCGTGTGGTCGGCGCTCACCCGGATCCCGTTCGGCACGACCAACACCTACGCCGAACAGGCGGCGATGATCGGACGACCGACCGCCGTCCGGGCCGTCGCCGCCGCCAACGGCCGCAACCCGCTCTCTGTGATCGTCCCCTGCCACCGCGTCATCGGTGCGGACGGCACGCTCACCGGGTTCGCCTGGGGCCTCGACGCCAAACGCTGGCTCCTGGCCCACGAGGGCACGAGGCCGGGTCAGCCAGCGCCGTAGGCCATGCCGCCGTCGATGCGGATCGTCGCCCCCGAGGTGTAACTCGACGCGTCGCTCGCCAGGTACAGGGCGGCACCGACCACTTCGTGAGCCTCTCCGCCGCGCTGCAGCGGGATCTCGACCCTGGCACGTTCGGCGAACGCCTCGAGATCCCAGGCCTTCGAGATGTCGGTCAGGAACGGGCCCGGCATGATCACGTTGCAGCGCACCGTGGGTGCGTAGGCCCGGGCGATGCCCTCGGTCATCGCGTTCAGGGCCGCCTTGGCGCCGGCATACACCAGCTCGGTCGGCGTCGGGGCGATCGAGGCGATCGAGGACACGTTGATGATCGACCCACCGCGACCGGACGAAGCCATGTGCGCACCGAGCAACGCCGACAACCGGAACGGGCCCTTGAAGTTCACCCCCATCACCTTGTCGAACAACTCCTCGGACACGTCGGTGAGCGACGGGTACAGCGGCGACATGCCGGCGTTGTTCACCAGCACGTCGCACCGGCCGAACTCGGCGAGCACCGCCTCGGCGAGCCTGTCGGCATCTGCCCACCGCCCGGCATGGAACGCCACGGGCAGGGCGCGACGACCCGTCGACGCTCGCACCTCCGCCGCGAGCGCCTCGCAGGCGTCGAGCTTCCGGCTGGCGATGACCACGTCCGCGCCGTGCTCGGCGAAGGCGAGCACCATCTCACGGCCGAGGCCCCGGCTCCCGCCGGTCACCACCGCCACCTTGTCGGTCATGTCGAACAGATCCGTCATGGGAGCCGACCGTAGTGAACCGGTGACCGGCGACGGTCAGCCGGAATGCCGTCCGCCACCGCAGGGTTCTCATCGGCATGACCTCCCACGACACCTCGCCACCCACGACGACGCCGGCCCCGACCCGGCGCGGCAGCCGGGTCGAGTTCAGCCTCGCCCGCACCGTCGACCTCAGCCCCGAGCGGGCCTGGGCGATGCTCGTCGACTGGCCCGGCCACGCCGAGTGGGTGCCGATGACGTCCGTCGAGGTCGACCCCGAGGACCCGAACCGCTTCACCGCCTGGTCGGGACTCGGTCGTCGTCTCGCCCTCGAGGATCGGATGGTGACCGTCGAGCAGACCTTCGACGGCGAGCACGGCCGTTGCCTGGTGCACAAGCTCGGGCCGGTCCTCGTCGGCGAGGCCGAGTTCACAGTGGCCCCGGGTCCGACGTCGGGCACCGCCGTCGTCCACTGGCGGGAGGACGTCCACGTGCCGTACCTCCCCGGTCCCCTGTCGGGGCTCACCGGTCGCATCGGGGCGCTGCTGTTCGCGCAGGCCCTCCGCCGCATGGAGCGCCTCGGCCGCCGCACCTCCTGATCATCGGACGCCATCGGCCAGACTGACCCGGTTGGACGACGAGGAGGTCCGGAATGCCGCGTGTGGTGGGAGTCGACGAGTTCGGGGGGCCCGAGGTCCTGCGCGTCTTCGACGTGCCCGAGCGACACGCCGGGCCGGGTGAGGTGCGCGTCGCCGTGCGCGCCGCCGCGGTGAACCCGACCGACACGATCCATCGGGCCGGCGGACGTGCCGAGATGCTCCGACGCGATCCACCCCCGTACGTGCCGGGCATGGACATCGCCGGTGTCGTCGACGAGGTCGGTGACGGCGTCGACCACCTCGCCGTCGGCGACGACGTGATGGGCATCGTCGTGCCGACCGGGTCGCACGGCGGCTACTCCGAGTCGATCGTGCTCCCGGCCGACTCGGTCGTCCCGATGCCGGCGGGCTCGTCGCACGTCGAGGCGTGCACGCTCCCGATGAACGGCCTGACCGCCCGACTCGCCCTCGACCTGCTCGACCTGCCGGCCGGTGCGACCCTGGCGGTCACCGGCGCAGCCGGGGCGTTCGGCGGTTACATGGTCCACCTCGGGGTCGCCGCCGGCCTGAACGTCATCGCCGACTCGTCCGACGCCGACGAGGACCTCGTGCGCTCCCTCGGCGCCCACGAGATCGTGCGGCTCGGCACCGACGTCTCCGACCGGATCCGCTCCCTCCACCCGGACGGGGTCGACGGCCTCGCCGACGGGTCGGTGCAGTCCGCCGAGGTGCTCACCGCGATCCGCGACGGCGGTGCGATGGCGACCGTGCGCGGCTGGGACGGCCCTGGTGAGCGGGGCATCCGGATCCATCCGGTGTGGGTGCGCGAGATCGCCCGTGACCGCGGCCGGCTCGACGACCTCCGCCGTCTGACCGAGGCGGGGCGGATCGCCCTGCGGGTGGCGCGCACCTTCCCGGCGGCCGAGGCCGCCGAGGCGCACCGGGTCCTCGAGGCCGGCGGCACCCGCGGCCGCTGCGTCATCGTGTTCTGACGCGACACCGGAGCCGCTCCCGTCGATCGGCTAGACAGACCCCATGGCGAGACCGGCGGTCGACATCGGGCGGGTGGGGATCTGGTACGGCGGGATCGACGCCCTGCCGACGGCGGAGGCCAGGCGCGCCGCACAGGTGGTCGAGGAGCTCGGCTTCGGGGCGTTGTGGCTCGCCGAGGCGGTCGGACGCGACCCGTTCGCGGCATCGGCGATCCTGCTGTCGGCCACCGAACGGCTCGCGCTGGCCACGGGGATCGCCAACATCTACGCCCGGGACCCGATGACGATGGCCGCCGGCCAGAAGACCCTCGCCGAGGCCTTCCCGGGACGGTTCCTGCTCGGCCTCGGCGTCAGCCACGGGCACCTCGTCGCCGGGGTGCGCAAGCACGACTGGTCGAAGCCCTACTCCTACATGGTCGAGTACCTGCGGCGCATGGACGATGCCCTGTTCATGGCGGTCGGACCCGAGTCCGACCCGGGGCGCGTCCTCGCCGCGCTCGGGCCGCGCATGCTCGAACTCTCCGCCACGAGTGCCAACGGTTCACACCCGTACTTCACGACACCCGACCACACTGCGACGGCCCGTGAGGTGATGGGGCCCGACGCCCTGCTCGCCCCGGAGCAGATGGTGGTGCTCTCCACCGATCCGAGCGAGGCACGTCGCATCGCCCGGGCCGGGATGAAGATCTACCTCGGCCTGCCGAACTACACGAACAACCTCGCCCGGTCGGGCTTCGACGAGTCGGATTGGACCGATGGGGGCAGCGACCGTCTCGTCGACGCCGTCGTCGCGTGGGGCGACGAGGCGACGATCGCCGCCCGGGTCGCCGAGCACCAGGCGGCGGGTGCCGACCACGTCTGCGTGCAGGTGCTCACCGACGACCGCGCCCGCATGCCCGAGGCCGAGTGGCGACGGCTCGCCCCCGCCCTCCTCGGCTGACGGCCGTGCGATGAACGCTCCGTCGACGCGCGCGGGCGACCTCTTCGCCCCGGTCGCACCGTGGGTGTTCGTCTTCCTCACCAGCACCGGTTTCGTGATGGCCCGCTACGCCACCGACGACTCGGGCCCGCTGACCTTCGTCGCGGTCAGGGTCGCGATCGCCTGTGCCGTCCTGACCGTGATCGCGACGCTCAGCGGGGCCCCACGCCCGACCCGGTCCGGATTCCTGTGGTCGGGCGCGGCGGGTCTCGGCCTGCAGGCGGTGTACGTCAGCGGGGTGTTCCTGTCGATCGAGGCCGGACTGCCCGCCGGAGTCAGCGCGCTCATCGGCGCCCTGCACCCGGTGATGACCGCCCTGGTCGGCGGACCGCTGCTCGGCGAACGACTCCGCACCGCGCAGTGGGTGGGGATCGGCCTCGGCTTCCTCGGCGTGATGGCCGTCGTCGTCGACCGACTCGCCGATCAACGACTCGACGTCGGCCTCGGGGCCGTCGTCGCCGTGTCGATCGCCACGGCCGGCATGTCGGCCGGCACGTTGCTGCACCGTCGCAAGTGCGTCGGGGTGCCGCTGTTGTGGGGGACCGTCGCCCAGTACGCGTCGTCGACCGTGGTCGTCGGCATCGCCGCCGTCGTGGTCGAGGGGATCGACATCGCGGCGACGCCGTCGACGGTGCTGTCGATGATCTGGGCGGTCGGGGTGCTGTCGATCTCGGCGGTGCTGACGCTGATGTGGATGTTGAACCGCCGGGCCGCGGCCCGGGTGAGCAGCCTGTTCTTCCTGTTCCCCGCCCTGTCCGCCGTCCAGGGGGCGGTCCTCTTCGGCGAGCGGCTGGGGCCGCTCGCCCTGGCCGGGTTCGTCACGGCCCTGGCCGGGGTGGCACTCACGACCCACCGGGGGGCGACCTGAGTCCGGGAGGTCCGTCATGCTCTCGGACGACATTTATCACTGATGTGGTGCACAAGTGGCCACGGTCCGACCCCACTCCTACGTTCGGGTCGTGCCGGTCGCTCGTCCGGCATGACCCGTATACGAAAGGCCCCCCAATGAAGCGTTCACTCCGTGGAGGCCTGGCTGCGCTCACCGTCGCCGCCGGCCTCGCCATCTCCTCCCCCGCCGCTGCCGCCGACGAGACGATCGTCGAGATCGCCTCCGGCAACAGCGACTTCTCCACGCTCGTCGCCGCGCTGACCGCTGCCGAGCTCACCGGCCCGTTCGACGAGTGCTCGGATGCCAAGACCACGGTCTTCGCCCCGACGAACGCCGCGATCGCCGCTGCGCTGAGCGCGCTCGGCATCACGGCCGCCGACCTGCTCGCCAACACCGAGCTGCTGACCGACATCCTCACGTACCACGTGGTGTCCGGTGCGGTGATGGCCGCCGACGTCGTCGAGCTCGACTCGGCCACGACCCTCCAGGGTTCGGACATCGCGATCGAGGTCGTCGGCGGCAAGGTCGTCCTGAACGACACGGTCAACGTGACCGCGACCGACCTCGAGGCCTGCAACGGTGTGATCCACGTGATCGATGCCGTGCTGCTGCCGCCGGCCGCGCTGCCCGACACGGGTGTCGACGCCACCACCGTGGCCCTGCTCGCCGGTGGCCTGCTGCTCGCCGGCGCCGGCATGACGGCCGGCGTGCGTCGCCGCACCGTCACCGCCTGACGTCTCCCGTCTCGCACGCGCCGCCCGATCGGCCGGGCTTCCCGCCCCGCCGGTCGGGCGGTGCCGCGTCCCGGCTCAGGCGACCACGGCGAGGGCCGCGGCGACGAGCGACTGGCCGCGCACGTCGCCGAGCAGGCCCTCGTCCATCCGGTTCATCACGTAGGTGACCGTCATCTCGTTGTCGAGGTCGTTGACGATCTGCGAGCCGCCGTAACCACCCCAAAAGCAGATCCGGCGGTCCGGCAGGTGCGGCACCGTCTCGTTCGGCAGGCCGTAGCCCATGCCGAAGCGCACCGGCACCATCAGCACCTGGTCGACACCGTCGGCCTGCACCCGGAAGATCTCCTCGATGACGTCGGTCGACAGCAGACGGGTGCCGTTCACCACACCGCCGTTGGAGATCGCGCTCTGGGCGAGCGCGACCGACCGGGCGTTGCCATGACCGTTGGCGGCCCCGATGTCGGCCTGACGCCACTCGGGAGTCGCGACGGCCTGCACCGACGCCACCGGACCGGTGAACGTCTTCACCACGACCATCTCCGGGTCGAGAGCCGTGAGGTCCCACGGCGGCGGGGGCGGCGGCGTGAGCGTCGCCACCCGGTCGAAATCGGACTCGGCGAGTCCGATGTGGAAGTCGATGCCGAGCGGGCCGGCGACCTCGGCGGCGAAGAACTCACCGAGCTTGCGGCCGGTGACCCGCCGGATGACCTCACCGACGAGATGCCCCTGGTTCAGAGCGTGGTAGCCGCTCGCCGTGCCCGGCTCCCACCACGGTGCCTGCGCCGCGAGTTTGGCGGTGCTCACCTCCCAGTCGTACAGGTCGGTGAGCGTCACCGGTTGGTCGAAACCCGACACGCCCGAGGTGTGGCCGAGCAGGTGGCGCACGAGCACGGCCTCCTTGCCGTTCTGCGCGAACTCGGGCCAGTAGCGGGCGACCGGGGCGTCGGGGTCGACGAGGCCACGGTCGACGCACATCAGCAGGCTCATCGCCATCATCGTCTTGGTGGTCGACCAGACGTTGACGATCGTGTCGGCCTCCCACGCCCGATCACGCTCGGGTCCGGTGTGCCCGCCCCACATGTCGACGACGAGTTCGCCACCGAGCACCACCGCGACCGAGGCACCGATGTCGGCGCCCGAGTCGAGGTTCGCCTCGAGGATCCGTCGCATCTCCTCGAAACGCGCATCGCATGTCCCTGAGATCTCCGCCATCTGGCACCCCCTTGCTCCCGACCGGACGCCGTGAACGTACCAGCCCCCACACGACGCTGGATCAGTGGCCGGATCAGCGCAGGGCGTCGATGACGACGGTGATGACGGGCGCCAGCACCAATGCCGGGAGCATGTCGGCGACGGGCACCCGGCGGACCTGCAGCAGCCGCAGACCGATGCCGAGCAGCAGGATCCCACCGGTCGCCGTCATCGCGGCGATCGCCGCGTCGGGCATGAACGACCCGAAGAGCACTCCGAGCACGGTGAGCGACCCCTGCACGACGACCACGGTGATCGCCGAGGCGGCCACACCGATCCCGAGCGATGCCGCGAACGCCGTCGCCGCGAACAGGTCGAGCGACGACTTGAGCACCAGCTGGTCGATGCCGGTTCCGAGACCATCCGAGATCGACCCGAGGATGGTGAGCGGACCGACGCAGAACAACAGCGACGCGCTCACGTACCCCTCGATGAAACGGGCCCGTCCCTCGCTCGACGCATCGCCGGCGAGTCGCGCCTGCAGCCATCCACCGAACCGTTCGAGCCCGCCCTCGACACCGAGCAACGACCCGACGATCCCGCCGAGCACCACCGCCCCGAGCACGACGATCAACGTCCAGTCGCCACCCACGGCACGACCGAACGAGTCATCACCGATCGCCGCCACGTTGAGCGCACCGACGACGAGGGTGATGAGGCCGAGACCGTCGGTCACCGTCGACCGGGTGCGCTCGGGCAGGCGATCCCCGACGAGCACCCCGATCCCGGCGCCGACGAGGACGGCGATCACGTTGATGAGCGTGCCGGCGCCGGTCATGAGCGCCTCGCCCGCAGGAGGAGTCCACCGTGGGCCAGCGCAGCCCCCACCACGACCACCGGGAACGCGACGGCACCCTCGGTCGTGGCCTCGGAGGTGACGAGCGCGACCGCTCCCCCGGTCGCCGCGATGGCGACGACACTCGACACGTACGCCGTGATCCTCTCCAGACCGGTGAGTTCTCGGTCGCGCCGGACACCGGAGGTGGTGG
>JBEAPU010000105.1:0-21867 GCA_041164245.1 Actinomycetota bacterium | reverse complement strand
CGATCGACCTCGACTGCAACGGCGTGAAGGACCTCTACCTGAAGGTGTACTACACCCATCTGGTCAAGTGGAATGGCGTCACGGCGAAGTCGTCACTCGAACTCGACTACCCGGTGCAGATCGGGTTGCGGCGGTACCTGACGGACGATGTGACGTTCTCCTACGACCGCCACTTCAGCAAGAAGTACGAAGGGCGCACCTTCTCCCGCGACGTCCATGTCGACTTCGAGATGAACCTGCAGGTCGACCCGAGGAGTCCGAGCCAGTCCGGTTTCTGGTTCGTCGGTGCATTCGAGGCCGACCGAGTCAGCGGCGCGATCGGATGCTCGATGGACCCGGGGGGTGCCGACTTCACGTGCGGCGGCGAGTTGCGCCTCAACCCGAGTTGGGCGGGCGTCTACCACTTCGACTGGGGAGAGATGTGAGGAACCACCTCACCTGACGGTCACCGCCAAGGCCTGGGTCCAGCCCATGGGGGGCGGCATCACGCCCCCGAGGACGGCAACACGATGCGGTGCTTCTGCACCTTGCCCGACGGCGTCCGGGGCAACTCGGCGAGCCGCTCGAGCCGCCTCGGCCACTTGTACTTGGCCAAACGACCCTCGAGGAACTGGCGGATCTCATCGAGTGTGGGAGCCGGGTCATCGGCGACGATCACGGCGACGACGGTCTCACCCCACCGCTCGTCAGGTGCACCGACGACTGCGACGTCGCGGATACCCGGGTGGTCCATGAGCGCAGCCTCCACCTCCGCCGGATACACGTTCTCGCCGCCGGTGATGATCATGTGCGACTTGCGGTCGACGAGGTGGAGGTATCGGTCCTCGTCGATGAAACCGACGTCGCCGAGGGTGAACCAGCGAACTCCGCCGTGGACGACGGTGCCCGCCTCAGTCGCGGCGGGGTTGTTCAGATAGCCCTCCATCAGGAGTGGGGTGATGTAGACGAGCCCGCGCTCACCAGCGCCGACTGGTTCGCCGGCATCGTCGAAGACGGCAACGGAGATGCCGGGGAACGCGCGACCGCAACTGCCCGCTCGGCCCTCGGCGCGATGTGCGACCGTCGTGGCGAGACCGATCTCGGTCGCTCCGTAGAACTCGTGGAGCTCGGCGTTCGCGAAGGTCGCGAGGGTCGCGTCGAGCGTGGTTCCGTGCAGCGGCGCACCGCCTGTGGTGATCTGACGGACCGATGAGGTGTCGTGGGTCTCGCCGATCTCGTTGACCCGGTCCAGCATCGTCGGGACTGCGAACCCGATGGACGTGCACCGGTGGTGCTCGATGTCGCGCAGCATCTGGCGCGGGTCGAACGCGGCCATGAGCACGATCGTCCCGCCGGCGAACAGGTGCGCCAACAGGAACAGCGTCGGCGCCTCGTGGAACAGCGGTCCCGGGATCAGCATCACCTCACCGGGCCCGTGCGCGTAGTGCGTCGCCGACAGTCGGTAGTGGGCCACGAACTTGCGGTGGGTCTGCACGCACCCTTTGGGGAACCCGGTGGTACCCGAGGTGTACCCGATGAAGAACCGCTCATCACCGGTGATCACAATCGTCGGTTCGGCAGCGGTCGCATCGCGCGTCAGGGCACCGAACGTCGAGTCGGGCCCCGACCACGACAGGACCCGGTCGGCCGGCAGCGAGAGCGACCCGTCGCGGACGAGCGAGCCGAGGAGCTCTGACCTGGCGGCATCGTGAAGGACGAGGGTGGCGGCCGAGTCGTTGATGACGTGGGCCACCTCGCGACCTGCGAAGTGGGAGTTGATCGGTGTGACGCTCACGCCGATCTTGGCAGCCGCAAGGTAGAGCACGACGTAGTCGATGCTGTTGGCCATCATCACCGCGACGTTGTCGCCGCCCACCAGGCCGAGCCCGAGAAGGGCATGGGCACAGCGGTTGACCTCCTCATTGAGGCCCGCCCATGTGTGGTCCTCGCCACCGCACACCACTGCCACGTCGTCGGGGCGGTGGACCGCCTGCCATCGCAGCATGCCACCCATCGTCGTGTGGTCGACGGCGGTCTGAGACAGGTCGAGGTCGACCACGGCGTCAGCTCGCAAGTCGGACGCGGACATCGCCGATGCCGACGGTGTGGCCGTCCTGGTCGATGGCCTCGACACCGACGACGACGATGTGCTCACCGGGACGTCGCGGGTGCAACTCCTTGATCCGACCGGTGGTGGTCACCGACGATCCGACCGGCACCGGCCGGGTGAGCTTGGCCTCGATGCCGACGACGACGGCCCCGCGGTCGCGCCAGTGGCGAGTGACCAGCGAGGCCATTCCCGACATCGTGAACATGCCGTGCGCGACGGTCTTCGGTGTGCCGAAGACCTGTGCCCGTTCGGCCCAGTCGATGTCGGTGTGGACCGGGTTGAAGTCGAGGTGGGCGAGAGCCGCGAGGTCGATGACGTCCTGGGTCACCTCGACCGTGATCGAGGGGAACTCGTCTCCGATGGAGAGGTCGCTGAAGGAGATCGATTGGGTCATGGTGGCGCTCCTCAGGCGTCGGCGAACTGGGCCATGAGTTCGCGGGTGGGTGGAAGCAGCAGTTGCACGTACCAATGCGCCTTGAGCACGCCACTCTGGTTGTGCAGTTCGACGAGGTCCATCATGTAGTGCTTGTCGCGGCGTATCCATTTGTCGTGGTGCGTGATGGTGGCGGTGATGACCTCGCCGGGACGGAAGTCCTCGAACATCTCGATCCGTTGGCCGGGGTTGCGCGCCCCGGGCGTACGGATCCAACTGCCGATCCCGGTGCCGATGCAGTAGAAGGTGACCATCACCAGGAAGAGCGGGTGCGGGACCGGGTCGTCCGGATCGTTCGAGGCTGCATCGGTCTCGAGACACGAGCGATTGAAGGCGAGGATGTCCTCGACCCGGACCTCGAACGTGTTCTGTGCTTCGGCGGATTCGCCGACGACGATCTCGTCCCAACACTCATAGGCCTCGACGCCCTTTGTGAAGTCCCACTCGAACTCGCGTTGACGGCGGGTCAAGGGCTGCTCCGAAAGTCGTTCTGCTGTGCTCATCACTCTCCTTACCGACTGGTCAGTAAAATCTAATGACCTGCCGTGTACCATGTCAACATGATCTTCCATAGGCCGCAGACGCCTCCGATCTGGGTGGAATCATCGTCCTCCCTGAACGAGCGGTCAGCACGGAGAGACGGTGCCAGCGGCCACGTCGGACCGATGGCCCTCGCCGGTCGCCGTGGAGGCGGGACGGACTCACCATGACGAAGCACGCGACCGCTCGGCCCCGCTCCGGAGCCGGTATCGACGTCGGAGTCATCACGACCATCGCTCTGGACCTCTTCAACGACTCCGGATACGACGGCACGAGCATGGAGCAGATCGCCAGTCGACTCGGCGTCACGAAAGCCGCCATCTACTACCACGTGCCCGGCGGGAAGGAGGAGATCCTGCACCACGCGATCCGACGCGTCATGGACCCGCTGTGGCTCTCACTCCAGGAGCCGCCCGCAGTCGATGGAACGGCATTCGAACGACTCACCCACGTCCTCGGGCGACAGGTCGAACTGATCCTGCACGGGATGCCCGCCATCGCCTACTTCCTCCATCCCAAGGCGCATCACCCGCTCAGTTCGGAGGTCCGTGCTCGCCGCCGCAGTTACGACGGTGCCGTCCAGAGCGTGCTCGACGCCGCCATTGCAGAAGGTGCGATCCGCCGAGACGTCGATGCCCGACTCATGCTGCGACTCGTCGTGGGCATGATCTACTCGATGAACGAGTGGTACCAGCCAGACGGGCGACTCACCGTCGACGAGATCCGCGATGGAGTCCTCGACCTCCTACTGACTGGTGTCACCCGGCGCTCCACGCCATCCTGACCGAAGGGAGCCGGCTCGCCGCACTCCGCCGACGTCCACATCGTCGTGAGAGAGGTGGCCTCCCCGCCACTGGCGCCCCCGGCACGACTCGAACGTGCGACCTGCGGTTTAGGAAACCGTTGCTCTATCCACTGAGCTACGGGGGCGGGACGTTCGCGGCTGAGCACGCGGATTGCTCCGCCTGTTTTCCACGAACCGAACCAATTCTACGGGCAACGGGCTCGAAGGCTTGAGGAGCCGGTATCCAACCACTAGCGGCCGGTGCCAGCCCATCCCATCTGCCGAACGAGGGCCCACACCCGGCGGCCCAGACCGCGCTCCACGGAGAGCGCTCACTGCTGGGCACACAGCCCCCCCGAAGCGACAAGCCTTTGACAAGGTCAGCCGGCTATCCAATAACAGTCCAGACAACTCGCTTGGAGGTAACCAATGACATATCTCTACTCCGTTCTCGCCCGAATTGGTGACAAGGACCAGTTCTCGGAAGCCAGCCGAACATGGGTTGGCGATCACCTCACGAAGCTTGGAGTGGTCTCGTATTCGGCATCTGAGATCGTGATGGGTGGCGAACTCGCTGGCATGTGCGTCATCGGCTTCGAATACGAATCAATCAACGCAGCAATGGACGGACAGGCAGGCTTCTACAAAGACGGTGACCTCCTCGGCCTGATGCAGGCGACACAGGTTCAAGTCGGTCGACGGATCTTGTTCCGAGTGCAGTCAGAGCGCGGCGAACGCACCGGAAAATATGGCACGATCCTCTACATGGCTGGCCGGCCAGTCGATGACGGCACGATGGAAGCGAACATGGACCACAACTGGTCACACATGCAGAGCGGCGCCAACGGTCTGACCTGGTTGATGTCAGTGGCTGCCGGGCCATCGCCCTTCAACGCCACGGCGATCACCTGGACGGACTCCGTCGACAGCCTCATGACCGCATCCGCCACGATGTTTGCGGACCCGGAAACCCAGCGGATCATGGCCGACAGCGGCGCTCAGGTGCTCGGTCGAGTCATCGTTCGCAACATGCACTAACTGGGTCTCACACCCAATCGCGCCATCATCGATCAGGGCGACAGGACAAGCAGAAGCGACGCGGCAACGCCGACAGCGCCCACGGGCGAACTTGCCTGACGCTGTTGTCCGTAACCGGTTACTGCGGGTTGCTGGAAACAGCCCGGCGACCTGCTTCAGCCATCGCGCCAATCACTTCGGTGGCAGCGAATCGGCAAGGGTGACACCTCGGTCGACCCAATGAGCGCGCCCATCACCCACCAGCGCATCAGCGAAGTAGTTCGGCAGGTTGTCCGCGGTGAGGAGACTCACGACCAACGATGACCGCGCGGCGTCCTCAATTTCGGCGCCGCCGAGGTCGGCATCGCCGAGCGCCGAATATCGATCACTCCCGAACAGCCGCTCAGCACCGGGCGCCATCGGTATTCCCGAGCCACCGAGTTCCGAACAACACGTTCGAAGCGTTCCGAAGATGCTCGCCCGCGACCCCGCCGAGCCCTTCGAAACCCTTCTCATTGCCAAGCCGGGGACCTCCCACGGGGGCGAACAGAGGCCAAGGACAACGGTCCGAGCCAAGCCCGAGTCCGGTCAGGTCCAGTCGTCGAACGGGTTGTGGGCGACCTCCCACAGGTGCCCGTCCGGGTCGGCGACGTAGCCGGAGTAGCCGCCCCACTCAGTGGGTTCGGGCCGCTTCACGACGGTCGCACCGGCGGCCACGAACTCGGCGAACGCCCGATCGACATCGTCGCGCGACGGCTCGTTGTGGGCCAGAGTCACACCGCGGAAACCGCCTGCATCGACAGCCGGCACCTGTGCGTCGGCAGCCAGGTCGTCCCAGCCGTACACGCCGAGCATCACCCCACCGAGCTCGAAGAACGCAACGGTGTCGCTCGACTCGGTGCGCTCCCACCCCAATGCCTCGTAGAACCGGCGTGACCGCTCCAGATCACGCACGCCCAACGTCACCAACGACAACTTCGGTTTCACGCTCCGACCGTACCAACGGCCGGAGCGGCCGGGCGCGGCTGCAGCAGCGAGATGGCGCCACTCGTCGCCGCGAACACCGCCATCGTGATCCACCCGGCCCGATAACTCCCGATGCCGGTCGACATCGCCTGGACCGCGACCAGCACCGCGACACCGAGCGCAGCACCGATCTGACGAGCCGTCGAGTTCAACGCCCCCGCCAACGCCACCTGTGCGGGCGGTGCGTGCTGCACGGCGGACGCGGCCAGTGCCGGGGCGACGCAGCCGATCGCCACGCCGAGCAGCAACATCAACGGCAGCCAGCGCGTCCACGGGTGCGGTGTCTCGGTGATCACCGTCAGGAACGACAACTGGCACACCATGAACAACCCGGATCCGACGATCAACAGGTTGCGCAGACCGAGCCGGCGCACATTGCGACCGACGAGGAACGACGTGATCGCGACGGTCACCGGCGACAGCACGGAGAACAGGCCGGCGCGCACGATCCCGAACTCCCACTCGGTGCGCATGAACAGCACGTTGTTCAAGATGTTCCCGGAGAACGCCCCGCCGAACAGGATCATCGCCACGTTGGCGAGGTTCATCGACCGGTGGGCGAACATCACGCGTGGCAGCAACGGCTCGGGCCGGGTGCGCGTCCGGTGCACCACCACCGCACCGAGACCGCTCGCGACCAGCAACGCGCCCCACACCCGCACGTCGGCGATGCCGACCACCTCGGTCTCGGCGATCCCCCACACGAGCGCGCCCACCGCGAATGTCACGAACACCGCAGCGGGCACGTCGGGGAGTGCTCCCCGCTCGGTCGGCGCCGGAGCATCGACCCGCCGCACCAGGACCAGCACCGCGAGACAGATCGGGATGTTCACCCAGAACGCCGCGCGCCAGTCGAGCACGCCGATCAACACGGCGCCCAACGTCGGGCCGCTCGCCACACCGAGTGCCGAGATCGCCGTGTTCCACGACACCATCTGGTTGCGGCGCTCGACGGGGAACGCACTGATCATCATCCCGAGCGCCGACGGGGTGAGCATCGCCGCTCCCGCGCCCTGGACGATCCGACCAGCCACCAGCACGACGATCGTCGGGGCGAGGGCGCACACGACCGAGCCGAGCAGGAACATCCGCACCCCGAAGCCGAACACCCGCTTGCGACCGATGCGATCCGCAGCGCGCCCCGAGACGACGAGCAGCGAGCCGTAGAGGATCGCGTAGGCGGTCACCACCCAGGAGACCGAGGCGCGGGACGCACCGGTGAAGGCCCGCTCGATCTCGATGAACGCGACGTTGACGATCGAGAAGTCGAGCGACCCGATGTACGTGGCGGTCGCGCACACACCGAACGTCGTCCACGGACCACCGAAACGCCCGGTTCCCCTCTCGGGCGTGGTGATGGGCGACGACATCGATCGGAACCGTACAGACGGGCCCTCGTCCGCTCGCCGTCGGAGCGTGGCCGGTGACGCGGCCGGGAAATGCCGAAGGCCCCGGGGGTGCTGCCTTGCGGCGCTCTCCCCGGGGCCTCCGGTCGCGGATCCACCGGTGGTCGATCGTCGGGCGTTAGCCTTCCCACTGACCTTTCACATCGCCCGTCGTGCCCGAAGGCGCGGCGGGCGATGCCGCTTCGGTGGACGATGCTCGAGCCGTTGCCGGCCCTCACGTCGCCCCCCTGCCCGACCGCTCCCCCCGCCGAGGCGGGAGTCCCGGTCGGACCCGGTGCTCCGCATCCACCACCCGCCTCCGACCCGTCGGTCTCCGGTTCCGATCCCCGGTCGGTGTGACCCTCCCGGTTCGTTTCCCCGTCGCCTCCGTCGCCGTGCGCCGCAGTGGACTGAGAGCAGTATGGGACATGCATAACCGCAGGTCAAGGGGTATTTTTGAATCCACAGGGTTATCCACGACATTTCTCGGTTGTCCACCGAATTCGCGTGTCATCCACAGCTGAATCCACCGCGCGCCCACAGGGATGTCCACACGATCCGTGACGTGACGTCGGTCCGTCGTACGGTCACCGTGTGACTCGGTCCCTCTCCCCCACGGTCGCCGTCATCCATCTGGTCGCCAGCTGGTTCATGGTGGGGCTCATCTGGACGATCCACACCGTGCACTACCCGCTGTTCGCCGAGGTCGGCGACGCGACGTACATCGCCTTCCAGGCCGAACACGTCGAACGCATCGGACGCCTGCTCCTCGTGCCGTGGGCGGTCGAGGGGGTCACGGCGGCGATCGTCCTGCTCGTCGCGATCGGGGCGCGCGATCGGGGCCTGCTCCCACCGGCGCTGATCGGTGCCGCGGCGATGGGGGTGGTGCTCGTGATCAGCGGCTTCTGGTCGGCGCCCGCCCACGGCGAACTCGCCGACGGCTTCGATGCTGCCGTCCATGACCGCCTCATGACGGCCGACCTGCTGCGCACCCTGGCCTGGACCGTGCGTGGAGCATGCGCCGCATGGATCGTCGCCGTCGTGTGGCGACGGAGGGTCGCGTGATCCTCGAACACTGGGGCGCGACCGGCGACGAGATCTCGGGCCCGATGCCCGGCGACGACCTCGTGACGGATCCGATGCTCGTCGCGACCCGCTCGATCACGCTCGACGCCTCCCCCGACGACGTGTTCCCGTGGCTGCGCCAGATGGGCTTCGGCCGCGCGGGCTGGTACAGCTACGACTGGCTCGACAACCTCGGCCGACGCAGTGCAACCCGCGTCCATCCCGAATGGCAGGACGTGAACGCCGGCGATGCCATCCCCGGAGGACCGATCGACTTCACCGCCGTCACGGTCGAGCCGCCCCACGCCCTCGTTCTCGCACTCGTCAACGCCCGCATCGCCTTCACCCTCGCCTATCGGCTCGACCCGGTGTCCCGAGCCGATCGCACCCGCGTGGTCACCCGGGTCCGTTCACGCATCGACGTGCCGGGAGGTTCGGCCATGGCCCGCCGCCTCCTCGGGCCGGGCGACGGGATCATGCTCCGCAAGCAGCTGCTGACCCTCTCGAGGCGGGCCGCGACCCCTCAGGCAGGGCCGTCGAGGATCGAGCGGTAACGGCCGAACGACGCCGGGTCCACGAGGCGACCCTGCTTGCGGAACTCGTCCGCCATCGCCGGCACGATGTGACTCATCCCGATCGGCTCGCCTGAGGCCGCAGCACGGAACGCAGCGCCGAGCGACACGGCCCGGATGTCGGCGCCGGTCATCTTCATCCCGATGCAGAACTCGAGATCCACCTCGCCGAGCGGCGCCTCCGCCGGCAGCGCGCGCTCCCACAGGCGTCGCCGCTCGTCCGCGTCGGGCGACGGGAAGTCGACCGTCACGTGGATGCGACGCGTGAACGCCGCATCGATGTTGCTCATCAGGTTCGTGGTCAGCACCACCAACCCGTCGAAGCGTTCGATGCGTTCGAGGAGGTACGAGACCTCGAGGTTGGCGTAACGGTCCTGGGCGTCGGACACCTCCGACCGCTTCCCGAAGATCGAGTCAGCCTCGTCGAACAGCAGCACCACGTTGCCGGTATCGGCTGCCGCGAACAGGCGCTCGAGGTTCTTCTCCGTCTCGCCGATGTACTTCGACACCATCGTCGCCAGGTTGATCTTGAACAGATCGAGGCCGAGGTCCGCGGCGATCACCTCCGCCGAGAGCGTCTTGCCGGTACCGGGCGGCCCCGAGAACATCGCCACCACGCCAGCTGACGGGGTGGCACCGAAACGCCAGTCCTCGAACACCCGTCGCCGATGCCGGTAACGCTCTGCGACCCTACGCACCCGCTCGAGGTCGGCCGGGCGCAACACGAGATCGTCCCAGGTGCGCCGAGGCACGATGCGTGTCGCCAGACGATCCAGTTCACCGGTGACGAGCCGGCGTGTCGCCCGAGCCGGGTCACCACCGAGGGCCGGCAATGCCCGCCGCACCTGTTCGAGCTGGGTCGGGCTGAAGCGGTGCCCCGGGTCGACCGCTCCGCCGAGGCGACGCACCACCTCGGCGTGGGGCGCGAGACGTTCCGACACCGTCGCATCGACCCAGTCCCCGTCAGGCATCTCGGTGATCGGCAACTCGGCTGCCGACGTGATTCCCCACCGCAAGTGCCTGGCCCGTTCGACCCATCGACGACAGACCGCCGGCATCCCCCCCGGCAGGTCGACGATGACGGCAGCTCGTCGGAGACTGGCGGCGCGCACCACGGCACGCCACACCGATGCAGCTGGGATGTCATCGACACGTCGATCGTCACCGTTCGCTGTGCGCTCGAGAGTGGTGCCGACGGTGAGCACCAGGGCCGGTCCCCCGCCCAGGATGTCGAGCGCCTGCACCTGGCGACTGAGCGGATCCGGGCCGGCCACCACGGCGATCCGACCGGCGCTGGGCCCTGACACCGGCGATGCGATCTCGGTGACGTCGAGCGGCAGGTCAGGGTCCGCCGACGTCCCAGTCAGCAGACGCCACATGACAGGCGGCGCCAGCGACACCGTGCAGCGCGCCCATGGACGGTCGTCGCTCACCTCGACGACCCCGGCAGCCACGAACGGACCGTCATCGGCGAGGAGTGGCAGCAGATGGGGGGCGACGTCGGCGATCATCCCGAGGGTGACCGTGCCATCGGGCCGCCCGCCGAGGCCGGTCACGACCCGTCGACGAGCGGTGTCGATCTCGACCGCAGCGAGCACGGCGAGCGCCTCAGCCACCAGCGTCTCATCGGCCGGGACTGCCGTGGCGATGTCGCTGAACCGCCTGTCACCGGCGAGGGCGGCACCGACGAGCCCGGCGATCGCGGCCGCGGCCTTGACTCGCCGACGATCACCGGACCGGAAGGCGCCCATCGCCGCAGCCTGGGCGGCGAGGTCGTCATCGATCGCACCGCGGGCGAGAACGGCTACACGCAGCCACTCATCGGCGGCGATCTCCCACAAGTGCAGGTCGGACATGGGTCGGTCTCGTCGGGGTGCGGGTCGTCAGACGGTGGCGAGGAACTGGTGGTAGCGCAACGATGAGGTGATCGCCCCCAGCAGGTCGAGGTCGTCCCCCTCCGCGTGGACACGGTACCGGTTGCCGCCGGCGGCGACGGAGGCCGCCAGCGTGCCGACCCCGGTCGTGGTGTCGCTCGCCACCCCGGCGTCGCCGGGTTCGCTCACCACCTCGAGATCCTGCTCGGCGCGTCGGAGCACCCAGTTCGTCCCCGGGCCGCGCAGCGCGATGGTCGACTCGTGGTCGAGCACGTCGTGGTCGCCCGGTACGGCGACCGACAGGAGCAGTGACGTCGAAGTGATGCTGGATCGCCGCCCGCCGGGGAGCTCGAAGGGATCGAGGCCCGATGTGAGCCGGACGTGCGACGCCATCGTGAGCATCTGATCGAAGCGGTCGTCTCCTCTCGGCCACTCTGCACGGACGATCAGCGGGAACGGCCCGTCCACGTGGGCGATGAACCCGCGCATCGGTCCCCCGGCGCCATCACTCGAGAACTCCCGTCCGGCGGCGCCGACCCCGTCGACGACCACTCGACAGTCGCCGGTCCATGCACCAGCACGACCGAGGCGGTGCAGAGCGACCTCCAGGGCGGCGCCAGCACCCATCCCCGTGCGTCGCATCTCGAACGTGGCGTCACCGTCGGCACGCTCGTCGTCATCGTCGTCGCCATCCCAGAGGATCACGGCATCATCGCCCATGTCGTCGGCCACGAAGCCGATGGGCGCGACCAAGGAGAGCCCGAGATCGTCGAGCGAGTGATGCAACCAGTCGCCGGGGGTGGACCCGATCACGGTGTGGCAGCGGTGGCGAACGAGACGGTGATCTTGTCCTTCGTCAGAGTACCGATCCGGACCGAGCCCGAATCGAGCACCTGTCCCCGAGACGTCGAACCGGCGAGCACCGACTTCAGCATGTCGGGCACGACCGCCTCGATGTACGACATGCGCCGCGCACGATCCGTGTCGTCAGCGGCACCCGACATGACCTTCTTGATGAACGACTTCCAACTCTTCTCGAGGTAGCCGTTGACCTTCTCGGGCTTGACCCCGTTGTCGCCCTGCGCCTCCTTCTTCTTGACGTAGGGGACCACCGTCGACGAGATCGCCGCCTTGAACTCATCCTCCACGTACTTGCGGCTGACGACCGGTACCGGCGGCGTCTCGCCCAAGCTCTTGAACCAGTTCCACACCTTCTTGAAGAAGCTGCCGATCGACTTCACCCACGCAGTCAGGCGTTCGCCGAAGGTGAGTGGTGGCCCGACGGAGATCATCTCGGCGGCCATGTCGACCGCCGAGCCGTAGTCGATCTCGGCGTCCTTGTTCGCCTTGATCTGCTGTTCGGTCGCCTTGATCCAGGACTCGGCGATGCCATGGTTCTGCAGGTTCTCGCGGACGTCGTCGGGCATCGTGCCGGCTGGGCGGTCACGCAACGGCTCGAAGGACATGTCGAGGATGCGCTTGAACGCCGAGTTCGCATCGGTGCTCAGCAGGTGCAGTCGGGCCGCATCGAAGGCCTCCTCCTTGGCGAGGTAGGCGTCCCGGGCGTCCTGAGCCGCCTTGTTGGCCGCCGCCTTCTGATCGTCGGTCTTCGATGAGTCGCCAGCAGCGGCGAGCGCCTCGCTACCGAGCCGTTCGGCCTCCGCCTTCGCCGCGGTGCGCTCGGATTCCGCCTGCTCAGCGCCTTCCACCGCGCTGGCGGCGCGGTGGGAAGCCACCCACTCCCAGACCTTGCCGATCACGGCTGCACCGAGCTTGACGAGACCACCGACGGCGGTGACCGCCAGACCGAATGGGCCGGCGGCCAGCGTCGCGATCTGACCGACGATCATCGTCACGTCACCGGCCATGTCGACCATCGTGAAACCGATGGCCCGCTTCGTGGTCGACAGGACGGTCTCGTAGGCGGCGACGTCCTGGCGCAACTTCATCTGCTTCTTCGGGTCGGTCTCTGCGGCCAGCTTCTCGCGGGCCTTGTCGAGGAGCTTCTGTTCCGACTCCTTCGACTTCCAGAGTGGGACGAGCTTGTTGAAGAGGCTGTCGGCGAGACCCACGACGCTGATGGCGAGACCGAGACCCGGGATCGCCGCCAGAGCCGAACTGCTCAGCGCGCCGGTGACGGCACCGTGCGTCTCGATCGCCCCCTTCGCGAGGTCGGCCGAGGCCTTCATGGCGAGAATCGTCTTCCAGACCTTGTCCTCGGTGGTGCTCGGCTCCGACAGGACCTTCCAGAGGTCCTTGATCGCACTGACGACACCAACGGTCGAGTTGACGATCCCGACGATGTTGCCGGCCTCGACACCGTCGCTGCCGGCTTCGACCTTCCCGCCGGACTCGCCGCCGGAGAAGTCGTAGTCACCCGTGGCCCCACCGAGCGTGTCGTTGCCGGCTCCGAGCAATTCGGCAGCGTCCCCCTCCTCGAGGTTGCCGTCCTGGAGTTGCTCCTCGATGTCGTCGGCGTGCTTGCGACTGAGTTGCGCTCCGCCACCCTGCTGCACGACGTGGGTGAGTTCGTGGGCGATCAGGTCGAGTCCGCCCGTGCTCGACGGGTCGAAGCGCCCGTCACCGAAGAACACGTCGGAACCGACCGTGAACGCCTCGGCGCCGAGGGACCTCGAGAGCCCGGCAGCCTTCCCGTCGGTGTGCAGACGGACACTCCCGAGGTCGGCGCCGAAGAACCCCTCGAACTCGCCACGGAGGCCCTTCGGGAGCGCCGAACCGCCACCCCGAGCCGACTCGATAGCCGCTTCGGTGTCAGCGCCGACCTCGAACCCTCCCTCGGCGATCGCTGCGCCACCGGCGGGGCCGCCACCGGTGTCCGGGGAGCGCCGGGCTCCGGTGAAGGCCGCCGCCATCCGGTCCGCTTCGACCTCGGCCGGGTCGTCGACCCGACCGACGCTCAGTCGGGCCTGGGCGAGCAGACCGACGGACCGCGACGATGAGGTGACGAACTGGTCAAGGCGATCTTCCGATGCCGCCTCGCCGTCGGGGCGCACGTCGGTGCGCCGATCCCTGACCTGCTGTCGTGTACCGCCCGTGCGTCGTGCCATGTCTGCTCCTCGTCAGTTGTAGGAAACCTAGCCGCGTCCACGGATACGGTCGACGCCCTCGAGTGCACTCAAGCCGTCGTCGATCACGGCCAGCGCACCCGAAACACAACGGACGAACGTCGCCGTCACCCGGCCGAGGGCGCCGAAGACAGCCTGGGCGTCGGCCATGTCGTCTCCGGTGACACGAACCGTGGCACGGCACACCGGCATGCCGAGATCGGCGTCGAGTTCGAGCGTCGTGTCGACCAGCGTCGGGTTGACGAGGCCGCACAGACGGTGGAACTCGTCAACCCGGTCCCCGGGCGGGCCCGCCTCACCGAAGGCGATCACGCGCACCATTGCGATGTCGTCGAACGGCTGGATCGACCCGCCCACGAGTCGCCCGTCGTGAATGGTCGACGTCCCGATGGCCATCGGCGGACCCTCGTCCCGGTGCGGCCACTCGGCGGCGGCCAGCGCAGCGGTGATCGCCTGGCGGAGGTCGGGACCGGGCATGTGGTGACACTAGCCGGCACTCGCAGTCGGCAGCCCGGCTAAGGTTGCGTGATGCGCCTCTCCCTCGGTGTCGCCGCCCTCGCCACCGCAGTGGTCACCGCTGCCGCCCAGATCCTGGTCGCATCGATCGAGAGCGACACCACTCGGATCACCAACCCGTATCTGGCGTTCCTCGGCGGGTTCGTGATCACGATCTACGCACACAACGCCCTCACCCGCGGGCCACGGCGGTCGCAGCGGCCTGAACGGCTCGTCACCGTGTTCGCAGTGGTGATCCTCGCCCTCGCCCTTCTACCGATCTGGCTCGGCGACCGGGAGGCCGGTTTCAAGCTCCAGATGAGCGCCCAGTTCGTGGCGCTCGCGCTGTGTCTCATCGGCCTTCTGCCGCCGATCGTCAAGGCCCGCAACGCGGCCGATGCAGCACGGGCCGCAACGGCCCCGGACGAGTGAGTCGCCGGCCGAACGTCGTCCTCATCAACTGCGACGACCTCGGCTACGGCGATCTCGGCTGCTACGGGTCGTCCCGGAACGACTCACCGAACATCGATCGCCTCGCCGCCGAGGGCCGTCGATTCACGCAGTTCTACATGGCATCGCCGGTGTGCTCGCCGTCACGAGGCGCGCTGCTCACCGGCTGCTATCCGCCCCGGATCGGCTTCGGGTCGTTCGACGGTTACCCGGTGCTGTTCCCCGGTCAGGGCTGCGGCCTCCCGCCGACCGAGGTCAGTCTCGCCCGCATGCTCGGCGACGCCGGCTACCGGACCCAGATGATCGGCAAGTGGCACTGCGGTGACCAGCCCGACTTCCTGCCGACGAACCACGGTTTCGAGGGGTACCTCGGTCTGCCGTACAGCAACGACATGGGCCGCCAGTCGTCCACCCACCCGGCGCTGCCCGAGATGCCACCGCTTCCGCTGCTCGACGGCACCGAGGTGATCGAGCAGCAGCCGGACCAGACGACGCTCACCGACCGGTACGTGGCCGAGGCGCTGCGTTTCATCGCCGCCGACGACGATCGCCCGTTCCTGCTCTACCTCGCCCACATGCACGTCCACCTGCCCCTGTACGTGCACGAACGGTTCCACACCGGGTCACGCAACGGCCCCTACGGCGCAGCCGTTGCGGCGATCGACTGGGCGACCGGGGCGATCCTCGACCAACTGGCCGGTCTCGGGATGGCGGACGACACGATCGTCGTGTTCACCAGTGACAACGGCTCGCTCGGTGACCGCCCGGCACCCCTCGGCGGGCCGGACCCGATCGGGGGCAGCAACCTGCCGTTGCGCGGGTTCAAGGGCACCACCTTCGAAGGTGGCATGCGGGTGCCGATGATCGTGCGCTGGCCGGGACGGGTGCCCGCCGGCGACGTGAGCGACGCGTTGTCCGCCTCGATCGACCTGTTCCCGAGCCTGGCGACGGTGTGCCGGGCGACGATGCCCGGCGACCGGGTGATCGACGGCATCGACCTCGACGGGGTGTTCTTCGGTGACGAGTCGGCGAGTGCCCGCACCCACTTCGCCTACTACCGCGGCAACGACCTCGAGGCCGTGCGCGACGGACGTCACAAACTGTTCCTCGCCCGCGAGCGCACGGAGTGCACAGAACTCTACGACCTGATCGTCGATCCCGGTGAGACGACCGACATCGCGTCGGGTCACCCCGACGTCGTCGAGACCCTCACCGCCTTCGCCGACAGGGTCCGGGACGATCTCGGCGACCGCCGTCTCGACATCGCCGGCGCTGGGGTCAGGCCGATCGGCCGGGTAACCAACCCGGCGACGCTGACCGTGTTCGACCCCGACCACCCCTACGTCGTCGCCGAGTACGACCTGCCCGAGCGCGGCTGATCAGGCGGCGAGCACGACGTCGAGGCGGCCGCCCATCAGGTCGGCGAAGTTGTGGCAGTAGAACGCCTCTCGTGCCGCGGCCGAACAGCCATCGAGTGACTTCTCGAACCGTTCGATCGGGCGACGGCCGCCCTCGACGTGCGGGTAGTCACTCGAGAACATCGGCACCTCGGCACCGGCCTGCTCGATGATCCAGCCGACGTCCTCCGTCGGGTACGGCGTGAACCGCATCTGGCGCTTCACGTACTCGCTCGGCCGCAACGACAGGTTCTTCAACCGGTCTTCGTGACGTGAGAACGCATCCATGGCCGACTCCATCTGGCGCATCCACGACGGCACCCAGATCGCGCCCATCTCGATCACACCGACCTTGAGCGTCGGGAACCGCTCGAACACGCCGTCGAAGATCATCGTCGCCAGTGACTGCGCCGGCTGGACCGGGATCGCCATGTAGTCGACCGAGCGGAAGTTCTCGGCCCCGCCGTGGAAGTCCGGCGGCACCGGCAGGCCGTTGTTGAAGTAGTTCGGGTCGAGCAACTGCCCGGTACCACCCACGTGGAACACGACCGGCACCCCGGCCTCGGCTGCCATCGCCCACACCGGGTCGAGACCGATGTGACTGTGCGAGTGCGTCGGGGGGCACCCGGACGCGATCAGCAGTGCACCGGCACCCATCTCGATCGCCTCCCGGGCCAGAGCCGGGGCTCGCTCGATGTCGGCGAGGGGCACGTACAGCGTCGACAGCAGACGCGAGTCCACGGAGCAGAACTCGGCCATGCCCCGGTTGTGGGCCCGGGCCGCACCGATCGCGAACTCGATGTCACCGGAGTGCTCCCAGTCACGCAGCAGGGCGTTGTGGAACGTGTTGAACACCAGCTGGCTGGCGAAGCCGAGCATGTCGAGCACCCGGGGCCGATCCTCGGCGAGGAACGACCCGGTGGCCGCGAAGTTCTTGCGGGTCATCAGCTCGGCCTCCTCGGCCGAGCGGTACTCGTCGGAACGGTGCTGCTCGGCGAGACGCTCGAAACCACGGTCGAGGTCGTCGCGATCCTCGACCAGCACGGCGGAATTCACGAGCTCGTTGCCACCCGGGTACGAGAGTGCGACGAGACGGTCGCGGATCGCCGGGTCGGCGTGGTCGCGCAGCCAGTTCGGCGTCTCCATGATGTGGGCGTCCGCGTCGTGGACGATCAGACCGGTCGAGTTGTAGGCCATGACGAGATTGTGACACCCGGCACGCCGGCAGTGCGAGACGGCCGTCACCGGTCTTTCACACGTCGATGGTGGCGAGTAGGGCCGCCCCGTCGATGTCGACCGCCAACCACAACGGGCTGTCCTCGGCGGCGTCGACCGGGTCCGTCGTCGCGATCGTGAGCTGGCCGGCATCGGCGACCTCACCGAGGAACCCACGGTGCGCGCCGTACGAGAACGCGACGGCGAACATCGCGGTGACCGGGACCGACAACCGGACACCGAGGAGCACCAGGTCGTCGTCGCGCATCGCCACCGTCGTGACGTCGCCGACACCCTCGACGGCATGGACCCGAGCCAGATCGGCGACCTCGGGGTGGTCGGCGACGTCGATGACGACCGTCGGTGTCAGCGAGTCGTCGACGGCGACGGTGTGGCCGACGTCGAGAGCGACGAACACGGCGATCCCGTCGGACGACATCGAATCAGCCTCGCCGATGACACAGCGCTGTGCACCACCGGCCCCGACGCGGAACACTTGGGGGATGGTCGTCGACGTCACCGAGGTGCCGGCCGGGCAACGGGTCCCAGTCGGACGGTCGCGCCTCGCCGGGGCGGTCGCGGCACTCGTCGCGCTGGCGGTGGGCGAACTCGTGTCGTCGCTGCACCAGACCGGACCGACCCTCGTCGATGCCGTCGGCACCGGATTCATCGATCGTTTCGGGGCCCCGCTCAAGGACTTCGCCGTGACCGTGTTCGGTGACAACCACAAGACCGCCTTGATCATCGGCATCTGGACCGTTGCCGTGGCCATCGGTGCACGCCTCGGCCGGCTCGCCGTCACCCGACCGTGGGCGGCGCGCGCCGGGTTCGCCGTCGCCGGACTGTTCGGAGTGATCGTGCATGCGCTCGAACCGACGTCGTCGATCATCGTCGGGGGGATCGCCGGCACCGCAGCGGTCGCCACCGGCTGGGTCAGCCTCGACGCGATGGTGCGCGCCGCGACACCGACCGCCACTGCGGTGGCGGTCCCAGGGGCCGGAGTCGCCGACCGCCGACGGTTCCTGACGACGGCCGCTGCCACGACCGCCGGGGCCGGGGCCGTCGTCGCACTCGGTCGGCTCGTGCGCTCCGCCGAGCCGACACCGGCGACCGATGTCGCCCTGCCGGCACCGGTCGACCGGGTCGATGTCCCGGCAGCGACCGGGATCGACGTCGACGGTGTCACTCCGTACATCACACCGATCGGCGACTTCTTCCGCATCGACACCGCCCTGCGGGTGCCGCGGGTCGACGCGACCAGTTGGCGACTGTCGGTCACCGGCATGGTGAACACACCACTCGAGATCACCCACGCCGACCTGCTCGCCATGGATGCCGTGTCGGTCCCGGTGACGATCGCCTGCGTGTCCAACGAGATCGGTGGTGACCTCGTCGGCACCGCCGTCTGGCAGGGTGTGCCCCTCGTCGACCTCCTCGACCGCGCCGGCGTCGACCCGGCCGCCGAGCAGGTGTTCACCCGCTCCGTCGACGGGTTCACCGCCGGCTTCCCGACCTCCGTGCTCACCGACGATCGCACCGCCATCGTCGCCTACGCCATGAACGGCGAACCCCTCCCCGAACTGCACGGCTTCCCGGCCCGACTCGTCGTGTCCGGCCTCTACGGCTACGTGTCGGCCACCAAGTGGTTGGCGGGAATCGAACTCACCCGCTGGGACGGTGCCGACGGCTACTGGATTCCGCGGGGCTGGTCCAAGGAGGGGCCGGTGAAGATCGCGTCGCGGATCGACGTGCCCGGTCGGGGCGACATCGCCGCCGGACCGACCGCCGTGGCCGGCATCGCCCTCGCCCCCGGCATCGGCATCGCGGCGGTCGAGGTCAGCGTCGACGACGGCCCGTGGCAATCCGCGACCCTCGGACGGGTCGCCAGCGACGACACGTGGGTGCAGTGGTCGTGGACTTGGGATGCGCCACCCGGCGAGCACACCCTGAGCGTGCGCGCCACCGACGCACGCGGCACGGTGCAGACGGCTGAGCGCGCCCCCGTCGACCCCGACGGAGCCACCGGGCACCACCGTCGTCGCGTCGTCGTCCGAACGTGAGCCTGACCGACGATCGGTGACAGACTCGACGGTGGCGCCGCTCACCGGGAGCGCCCGCATCGAGGAGGACACGACATGGCCGAACTGCACACCGGGACCGATCACCTGCTCGGCCGCGTCGACGGCCCGGTGGCCGTCCTGTCCTTCAACCGTCCGGCGAGCCGCAACGCGCTCAGCGAGGAGATGTACGCCGGGTTCGCCACCGCACTCCCCCAGGTCCGCGACGACGCCTCGATCCGGGTGCTGATGGTCACGGGCGAGGGCGGGGCCTTCTGCTCCGGCGGCGACGTGAAGGGCTTCCGCGAGAGCCACGCGTCGGGCGCCACACCGCCGACCGCCGAGAGCTCGGTCGACCACCTCCGCTCGATCCAGGCTGCGGTCAGCCTCGCGATGCGCGCCATGCCCAAGCCGGTCGTCGCCGCCATCCCCGGTGCCGCCGCCGGTGCAGGGTTGTCGATCGCCCTGGCCGCCGACCTGCGCATCGCAGCCGAACGCGCCGTGTTCGTCTCCGCGTTCTCCACGATCGGCGGCAGCGGTGACTTCGGCAGCTCGTGGTTCCTGCCGCGTCTCATCGGCGAGGCCAAGGCCAAGGAACTCATGTTCATGTCGCCCCGGCTGAGCGCCGTCGAGGCCCGCGACCTCGGGCTCGTGAACCGGGTGCTCCCCGACGACGACTTCGAGTCGGCCGCCCTCGCCTACTGCCACGAGCTCGCCGGCCGCGCCCCGATCGCGCTCCGCTACATCAAGGAGAACATCCAACGTTCCTTCGACGTCGGGCTCGCCACCGCCCTCGACGCCGAGGCGGTCGCAATGGTGCGTTCGATGTCGACCGCCGATCACCGCGAGGCCGTCGCCGCGTTCCTCGAGAAGCGCTCCGCCACCTTCGAGGGCCGCTGACCGGGGCGATGACCGACCGCAGCGGGTCATTCGAATCCGGACACCAGGGGCTCGGTGCCCTCGACTTCGGCCCACCCGATCACGCCGCCCACCCCCGGTAGGGTCACGACGTCAGACAGGGGGAGACCACATGACACATCAGATCACGATGCGCCGAGCCACCGTTCTTGCCGTGCTCGCCGCTCTCACCGCCGCCTGCAGTGGGCCCGGCTCTCCGGAGACCGGCGAGGCGGCACCGGTGCCCGCTCCGACCACGACCGCTGCTCCGCCTTCTCCCTCGACGACGGCCGCACCGACCACCACGGTCGCCACGACGACCACGGCTCCCGCCTCCGATGACATGCTCGAGCAGATCGATGCCGCCATCGCCGAGTTCATGACGGCCAACGGCGTGCCCGGAGTGACCGCCGCCGTGCTGCTGCCCGGCGACGGCGGGGCCCCGGTCGAGCTGCTCACGGCCGCCGGCCTGAGCGACATCGTCGCCGAGGACGCTGCCGACCCGGGTGACCACTACCGCTTCGGGTCGATCACCAAGCCGATGACGTCGGTCATCATCCTGCAACTCGTCGACGAGGGCCTGATCGACCTCGACGCCCCGGTCGCCACCTACCTGGGTGCCGGGTGGGCGGAGGGGTACGTGCTCGACGGCGTCGACTACGGGGACCTCGTGACGATCCGCCAGATCCTCGACCACACCGATGGTTTCGCCGAGTTCGCGTTCGACGTCGAGTTCTACATCCAGTCGAGCCTGCGCCTCGAGACCCCGTACGAACCCGAGGAGATCGTGACCTGGGCGGTGAACCGTGGCCCGCAGTACGTGCCCGGGACGGACTACCTGTACAACACGGTCGGCCATGTCGTCGCCGGCCTCGTCATCGAGGCCGTCACCGGTCAGGCAGCCCATGAGGTGATGCGCACCCGGATCTTCGACCCGGTCGGCGCCGACGACACCTACCTCGCTCCCGCCGAACTCCCACCGAACGACGATGTCGCCGGCTACGTGCAGGGCGAGTTGAAGGCCGCCATCGACCTCCTGCCCGGTTACGCCCCCTACAAGGCCGATTCGGCCGTCGGGACCTTCTACGACGTGACGGTGTCGCCACAAGGGGTCACCCGGTCGGCCGGATGGACCGGCGGCGGCATCGAAGCCCAGGCCGACGACATCGCCCGCATCTTCAGATCGATGTTCACCGGGGCGCTGAGCGACGAGATGCTCGACGAGTTCCTGACCACCCCGGAGTTCTCGAACTACGGCCTCGGCATCACCGTCGGCGAGTTCGACGGCTCGCCGGCGTACTCCCACGGCGGCGGCGTCCCCGGATTCCGTTCACACGCTGTCCACCTGCCCGAGTCCGACGTGACCGTCGTCCTCTCGGCGAACCTCATCCCCATCGATCCCGACATCTCCTCGCTCGGCGACACGATCCTCGGCATCGTCCTGACCGCCGTCCCGTGACGCACCGCGTCGAGGTCCTCGGGCCG
>JBEAPU010000104.1:0-4159 GCA_041164245.1 Actinomycetota bacterium | reverse complement strand
CGATCTCACTCGTCTCCGGGCGGTCGTCGCCACCGTCGACGACGCGCTCGACGAGAGTCGAACGGCCGCCGACGAGCGACATCGCATCACCACCGCATCCGGACTGAGCTCCGACGAGGCCGAGCAGCTCCGGGTGACCCACGCCTCGGTGACCGCGGTCCAGGTGGGCCTCGGCGACCTCGCCAACCGCCGTACTGCGCTGGGGGAGGCCGAGGCCGAGCGCCGCACGGCCGAGGAGACGAGGACCACGATCCGCTCGCGCGCCGACCAGGCGCTGGCCTCCTGCCCGGAGGTGACATCCGATCGACTCACCGTCCGCCCGGTGGACGACGTCGCCGTGACACCGCTGCGTCAGGCGCTCAGCGGCTGGGCCTCCGCACGTGACCAGGTGTCCCAGGCCGACACCGATCTCGCGCACCAGCAGAGCCGGCTCGACGAGGCGAGCCGTCTGCGTGACCTGGCTCACGACACGTGGGAGCGCTTCGGAACCGGGATGTCCGCCCAGCAGTGGCGCGCCACCCCCTCCAGCCCGGGGACACCGACCAGCGTGACGACCCCGATCCGACCCTGGCCGGTGCTCGCCGTCGCCGCCGCCGTCGCCCTCGTGGCGGTGCTGGTGCTGCCGCGCTGGGTCGCGCTGGCCGTCACCGGGGCGGCCTTCGCGGGCATCGTCGTGGCGTTGCGCCGTACCCGCACCGTCGAGGCCACTCCATCGGCCACGTCCGTCACCACCCCCGCCGACGAGAGCATGGCGACGGCCGCCAACGACGTGATCGCCGCCGATGCCGCCGTCGATGCCGCAGCACAGGAACTCGGCCGGCGGCGGTCGGAGGTGGAACGACGCGAGCACGCGGCCGAGAAGGCTCGGCTGGCGGCGGTCGAGCAGGCCGAACGCCTGGATCTCCCCGTGGGCGCCACACCGGATCTGACCCTCGATCTGGTCTCCCGAGTCGTGACTGCCAGCGCTCGCCTGGCCGACCTCGCCGTCGCGGGCGAGACGTACGCCGCGGCCGACCGGAAGGTGACACGCTGCGCCGAGCAGGTCGCCGCCGTGCTCGATGAGCTGCGCCGCAGGCTCACCGACAGTGGAGTGCCCGAACGCCTCCCGATCGAACCCGCTGCCGAGGCGATCGAGACGTTGCGTGAACTCACCGATCTGGTGTCGGCCCATCAGGTCGCCGACCGTGCCGAGCTCGCAGCCCGAGAGGCCCTCGAGGATGTGCTCGCCCCGCTCGGCCCCGAGGCGAGCACAAAGTCGCGGTCGGCCCTGCTGGCGGATGCCGAGCGATTCGGGGATCTGCATGCCCAGCGCACCGAGCTGGAGCGGGAACGCGACACCTTGAACAACACGATCACCACCCGACTGCGCGATCAGCCCATGGCTCGCGACCTCATCAGGGAGGATCGGCAACCGGATGAGTGGACGGCTGAGCTGGAGTCGGTGCAGAGCACGATCGACGACCTGGACGCCGAGCGGGATGAGCTCAATCAGCGGCGCGGTGAGCTGAACAACACCCTGAGCCAGCTCGCCGCCAGCGATGAGTTGACGGCCAAGCGTCTCGAGTTGGGTGCGCTCGCGGAACGTGCCGACGAGCAGCTGCTCGCCGGGGTGGTGCACCTCGCGGCTCGCGACCTGTTGCAGCGCACCGCGGCCGAACGTCGCCGCACCCATCAGCCCGCCCTCGTCGAGCGAGCGAGCGAGTTGTTGGCCTCGGTGGCGGGCGACTGGCAGCAGTTGCTCGTCGATCCCGACAGCACGGGCACCCGCGCCGAGCTCACCCTCGTCGACTCCGACGGTGCCGAGCTCGCCGCCACCCGCCTGTCGACGGGGGCCCGGGCGCTGACGCATCTGGCGTTGCGGTTGGCCACGGCCGAACTCGATGCCGACCGTCGGCGTGTGCGGTTCCCCATCATCTGCGACGACCCGTTGGTGCATCTCGACGACGATCGTGCGAACTCGGTGATGTCGCTCCTGGCCCGGGCTGCGGCCGACGGCCACCAGGTGATCGTGTTCACCTGCCACGGCCGTACCGTCGAGGCAGCGCGGGCCAGCGATGCCTCGGTGGTCACGATCGGGTGAGGAGCGCACCCCTCGGCTCGCCTGATGGGGCAGCTGCTCCAGCCGAGGCCGCGTGAGCGGAATCGATACCATGAACCATGGGTTCGAACCGGCGACGGATCCGTCACCACGTCGCAGGTGGACTGGTCGTTCTCATCCTCGGGTCAGCGGCAGTCTCCTCGACGTCGGATGCGGCTGACCGAACGACATCGGCTGGGACGGTGCCCGAGGCGTCGTTCGTCCCGATCCAGCCGACGCGGGTCATGGACACCCGTCGTGGACTCGGGGGGCCTGCCCTGTCGGGTGGCGAGACTCGTCTGCTCGACCTCTCGTCATTTGTGGCTCAGGCGTCGAGCGTCTCGCTGAACGTGACGGTCGTCGGACCGTCGGCAGACACGTTCGTCACGGTCTGGCCGGGTGGTCAGCCCGTCCCGGACACGTCGAACCTCAACCTGCGTGCGGGGGAGATCCGAGCGAATGCGGTGCTGGTCGGCCTGGGGTCCGACGCGTCCATCGCGCTTCTCAATGCGTTCGGACGGGCCGATGTGATCGTCGATGTCCTCGGGTGGAGCTCGGACTCCTTCGTGGGGGTGACCCCGACGCGGCTCGTCGACACCCGGAAGGGCCGGGGCGGAGGTCGGATGTCGAACGAGCAGGTCATCTCGTTCCAGGCAGCCGGTGTTGCGGGGGTGCCAGCCGAGGCCGTCGCGATCGCTGCGAACGTGACCGCCGTGGATCCGTCCCGAGAGGGATTCCTCACCGTGTGGCCGACGGGAAGCAGTCGACCCGACACGTCGAACGTCAATTTCGCCGCCGGCATGACCGTGCCGAACCTCGTCGTGGTCGGGACCGGCGAGGGTGGACGCGTCTCGGTGTACCACTTCGGAGGGTCGACGGATGTCCTCGTCGACGTGACCGGGTGGTTCGCACCCGACGGGGGATTCCGTCCCCTCACCAGCCCCACCCGTCTGATGGACACCCGCAGGGGAACGTGCGGGGTCCGACTCCTCCCGGGGGAGATCCGCAATCTCCGGGTGACCGACCGTCAGGACGTCGGTGCGGTCGCGCTGAACGTGACAGCCGTGGGCGCGACCGCCCAGTCGTTCGTCACGGTGTGGCCAGCCGGGTCCTCACGGCCCGATGCCAGCACCCTGAACACGGTCGCATCGGGCCCGGCAACGCCGAACTTCATCTCGGTGGGCGTGGGTGACGCAGGTGAGATCAGCCTGTACAACGATGCCGGAACCGTCGACCTGATCGTCGATCTCTTCGGCACGTTCGAGGGCAGCACACCGTCGGGCGATCCGTCCCCGTGCCCCGAGTTCCAGCCCTCGCCCGTATCGCGATCCGACCTCATCGTCGTCCCGACCCCCCAACTCGCCATCGGAGAGGACCGGGTCGCAGTCTGGGTGTGCCGCGTTCCGCAGAACACGACGAACTCGTTCTACTCCCAGTGGAGTGACCGGCTCGACGTCACACCGGAAGGAGCCGCTGATCACGCGCGCACCGTTGCGAAGACCTTCTTCGAGAGTGCGTCGAAGAGGCGATACCGGATGACGTTCACTCCCGTCGGGTACATCGACATCGCAGCTGACCAAGGACCAGACACGTGCGAGAGCGAAGCCGCAGCGCGCAGTGGCCCACCGTTCACGAACGCCCTGGTGGTCGACGACACCCCCTACGGAGGTGGGCGCGCGACGAACGGGATCAAGTGGATTCAGCCTGAGCTGCCGAACGACTCCTTCGTCCAGGCCCCTTCGGCGACGGACCGAGTCGCTTGGGTCGGGGGTGGAACAGTCGCGGGTGGAGCGGTCCCGTCCGATTGCGCAAGAACCGTCGTCCACGAACTCGGGCACACACTCGCGTGGCCCCACTCCCACTACTCACCCGACGATGAGTACGACAACCCGATGGACATCGTCAGCGGAACGGATCTCACGAACTTCTGCGGATCCGTTCACACGCTGGCCTTCAATCGATTCGTCGCCGGTTGGATCGACCGTGAGGCAGTGGTCGTCCATCAGAGCGGTCGGTCGACAGTCGACCTCTCGCCACCCGCGGGTGGTGGCACCGAGATGCTGGTGGCACCGATGCCCGGGC
>JBEAPU010000103.1:0-37779 GCA_041164245.1 Actinomycetota bacterium | reverse complement strand
CCCTCCTCGATGGCGGCGCGGGTGGCCGACACGGCGTCCTCGATGCGGTGCTTCTTCTCCTTGAGCTCCACCTCGGTGGCGGCGCCGACCTTGATCACGGCGACACCGCCGGCCAGCTTGGCGAGGCGCTCCTGGAGCTTCTCGCGGTCCCAGTCGGAGTCGGTGTTGTCGATCTCGGCCTTGATCTGGTTGATCCGGCCGGCGACGTCGTCAGCCGAGCCACCGCCGTCGACGATCGTCGTCGCGTCCTTGGTGATGATCACGCGCTTGGCGGTGCCGAGCAGGTCGAGCGTGGTGTTCTCGAGCTTGAGCCCGACGTCCTCGCTGATGACCTGGCCACCGGTGAGGACGGCCATGTCCTGCAGCATCGCCTTGCGGCGGTCACCGAAGCCGGGTGCCTTGACCGAGGCCGAGGCGAAGGTGCCGCGGATCTTGTTGACGACGAGCGTGGCGAGCGCCTCGCCCTCGATGTCCTCGGCGATGATGACCAGCGGCTTGCCGGTCTTCATGACGCCCTCGAGCACCGGGAGCAGCGACTGGACGGTCGAGATCTTGCCCTGGTTGAGCAGGATGTACGGCTCCTCGAGCACGGCCTCCTGACGCTCGGCGTCGGTGACGAAGTACGGCGACAGGTAGCCCTTGTCGAACTGCATGCCCTCGGTGAACTCGAGTTCGGTGCCGAAGGTGTTCGACTCCTCGACGGTGACGACGCCGTCCTTGCCCACCTTGTCGATGGCCTCGGCGATGACCTCGCCGATCGAGGAGTCGGCCGCCGAGATGGTGGCGACGTTCGCGATGTCGGTCTTGTCGTCGACGTCCTTGGCCTGGGCCAGGATCGAGTCGACGGCCGCCTTGACGGCCTTCTCGATGCCCTTCTTGACACCCATCGGGTTGGCGCCGGCCGCCACGTTCTTCATGCCGACCTGCACCATCGCCTGGGCGAGGACGGTGGCCGTCGTGGTGCCGTCACCGGCGACGTCGTTGGTCTTGGTCGCCACCTCCTTGACGAGCTGGGCACCCATGTTCTCGAACGGGTCGTCGAGCTCGATCTCCTTGGCGATCGACACACCGTCGTTGGTGATCGTCGGGGCGCCGAACTTCTTGTCGAGCACGACGTTGCGGCCCTTGGGGCCGAGCGTCACCTTGACGGCATCGGCGAGCTTGTTGACGCCGGCCTCGAGGGCGCGGCGTGCCTCGTCATCGAACTTCAGGATCTTCGCCATGAGTCAGCTCCTCACTTCTCGACGATCGCGAGCACGTCGCGGCTCGACAGGACCAGCAGGTCGTCTCCGCCGACGGTGACCTCGGTGCCGCCGTACTTGGAGTAGAGCACGGTGTCGCCGACGGCGATCCCGAGCGGGATCAGCTCGCCATTGGCCTCGGCGCGCTTGCCCGGGCCGACGGCGAGGACCGTCCCCTGCTGGGGCTTCTCCTTGGCGGTGTCGGGGATCACCAGGCCGGACGCGGTCTGGGTCTCCGCCTCGTTCGGCTTGACGACGATGCGGTCATCCAGCGGCTTCAGGTTCATGTTGCAGGCCTCCGTTGGCGTGAACAGTTGTTGGGGATGGCGGCGACCCGGTTAGCACTCAGGCCGCACGAGTGCCAAGGCTAGAGGACGGGCGGCGCCGTTAGCAACCGCAGCCAGCGAGTGCTAACGCCCACCGACTGCTAGCGGCCGGCGACCAGCACGCCGGCGACGCGCAGCATCCGCACCGTCTCGGCCAACGGCAGGCCCACCACGTTCGACACGCTGCCGACCACGGAGTCGACGAAGGCCGCCGCCCCGCCCTGGATGGCGTACGCGCCGGCCTTGTCGAGGGGCTCCCCCGTGCCGACGTACCAGGCGATCTCGGCCGGATCGAGGTGCCGGAAGTGCACGACCGTGGTCACGACGTCGACCGCGACCGTTCCCGCCTCCCGGACGACGGCGACGGCCGTGTGGGTCAGGTGCTCGCGGCCCGACAGCGCACCGAGCATCGCCGCGGCCTCGGCGGCATCGGCGGGCTTGGCCAGGATCCGGCCGTCGAGGTCCACGGTCGTGTCGGCCGCCAGCACGACCCGGCCCGGATGCCGGCGGGCCACGACTGCAGCCTTGTCGGCCGCCACCCGGGCGACGTACCCGAGTGGGTCCTCACCGGGGAGCCACGACTCGTCGGTGTCGGCCGGGTCCACGAGCATCTCCCCGCCGACGCGCAACCCGACCGAGGCCAGCAGTTCGCGCCGACGCGGCGAGGCCGAGGCCAACACGAGCACTGGTGCCGTCACCACGGCTCATCCGCCCGACACGGCGGCGACGGCATCGTCGTCGGGCACGGTCAGATCGGTCTCGGCGTCACACGCATCGAGGAACCCGTCGGGGAGGGCCACCCGGATCGGGCCGTTGGTGTGTCCCCGCTTGATCCGCTCCCCGCCCGGCACGATCTCGGCCGCCGGGTCGAGTCCGGCGACGAGGTCCTCGAGTTCGGCCAGCGTCGACACCATCGAGAAGCGTCGCCGGACCTCCGGTCCCACCGGGTACCCCGACAGGTACCACGACGTGTGCTTGCGGAAGTCCCGCATGGCCAGGTCCTCACCCCCATGGCCCGCGAAGTGTTCGACCAGGGCCCGAGCGTGATCCGCCAGCACCGCCCCGACCTCCCCGAGCCTCCGCGGACCCGGCACCGGCCGACCACCGAGCGCCGACACGAGGTCGCCGAACAACCAGGGCCGACCGAGGCAGCCGCGACCCACCACCACACCGTCGCATCCCGTGCTCGCCATCATCGCCACGGCGTCGGCCGCCTCCCAGATGTCACCGTTGCCGAGCACCGGGATGAGGTGACCCGCATCGACGAGCGCCGCCTTCAACTCGCCGATCGCCGCCCACCGGGCATCACCGGCGTAGTGCTGCTCGACCGTGCGGGCGTGCAACGCCACCCACGTCGCCCCCTCCTCGGCGCAGGTCAGACCGGCGCGGACGTCCGTGCGGAGGTCATCGGTCAGGCCCATGCGGAACTTGGCCGTGACCGGCACCCCGAACGGCGACGCGGCACCGACCGCGGCGCGCACGATCGCCCGCAGCAGCGCCGGTCGCGCCGGCACCGCCGCCCCGCCGCCACGGCGCGTCACCTTCGCCGCCGGGCACCCGAAGTTCAGGTCGACGTGGTCGACCAGCCCCTCCTCGCACACCCGCCGGACGGCCAGACCGACTTGGACCGGGTCGCTTCCGTAGATCTGCAGGCTCCGCGGGTGCTCGTCGGGGCCGAAGGTCATCATCCGCATCGTCTTGTCGTTGCGGTGCACGACGGCCGTCGCCATGACCATCTCGTTCACGTACACCAGTCCCGGCGCGAAGCGACGGCACATGCGACGGAACGCCGCGTTCGTGACACCGGCCATCGGCGCCAGGACGACCGGCGCGACCGGGGAGAACCCGGCGACCCTCAGCGGGATCGTCGCCGCGGTCGACGTCGTGCTCACGATCCGGCCCACTCCAGGGGCATCGTCGGGAACGCACCGACCTCGAGCGAGGTCGGGCCGTGGCTGCGCAGGCGGTGCCACCCGGCCGCCGCGATCATCGCCGCGTTGTCGGTGCACATCTCGCGGCTCGGCAGGAATCCACGGATCCCCTCCCGGGCGCAGGCCCCGAGGATCTCGGTCCGCAGGAGCGAGTTGGCGGCCACACCGCCGCCGAGGACGATGCCGGTCGCGCCGACCGCCCGCGCCGCGCGGACCGCCTTGGCCACGAGGACGTCGACGACCGCCTGCTGGAACGACGCCGCCACGTCGGCCGACGTGACGTCGGGGTCGCGCCGCACGTGGTTCACCACCGACGTCTTGAGTCCGGAGAAGCTGAAGTCGAGGCCGTCGTCCATCATCGCCCTCGGGAACCGGATCGCCTCGGGGTCCCCGTGCACGGCCGCCCGATCGATGGCCGGGCCGCCCGGGTACCCGAGGTCGAGGAAGCGGGCCACCTTGTCGAAGGCCTCACCCGCCGCGTCGTCGATGGTCCGGCCGAGCAGCCGGTAGTCGCCGTGCCCGCGCATCTCGATGAGCATCGTGTGTCCGCCCGACACGAGGAGCACGACGAGCGGGAACTCGAGGCTCGGATCCTCGAGGAACCCGGCGTACAGGTGTGCCTCGAGGTGGTTCACCCCGATGAGTGGCACGTCCCACGCCAGCGCCAGGGCCTTGGCGGCGGACACGCCGACCAGCAGCGCCCCGACCAGGCCCGGCCCGACGGTGACCGCCACGGCGTCGATCCGGCTCTCGTCCACCCCCGCCTCGACGATGGCGCGGGCCACCACCGGGTTGAGGGACTCGAGGTGGGCACGGCTCGCCACCTCCGGCACCACCCCACCGAAGTCGGCGTGCAGGTCGATCTGGCTCGACACGACGCTCGAGACCACGTCACCGCCGCCCATGACGAGGGCGGCCGCCGTCTCGTCGCAGCTCGTCTCGATGCCGAGGACCAGCGTCCCCTCGTCCACCGGATGCGGGCTGACGAGCGCCCGGTTCATCGCGGACCCCCCGCCATCGTCGCCAGCGAGTCGCGCAGTCCCGACAGGCGGCGCCCGTAGTCGCCGGTCGCGAGGTCATGACACCACATCACCACGGCATCCTCCCCGTGCTCGTAGTAGCCCCGGCGCACCCCGGCCGGGGCGAAACCGAAGCGTCGGTACAGCTCGTGCGCGCCCGTCGCCGACGACCGGACCTCGAGCGTCCACGCCGTCGATCCGGCGGCCCGAGCCCGCTCGGCGAGGCTCAGCATCAACGCCGTGGCGATCCCTCGACGACGGTGCGACTCGGCGACGACGATGTTCGTCACGTGCGCCTCGCCGCCATCGGGAGCCGGGATCATCCACAAGCCGGCGTACCCGACGACATCGCGCCCGCAGCGGGCGACGACGTAGAACCGGGCGCCGGACGCGACCTGGGCGAGCTCGGCCTCGAACACCGACCGGCTCCAGTGGCGCTCGTAGGTCACCGACTCGATCTCGAGCACCCGTCGCAGGTGGCGGCGCCGCATCGCCTCGACGACGACCGTCGTCGGGCCGGATCGACCGGTCCGACCGAGCAGCATCATGGCCGCACCTGCCGCGTCGACCAGTTGATCTGGGCATCCGGCTGCCGCAGGTACACCGGGACGACCTCGTTCGGTGTCACCCATTCCTCGCGCAGCGCCCGGGCGTGGGCGAGTTCGACGAGCGGGGCGGCCGACGGGAAACGCGGGCCGGTGATCTCGCATCGGTAGCCGTCGATGATCTCGTCCCGGTAGCGCTCGGCGCCGTCACCGACACACAGCGTCTCCTGGCTGCGTGCCATCAGGTCGGCCACGAGGTCCTCCACCGGTCCGACGGTCGGTTCGGTCACGCGCTGCACCCCTCCGGGCACCTGGCGGTACATGGCCCAGAACACCTCCCCCTTGCGGGCGTCGACGACGGGAACGACCACCCGATCGGTGTGACGAACCGGGAAGGCCAGCAGATCGAGGGAGGAGATGCCGATCATCGGGAGCCGCAGGGCCATGGCGAGCGCCTTCGCGGTCGCGATGCCGACCCGCATCCCGGTGAAGAGCCCGGGCCCGACGTCGACCGCGATCACGCCGAGGTCACGCAGCTCGACATCGGCTTGGCGGCACACGAACTCCACCGCCGGCACGAGCGTCTCGGCATGGCGACGGCCCCGCGCCACCTCGAAGGAGGCGATGACCCCCTCGTGTCCCCCGATCGCCACGCCGACGGACTCGGTGGACGTCTCGATGCCGAGCGTCAGCATGCCCACTCCCCGAGCACCGCGACCAGTCGCTCCCAGCGGCCGACCCAGCCCGATCCGCTCGCCGTCACCTCGATCTCACGGGCCATCGGACCGTCGATCGGATCGTCTGCCCCGGCGAGGTCGTCGACCGCGTCGAGTCGGACCAGCAGGTGGTCACCGACCGCCGCTGTCGCCGCCTCACCCCACTCGACGAGCAGGATCCCGCCGAGGTCGGCCAACTCCGCCAGCGCCAGGTCGGCCACCTCGGCGGTGCGGTCGAGGCGGTACAGGTCGGCGTGGTGGAGGGTCACGCGGCCACAGTCGTGGCTGTTGACGAGGGTGAACGTCGGGGAGGTCATCGGTTCGCTCACCCCGAGAGCGCGCCCGAACCCCTGGGCGAACACCGTCTTGCCGGACCCCATGTCACCGGACAGCAGGATCACGTCGCCGGCGCGCACCACCGTGGACACCGCCGCCGCGATGGCTCGGGTGGTCTCGGGGTCGTTCGAGCGCAGGAGCATGATGCGTCGATGCTACGACCGCTCGACGACGGCACCCACGGACGTACGCGGCACCCGCCCCGAGATCGAGCACACGATCTCGTACCCGATCGTGTCGAGTCGCTCGGCCCACTCCTCCACCCGGATCGACTCGTCGCCCTGGCGGCCGATGAGCACGACCTCGTCCCCGACGTCCACCGGATCGTCCGGTGAGTCCGGCCCGAGGTCGACGATGAGCTGGTCCATCGTCACCACGCCGACGATGCGACGCCGCCGACCGTTCACCAGGACCTCACCGCCGACGGCGGAGTACCTCCGGGGCACACCGTCGGCGTAGCCGAGCGGGACCGTGGCCAGCCGCGTCCGGGCCGCCACCCGGTGGCGCCACCCGTACGACACGTGCTCGCCGGGCTCGACCGTCTTCACCCACGACACCCTCGACCACCAGCGCAGGGCCGGGCACACACCGACCGGGACGCGCACCGACGGGGACGGATCGATCCCGTACACGGCGATCCCGGGCCGCACGAGATCGCGTCGGGTGCTCGGGTGGGCGATCGCCCCCGCCGAGTTGGCGACGTGGACGAGGACGTCGGGTCCGGGCTCGATCGCGGCGACGACCGAGTCGAAGACCGCGAGTTGTCGCGCCGTCGCCGGGTGAGCCGGATCGTCGGCGACCGCCAGATGGGTCGACAGGCCGGCGAGGCGGACCCCCTCGAGGTCGGCGACGAGCCGCGCCAGGCCGGGTGCGTCCCCGGGCTCGGCCCCGACCCGTCGCATGCCGGTGTCGACCTTGAGGTGCACCCCGACCGTCCGGCCGCGGGCCGAGGCCGCCGCCGCCAGCGCCCGGATCGAGCGCTCGGAGTAGACGGTGGGCGACAGGTCGAGCTCGACGATCGTTCCGGCGGAGTCCTCGGGTTGCTCGCTCAGAACCAGGACCGGCGCGGTGATCCCGGCCGTGCGGAGCCGAGCCCCCTCGGCGACGAGGGCCACACAGAGTCCGTCGGCACCCCCGGCGAGGGCCGCCCGCGCCACCGCCGGGGCACCGTGCCCGTACGCATCGGCCTTCACCACGGCCCACACCCGGGCCGGGGCGGCTGTGGCGACGAGACGGGTCACGTTGGCGGCGACGGTGTCGAGGTCGACCTCGACACCGCACCACCGGGCCGGCGGCTCGGGTCCCGACTTCGCCGGCGACGGGGTCATGACGGGGCGACCTCGAACCCGAGGGCCACGAGGGTGGCGACATCGGCCATGCCGGTCGGCTCGAGACCCGACGCGGTCTGGAAGATCGCGACGGCGTCCCGGGTGCCGTCGCGGAACTGCCCGGTGACCTCCCCGGTCAGGAAGCCGAGCCGGATCAGTCGCGCCTGCAGCGCCTCGACGTCGGCGCCGGAGTCACCGTGGCTGAGCGCGCGATACATGGCGATCACGTGATTGTCCCGGGCGCACACGACCGTTCGACCGACTCCCACCTCGTAGCAGAGCAGGGCGTCGGGAACCACCGGGTACAGCGACGAGATCGCCGCCACCGGCGGACCCGCGTCTGGATCCGGACACGGGTCGGCCGGAGCGGACGAGGGCAGTTCCGGCGCCGGACAGGAGCGTCCGTCGAGGTGCGCGAGCACCCGCGACAGGTAGTCGGCGATCGCCCACGCGCCGAGCGGCCGGTGGTGCACCCCGTCCGCCGTGAACCACTCGGGCCGATCGGCACTGTGGCGTCCCCAGTCGGCGATCACGACCTCCGGGAACCCCCCGGAGGCGACCAGTCGCCGCAGGGTCGCGTTGTTCGAAGCGAAGGCGCGGTGGTTCGCCGAGTCCTCGGGGGCCACGTAGTCCACCGCCGAGCGCAGGGTGAGCCAGACGATGCGGTCGTACCCGAGCCGGCGGGCCTCGTCGACGATGGCCCGGAACGACGGCTCGAACGCGGTCGACGAGTCGTTGTAGCCGGTCGCCATGACGAGCGTCGTGTGGGTGTCGGCATGGTCGCGCAGGGCCTCGAGCGCCGTGTTCGGCGTGCGACCCTCACGCCCCCGGCACGACCGGGCGACGAGGCGCCGGCACGACTCGAGGTCGAGGGTGAACCGTTCCCCGATCAGTGCCCCGGCAGCACCCCGCACCCAGCGCAGTGACGCGATCGACGAGTCCCCGATGACCAGCACCCCCGTCGACGGTGCGATGCGCTCGGCGACCGCCGTCGCCGAGGCCGGGCCGAGACGTTCCCCCACCCCGTCGTCGGCAGCGAACACCGACAGCACCGACAGCACCATCGGCAGTACGAGCGCGAGTACGACGACGAGTCCGACGATCGCGATCCGACGGCGGCGACGGATCGCGGCCCGACTCATCGGGGGGTCGCTCATCGCCCGGTCTCCAGGTCGGCGATGACGGTGCCCACGGCCGCGAGCACGTCGCCGGCGGTGACCCCGGCGGCGGGGAGGGACTGCGCCGCCGTCCCGTGCACCCACGCTGCCGCGGCCGCAGCCCGGGCGGCCGGGATCCCCCGGGCGAGGAACGCACCGATGATGCCGGCGAGCACGTCGCCGGTGCCGGCCGTCGCCAGACGCTGGTCGCCGGTGTCGACCAGGCGGGTCCGTCCGTCGGGAGAGGCGACGATCGTGGTCGGCCCCTTGAGGACGACGACGGCACCGGTGTCGGCGACCAGCCGGTTGGCTGCGGCGATGCGGTCGGCGGGCGGGGCCTCACCGGTGAGCGTCCGGTACTCGCCGTCGTGAGGGGTGAGCACGGTGGCCGGCTCGCGCTGACGCAGCGACGTCGGCGCCCCGTGCGGGTTCCAGGTGAGGGCGAACAGCCCGTCACCGTCGACGACGACCGGCAGACCGCACCGGAAGACCGTCGAGGCGACCTCGGCCGGCGTCGTGCCGGTACGGCCGAGCCCCGGACCGATCACGAGGGCGGCGAAGCGGTGGAGGTCCTCCAGGACGACCTCCGACCACGACTCGGTGCCGAGCGGCTGGTGGACCGCCTCCTGCGGCTCATGTGCGACGGCCCCGACCGACGACAGGCGCACCATCCCCGAACCCGACCGCAGGGCCGAGCCGGCGGCCAGGCTCGCCGCCCCGAGCATCCCGGGCGACCCGGCGACCACCCGGAGCGCCGCCGACCACTTGTCGGCGGTCCGCGGCCGGGGGGTGATCCACGACGCCACGTCGTCACGTTCGACGAGCTCGGCGTGCGGGCTCCCGATGTCGAGCCCGATGTCGGCCACGGTCACCACGCCGGCGACGTCGGGACCGTCGCCGAGGAGCAGACCCGGCTTGAGCGCCTGGAGGGCGACGGTCCGCGCGGCCGGGATCACCGAGGCCGCCTCGCCGGTCAGCGGGTCGAGACCGGAGGGGAGGTCGACGGCGAGGACCGGGACGTCACCGACGTCGGGCACCTGCCAGGTGTCGCGGGTCCCGGTGCCGAACACGGCGTCGATCACGAGGTGGACGGGCCCCGACGACGACCCGACCATGTCGGGGATGCCGATGCGATCCCCACCCCCGGGGAGGTCGACGACGCGGACCCACACCCCGCGAGCGGCCAGCACCCGGGCCGCGGCCCGACCGTCCGCACCGTTCGTGCCCGGCCCGACGAGCACGACGACCCGCCGACCGTAGGTTCCACCCAGCATCTCGAGCGCGGCGCGGGCCACCGCCGCCCCGGCCCGTTCGACGAGCTCGGCGAGGGGCAACCCGGACGCCGCGTCGGCGGCGCGGGCCTGGGCCGGCGTGATCACCGGGATCATCGTCCGACCGCCGACGTCATGGGTTCGCCGCCCTCATTCCGCCACCACATGGGCCACGGCGACCGTGTCACCGTGCGTCAGGCTGAGGTGCCAGCGGGTCACACCCGCCGACTCGGCGAGTTCGAGGGCCCGGCCGGTGACCACCAGCATCGGTGCCCCCGAGGGCTGACGACGCACCCACACGTCGTGGAAGCCGAAGGCCCCGAGTCCGACACCGAGCGACTTCATCGCCGCCTCCCGGGCCGCGAAGCGCGCCGCCAACGCCGGCACCGGGTCGGCACGACCGGCGAGATCGGCGAGCTCATCGGCGGTGAAGAGCCGATCGCGCATCGACGGTGTCCGGGCGAGCGAGAGCCGGAAGCGTCCGATGTCGACCACGTCGACCCCGACACCGATCATCGTCGGCCCCGTCACCGCACCCAGTGGTCGGCGGTCTCCGAGATCGGGGCGATCAGCAACTCGGCGACGTCGATGGTGGCCAGCAGGGACTCGTCGAAGGAACCCTCGGTCTCGGTGACCCAGTCGACCAGGCGGTCGTAGCGGTGGTCATACCCCTGGAGGCAGGTCCGGGCCGTGTCCACGTCGAGTCGGTCGGCCAGCGTCACGTGCACGAGGGTGATCCCGGTGCACACCCCACCCTTGGACTCGGGCACGAAGATCACGATCCGGCCGTCGCGCCGGCCCCGGGCCACGAGGACCTCACGGTTCTCGGCGACATGGCGCTTCGTGCCCCGCAGCCCCGGGTCGGCGTCCACCCGACTCGGCAGGTCACGGGAGATGCCACCCCGATCGACGACGGCCACCGTCGACCCCTCGATCGCGTAGCGGGTGTACCCGGTGACCTGGGCGACGGCCGGGTCGAGGGCCGCCAGCACCTTGAGCGTCCGGTAGGCCAGCACGTCACGGCCGGCACCCGCCGCCAGCACCGACTGCACGAGTGCCCGGTCGAGCACGTCCTCGTCGCTGCGGGAGATGCCGACGGTCACGGTCTTCGCCTGGTGCTTGATGGCGTCGATCGGGCGGGTCAACTCCTCGATCGCCCGGGTGAGTGCCGCCACGGCATCCTCGACGAGCGACCCGGGGGTGCCGACCTTGCCGGTGGCGAGCGAGTAGTCCTCGACCGGCCGGGACGACACCAGATGCGAGAGCATGCCGACGACCCGCACCGCGGTGGAGGCCTCGAGGTGACCGTCGTACTCCCCGGCGCGCACGCCGGCGGTGAAGGCCCCCAGGTGTGGCGCGACATCGGTGCGCAGGCGAGCCAGCACCTCGTCGCCGTTGTCGGAGGCTGCGACGGCGTGCTCGACGGCCTCGCGGGCGAGGCGCAGCGGTCGGGCCGAGAGGTCGATGGCGCGCGCCGCCTCGTACCCGAAGAGGTGGCCGGCCATCGCCGAGAGGACGAATCCCAGGCTGGGGTGGACCGAGGGCACCTCGATCGTCGCCGCGGCGGAGAAGCGGGTGTCTCCCTCGTCGGCGACGACGACCGCGGTGGCCTTGTGGGCGGAGAAGATCGCCGTCTCCTTGGCCACGTCGTCGGCGGTCGACCCGGCGAGACCAGCGGCGCACACGAAGATCAGCGGCTCGGAGGAGAGATCGATGTGCTTCTTGTCCTCGGTGATGTCCGAGGCGATCGACTTGTAACACAGCTCGCTGAGCTTGATCCGGACCTCGTTGGCCGCGACCCGGTTCGGTCCGTTGCCGACCACGGCCCAGTACCGCTTGCCCGGTGCCAGACGGTGGGCCGCCTCGGCGACGGTCTCGCGGCGGGACAACACCGTCTGCATCGCCGCCGGCAGCGACCGCAGGCCGGCCAGGAGCTGGTGCCGACGATCGTCGTCGCCGAGCGCGGCGGCCTCGGTGATGGCGCAGGCGAGCAACGCCCCGGCCGCCACCTGGGAGTAGAACGCCTTCGTCGAGGCGACGCTCATCTCGACGTCACGGCCGTCGGAGGTGAAAACGACACCGTCGGACTTGTCGACCAGGTCGCTGCCGCGCCGGTTCACGATGGCGATCACGGCGGCCCCGCGCCCGCGCAGCAGGTCGACGGTGCGGTTGGTGTCCGTGGTGGTGCCGCTCTGGCTGACGGCGATCGCCAGGGTGTCGGACATGTCGGAGCGCAGGTGGAAACCGGACAGTTCGGTGGCGGTGATGGCCGTGACGTCGAGTGCCCCGGCGCAGAGTTCGTCGAGCAGGTCGGCCGTGCTCTGGCCGGCCACGGCGGCCGTCCCCTGGCCGATCACCCGCACCCGGCGGATCGAGCCGGCGGCGAGTCGGGCGGCGATCTCGGCGGGCAGCGACCGTTCGCCGAGGGCGGCCCGCAGCCTCCCGTCACTCTCGACGACGCGCCCGCGCAGGGTCTTGTGCAGCGACGCCGGCGCCTCGGAGATCTCCTTGAGCAGGAAGTGCGGCGAGTCCCCCCGGTCGATGTCGCGGGTCGTGATCTCGGCGATCTGGACGTCGGTCGACTCGATGTCGATCCGGCGACCGGAGTAGTCCAGACGAGTGAGTCCGGACAGGTCCCCGGCTGCGGAGCGGTCGAGCACGACGATCTCCCCGCCGTTCTCGCCGTCCATGCGCAGGTAGCGGTCCGTCTCCTCGACCACGCCGTAGGGCTCGCTCGCCACGACGTAGCAGTCCTCGGCGAGCCCGACGAAGAGGCCCTGTCCCGAACCGCGCAGGGCCAGCATCAGCCGACCCGGATCGTCGGCGGCGACGGCACCGATGGCCACCGAACCCTCGAACTCCCCCACCGATCGACGGAATGCCTCCACGGCATCGACCCCGTCGGCCATGCGACGCCCGACCATCGACGGGATGACCTTGGCGTCGGTCGTGATGTGACCGTGGATCCGCAGACCGTGGCGGACCCGCAGGTCGGCATGGTTGTCGACATCGCCGTTGAGCGCCGCGATGACGTACGGCGCCGGACCACCGGTCGACTCGAGTTCCTCGCTGTTGAGGGGGTGGGCGTTGGGTTCGGAGATCACCCCGACGCTGGCCCAGCGGGTGTGGGCCAGCACGGTCACGGCGGCGTCGGCACCGGCGAGGGCCCGCCGTAGGAGCGCGTCCTCCCGGATCGCGGTGCGCAGCGCCCGGGTGTTGTCGCCGAGTTCACCGATCTCGGCGGCCGCCTTGTACACGAAGGAGAGCACCGGCGAATCCGACGGTCCGACGACCCGCACGGAACGGGATTGGAAGAGCGGGTCGGCGCCGCGTGACGCGATCTCGTTCCGCACGGTGGCGTCGTCCGGGTCGAGTCCGTGTCCGTCGACGAAGACGTGGATCCCGGCCGAGTCCCGGCCCCGCACCTCGAGCCGGTCGAGGGCGGCGAGAGCCCGGGAGATGGCGAGGTAGCCGACGATGGCACCGGTCGGGGCGGAGCGCCCGGCGAGGTCGAGCACGACGGCGGCCATGCCGAGCCGGTCCCGGCGCAGGGCCCACGCGACGTCGCGCGCGGCGACGAGCGCGGCGGCGAGCCGCTCGGCGCGGTCCGGGTCGATGCCGGGGTCGGCGAGGGCGGCGTCGAGGGCGGCGAGCGCTCCGTCGACCCGGTCCAATCGGCCGGTCAGGGACGGGGCGAGCCCGGGGTCGGACTCCAGGCAGATGACACCGGGAGCACCCCGCAGCGCGGCGTCGACCCGGCGCAAGTCATCGACGAGCGATCCGAGCACGGCCGGATCGCCGAGGATCGCAGCGACGTCGAGTCGCGTCAGGGCGGTGTCGACGGTGGCCAGCAGGTCGGGAGCGGAGGGGGCCGGTCGCGACGGGGCTCGGGCGACGATGCCGACGATGCCGCACATGCGTCAAGACTACCCAGCGGGGGGTGCGCCACCCGTCGAGGCGCGCACCGCGTCAGCGAGGTCCCCGGCGATCTCCGTCGCCTCGGCATCCGACTCGGCCTCGACCATGATCCGGACCAGCGGCTCGGTACCACTCGGGCGGACGAGGATCCGGCCGCGATCGGCGAGGCGCGCCTCGGCTGCGGCGAGGTGCGACGCGATCCGCTCACCGACCCGACGTCGCTCGTCGGGCGAGCCGGCGACCTCGACGTTCACGAGCACCTGGGGCAGCGGGGTCATCGCAGCCGACGCCGATTCACCGAGGGTGCGACCCGACCGCCGGACGACGTCGAGGAGCACCGCCCCGGTCAACAGGCCGTCACCGGTGGTGGCCACCTCGGGGAGGATCACGTGGCCCGACTGCTCGCCGCCGAGCGACAGTCCACCGTCGAGGAGTGCCTCGAGGACGTGGCGGTCACCCACCGGCGTCTCCACGACGGCGATCCCGGCGGCCTCCATCGCCCGTCGGAACCCGAGGTTCGCCATGACCGTGACGACGACGCCCGAGCGGGCGAGGACGCCGCGTCCCGCCATGTCGAGGGCACAGATCGCGATCACGTGGTCGCCGTCGACGATCCGGCCGTCGGCATCGACCGCGATGAGTCGGTCGGCATCGCCGTCGAGTGCTATCCCGACATCGGCGCGGCGATCCACGACGGCCCGTGCGAGGCCGGACGGATCGGTCGCTCCGCACCGGTCGTTGATGTTGCGGCCGTCGGGACGGTCGTTGATGACCTCGACGTCGGCGCCGAGGGCCTCCAGCAGCGGCCCGGCGATCGGAGAGGCCGCACCGTTGGCCGCGTCGACGACGACACGCAGACCGCTGAGCGACCGGCCACCGATCGCCCGCCGGACGTGCTCGATGTGGCCGGCGATCACGGCAGCGCGGTCGACGGTGTCGATCACACCGACCCGGGTACCGCCGGCGGTCACCGCACCCTCGCCGAGACGCTCCTCGACACGGTGTTCGACCGCTTCGGGCAGTTTCCGCCCGCCGATGTCGAACACCTTGATCCCGTTGTCCGAGAAGTGGTTGTGCGATGCCGAGACGACGACGCCCATCGTCGGGACACCCGCAGCGGTGCGCTCCTGGGCAACGCGGGCCACGACCGGGGTCGGGACCATCCCGAGGTCGACGACGTCGACGCCCATCGCCGCCATCCCGGATGCCACCGCCGCCGCCAGCACCGGCGTCGACTCCCGACTGTCGCCCCCGAGGGCGACCGCGGTCGGACGGATCTCCGCCGCCAGGACCCGCGCCAGGCCGAGCGCGAGTTCGGGCGAGATCTCGCTGATGGCCCGACCGCGCACGCCGTCGGTGCCGAAGCGCATGATCAGCGCTTGGTGTACTGCGGCGCCTTGCGGGCCTTCTTGAGGCCGTACTTCTTCGACTCCTTCTTGCGCGAGTCGCGAGTGAGGAGTCCGGCCCGCTTGAGCGCCGGGCGGGTCTCCGGGTCGAGTTCGACCAGGGACCGGGCGATGGCCATGCGGAGCGCACCGGCCTGCCCGGTCACGCCACCACCGTGGATGGAGGCATCGACGTCGAAGCGCTCGAGTGCGTCGGTGACCCGCAGGGGCTCGGAGACCACCATGCGCTGGGCGGCGGTCGGGAAGTAGGTCTCGAACGGGCGACCGTTGATCGTCACCACACCGCTGCCCTCACGGAGGCGGGCGCGGGCGACGGCCTCCTTGCGGCGGCCGGTGGTCTGGGTCAGGGGCATCGTCATGTCGTGTCCTGGTTCTCGTGACGGGTCAGCGGGCGGCGGCGCCGGGGAACGACAGCGGCGACGGGGACTGGGAGGAGTGCGGATGGTCGGGGCCGGCGTAGACCTTGAGCTTGGTCAGTTGCTGACGGCCGAGGCGGCCCTTGGGGAGCATGCCACGGACGCTGCGCCGAACGGCCTCAGCCGGCTTGCGGGCGTGCAACTCGGCGAACGTCTCGGACTTGAGGCCGCCCGGGTAGCCGGAGTGCCGGTAGACCATGTGCTTGTCGGCCTTGCCGCTCGTCAGCACGACCTTGTCGGCGTTGACGATGATCACGTGGTCGCCGGTGTCGATGTGCGGGGCGAAGATCGGCTTGTGCTTGCCGCGCAGCACCCGAGCGACCTCGGTGCACAGACGACCGAGCACCATGCCCTCGGCGTCGACGACGTGCCACTCGCGGGTGATCTCGCTGGCTCGCGGGGTGTAGGTCTTCATCATCGGTGGATCTGTCCAGTCATCTCGAACGTTGAGTCGCGGACGAGGCCGCCGCGGAACCCTGAGAGGATAGGGCCACCGTCAGGTCTTCACCAACGTGTCGGGACCGCCCTGATCGTCGTCCCAGCGTCGCCCGGAGTAGTCGACCGACCACAGGACGAGTCCATCGGCTGGCGCCACCTGGCCGGCCGCCGACCGGTCCCGGGCGGCGAGGATCCCGGGCATCGCACCGCCCGGGAGTCGACCGCGCCCGATGTCGACCAGGGTGCCGACGATCGAACGGACCATCTGGTGGCAGAACGCGGTGCCGGTGATGCGGACCGTCACCAGGGCGTCGCGCCCCGAGCCGAGAGGGTCCGAGCCGGAGACCTCGAGGGCCAGGATCCGGCGCACCATCGACACGGCCCCGATCTCCCAGCCGGCGGTGTCGGGCCGGCGGCAGAACGACGAGAAGTCGTGCTCGCCCAGCAACTCCCGCCCGGCCCGGTCCATGGCGGCGAGGTCGAGGGCGGACGGCACGTGCCAGACCATCTGGTGCAGCAGCGGATTGGGCGTCGGATCGTTCCACAGGTGGTACCGGTAGGTGCGTGCCGTGGCGGAGAACCGGGCGTCGAAGTCGGGTTCGACCCACTCCGGGTCACGCAGCGCCAGGTCGGGCGCGCACATCCGGGTGACCCGGCGCGCCAGGTCGTCGAGGTCGAGTGACCGTGGGAGGTCGAGCGAGATCACCTGCCCGAGGGCGTGGACGCCGGCGTCGGTGCGACCGGCGAGGGTGATCGTCGGTTCGTCACCGATGACACGGGCGATCGCCGCGGCGATGTCACCGACGACCGAGCGCACGCCCGGGTTCCGAGCCGCGCCGTGGAAGGCCGGACCGCGGTACGAGACGACGAAACGGGCCCGACCGGTGTCGGGCCCGCTCCGATCGCGCTCCACTGAGCGTCCGCTCAGACGAGTTCGATGCGCGCCATCGAGGCGTTGTCGCCGCCGCGCGTTCCGAGCTTCAGGATGCGGGTGTAGCCGCCGTTGCGCTCGAGGTACCGCGGGGCCACGTCGTTGACGAGCTTGTGGGTCATCTCACGGTCACCGAGGTAGCCCTGGATCTGGCGGATCCGGTGCACGCGCATCGGACCCTCCTGGGCCTTCTTGGCCTTGGTGATCAGCTTCTCGGCGATCGGGCGCAGTGCCTTGGCCTTGGCCTCGGTGGTGGTGATGGCCTCGGCGGCGAACAACGACGCGGCGAGGTTCGCCATCATCAGGCGCTGGTGGGCGGCGTCGCCGCCGAACGAGCGGGCACGGCGTGGGGTGGCAGGCATGTCAGGTCTCCGTCAGTGGTCGGGTGGTCGTGCTCAGCCGCGCAGCGACAGGCCGCGCTCGTCGAGCTTCTCCTTCACCTCGTCCAGGCTCTTCTGCCCGAAGTTGGTGATGTTCAACAGGTCGTCCTCGGTCTTCATGAGCAGCTCGCCCACGGTGTTGACCTGCGCCCGCTTCAGGCAGTTGCGGGGACGCTCCGACAGATCGAGGTCCTCGATCGGGAGATCGAGGTCCGGCGAGGACGAGGCGGTGTCGGGCACGTCGGTCAACTCGAGGCCACGCGGGGCCTCGCTGAGGTCGGCGATCAGCCCGACCAGGGTCCGCAGCGTCTCACCCGCCGAGGCCAGGGCGTCGCGCGGGGCGATCGATCCGTCGGTCTCGATGTCGATGACGAGACGCTCGTGGTCGGTCGACTGGCCGACACGGGTCTGCTCGACCTCGAAGCTCACCCGACGGACCGGGGAGAAGATCGCATCGACCGGCATGTTGCCGATGACCGGGGTGTCGATCTCGCGCTGGCTGCTGGCGTATCCGCACCCGGTGGCGACGGTCAGGTCGACCGCCAGGCGGGCCTTGGCGTTCAGCGTGGCGATGTGGAGATCGCGGTTGAGGATCTCGACGTCCGCCGGGCACTCGATGTCGCCGGCGGTCACGGCACCCGGGCCCCGTGCATCGAGGCGGAGGGTGACCTCACCCTCGGCCGCCGAGGTCAGCACGATGTCCTTGAGGTTCAAGATGATGTCGGTGACGTCCTCGACGACACCGTTGATCGTGTCGAACTCGTGGAGGGCGTCGTCGAAGCGCACCATCGTGATGGCCGCTCCCGGGATCGACGAGAGCAGGGTCCGACGCAGGGAGTTGCCGAGGGTGTGGCCGAAACCGCGCTCGAGCGGTCCGACGGCGAACCGCTGACGGTTGCCGACCGCCTCTCCGATCGCGTCGACTGTGGGGCGCTGCATGACGAGCATGGGCTGCCGGTTCCTTTCGTGCTGCCGACGGGCGGCGGGCGTTGTTCGATGTCGGGGTCGTTGGGTGCGCGGAGCGCACCCGGGTCACTTGGAGTAGAGCTCGACGATGAGGGACTCGCGCACCGGCACGTCGATGTGCTCGCGCTGGGGGAGCGAGCGGACGGTGACCTGCTTGCCGCCGTCGCCGGCCTCGAGCCAGCCGACGAGGCTGCGGCCGGAGGTGTCGATGTTGTGCTGGATGACGATCATCTGCGCGGCCTTCGGCGACAGCGTCACGACGTCGCCCTTGCGGACCCGGAAGCTCGGGATGTCGACGCGACGCCCGTTGACGTGCACCAGACCGTGGTTCACGAACTGACGGGCCTGCGGACGGGTCGAGGCCCAGCCGGCGCGGAAGGTGACGTTGTCGAGACGGCACTCGAGCAGGATCAGGAGGTTCTCACCCGTCGGGCCCTGCATGCGGTTGGCCTCGTTGTACGTCTTCTTGAACTGCTTCTCGAGCAGGCCGTAGATGTACTTGGCCTTCTGCTTCTCCTGCAGCTGGGCGAGGTACTCCGAGCCGGCGTTGCGACGGCGGTTGCGACCGTGCGTGCCCGGCGGGAAGGGGCGGCGCTCCATGGCGCGGCGACCCTTCTCGTTCTCGAAGACGTTCACGCCGAGACGGCGGGACAGGCGGACCTTGGGGCCGGTGTAGCGGGCCATGTCAGTTCCTCCGACGCTTGGGCTGGCGGCAGCCGTTGTGCGGCACCGGGGTGACGTCCTTGATGGTGGTGACCTCGATGCCGGAGTTCTGGATGGAGCGGACCGCGGTGTCACGACCCGAGCCCGGGCCCTTCACCTCGACCTCGACGCGGCGGATGCCGTGCTCCTGGGCGGCCTTCGCGGCGCGCTCGGCGGCGAGCTGGGCGGCGAACGGGGTGCTCTTGCGCGAGCCCTTGAACCCGACAGCTCCCGAGGACGCCCACGAGATGACGTTGCCCTCGGTGTCGGTGATGGACACGATCGTGTTGTTGAACGAGCTCTTGATGTGGGCGACGCCCACCGTCACGTTCTTGCGATCGCGCTTGCGCGGCCTGCGGCCGCCCGGCTTCGTCTTGGCCATTACTTCCTCACAGCCTTCTTCTTGTTGGCGACGGTGCGCTTGGGACCCTTGCGGGTGCGGGCATTGGTGTGGGTGCGCTGACCGCGGACGGGCAGGCCCTTGCGGTGACGGACGCCCTGATGGCAGCCGATCTCGATCTTGCGCTTGATGTCGTTCTGGACGTCGCGACGCAGGTCACCCTCGATGGTGAGGTTGGCGTCCACCCATGCACGGATGCGGTTGACCTCGTCCTCGGTGAGCTGCGAGACCTTCACGTCCCGGTCGAGACCGTTCTCGGCGCAGATGCGCTGGGCGGTCGTGCGACCGATGCCGAAGATGTAGGTGAGCGACACCTCCAACCGCTTCTCGCGGGGGATGTCGATACCGGCGATACGGGCCATTGAGTCCTACTTCCGTTTCCTTCTCAGCCCTGCCGCTGCTTGTGGCGGGGGTTGTCGCAGATCACTCGGATGCGGCCGTGCCGACGGATGACCCGGCACTTCTCACACATCTTCTTCACACTTGGGCGAACCTTCACGGTGCACTTCTCTCACTTGTAGCGATAGGTGATGCGACCTCGGGTGAGGTCGTACGGGGTGAGTTCCACCTGGACCTTGTCGCCCGGGAGGATGCGGATGTAGTGCATCCGCATCTTTCCGGAGATGTGGGCCAGGACCTTGTGGCCGTTCTCCAGTTCGACACGGAACATCGCATTCGGGAGCGACTCGACGATCGTCCCCTCGAGGACGATCGCGTCTTCTTTCGGTGATGCCAGGGGACTCTCCTTCTGTCACGGTCCGATGTGATGCAGGTTCCGGGCTGGCACCCGGACACGGACCGACTCACGATGCTATCGGGGGGATCCGGCCGCACCAACGGGCGGGTCCACCCCGGTGGATGGCCGGCGTGCTAAGGCGACCGTCCGACGACGGCGGGGTCACCGACGGCTCTCCACCACCTCGGTGAGGCGTCGGAAGACGTTGTCGGGCTGCCCGACACCGTTGACGACCACGAGTTGCCCGCGACTGCCGAAGTACTCCACGAGCGGCGTCGTCTGCGTCTCGTAGAGGTCGAGGCGGCGGTTGACCGCATCGGGGGTGTCGTCGTCGCGCTGGCCCACGTCCCCTCCGCACACCTCGCAGATCCACGGGACCGGGTCGTTGCCCGAACTCGTGTAGTTGGTGCCGCAGTCCCGACACACCCGACGCGAGGAGATCCGGTCGAGGACGATCTCGCGCGGCACGTCGAGGTCGATCACCACGTGGATCGGACGGTCCGATGTGAGCTCGGCGAGCGCCTCGGCCTGGGCGACCGTGCGGGGGAAGCCGTCGAGGATGTACCCGCGGTTGGTGGCGTCGGGCTTGCCGAGGCGATCGTCGACGATGCCGATCATGATGTCGTCGCCGACGAGGCCACCGGAGTCCATGACCTCCTTGGCGAGGAGCCCGAGCGGCGTGCCCTCGCGCACGGCGGCGCGCAGCATGTCACCGGTCGAGATGTGCGGCACGACGTAGTGACGCGCCAGTCTGACGCACTGCGTGCCCTTGCCGGCCCCCTGACGGCCGAGGATGATGAGTCGAGCTCCCGGTATCACGGGGCCGCCTTACTTCAGGAAGCCTTCGTAGTTGCGCAGCATCAACTGCGAGTCGATCTGGCGCATCAGTTCGAGCGCCACGCCGACGGAGATCAGCACGCTGGTACCGGCGAAGGCGAAGGTGCTGACACCTGCCGCCCACAGCAGGATGTAGGGCAGGATCGCGATGATCGCGATGAACACCGCACCGGGGAGGGTGATCCGGTTGACCGCCTTGGCCAGGTACGCCTCGGTCTGGGGTCCGGGGCGGACGCCGGGGATGAACCCGCCCTGACGACGGATCTGGTCGGCCTGCCGCACCGGGTCGAAGGCGATCGAGTTGTAGAAGTAGGCGAAGGCGATGATGAGCAGCGCGAAGATCGAGATGTAGACGATGTTCTGGCTGTTCAGGATGTACTGGTCGACGTACCCCTGGATCCGGCCGCGCCAACTCGTCGGCGACGCGTTGCCGAGGAAGCTGACAAGGATGGCCGGGAGCAGCAGCAGCGAGGAGGCGAAGATGATCGGGATCACGCCCGACTGGTTCACCTTCAACGGGATGTAGGTGTTCTGACCGCCCATCATCCGGCGACCCACGACCCGCTTGGCGAACTGCACCGGGATGCGCCGTTGGCCGAGTTCGACGAACACGACCGCGACGATGATCGCCAGCGTGAGCAGGACCATCATGGCGAACCAGAACCACTTGTTCTGCAGGAGGATCGAGTAGAAGCCTGACGGCAGGGCGGCGACGACGGAGGCGAAGATGACCATCGACATGCCGTTTCCGATGCCGCGCTGGCTGATCAGCTCACCCATCCACATCAGCACGGCCGTCCCGGCGACGAGTGTCGGGATGATCAGGTAGCCGCGCGGCCAGATCCCATCGGGGAGCAGGGGGACCGAGGGGGCCTGCACCGCCGAGTAGAACGCCCCTCCCCCGCCGTTGCCGAACAGGAACACGAGGACCGTCGCCTGCAGCAGTGCCAGCACGATCGTCACGTAGCGCGTGTACTGCGTGATCTTGCGCTGACCGACCGCTCCCTGCTGCTGCAGTTCCTCGAGCTTCGGGATGACGACGCCGAGGACCTGCATGATGATGCTGGCGGTGATGTACGGCATGATGCCGAGAGCGAACACCGAGAAGCTCTCGAAGGCGCCACCGGAGAACAGGTTGAACAGCCCGAGGGCACCGTCCTGCGAGCCCTCCTTCAACTGTTCGATCGCCAACGGGTCGACCCCGGGCACCCGGATGGCGGCACCGACCCGGTACAGGCCGACGATCATCAGGGTGAAGAGGATCTTGTTGCGGAGATCCTCGATCTTGAGGACGTTCTTGATGTTGGTGATCATGATCGGTGCCCGTGGTCTCCTCGTGCGCCGCGGCGAGCCGCGGGTCAGCGGTTGGCGAACTGGTTGCCCTTGACGGCCGGGCGACCGGCCTTGCCCTCCTCCTTGAAGGGCAGCGTCACGATCGTCACCGTTCCCCCGGCAGCCTCGATGGCCGAGCGGGCGGCCGCCGAGACGGCGTGCACGGTGACGTCGACCTTGCCGGTCAGCTCACCGTGGGCGAGCACCTTCACGAAGGCGCCCTTGCGGACCAGACCCGCCTCGACGAGCGACTCGACGGTGACCGTCGAGGCGCCGAGCTTGGCGAGCTGGTGCAGGTTGACCGGCGAGTACTCGACGCGGAACGGGTTGTTGAAGCCCTTCAACTTCGGCACGCGCTGCTTGAGGGGCATCTGTCCACCCTCGAAGCCGCGGGCGACCGTGTTGCGGGCGTACTGGCCCTTGGTGCCGCGACCGGCGGTCTTGCCGCCCTTGCCGCCGATACCGCGACCGACGCGCTTGGGCTTCTTGGTGGAACCGGGGGCCGGCGCCAGATCATGGACGCGCATCACTCACCGCCTTCTGTGATCTCGACCAGGTGCGGGACCCGACGGAGCATGCCGCGGATCTCGGGACGGTCGGGGAGGGTGTTGGAGTTGCCGATCCGCCCGAGACCGAGCGCACGGAGGGTGCCCTTGGTCTTGGGCTTGGAACCGATCGAGGAACGGACCTGGGTGACCGTGATCTGACGCTCGCTCACTGTGCACCTCCGTCGTGGCCGGTCGAGGCCGCCTGCTTCCGACGCTCCTCGTAGGCCCGCAGCATGCCCTTGGGCACGAAGCTGTCGGCGGGGAGGCCGCGACGCTTGGCCACCTCGTCGGGCCGCTGCAGCGACTTCAGGCCGTTGATCGTGGCGCGGGCCACGTTGATGTGGTTGGCGGAGCCGAGCGACTTGCACAAGATGTCGTGCACGCCGGCCTCCTCGAGGATGATCCGGGCGGCACCGCCGGCGATGACGCCGGTACCGGGAGCGGCCGGCTTCATCAGGACCTTGCCACCGCCGGTCACACCGGTGACCGTGTGGGTGATCGTCGATCCGGCGAGCGGGACCTCGAACAGGTTGCGCTTGGCCTCCTCGGTGCCCTTCTGGATCGCGAGGGGCACCTCCTTGGCCTTGCCGTACCCGAGGCCGACGCGCCCGTTTCCGTCACCGACGACGACGAGGGCCGTGAAGGCGAAGCGCCGACCGCCCTTGACGACCTTGGCGACGCGGTTGATGGTGATCACCCGCGACTCGCGCAGGCCACCCTCGGCGTCGGAGTGGGCGGGGGTGTGGGAGGGGTTGGCAGCCATCAGAACTCCAGTCCTGCGTCACGGGCGGCGGACGCCACCGCCGCGATGCGGCCGTGGTAGAGGAAGCCACCGCGGTCGAAGACCACGGTGGTGATGCCGGCGGCCTTGGCACGCTCGGCGATCAGGGACCCGACACGGGTCGCAGCGTCGACGGAGCCGCCCCCGGAGCCGCGCTGGTCCGGTTCGGTGGTCGATGCGGCAGCAAGGGTGCGGCCGGCGTCGTCGTCGATCACCTGCACGGTGATGTGCCGGTTCGAGCGGTAGACCGCGAGACGGGGGCGCGATGCCGTGCCGTGGATCTTCTTGCGAACCCGGCGGTGGCGGGTGATCCGTCCCTGTCGACGGGCCTGTGCGATGTCACTCATGTCCGATGCGTGCTTTCTCTCCGACCGTCACCGGTCATCACTTCTTGCCCGTCTTGCCGGCCTTGCGCAGGACGCGCTCGCCGGCGTAGCGGACACCCTTGCCCTTGTAGGGCTCGGGCTTGCGGATGCTGCGGATGTCGGCGGCGACCTGGCCGACGACCTCCTTGTCGATGCCGGCGACGATCACCTGGGTGGGGACCGGTACCTCGAAGGTGATGCCCTCCGGGGCGGCGACGTTCACCGGGTGGCTGAAGCCGAGGCTGAGCCGGAGGGCGTTCGGGCCCTGGGCCTCGGCGCGGTAGCCGACGCCGACGATGTCGAGCTGCTTGCGGAAGCCCTCGGTGACGCCGACGACCATGTTGTTGACGAGGCTGCGGGCGAGGCCGTGCTGGGCACGGTTCTGCCGCTCGTCGTTGGGCCTCGTGAACACGAGGGACCCGTCCGACTGCTCGACCTCGATCTCGCCCGGGATGACGCGGCTCAGGCTGCCCTTGGGGCCCTTGACCGTGATGGTCCGGCCGGACAGCGACACCTCGACCCCGTTGGGGATGGCGACTGGGGCTCTACCGATTCGTGACATGGTGCGTGGTCCTCCCGATCACCAGACGTAGCAGAGGACCTCGCCGCCCACGTTGCGCTTGCGCGCCTCGCGGTCGGTCATGAGACCCTGGCTCGTGGACAGGACGGCGACCCCGAGACCGCCGAGCACGCGCGGCACGGCGTCGGCCTTGCGGTACACCCGCAGACCGGGGGTCGACACCCGACGGATTCCCGAGATGGTCCGGGCCCGGTCGGGCGAGTACTTGAGTGCGATCGTCAGGACCTCACCGGGACCCGAGGTGGACGGCGCCACCGTGAACCCGGCGATGTAGCCCTCGGACTCGAGGAGCTTGGCCAGCGCGATCTTCTGCTTCGAGGAGGGCATGCGCACCTCGTCGTGCATCGCCGTGTTCGCGTTGCGCACACGGGTCAGCATGTCGGCGATGGGGTCAGTCATCATGGTGTGTCGCCTCCCTCACCAGCTCGACTTCGTCAGACCGGGGATCTCGCCGGCGTGCGCCATCTCGCGGAGGCACACACGGCACAGACCGAACTTCCGGAACACCGAACGCGGACGCCCACAGCGGCGGCAGCGCGTGTAGGCGCGCACCTTGTACTTGGGCGTGGCGTTCGCCTTGTTGATCAGTGATTTCTTGGCCATCTTCTCGTCGTCCTCTTCGTCGTGCTCTCGCTCGCCCGGGTCACTTCTTCTTCTTGCCGCCGCGGAACTGCGGGTTGCGGTTCTTCTTCTTGCGCGGCGCGTTCTCGGCATCGGCCCCCTTCTTGAAGGGGAATCCGAAGGCGTCGAGGAGGGCCTTGCCGTGGGCGTCGTTCGTGGCCGTGGTCACGATCGTGATGTCCATGCCGCGTGCCTGGTCGACCTTGTCCATGTCGATCTCGGGGAACACCGACTGGTCGGAGAGCCCGAAGGTGTAGTTGCCCCGGCCGTCCCAGGAGTGGGCCGGCAGACCGCGGAAGTCACGGATACGGGGGATGGCGACGGCGATGAGGCGGTCCAGGAACTCCCACATGCGGTCACCGCGGAGGGTGACCTTGCAGCCGATGGCCTGCCCCTCGCGGAGCTTGAAGCCGGCGATCGACTTCGTGGCCTTGGTGATGACCGGCTTCTGGCCGGCGATGAGCGTGAGGTCGGCGACCGCCGCCTCGAGCAGCGAACCCTGCTGCGCCGCCCGGCCGACACCCATGTTGATCACGATCTTCTCGATCCGCGGGGTCTGCATCACGTTGTCGATGCCGAGGGCGGCCTGGAGTTCGCGACGGACCTCGTCGTTGTACTTGCTCTTGAGTCGGGGCATGGTCAACGTGCTCACTTGATCACCTCACCGCTGGGACGGGCGACGCGCACCTTGGTGCCGTCGGCCTCGGTCCGATACCCGACGCGGACCGGCTTGCCCTTGTGGACCAGCATCACGTTCGAGACGTGGATCGGCATGTCCTTGTCGATGATTCCGGCCTGCTCGTTGGCACGGCGGGCCCGCTGGTGGCGCTTGGCGGTGTTCACACCGGTCACCACGACCTTGTCCTCCTTGGGCAGGACGCGATCGACGACCCCCTCCTTGCCCCTGTCCTTGCCGGCGATGACCAGGACGGTGTCTCCCTTGCGGATCTTCATCTCAGATCACCTCCGGGGCGAGGGACACGATCCTCATGAACTTGCGGTCGCGCAGTTCGCGTCCGACCGGCCCGAAGATTCGGGTGCCGCGGGGCGTGAGGTCATCCTTGATGATGACCGCAGCGTTCTCGTCGAAGCGGATGTAACTGCCGTCGGGACGGCGCTTCTCCTTCTTCGTGCGCACGACGACGCACTTCACGACGTCGCCCTTCTTCACGGCAGCACCGGGGATCGCGTCCTTGACGGTGGCCACGAAGATGTCGCCGATCGAGGCGTAGCGCCGGCGGGTTCCGCCGAGCACCTTGATGCACAGCACCTCCTTGGCGCCGCTGTTGTCGGCCACTCGAAGCCGGCTCTCCTGTTGGATCATCGTGCACGCTCCAGGATCTCGACCACCCGCCAGCGCTTGTTCTTGCTGAGCGGACGGGTCTCCATGACTCGGACCTTGTCGCCGACGTTGGCGTCGTTGGTCTCGTCGTGCGCATAGAGCTTCTTGGTGCGCATGACGAACTTGTTGTATCGGGGGTGACGGACACGCTCGGTCACCGCCACGACGACGGTCTTGTCCATCGCGTCGGAGGTGACGATGCCGTCACGGGTCTTGCGGGCCGCCCGGGCGACCGTCTCGGTGCTGGTCTCACTCATGTCGTTCAGCTCTCTGCCTCGGCCGCCGCGATCTCACGCTGGCGGATCAGGGTGTTGATGCGCGCGATGCGGCGACGCACCGTGCGGATCTCGGCGGTGTTCTCCAACTGGCCGGTGGCGTTGCGGAAGCGGAGGTTCAGCGCCTCGTGCTTGCTGGCCCGGAGCTCCTCGGCGAGTTCGCCGAGGTCCTTGTCGGCGAGGGTGTCCTTGCGTGCCATCGTGTCCTCAGATCTGCTCGTCGCGGGTGATGATGCGGGCCTTCACGGGCAGCTTCTGGATCGCCTTGTTGAGGGCGATCTTGGCCTGCTCCTCGTTGGGGAAGGACAGCTCGAACAGGATGCGACCGGGTCGGACCACGGCAACCCAGAACTCCGGGTTCCCCTTGCCCGAACCCATGCGGGTCTCGGCCGGCTTCTTGGTGACCGGCTTGTCGGGGAAGACGTTGATCCAGACCTTGCCACCACGCTTGATGGACCGGGTCATGGCGATACGGGCGGCCTCGATCTGACGGGCGGTGAGCCAGCCGGGCTCGAGGGCCTGGATCCCGTACTCGCCGAACGACAACTCCGTGCCACCCTTGGCCACACCCTTGGTGCGGCCTCGATGGTGCTTGCGATGTGCAACCTTGCGGGGCATCAACATGATGTTCTCCTGTGCCGCTCGTCAGTCGTCACCGCGGAAGTGCGGTGCCTCGTGGCCCTCGCGGGTCTGACGGGTGATGGTCTCCTCCTCGTCGAGGAGCTTCTCGAGTTCGGGGTCCGCCTCGCGCACCAGCGGCGTCGCCTCGGTGCTCTCCTCGGTCCGGGGCCCGGCGGAGGACACGACGCGACGGCCGGCCTCCATCGACTGCCCGGAGGTCTCCCCGACGGCCATGGCGGCCTCGCGGGCGATCTTGTCCTCGCTGTTCGAGCGGTAGGGAACGATCTCGCCCTTGTACAGCCAGACCTTGACGCCGACACGCCCGTTCGCGGTCTTGGCCTCGCGGAAGCCGTAGTCGATGTCGGCCCGAAGCGTGTGCAGGGGAACCTGACCCTCGCGATACCACTCGGTGCGGCTCATCTCGGCCCCGCCGAGACGGCCCGAGCACTGGACCCGGATCCCGAGGGCACCGGCCCGCTGTGCGTTCTGGACGGCGCGCTTCATGGCCCGTCGGAAGGCGATGCGGTTCGCCAACTGGTCGGCGACACCCTGGGCCACGAGGGCTGCGTCGAGCTCGGGGGTCTTGATCTCGACGATGTTGAGCTGGATGCGGGGGTTGCCGGTGATCTTCGTGATCATCTGGCGCAACTCGTCGGCCTGGGCTCCCTTGCGACCGATGACGATTCCGGGGCGGGCCGTGTGGATGTCGACCCGGAGCTTGTCCCGGGTCCGCTCGATCTCGATCCGGCTGATCGCCGCCGACTCGAGCTTGACCATGATGGCGTCGCGGATCTTCCAGTCCTCGGTGAGGTACTCCTTGTACTCCCGATCGCTGAACCAGCGGCTCTTCCAATCGGTGCTCACACCGAGACGGAAGCCGTAGGGGTTGATCTTCTGGCCCATCAGTCCTTCTCCTCCTCGGTCGCCTCGGCGGCCGAGTCCTCGTTCGTCGTCTCATCGGCGACGGTCTCGTCGATCGCCGTGTCGTCGGTCACGACCTCGTCGCTCGCGGTCTCCGCTGCAGCCGTGTCCTCGCCCACCGTGTCGTCGCCCACCGCGTCCGATGCCGCTGCCGCAGCCGCAGCACGCTGACGGCTGCTCTCGACACGGGCCCGACGCTGCGCTGACGACGAGGCCGCGGCCCCGGCCGCACGGTTCCGGATGACCTCGAGCCGGTCGTCGTCCATCCGGGCGACGATGATCGTGATGTGGCAGGTCCGCTTGCGGATCCGGCTGGCGCGACCGCGGGCACGCGGGCTGAAGCGCTTCATCGTCGCGCCCTCGTCGGCGAAGCAGGCGACGACGTAGAGCTCCTCGGCTTCCTGACCCTCGTTGTTCACGGCGTTGGCCACGGCGGAGCGGAGGACCTTGCGGATGTCGCGGGCGATGTCGCGCTCGGTGAGCATCAACACCTCGTCGGCCCGACGGACGTCGAGGCCGCGGATCAGGTCGAGCACGACCCGGGCCTTGTAGGCCGAGGAACGCACGTGACGGGCGACGGCACGGGTGCCGGAACGCTCGCCGGCGACCGTCGACTTCTCATTGAGCTTCGGCCCGGTCATCAGCGCCTCGCCCCCTTCTCCTGTCCGGCGTGGAACTTGAACGTGCGGGTCGGGCTGAACTCACCGAGCTTGTGGCCGACCATCGACTCGGTGACGTACACCGGGACGTGCTTGCGACCGTCGTGGACGGCGATCGTGTGGCCGACCATGTCCGGGATGATGGTTGACCGGCGGGACCAGGTCTTGATGACCTTGCGCTCCCCGGCTGCGTTCTGGGCATCGACCTTGGCCAACAGGTGGCCGTCGACGAAGGCGCCCTTCTTGAGACTACGAGACATGTGTGTTCACCTCTCCCGGGATCACCGACGACCCGTGCCGGTACGGCGGCGGCGGACGATCAGCTTCTGACTCGGCTTGTTCTTGTTGCGGGTACGGCGCTCGGGCTTGCCCCACGGCGACACGGCGGGACGACCGCCCGACGTGCGGCCCTCGCCACCACCGAGGGGGTGGTCGACCGGGTTCATCGCCACACCGCGGGTCTGCGGGCGCACACCCTTCCAGCGGTTGCGGCCGGCCTTGCCGATCTTGACGAGCTCGTGCTCGGAGTTGCCGACCTCGCCGACGGTCGCCCGACAGTCGAGGAGCACCCGGCGCATCTCGGTCGACGGCATGCGGAGGGTCGCGAAGTCGCCGTCCTTGGCCACGAGCTGCACGGCGATCCCGGCCGCCCGGCCGATCTTGCCGCCCTGCCCGGGCCGAAGCTCGACGTTGTGGACCGTGGTGCCGACCGGGATGTACCGCAGCGCCATGGCGTTGCCGGGACGGATGTCGGCTCCCTGACCGCTCTCGACGGTGTCACCGACGGCGAGGCCCTTCGGCGCAAGGATGTAGGCCTTGGTGCCGTCGCTGTAGTGGATGAGGGCGATGCGGCACGTGCGGTTCGGGTCGTACTCGATGGCCGCCACGCGCCCGGGGACGCCGTCCTTGACGCGGCGGAAGTCGACGATGCGGTAGCGGCGCTTGTGGCCACCGCCACGGTGCCGCGAGGTCTTGCGGCCGTAGTTGTTGCGGCCGCCGGTCTTTGACACCGGGGCGAGCAGGGTGCGCTCCGGGGCGGAGCGGGTGATCTCGGAGAAGTCGGACGTCGTCTGGAAGCGACGTCCGGGGCTGGTTGGGCGACGTGAGCGGATGGCCATGGTGTCCTCAGTTCTCGAACAACGGGATCTCGCCAGCGGCGAGGGTGACGATGGCCCGCTTGGTGTCCGGCTTCGACCCGCGACGGTTCGAGTTGCGGACGCGGGTCGCCTTGCCCTTGCGGTTGATGGTGTTGACCTTGAGCACCTCGACGCCCCAGATCGACTCGACGGCCTGGCGGATCTCCGGCTTGGAGGCCCCCTTGGCCACCTTGAAGGTGTAGACCCCGACCTCCATTGCGGCGTAGCTCTTCTCGGAGACCACCGGGGCGATGATGATGTCGCGCGGGTCCTTCATCACTGGCCGTCGCTTTCGGTCGAGGTGGGTGCCGACTGCGGCAGGGTCGCCGCCGTGAACACCACGTGGTCGTTGCAGAGCACGTCGTAGGCGTTGAGCTCGGACGTGCGGATCAGTTGGACCTCCGGGATGTTCCGGAAGCTGAGGGCCGCCGTGGCGTCCTCGGGTCCGAGGACGATCAGGACGCGACCCTCGATGCCGAGGGCGGCGAGGGCCGCCACCCCGGCCTTGGTGCTCGGGGTCGCGAAGTCCCAGGACTGCACGACTGTGACCCGGCCCTCGGCCGCACGGTCCGACAGGGCCGAGCGGAGGGCGAGGCGGATCATCTTCTTCGGGGTCCGCTGGTTGTACTTGCGGGGCTTGGGCCCGAGGGCGACCGCACCACCACTGAAGTGCGGGGCCCGCGTCGAGCCCTGCCGGGCGTTGCCGGTCCCCTTCTGACGGTAGGGCTTGGCGCCGCCACCGGAGACCTCGCTGCGGGTCTTGGTGCTCTGGGTGCCCGAGCGGCGGGCGGCCAATTGGGCGGTCACCACCTGGTGCATCACCGGCACGTTCGGCTGGATGCCGAACACGGCGTCGTCGAGGTCGACCGAGCCGGCCGACGAACCGGCGGCGTTCTTCATCGTGATCGAGGGCATCTCAGGCTCCCTTCACAGCCGACTTGACGGCGTTGCGGACGTGGACGAGACCACCGTTGGGGCCCGGGACCGAACCCTTCACGAGCAGCACGTTGCGCTCGGCGTCGGCTTCGACGACCTCGAGGTTGAGCGTGGTCACCTGCTCGTGACCCATGTGGCCCGACATGCGTAGGCCCTTGAAGACCCGACCCGGGAACGAGCACGAGCCTATCGAGCCGGGGGCCCGGTGGTGCTTGTGGTTGCCGTGGCTGGCGCCCTGGCCGGCGAAGTTGTGGCGCTTCATCGTCCCGGCGTACCCCTTGCCGCGACTGGTGGCGGTCACGTCGATCCGGTCGCCGGCGGTGAAGGCGTCGACGCTGATCTCCTGACCGACGCTGAAGCCGTCGATCGAATCGAGGCGCAGCTCCACGAGGCGGCGGCCGGGCTCGACCCCGGCGGCGGCGAAGTGCCCGGCCTCGGGCTGGTTGAACTTCCTCGGGTCACGGTGCCCGAAGGTGACCTGCAGTGCGGAGTACCCGTCGCGCTCGGTGGTCTTGATCTGGACCACGCGCATCGGTTCCACACGGAGGACGGTCACCGGGACGATCCGGTCGTCGACCCACTTCTGGGTCATGCCGACCTTCTCGCCGACGATCGCTGTACGTGCCATGACGGCTTCCTTCGTTGATCGAGCCCCGGAGGGCTATCCACTTGATGAATCTGTCCCGGATCCGCTCGGCGTGAACGTCCGGGGCGTTTCACGCACGTGCTCCGCAGGCCTCGGGCCAGCGGAGCACAGTTGTCTGTTGTTGCCGTGAGGTCCCCGGCGAACCGGGCTCACACGGACGTCGATTGTCGGTCGAACGGCCTGTGGACGGGTTCCCCCGCACACGAGCACCGGACGCTATCGGCCCGACGACCGGTTCACACCTCGCCGACCGCGGGTCGGAATCGGGCCGCTCAGGAGGTCGGTCGGCTGGTGAGGACGGCGGACACGTCGATCTCGGAGCCGTCCCGTCGAACGGTGATCACGACGGTGTCGCCCGGTTCGAGGTCCCGGATGGCTGCGATCAGCCCGGCGACCCCCTCGATCGTCGCCCCGTCGACGGCGATCACGACGTCCCCGGCCCGGAGCTCGGCCGCCGAGGCCGGCGAGTCCGGCGTGACGTCCCGGATCAGCGCCCCGAGACCACCGTCGGTCCGGTCGTCGAGCGCGACACCGAGGAAACCCTCCTCCCGCTGGTCGCCGCCGGCCTGCTCGCGCAACGACTCGACGATCGGGAGTGCCTCGTCGACGGAGATGGCGAAGCCGATGTTCGAGGCCGCCGTGGTCGCGCTCCCCCGGGCGACGGCGGTGTTGATGCCGACGACCTCGCCGAGGGCGTTCACCAGCGGGCCGCCCGAGTTGCCCGACGAGATCGCCGCGTCGGTCTGGATGAGGCCATCGAGGGCACCGTTCGCAGTGACGATGGTCCGGTTCAACGCCGAGACGATGCCGAGGGTGACCGAGGGGGCACCGTCGAGGTTGAGGGCGAACCCGATGGCGACGACCTCGTCGCCGAGGCGGACGGTCCCCGGCTGGACGAAGGTGGCCGGCCGGTAGCCGGAACCCTCCACCTCGAGCAGGGCGAGATCGTTGCCGGAGTCGAGGGCCAGCAGACGGGCTTCACGCGGTTCGGTGTCTCCGGCGAGACGGACGCGGATCGCCGAGGCACCCTCGACGACGTGGGCGTTCGTGATGATCTCACCCTCGGCCGACGTGATGATCCCGGTCCCGACCGAGCCCGACTGGCCGAAGACACCTGACTCGATGTCGGCCATGACCGTCACGGTGCTCGGACCGACGAACTCGGCCACGGCCGCGACGTCGAGCCGGGGCAGCTCCTCCGGTCGCTCGGGGCCGATCTCGAAGCTGACGTCGGCGATCGACGGCGTCGCCCCCGGCCCCTGGCCGGCATCACCGCCGGAGTTCACGACGAGGTCGATCGCCGCTCCCCCGACGAACGCCCCGACGATGGCCAGCAGCACGGCGACCACGACACCGGGACGACGACGCCGGCGAGCGGGCTCGACGGTCGGGGGGCCGACCGGAGGGGGCGCCGACACCGGGGGGAGGCTGGGGGGCGGCAGGTCTTCCATACGGGATGTGTAACAAACGGAAGGGCCCGCCGCATCCCGCGGCGGGCCCTTCACACCGGTCTCTTACCGGGGACGGGGCAGGTCAGCCCTTGGCCCTCGAGAACGCGTCGGAGAAGTTCGTCTCGAAGTCACCCGTGTTCGTGATGAACTCGAGCTTCGAGCGATCCGTCGGGTAGACCGACTCGTCGGCGAGGAACTCCGGATCGAGGAACTCCTCGGACGCCGCGTTGGGGCTGGCGTAGTAGTTCCACTCACTCAACTGCGCACCGTTCTCGGCATCGAGCATGAAGTTGATGAAGGTGTGCGCGGTGCACGGATGCGGGGCGTCGAACGGGATCGCCATGTTGTCGGTCCAGATGGTGCCACCCTCCTCGGGCACGAAGTAGACGTAGTCGTCCGGATTCTCCGCGTCGGCGATGCCCACCATCACGTTCCCGGAGAAGCCGTGGGCGAGGTCGGTCTGACCGGCGACGAGCAGCTCGTCGTACTGGTCGGAGTCGAATGCCGCGATGCGACCGACGGCCTCGGCGACGAGCGCCTCGGCCTCGGCGAGCTCGGCGTCGTCGGTCGTGTTGAGCGAGTAGCCGAGGTACTTCAGCGCCGCGCCGAGCGTCTCGCGCGGGTCGTTGAGCAGCGTGATCCGACCGTCGAAGTTCGCAGCGATCTCCGGGTCGAACACCAGGGCCCAACTGCGCGGTGTGTCCTCGCCCATCACGGTCAGGTTGACACCGAAACCGGTGGTGCCCCACTGGTAGGCGGCCACGTACTCGCCGGTCGGGTCGTAGGGCGGCGGGTAGAACTCCCCGGCCAGGTTGGCGATGTTCGGGATGGCGCCGAGGTCGAGCTTCATCAGCGAGCCCTCCTCGATCATGATCGACACCATGTAGTCCGACGGCACGGTCACGTCGTACCCGGATCCGCCGGCGGCGATGATCGGCTGCATGGCCTCGTTCGAGTCGTAGTTGTCCTCGAACACCTCGACGCCGTACTCGGCTGCGAACGCGTCCTTGAGTTCGGGGTCGATGTACTCCGACCAGTTGTAGAGATAGAGGTCGCCGTCGGTCTGGCCGACCTCGCACTGGACGCCCTCTTCGGCCGGTCCGGCGGTCTCGGAGGTGTCCTCCGCCGGTTCGTCGGCCGCGTCGTCCCCGCCGCACGCGGCGACCACGATGGCGGCCGCAGCGGCGAACGCCATGGAGCGGGTGATGGTTCGATGTCTCATGAGGGTCCCCCTTGGGTTCGGAGTTGTCGTTGTCCACGAGCAGCACTCGCCCGCTGCAGGGCCACTGATCCTGCCACGAGGACCAGCGAGGCCACCAACATGATGACCGAGACCGCGTTGATGGTGGGTGTCACGCCCTTGCGGATGAGCGAGAACACGTACACCGGGAGCGTCGTCGACCCGGGTCCGGCGACGAACTGCGTCACGACGACGTCGTCGAGCGAGAGGGTGACCGCGAGCAGCGCCCCGCCGAGGACACCGGGCGCGATCAACGGGAGCGTGACGTACCTGAACGCCTGCCAGCGGTTGGCGTACAGGTCGGCAGCGGCCTGCTCGAGCGTGGCGTCCATGCCGGCGACCCGGGCCCTGACCACCACCGACACGAACGCGATGTTGAAGGCCACGTGGCTGACGACCACCGTCGCGAACCCCTTGGCGAGGCCGAGCCCGAACAGTGCGTCCAGGGCGTCGAAGGCCTGCGAGAAGAACATCAGCATCATGACGGCCATCGTCACGTCCGGGATGATGATCGGCAGGTAGAGCAGGGCGTCGAACACCTTGCGCCCCCGGAAGCGGAAGCGCTCGAGTGCCAGCGCCGACATCGTGCCGAGGACGGTGGCGACGACCGTCGAGACCAACGCCACGCGCACCGAGACCCCGATGGTGCGCTGGATCCGGGAGTCGTCGAACAATCGGGCGTACCACTCGGTCGTGAAGCCGCCCCATTGGCCGGGGTTGCGGCTGGCGCTGAAGGAGAACACCAGCAGGAGGATGATGGGGGCGTACAGGAAGAGCAGGACGACCGCTCCGTTGCCGCGCAGCAGGGCACCCGACACCCGCGACGAGAGCGAGCCGCTCACAGGTTCTTGCCCCCGGAGCGGAAGTAGACGATCGTCGACACCAGCATCACCGCCATCAGCACGAACGACAGTGACGCGCCCACCGGCCAGTTCCGAGCGGTGAGGAACTGGGTGACGATGTAGCTGCCGAGCAGGGTCTCCTTGCCGCCGCCGAGCAGTTCGGGGGTGACGTAGGCCCCCATCGAGGGAACGAAGACCAGGATCGAACCGGCGATCACACCGGGCATGGTGAGCGGCAGGATGATCCTCCGGAAGGTCTGCGGACCAGAGGCGTAGAGATCGCGTCCCGCCTCGATCAGCCGACGATCCAGCCGGTCGATCGACGCGTACAGCGGCAGGATCATGAACGGCAGGTAGGCGTAGACGAGGCCGATGACCACCGCCGTCTTCGTGAACAGCAGGTTGGTCTCGCCGAGCCCGATGGCCTCGGTGAACGACGAGATGGGTCCGCCGGAGGACAGCAGCAGCCTCCACGCGTAGTTGCGCACGAGGAAGTTCGTCCAGAACGGGATCATCACCGCCACCAACAGCAGGTTCCGGACGGTCGGGGAACTCATGGCGCAGAACCAGGCGAACGGGTAGGCGACGACGAGGCAGATGACGGTGGTGATCGCGGCCAGGATCACCGATCGCACGACGACGTTGCGCACGATCGGCTCGCCGAGCTTGCGATATGCGTCCAGGTTCCAGTCCGCGAGGGCCGTCGAGCCCGTCGACGTCCGGGTGGCGAAGGAGTAGACGAGGACGATCACCAGAGGGGCCGCAAAGAACAGGATCATGTAGACGAACGACGGTGCGGCGAGGAGGGCGCCACGACGACGCTCGGCGCGTCCGGCCAGACGCTCGGCCTCGCCGACCGAACTCATGGCCGGACGACCGCTATCGCGTCGTCACGCCACCAGATCGTGACCCGGTCGTCGACCGCGTGACGGTGCAGGTCGGGGCGATGGTCCGTCTCGACCTCGATCGTCATCCAGTCGAGTGCGACGCGGTACACGATGCTGTTGCCGAGGAACGTCACCGAGGCGACGCGACCCGCCAGGCTCGACCCGTCCCCGGGAGCCTCGGCCTCGGTGCCGATCATGACGCGCTCCGGACGCAGGCTCACCTGGATCTCGTCGCCGACGACCGCCATGTCGGACTCGACCGCCGGAACGGCGATCCGGTCCCCGTTGACCAGGCACACCCGGTCGACGGCCTCGAGCGTCCCGCTCAGGAAGTTCGAGCGACCGATGAAGTCGGCGACGAACCGATCCACCGGTGCGTCGTAGATCTCCTCGGGCGTCCCGACCTGCAGGAGTCGCCCCTCGTTCATGACACCGATCCGGTCCGAGAGGGCGAGGGCCTCCTCCTGGTCGTGGGTGACGAACACGAAGGTGATCCCGACCTCCCGCTGCAGCTGCTTGAGCTCGAACTGCATCTCCTGACGCAACTTGAGGTCGAGCGCGGCGAGCGGCTCGTCGAGGAGCAACACCTTGGGGCGGTTGACGAGCGCCCTGGCGAGCGCGACCCGCTGCTGCTGACCGCCCGAGAGTTGCGCCGGTCGGCGGTTCTCGCGGCCGGTCATGCGCACCAGGGCGATCGCCTCGGCGACCCGTCGGGCGATCTCGCCCTTGGCGACCCCGGACATCCGCAGGCCGAACGCCACGTTGTCGGCAACGCTCATGTGCGGGAAGAGCGCGTAGTTCTGGAAGACGGTGTTGACCGGGCGCTTGTTGGGCGGGAGCGGCCCCACCTCGTCGCCGAAGATGCGCAGACTGCCGGCCGAGGGGATCTCGAGACCCGCGATCATCCGCAGGGTCGTGGTCTTGCCGCAACCCGAGGGACCGAGCAGGGCGAAGAACTCCCCGTCGGCGATGTCGAGGTCGACGTGGTCGACGGCGAGTATGTCGTCGAAGGACTTGCAGACACCACGCAGCGACACCGCTGCGGAGAGGTGCGGATCGCTAACGGGAGGCTGGGACACTGCCGGCCGACATTAGTGAATCCAGCAGGAAAATCAATGCCGTCGGGCCGTTCAGGCGTTCTGGATCTTGATCTCGATGTCGACACCGGCCGGCAGTTCGATCCGCTGCAGCGAGTCGATCGTCTTGGCGTTCGGGTTGACGATGTCGATCAGCCGCTTGTGGATGCGCATCTCGAAGTGCTCGCGGGAGTCCTTGTCGACGTGCGGGCCACGGATGACCGTGTACCGATGCTTGTCGGTCGGCAGCGGGATCGGGCCGCGGACGGTGGCGTCGGTCCGGTTCACCGTCTCGACGATCTTGCGGGTCGACTGGTCGATGATCTCGTGATCGAACGCCTTCAACCGGATGCGGATGCTCTGTGCCATGTCAGTCTGCTCTCTCGTCGTTCCGGTCGGTCACTTGAGGATCTTGGTGACCCGGCCCGCACCAACGGTCCGCCCACCCTCACGGATCGCGAAACGCAGACCCTCATCCATCGCGATCGGCTTGCCCAACTCCACCGTCATCGCCACATTG
>JBEAPU010000102.1:0-47253 GCA_041164245.1 Actinomycetota bacterium | reverse complement strand
GTCCGGCACGATCACCGACCGCTCCGGCCGGACACTGTCCGGCCAGACGACCGGCGCGTTCTGGACCTCGGTCCGCCATGCCGACCCGGTCGCCGTCGGGTTGAACTGCGCCCTCGGCGCGGCCGAGATGCGTCCATACGTGCGCGACCTCGCCGGCATGGCCGATGTGCTGGTCAGCGCCTACCCCAACGCCGGGTTGCCGAACGCGCTCGGGTGCTACGACGAGCAACCCGAGGAGACCGCACGCGTCCTCGGCGACTTCGCGGCGTCCGGACTCGTCAACATCGTCGGCGGCTGCTGTGGGACCACACCGGCCCACATCGCCGCCATCGCCGAGGCCGTCCGGCCCCACGCTCCACGTATCCCACCCACCCGCCAGCGCCGCCTCGAACTGGCGGGGCTCGAGGCCTTCGCACTGACCGACGAGATCCCCTTCGTCAACATCGGAGAGCGGACGAACGTCTTCGGCTCGGCCAAGTTCCGACGCCTCGTGACCGAGGGTCGACTCGACGAGGCGTTGTCGGTCGCCCGTGAGCAGGTCGAGGCCGGGGCACAGGCGATCGACGTGAACATGGACGAGGGCCTGCTCGACTCCGTCGCCGTGATGACGACCTTCCTCCGACTCGTCGCCACCGAGCCCGACATCGCCCGAGTCCCCCTCGTCATCGACTCGTCCAGGTTCGAGGTGATCGAAGCCGGACTGGGGTGCACCCAGGGCAAGTCGATCGTCAACTCGATCTCACTCAAGTCCGGTGAGGACGAGTTCCGCCGCCACGCCGAACTCTGCCGTGATCACGGTGCCGCCGTGATCGTGATGGCCTTCGACGAGCAGGGGCAGGCCGACACCCTGGAGCGTCGGGTGGAGATCTGCCGGCGCGCCCACCGCATCCTCACCGAGGAGGTCGGGTTGCCGAGCGAGGACATCGTCTTCGACCCGAACATCTTCGCCGTCGCAACCGGCATCCCCGAACACGACCGGTACGGCATCGACATGATCGATGCCACCCGCCTCCTGCGCAGCGAGTTCCCCCTCGCGAACGTGTCGGGCGGCGTCTCGAACCTGTCCTTCGCGTTCCAGGGCAACAACCGAGTCCGGGAGGCCATGCACTCGGTGTTCCTGTTCCACGCCATCCGAGCCGGCATGCGCCTCGGCATCGTGAACGCCGGGCAACTGGCGGTCTACGAGTTGCTCGACCCCGACCTGCGCGAACTGTGCGAGGACGTCGTCCTCGCCCGACGACCCGACGCCGCCGAACGTCTGCTGGCAGCCGCCACCGGCTACGCCGGCACCGACACCGAGAACGGCGCGACGGCCACTGCGGCGTGGCGCGACGCCACGGTCGACGAACGCCTCGCACACGCCCTCGTGAACGGGATCACCGACTTCATCGAGGTCGATGTCGAGGAGGCGCGCCTCGCAGCCGACCGGCCCGTCGAGGTGATCGAAGGGCCGCTGATGGCCGGCATGAATCGCGTCGGTGACCTCTTCGGAGCCGGGAAGATGTTCCTCCCGCAGGTCGTGAAGTCAGCTCGCGTGATGAAGCAGGCTGTCGCCCACCTCACCCCGTTCATCGAGGCCGACCGCAGCGACGAGGACACCACGACGTCGACGTCGGCCGGGAGGGTGCTGCTCGCCACCGTGGCCGGCGACGTCCACGACATCGGGAAGAACATCGTCGGTGTCGTCCTCGGGTGCGCCAACTACGAGGTCATCGACCTCGGGGTGATGGTCGCTGCCGACGACATCCTCGCAGCCGCCGTCGAGCACGACGTCGACATCGTCGGACTCTCGGGCCTGATCACACCGTCGCTCGATCAGATGGTGCTCGTGGCCGGCGAGATGGAACGCCGCGGACTGACGATCCCCCTGCTCATCGGGGGCGCGACGACCAGCCGCCTCCACACGGCGCTGCGCATCGCACCGGTGCGCCCCTCCGGGGCGGTCGTGCACGTGCCCGACGCCAGCCGTGCCTCAGGGGTCATCGCCGCCCTGAACGACGAGTCGGCGAGCGCTGCCTTCCTCGCCACCCTCGCCGACGACTACCGCCGGGTGACGGAGCGTCACGCCGCGGCGGAGGCCGATCGGGTCCGCCTCGACCTGCCGGGGGCCCGTGCGGCGCGAGCCCGGCTGCGCTTCGACGACGAGACGGTCACCGCACCGACGTTCACGGGGACACGGGTCATCGACCTCGACGTGGCGACGCTGCGACCCTTCATCGACTGGTCGCCGTTCTTCATCACCTGGGGGGTGCGGGGACGGCATCCGGAGGTGCTCGAGCACCCCGACACCGCCGAGGTCGCCGGTCCGCTGTGGCGCGACGCACAGGCGATGCTGGACGAGATCGTCGCCGGCGACTGGATCCGGCCGCGCGCCGTCGTCGGATTCTGGCGGGCCACGGCCGACGGCGACGACATCGTCGTCCGGGGCGACGACGGCTCCGCTCTCGCCGTCCTGCACGGTCTCAGACAGCAGCTGGCCAAGTCCCCCGGCTCGGAACGGCCGAACCTGTGCATCTCGGACTTCGTGGCCCCGTCGGACGCCCAGGTCATCGACCACATCGGCGCCTTCGTCGTCACCGCCGGACCCGAGGAGATCGAGATCGCCGATCGCTACGCGGCCGCCGGTGACGACTACTCGTCGATCATGCTCAAGGCCCTCGCCGACCGACTCGCCGAGGCGGCCGCCGAGTACCTGCACTGGCTGGTGCGAACCGAGCTCTGGGGGTACTCACCCGACGAGGACACGGACATCGATCGGCTCGTCGCCGAGGGGTACCGGGGCATCAGGCCGGCACCCGGCTACCCGGCCCAACCCGATCACTCCGAGAAGGTGACCATCTTCCAGTTGCTCGACGCTCCGAACACGGTCGGGGTCGAGCTCACGGAGTCACATGCCATGTGGCCCGGATCGTCGGTGTCGGGAATCTTCCTCGCCCACCCCGAGGCCCGGTACTTCGGGGTCGGCCGGATCCTCCCCGACCAGGTCGTCGACTACGCCCGGCGCAAGGGCATCTCGGTCGATGAGTGCGAGCGGATCCTGGCTCCGATACTGGCCGCTCGTCCGGGCTGAGGCGTCACTCCGGGTACTCGTGCTCGGGCGCCGGGTAGGTGCCCTGCTCGACATCGGCTCTGAACGCCAGGGCGGCCTCGTGCAGGACGTCGGCCAGGCGGGCGTACTGCTTCACGAAGCGCGGGATGCGACCGGTCGACATTCCCGCCCAGTCGGTCCACACCAGCAACTGACCGTCGCAGTGGGGCCCTGCTCCGACGCTGATCGTCGGGATCGTCACCGCGTCGGTCACTCGACGGGCCACCGTCGATGGCACCATCTCGAGCACGACCGCGAAGGCACCGGCCTCCTCGACCGCGAGCGCGTCGGCGAGCAGTTCGTCCGCGGCCGAACCGCGCCCCTGGATGAGGTGTCCGCCGAGTCCGTGCTCGCTCTGGGGGGTGAACCCGATGTGGGCCATCACCGGGATACCGGCCCGGACGATGCGGCGGATCTGCTCGGCGCTGCGCTCCCCTCCCTCGAGTTTCACCGCGTGGGCCGATGTCTCCTTCATGAAGCGGATCGCGGTCGCGAGCGCCTGGTCGGGACCGTTCTCGTAGGAGCCGAAGGGCAGGTCGGCCACGACGAGCGCCCGCGACGCCCCTCGAGCGACGGCTGAGACCAGGGGGATCAGTTCGTCGACGGTCACCGGCAATGTGGTGTCGTATCCGAACACCGTGTTCCCGGCCGAGTCCCCGACGAGCAGGAAGTCGATGCCGGCCTCGTCGAAGATCCTCGCCGACAGGTAGTCGTAGCTCGTGAGCCCCGTGATGCGGATGCCCCGCTCCTTGGCGCGGGCGAAGTGCCGTGTGCGGACCCGCTTGGCCCCGCCGGACCCGTCCTGTGCTCCACCGTAGGGTCGAGCGGCGTCGTCGTCCACCGGTTCACCCAGCCCCGCGTCGTTCGCCTCCACGCCCGGGACGCTACCGCTCGGGATGTCCCGGTACTTGCTCGGGATCGCCTCGGCGACAATGATCCCGACATGGACAAGCTCCCTGATCAACTCCCATGGTGGATCGCCGGCCCGGCCCTCGGGCTCCTGGTCGTCGGCCTCTTCCTCGTCGCCAACCAGCCGCTCGGTGCCTCCGGCGCCTACGTGCAGACGATCAAGGTCGCCCGCCGGGACCACGACGCGGTCGCGTGGCGCGTGTGGTACTTCGGGGGCATCTTCGTCGGTGGAGCCGTGGCGACGATCCTCGGCCCGGGCATCGAGGTCAGGCAGGGCTACGACGCCCTGACCGCAGCGGGTTGGTCGTCGCCCGTGGTCGCCGGGGTCGTCCTCGTCGGGGCGATCGTCATGGGATACGGCGCTCGGATGGCCGGGGGGTGCACCTCGGGGCACGGCATCTGCGGCACCGCCCAGCGCTCGGCCGCGAGTTGGGCCACGACCGCCACCTTCATGGCCACGGCCGTGGTCGTCACCTTCGTCGTCCGTTCCCTCACGAGCCTCTAGGAGTCGTCATGCGCAACCCGATGAACATCGTCGGCGGGCTGTTCGGGGCCGGATTCGGCTTCGTCCTCGCCGGGGCGAGACTGCACGAGTTCGACACGATCCATGCCACATTGACCTTCGACAGCATCTACGTGTTCGCGCTGATGGGACTGGCCATCGGGGTATCGCTCCCCCTGCTGTGGATCCTCGAGCGGCGGGGCGCGGCGACCCTCTACGGAGGTCGCCTCAGCCTGTCGAGGTCACGCATCGAGCGTCACCACATCGTCGGGGGCATGCTCTTCGGCACCGGCTGGGCCGTGGCCGGCACCTGCCCGGCTCCGGCGTTGGCCATGTTGGCGTCCGGCGCGACGTTCGGTGCGGTCGCCGTGGTGGGACTGTTCATCGGGCTCTGGCTCCGGGACCGACAGCTCGAACTTCGGCAGGCCGCCATCGTCGACGGCGACGGCGAACGCAGCACACTGCCCTTCACGAAGACCCTCGGCGCCCGCTGATCGGGTCGCTCAGACCGGCTCGGCCTCGACCGGGACCGCTCCGCCACCCGATGCGACCTCGATCGGCCGCCGACGGGTATCGCCACTCAGGACCACGGCAGCCACCACGAGGGCGAGCATGATGCCCGCCGCCGTCCCATAGGCCACGACACGGCCGAGGAACTCGTACAGGACACCGGCCAGCACGGCGACGACGCCGGCGAGCAGGGTCTGGATGCCGCCGAGGAGCCCCTGGGCCCCGGCGTGACGGTCGTCCGGGGTCACCATGCCCACTGCGACCGACGTGCTCGACACCGTGAGCCCGTCGGTGACGGAATGCACGAGTGCGATGGCGAGCATCCACGATCCGGATGGCATCAGGCCGTAGAGGAACATGAAGCCGGCCGCCGCCACGAGACCGACGGGACCGACCCGGAAGGGGCCGACCCGCTGGGCGAGCCGCCCGCCGATCGGACCGAGGACGATCAGGGGGAGGACGAACAGGGTGATCCCGAGGTTCGCGACCCACTCACTCGCCTCGATGTCGTCCAGCACGACAGCCCACAGCGCGTCGAAGGCCCCGATCATGATGTACACGGCGGCTCCCATGCAGAGAGCCGCGACGTACGCTCGGTTCGCGAGCAGGTCGAAGGCCATCCGCGCCCGCGGGGACTCGTCGGTCTCGGCGACCCGTACGCGCAGGACCACCGGGAGGCAGCCGATCGATGCTGCCGCGATCAGGAGGAACGGGGCCGACAGTCCGAAGGGTCCGACGAGGAGGGCCGACACGGCGGGGCCGGCGGCGAACCCGGCCACATCGCAGGCGAGGAGGAGCCCGAGGTTCTGTCCCAGACGATCGCGATCCCCGAGGATCACGATGCGCCGGATCGCCGGGAACACCATCCCGAGCCCGAGGCCGGACACGAACCGGCCGAGCATCAGGACCGACAGCGTCTCCCCGAAGGCGAGGCACAGCAATCCGAGGACGTTCACACCGAGCCCGATGACCACGAGTCGACGGGCATGGCCGCGGTCGGCGATCGGGGCGAGGAACACCTGGGCCAGGAACGACGAGATGAAGCCGATGCCCACGATCAGACCCAACCGGCTCTCGGTGATCCCGTACTCGTCGCGGAAGTCGTCGAGGACGGTGAACATCACGCCGTACCCGGACGCCATAACGGCGGTGAGAAGACCGAAGGTCAGCACCCGCGCTCTCGGCATGGGGTTCACGGGAGCGACCCCGTCGATCACGTGCGACGTCACCGGGCGAGGTTATCGACGGCCGGTCACGACCGGGGACGATGACGCATGCGGACCGAGAGACACGTCACGCAGCCCTCGAGGCGTTGGAACTCGGAGATGTCGACCGTGACGACCTCGAGCCCGAGCGAGGACAGGAGACGCTCGGTGCGGGGGGCGTCCGCTGCCATCAGCACCCGGTCCCCGCCGAGGAGGACCACGTGCGAACCGGACTCCTCCGGAACAGCCAGGAAGTTGTCGAACGCGCCCGGATCGTCCACCAGGGGTTCGAAGCCGATCACGGTGCCGTCGGGCAGTGCGGTGACCGCCGACTTCAGGTGCAACACCCGGGTGGTGGGCACGCCTCGGACGTGCCAGCCCCACGTCGAGACCAAGTCCGAGAGGGCGGCGACACCGTCGGCATCGGTGCGACCGCCGATGCCGACGTACACGGTGTGCCCGACCTTCAGCACGTCCCCACCGTCGAGGCGGCCGCGAGCGAGCACACTCACGTCCACATCGAGCGCGTCGAGGGCCTCGGCGACACCGACGGTCTCGCCCGCCCGCTCGGGGGCCCCCGGCCGGGTGAGCACGGCCCGATCGCCGAACATCACGACGGTGTCCTCGATGAAGACGGCATCCGGGTGCCGGGGGGCCCGGGCGACCTCGGCCACCTGCCAACCGGCATCCCGGAGGGCCTCCACGTACCGGGACCATTGGGACCGTGCACGATCGATGTCGATCGGGGTCCGTTCGATGTGCGTCACCAAGCCGTCGACGAGCTCGGGGCCGGTCGGACGGACCAGGGCGATCCCCACGGGCTGAGCATCGGTCGCCATGCCCGGAGTCTGCCGTGACCGGCCCGCGATCCCCCCGATCCCGACGGCGACGGCGGATAGTGTCCGAGCGGTGACGGGACTGCTGCGAGCCAACCTGGTCGTCGCCTCGGGCACCGCACTCTCGAGGCTCACCGGCCTCGCCCGGATCATGGTCTTCGCCTACGCCATCGGGCAGACCGCGCTCGCCGATGCGTACAAGCTGGCGAACGAGACGCCGAACATCGTCTACGACCTGCTGCTCGGAGGCGTTCTCTCGGCGACGCTGGTCCCGGTGTTGTCGTCGATCATCCGGGTCGACGACCGGGACGAGCTGGACGGGGCCGGCCGCCGATCGGTCGACGCGGTCGTCACGACCGTCCTGCTCGCCAGCGCGTTCGTCACCGTGCTCGCCGTCCTCGCCGCACCGGCGATCTTCAGGGTCTACGCACTGACCCCGGCACCCGACGTCGACCCCGAGGTGTTCCGGGCCGCCGGAACGGCCCTCACCCGTCTCTTCGCCCTGCAGATCCTGTTCTACGGGACCACCGGCGTGATGAATGCCCTCCTGAACGCCCGTCGCCGCTTCGCCGCAGCGGCATGGAGTCCGGTCATCGCCAACCTCGTGGTGATCGGTGCCCTGCTCACACTGCCGGGCATCGGCACATCACGCTGGGAGATCGGGGACGTCGGCTCGGTGGCACGGCTGCGCTGGACCCTCGGACTCGGAGCCACGCTCGGGGTGGCGGCGATGGCGGCAGTCGTGTGGGTCGCCGTGGCGCGCAGCGGACTGAGACTCCGACCGCGCTGGGCGCCGAACGATCCCGCCGTCCGACGGGTGGCCCGCATGGGTGGATGGACGCTCGGCTTCGTGATCGCGAACCAGTTGGCCCTCGTCGTCGTCCGGAACCTCGCGGAGCCCGGATCATCACTGGCCTCGGCGTACGTCGATGCGTTCATCCTCTTCGTCCTCCCCCACGGCCTGCTCGCGGTCTCGATCGCCACGACCCTGCAACCCGAGCTCGCCCGGGCGGTCACGGCCGGTGATCGACCCCACTTCGCCGACCGCATGGGCCTCGGGGTGCGTTCGATCGTGGCGCTCACGGCGCCGGCGGCCGCCGGGATGGTGGCGCTCGCACCGCGCCTCGTGGCAGCCCTCATGGAACGCGGTCAGTTCGACGCCGGTGACACGGCCAACACGACGGCCGCCCTGCGCGGGCTGGCGATCGGCCTCGTCGGGTTCTCCGTGTACCTCTTCGCACTGCGGGGCTTCTACGCGCACGACGACACACGGACACCCTTCTGGCTGAACGTCGGCGAGAACGGATTGAACGTCGTGCTGGCCCTGCTCCTCGTCGGGCCGCTCGGGGTGTTCGGCCTCGGGCTCGCACTCGCCATCGCCTATCTCGTGAGCGCCGTGATCGCCCTCGTCGTGCTCGATCGCCGACACGGTCACCGGATCGGCCCACCGCTGGTGCGACCCGTCATCGCCATGATCACCGCGGCGGGGGTCGCCCTCGCGGCGATGAGCCTGATCGGGCGGGCGATCGGATCATCACCGTCGGGACCGGCGGCGGGACTGGCCGTGATCGGGGCGATCGGCGTCAGCGGTGCGGCTGTCTACGCCGCGCTCCTCGTGGCACTGCGGGTCGACGGCGTCGGCCCGGTGCTCGACCGGGTCAGGACGGCAGCAGGACGAGGTCGTCGCGGTGGATGACCTCGTGCAGCATCCCCTCGGGAAGGTCCCCGGTCTGACGGCCCCGGACGCCCTCGAGCAGCGTGGCTGACATCGAGACCATCCCGCGGGCGAACACGCGACCGTCGGGATCGACGACGTCCACCGTGTCGCGTTCGTCGAACCCGCCGGACACCGCGGTGACACCCGCCGGCAGGAGACTCGTGTGACGCGTGACCAGCGCACCGACCGCGCCGGCGTCGACGTGCACCGCCCCCGCAACCTCCGATGCGAAGGCGATCCAGAGCTTGCGGGCACTCAGACGCCGGTCGTGGGCGAGGAAGGTCGTCCCGACCTCCGAGCCCGTGACCGCCTCGACGAGGACCCCGGGCCGGCCGGCGCGGGCGATCACGGTCCGGATCCCGGACCACGAGGCGATCCGGGCGGCTGCCAGTTTCGAGGCCATCCCGCCGGACCCGCGACCGCTGCCGTTGGCCGACGCCGAGATCGCCAGGAGCGGGTCGTCGGCCGAGACGAGCGTGACGAGACGGGCCGCCGGGTCGGTGCGCGGGTCGCTGGTGTGCAGACCGTCGAGGTCCGTCAGCAGGATGCACATGTCCGCACCGATGTTGTGGGCGACCAAGGCCGCGAGCCGGTCGTTGTCGCCGAAGCGGAGCTCGCTGCTGGCGATCGCGTCGTTCTCGTTCACGATCGGCACGCACCCCAACTCGAGCAGTCGGCCGAAGGTCTGCCGGGCATGGAGGTACTGGCGTCGGTCGACGAAGTCGAAGGGATCGAGCAGCACCTGCGCGCCGACGAGCCCATGGCGCGCGAGCTCACGGTCGTAGACCGCCATCAACCGGCTCTGACCCGCCGCCGAGACGGCCTGCAGCGTCGCCATGTCGGACGGACGCGAGGAGAGGCCCACCGCCGCCACGCCGGCTGCGACCGCCCCCGAGCTCACGAGCACGACCTCATGACCGAGCCGGCGGAGCTCGGCGACCTGCGTGCAGATCTCGGTGATCATGGCTTCGTCGATCCGCCCGACGTCGTCGGTGAGGGATGATGTGCCGATCTTCCCGACGATCCTCATCACAGGTCCGCCCGGTACTCGAAGCTGAACTCGCCGATCCAGACGATGTCGCCTTCGCCGACGCCGGCCTTGGCGAGCATCTTGTTGACGCCGAGACGTCGGAGGCGTCCGTCGATCCACGACAGCGCCTCGGGGGTCGTCACGTCGTTCAGGGCCACGACGCGTTCGACCTCGCGCCCGACCAACCTGAACTCGCCCTCGCCGAGCCTCTCGATCGTCGCCCCCGACGCCTCGGGCCGCAGCACCACGACGCCCTCCCCCGCCGGCTCGGAGCGCCGTGACTCATCGACGATCTGCGCCATCCGGCCGACGAGTTGGCGGACGCCCTGACCGGTCACGGCCGAGATCACCGGCCGGTCCCAACCGAGGGCGTCGAGATCCTCGGGACGGACGACGTCGGCCTTCGTGCCGACGACGATCCGGGGACGCTCGAGCAACTCCGGCCGGTACCGGCCGAGCTCGGAGAGCAGGATCTCCTCCTGCTCGATCGGACCGGTCCCGTCGACGGCGGCGAGGTCGACCATGAGGCACAGGGCGCGGGCCCGCTCGACATGGCGGAGGAAGCGATGGCCGAGCCCACGCCCCTCGCTCGCACCCTCGATCAATCCGGGGATGTCGGCCACCACGAACTCGGTGTCGGCATCGAGCGACACCACACCGAGGTTGGGCTCCAGCGTCGTGAACGGGTAGTCGGCGATGCGCGGCTTCGCCGCCGAGATCACGCTGATCAGGGTGCTCTTGCCGACGTTGGGGAAACCGACGAGGGCGACGTCGGCCATCAGGCGCAGTTCGAGGAGGAGCCAGCGTTCCTCACCGTGCTCCCCCTGCTCGGCGAAGGTCGGAGCCCGCCGACTGTTGGAGAGGAACCGGGCGTTGCCCCGGCCCCCGCGGCCGCCTGCGGCCGCGAGCCATCGATCGCCGTGGCGCACGAGTTCGGCGAGGAGTTCGCCCGAGTACATGTCGCGGACCACGGTCCCCTCGGGCACCATCACCTCGATCGACTCACCGCGACGACCGTGGAGGTCCTTGCCCTTGCCGTGCACGCCGTTGCTCGCCCGACGGTGGGGATGATCCCTGAACGACAGCAGGGAGGCGACGTTGTGGTCGGCGACCAGCCACACATCGCCACCGGATCCGCCGTCGCCGCCGTTCGGACCTCCGTGGACCACCGGACCCTCCCGCCGGAACGAGACACAGCCGGCACCGCCGTCGCCCCCACGGACGTTCAGCTGGCACTCGTCGACGAACTGGGACACGGTCGCACGCTAGCGAGGGCGATGACGACTCCGATGTGACACCGACGGCGTAGCGTGAGGCCATGGAGGAAGGAGCGACATCCCCCGCCTCGGTCGACGGCCCCGCCTGCGACGACCTCGCCGATCGGGCGGAGCGCTGGGCCTCGACGATGAGGGGCCATCTGGCCGACGGGATCGCCCTCGCCCATGCCGACTCGTGGGCCGGCCCGGGCTCGACCGGCGTGGCCGACCGCGCGACTCGCGAGGGCGTCGATGACTCGTCCCTGGCCCGACTCGCCACCCGCTGCTCGGGCGCCGGTGACCGCGTGCACGAGGAGGAGCCGGACCCCTTCCGGACCGCCTTCGAGCGGGATCGGGACCGCATCCTGCACGCCAGCGCATTCCGCCGCCTCGCCGGGAAGACGCAGGTGTTCGTGTTTCCGGACGATCACCAGCGCACCCGCCTGACCCATGCGCTCGAGGTCGCCCAGGTCGCCCGGTCGGTGGCCGGCCCCCTCGGCCTCAACGTCACCCTCGCCGAGGCCATCGCGGTCGGCCACGACTGCGGACACGGGCCCGGAGGTCACGCCAGTGAGGACGCGTTCGGCCCATACCTCACCGAGGGTTACGACCACGCGGTCTGGGGTGCCGACGTCACGCTCGTGCCCCTCAATCTGTGCCGCGAGACGCTCGACGGCATCCGGAACCACTCGTGGAGCCGCCCGGCACCGGCCACACCCGAAGGGGAGGTCGTCTCCTGGGCCGATCGGATCGCCTACGTGTGCCACGACTTCGAGGACGCGGTGGCCGCCGGGATCGTCACGCCCGAGTCGCTCCCCCCGCTGGTCGCCGACCGTTGTGGCACCACCCGCAGTCGCCAGCTCGGAACCTTCGTCCGGGCGATGATCGAGGCGACTGCGGCAACCGGCCGGGTCGGCATGTCGGCGCCGGTCGCCGAGGCCCTCGCGGAGTTCCGTCGCTTCAACTACGAGCGCATCTACCTGCGACCGGCGTCACGGGCCCAGGCCGACGCGGTGATCGGCATGCTGAGGGCACTCGTCGAGCACTACGCCGACCGACCCCACCTGCTCAGCGAGGCTCGATCCGACATGCCGGGCGACCTCGTCGCCGGGAGTCCGGACGCACTCAGAACCGCCGTGGCGTGGGTGAGCGGGATGACGGACCGTTACGCCTGCCGGCAGGCGATGGCGCTCCTCGGATGGGACAGGGATCGCCTGCCCGCCGGTATCGACGTCTGACGACCGGATTCAGGACGGGTTGACGTCGACGACCTTGCGGCCCTTGCGCTCGCCGAACTTCACCGAGCCGTCGATGAGGGAGAAGAGCGTGTCGTCGCCACCGATGCCGACGTTCCGGCCCGGGTGGAAGCGGGTACCACGCTGACGCACGAGGATCGTGCCGGCGGTGATGCTCGTCCCGTCGAAGACCTTCACGCCGAGGCGCTGGGCGTTCGAGTCACGTCCGTTGCGGGTCGACCCGCCACCTTTGGTCTTTGACATCTCAGGATCTCCTGCTCCGACGTTCAGGCCGTGATCGAGGTGATCTCGACGACGCTGTACTGCTGACGGTGACCGTAGCGACGACGCTGGTTCGTCCGACGCTTGTAGGTGAACCCGTTGACCTTGGGCCCCTGAGCGGTTCCGACGATGCGTCCGCGGACGGAGGCCGAGGCGAGGGCCGGGCCGCCGGCCAGGACCTTGTCACCGTCGACGACGAGGACGGGGACGAACGACACCTCGTCACCCTGGGACGCGTGGAGCAGTTCGACGGTCACCTGCTGTCCCTCGGCGACCTTCTCCTGCTTCCCGCCTGTGGCGATCACTGCGTACATAGCCTGAGGGATGCTACCGACGGCTGGGCGCTCCACCAACCGGCGAACCAGCTCAGTCGAGGAGGCTGTGGTCGACGACGACGCCGCGGCCGCTGCAGTTGGGGCAGGACTCCGAGAACTCGGTCAGCAGGCCCTCACCGATGCGCTTGCGCGTCATCTCGACCAGACCGAGCTCGGAGATCTCGAACACCTGGGTTCGGGTCTTGTCGCGGGCCAGGGCCGAGCGGAAGGCATCGACGACCCTCGCCCGGTTCGCCTTGACGTCCATGTCGATGAAGTCGATGACGATGATCCCGCCGATGTCGCGCAGACGCAGCTGTTTGGCGATCTCCTCGGCAGCCTCCATGTTGTTGTTGAACACGGTCTCCTCGAGGTTCGAGGTACCGACGTTCTTGCCGGTGTTCACGTCGATCACGGTCAGGGCCTCGGTGTGCTCGATGATCAGCGAGCCGCCGGACGGCAACCAGACCTTGCGGTCGAGTGCCTTGTGGACCTGCTCGTGGACGTGGAACTTCTCGAAGAGCGCCAGCCCCTCGACGCTGCGGTCGAAGTACTCGATGCGATCGGCCAGTTCCGGGTTGAAGGCCGAGACGTACTCCTTCACCTCGGCGTGCAACCGCTCGTCGTCGATGACCACGCCCCGGTAGTCGGCGTTGAACTCCTCCCGGATCACCCGCACCGCGAGCTCGGGCTCGCGGTGCAGCAGCGCCGGCTTCTTGGCACTCGCCGCAGCCGCCTCGATCCGCTCCCACTGGGCGAGCAGGAGACGCATGTCGGCGGTCAGCTCCTCCTCGGTGGCGTGTTCGGCGGCGGTGCGCACGATCAGTCCGTGCCGCTCGGGCTTCACCCGGTCGAGGATCCCGCGCAGTCGCTTGCGCACGTCGTCGGGGAGGCGCTTCGAGATCCCGTAGGTGGACGAGTTCGGGATCAGGACGACGAACCGACCCGGCAGCGAGACCTCCTGCGTCAGGCGCGCACCCTTGGCCCCGATGGGGTTCTTGGTGACCTGACAGACGATCATCTGTCGGTTCTTGAGGATCTGCTCGATCCGCGGCTGGCCCTTGCCCTCGTCGATGTCCTCGGCGTCGTACTGGACGTCCCCGCGGTAGAGCACGGCGTTCTTGGGGGTGGAGATGTCGACGAACGCCGCCTCCATCCCCGGCAGCACGTTCTGCACCCGGCCCAGGTAGATGTTCCCGTGGATCTGGCTCACATCGTCGGCCGGACGGCTCACGTAGTGCTCGATCAGGTTCCGTCCCTCGAGGACGGCCACCTGCGTGATGCCCTCACGGACCTGGACGCACATCAGGTAGCGACCGATCGGCTTGCCGTTGCGCTCCCGGCCACGACGCTGCTCGAGCAGGTCGGGGGACGGCTCCGCCCCCGAACGACCGCCACGCCGACGACGACGCTGCCCGGGGGACTGCTCGCCGGCGTCACCGTCCGGACGCGGCTGCTTGCGCGAGGACCCACCGTTCGCCTCGCCCTGGGTCTCGGGCCGTGCACCACCGCCGGAGGACCGACGACGACGTCGCTTCTGTGCCCCAGAGCCCGACTCGGCACCGCTGGCAGCGGACGGCTTGGCGGGGCCGGGCGGCGGCGTCGACGGCACGGGCATGGTGTCGCCGATGCGGGGTCGGCGGACGAGGGCTCGCTCCGCAGCCTCCTTGGACTGCGGACGTCCCTCCCTGATGGGCTCCGGCAACTCGTCCGGGTCACCGGCTCGGTCGCCGTCAGCGGATCGGGCGGCGGAGCGACGGCGAACCGCCGGCGGTTCCTGCCGGACCTCGGGGGTGTCGGCCGGCCCTGCCGGCCGCTGATGGTCCCCGGTGTCGGGGGCTGTGGACTGGTCCATGTGCGATTTCCCTTCCGTGGTGGGCGGCCGACAGCCGCCCACACCGTCCACTCGCGGTGCCCGCGTCGGGGTTCACCGGATTCCGGGACGGATGAGTGCAGATGCCCCACACGACATGACCGACACACACGAGCGGCAGCAGATCGGGGGACATGACCCCCTCATGCTACCGGAGGTCGCCCACCGACGACCGGATCAGCGCATCCGGCGCATGTGGACGCTCTGCACCAGGCCGAACATCGCGCAGTAGACGATCAGGCTCGATCCTCCGTACGAGATGAACGGCATCGGCAGACCCGTCACCGGTGTGATCCCGAGGGTCATCCCGATGTTCTGGAAGACCTGCCAGAGCACCATCGAGAAGACCCCGGCGCAGATGTAGGTCCCGAAGATGTCCTTGGACAGGCTGGCGATGCGCCAGATGCGCACCAGTGCGACGGCGAACAGGCCGATCAGGAGTGCCGAGCCCACCAGCCCGAACTGCTCGGCGACGGCGGCGAACGGGAAGTCGGCCCACATCACCGGTATGTCCCGGCCGTTGGTCAGCGGTCCCTCCAGCCACCCCTTGCCCCAGATCCCGCCGGTGCCGACCGCTCGGATCGCATTCCGCACCTGGTAGACGGCGTCCTGGAGGGTCGGGTCGGTGGTCTCCTGATCGAGGAACACCCGCAGGCGCTCGACCTGGTAGCGGTTCACGAATCCGCCGATGAACGCAGCGACGACGGTCACGAGCGACAGCACGCTGACCGCTCCGATGTACTTGGGTTTGGCCCCGGCGACGAGCAGCGTGCCCATGGCCAGTGCCACGAGGACCGATGCCGAGCCCAGGTCCGGCTGGATGATGATCAGCACGGTCGGCAGTCCGACGAGCACCAACCCGCCGAGGAACCGCGGGTAGCTGACCTCGTCGGTCCGTTCGTCGGCCAGGTACGCCGCGAGCAGGAGCATCGTCGTGAACTTGGCCAACTCGGCGGGCTGGAGGTTGAAGGGTCCGAGGTCGAACGAGATCCGGTCCTCGCCCCTCGCGACACCGAGGAGGAGCAGGAGCAACAGCAGGGAGATCGTGGCCCCGTACAACCCGACCGCTCGATCCTTGAGCGCCTCGTAGTCGAAGGCCATCACGAGGACCATGACGACGGCCGCGACGATCGCGAACACCACCTGACGGTTCACGAAGGCATAGGGCTCACCCGGGATGCGGGTCCTCGACGCCGAGAAGACCACGAAGCAGCCGACGACGACCAGGATCCCCTGGACGGCCATGAGGACCCAATCGATGTTGCGACTCGGGTCGCCCGGCGAGGAGCGGAGGTTGCCGAGACCGGAGTCGGGCCGACGGCCGAGACCGAGCGTGTTCACCGTCGCCTCCCCATCACTCGATCAGTCCGATCCCGCCGCCGCCCCGGCGGTTGAAGCAGCGGACGTCGTCGAGTTGCTGGGCGGGCGCCGCCGTGGTCGATGAGGGGTCGAGCGGCTCGGACACCCGCACCGGATCCGTCGGGATCACACCGGACAGCATCATGAACGTGCACTTGACGACCGGTGCCGCCGCCTGCGAGCCGTACCCCGCCTTCTCCAGGAAGGCGGTGACCACGAAGGGCTCCGACGCGTCGACGGAGAATGCCGAGAAGGCCGACGAGTCGTTCCACGGCAGGTTCCGGGCCCCCTGTGCCGTCCCGGTCTTGCCGGCGACCGGGATCGCGTCGTCCGGGTAGTCGTAGAAGAGTTTCTCGCCGGTGGTCGAGTGGTAGAAGTCCGAGGTCACGCCGGCGCCCGGTGTCACGACCCGACGCAGCCCGGCGACGATCGGTTCGAGGATCTCGGGTGACATGTCGAGGTCCCTGATCACGACCGGCAACTCCGGCCGTTGGTGGACGCGACCGCGGCGCAGGTCGGCGTACCCGACCGCACCGTCGGGCACCCCCGGCTCCCAGACCGCCGCCAGGATCGTCGGCTGGAGCAGTCGTCCCCCGTTGGCGATCGTGGCGTAGCCGTTGTTCAGCTGCAGGGGCGTGGCCGACAACAGGCCCTGCCCGATCGACATCTGGACGCTGTCGCCCACGTAGAAGCCGCGCCCCTCGTCCTCGCTGATGACACCGCGCTCGGCGTAGGCCCGCTTGAGTTCACGATCGGGAACCGTCCCGTCGAACTCGAAGGGCAGTTCGATCCCCGAGTCGGCCCCGAAACCGAAGAGTTCGATCTGCTCCTGGAACACGGGTTGCCCGTCGTTGCGCACGAGGATCTCCTCGCCGATCCGGTAGAAGAACGCATCGGAGGAGACGGCGAGCGCGTCCTCGACGTCGACCTCGCCGTACCTGCACGGGGCACCGTTGCCGCAGAGTGCGTTCTTGAACTGACAGCGCACGAGCCCACGATCGCAGCGGTCCTGGTTGACGCTGTAGAGGTCGTAGGAACCGCGATCGACGTAGATCTCGTCCGGGGTGATCAACCCGGTGTTCAGGGCCGCGTAGGCGACGAAGGGCTTGAACGTCGACCCGAGGTTGTACCGGCCCTGCACGGCTCGGTTGACCAGGATCGACTCGTCCGGGTCGATGGGGGAACCGTCGGGCTTCGTCGACGGGAAGATCTGCCGGAACTTCTCCCCCGAGACCCCGGACTCGAACCACCGATTGTCGAAGGTGGGGTAACTGGCGAGGGCGAGGACCTCACCGGTGTCGAACCGCGACACGACGGCGGAGCCCGCCGGCGCCTTGTACGGCACGCGGTCGGGCTGCGCTGGGTCGAGCGGGGCGAGGGTCCCATCGGGTTGGCGGACCAGCGGGTTGCCGACGTACTGCAGCCGCCGGGACCGCAGAGAGGTCTCCAGCGCCTGCTCGGCGTAGACCTGAACGTCGAGGTCGATCGTGAGTTGCACGTCGAACCCGTTGACCGGCGGGACCTCCTGGACGGTGCGCACCGGGCGGTTCGACGCATCCACCTCGATGACCCGATAGCCCCACGTCCCGTGCAGCAGCGCCTCCATCGAGCGCTCGGCGCCGAACTGGCCGACCCGTTCGTTGCGAAGGTAGCCCCGCACGAGGTACTCCTCGAGCTGCTCGGCGGTGATCGCACCCATGTAGCCGACGACATGGGCGGCGTGGGGTGCGTACGGGTACACCCGCCGCCATTCGTTGACGATCTGGACGCCGGGGAGATCCTCGACCCGTTCGAGGATGGCGATGGCCGTCTGCTCGTCGATGTCCTCCCGGACCGGCATGGGCAGGAACGGCGAGTAGTAACCGGACGTGTACCGGCGTTCCATCTCCTCCACCGGTACGCCGATCCAGCCCTGGAGCCTTCTGAACAGCTCGGTGCGCTCACTGCGCCTCTCCATGCGTCGCCAGTCGATGGCGACCGTCAGGATGCGGACGTTGTCGGCGAGGATCCGCCCGTCGGCATCGAAGATGCGGCCACGTTCGGGTGCCAACTGCACGATGCGCGTCCGGGAGCGGTCGACCCGCGCCTGCAGCTCCTCGGCCTGGACGGTCTGCAGGAACCACAACCTCAAGCCGAGCAGGGAGACGAGCACGAGCGCCACGCTCGCCAGCACCCCGAGCCGAACCGCCCGTCGATCACCGGACATGGGCCGAGTCTCGCATCGGAGGGACGTCGCACGGCATCACCCGACACCGAGGTGACGTCATCGGACCTCCTCGCCGGGCAGACGCAGCTCGGAGACGCGCACGCGCAAGGCCCACCGACCGACGGGCAGGAGGATCGGGGCGATCACCACAGCGGTGAGTGTCACCGTCGGGACGACCACGAGGATGCGCGTCGTCAACACGTCGGACTCCCCGATCAGCGTCCGGACCAGCGGCACGGCCCCCTCGCCGAGGGCGACCCCGAGTGCCACCAGTCCGCTCAGGATCCACCAGCGCGGTTCGATCCGGAACTGTCGGCCCCACCCGGCGGCGTAGCCGGCGACGGTCATCGTCAGCGCAGTGGATCCGAGCGGCGTGCCGACGCCGAGGTCGTACACCAGTCCCACCGCGAAGCCGGCCATCGCGCCCTGAACCGGACCGCTGACCGCCCCGCACACGGCGGCGAAGGCCAACATGACCTGGACCACAACACCCAGGGGACGCAGTTCAGCGGCGACGGTCGTCTGGAGGCCGAGCAGCACGACGGCCACCAGGGTCACCCGCGGCACCCACCCGTTGAGGAGCGCCCCGATCATCCGGCCTCGGTGGGCGGCTGGTAGAGGACGACCCGGACGAACTGGAGTCGGGCGAGATCAGCCGTCAGTTCGACCTCCAGTTCCTGGCCGGCCGTTCCGGTTCGGGTGATGATGTTGATGACTCGTCCGACCGGGATGTTCGGCGGGGCCAGCGACGTCGATCCGCCGGCGGTGAACACGGTGTCGCCGACCTCGATCCGTCCGAATCCGGTGCCGCCGGACACGAACGACACGCGTGGGAGGTCGTCGATCCCCTGACCGCGCAGCACACCGGTCTCCCGAACGATCGTCGGCAGGCTCGTCGCGGTCACGGTCGTCGTCACGGTCGTCGTCACGGTCGTCGTCTCGGTCGTCGTCCCCTCGACGCTCGTGCTGGTGGGGTCGGTGCCGGTCGACGGCGGCCCCGGGTCCGACGAGGTGGGCGCGGTTGCCGTCGGAGCAGTCGCCACCGTCCCGAGAACCTTGACCGGGACGGCGAACGACGGGTCGGTGGCGAGCATGATGACGCTCGACTGCGGCAGCACCCGCGTCACCTTCCCCACCAGACCGGCCTCGTTCAGCGCCGACATGCCGACCCGGATCCCGTGGATCGCGCCCCGGTCGATCTCCACCTGCTGATCGAAGTTGCTCGGCGACTGTCCGATCAGGCGTGCCGTGACCGAGTCGTAGGAGGCGAGGCTCTCGAGCCCCTCGAGCGCCAGCAGATCCTGGTTCTCGATGATCGCGTTCTGCGCGGCGATCTCGGCTGACCTCTGGGCGTCGACCTGGGCGCGCAGCGCTCGGTTCTCCTCGAGGATGCGGTCGTAGTCCCTGAACGACCTCCACAACCGGACCACCGGTTGGGTCGCGACGTCGGCGGCGGTCCGCACCGGCCGGGTGATGACGCTCGCCCCGCTGCGGATCCCGTCGAAGACGCGGTTGCCGCTCAGATCGAGGGTGACGAGCAGCAGCGACGTCAGCGCGAGCGCGGCGATGACCCGTCGACGGCCCGGCGAGTAGGTCGGCACGACTCCTCCCCGGTCAGAGGTCTCCGCCGAGCGACATCAGGCCGCGCATCGCGTCGATGTTCTCCAATGCCCGGCCCGAGCCGATCGCCACGCTGTACAGGGGTTCCTCGGCGATGCGGATCGGCATCCCGGTCTCGTGGGCGAGGCGTTGATCGAGCCCCTGGAGGAGGGCGCCCCCGCCGGTGACGGTGATCCCGTCCTCCATGATGTCGGCCGCCAGATCAGGTGGGGTCCTGTCGAGCGCCGTCTTCACGGCATCGACGATCGCAGCGACCGGTTCGGCGAGGGCCTCGCGGACGTGTTCCGTCGTGAGTTGGATCGTGCGGGGCAGCCCCGAGATGAGGTCCCGACCTCGGATGTCGGCGGTCACCTCCTCGTCGAGTGGCCACGCCGAGCCCATCTGGATCTTTATCTCCTCGGCCGTCCGGTCCCCGATGGCGAGCGAGAACTCCTTCTTGACGTACTGGAGCACCGCGTCGTCGAGTTCGTCCCCGGCGACGCGGACCGACTGTGCCGTGACGATGCCACCGAGGGAGATCACCGCCACCTCGGTTGTGCCGCCGCCGATGTCGACGATCATGTTGCCGCTCGCCTCACCGACCGGCAGATCGGCACCGATCGCCGCCGCCATCGGCTCCTCGATGATGTGGACCGGTTTGCGCGCGCCGGCGTACTCGGCGGCGTCCTGCACGGCCCGCTGTTCGACTCCGGTGATCCCGGAGGGGACGCAGATGATCATCCGCGGCTTCGACCACCGCGACGCATGGACCTTCTGGATGAAGTATCGGAGCATCTTCTCGCAGACGTCGAAGTCGGCGATGACACCGTCCTTCAGCGGTCGGATCACCTTGATGTTGTTGGGTGTCCGGCCCATCATCCGCTTGGCCTCGAGACCGACCGCCACCGGACGACCGTCGTTGACGTTGATGGCCACCACGGACGGCTCGTTGAGCACGATCCCGACCCCCCGGGCGTAGATCAGGGTGTTCGCCGTGCCGAGGTCGATGGCGAGGTCACGGCCGAGCCCGAGTGGGTTGCTGCGGACCATGTTCCTCCTTCGTCGGGATCGGCGGGCCGTGACACGCGGATCCCGGCCGGGACGGGCGAATGTTACAGTTCGGGGAAGAAGATGCCGATCTCACGCTCGGCGCTCTCGGCCGAGTCGCTGCCGTGGACGAGGTTCTCGGTGAACTCGATTCCGAGGTCGCCGCGGATCGTCCCGGGTGCCGCCGAGCGGGGATTGGTGGCACCCATCATCGTGCGGACCACCTCCCACGTGTTCTCCGGGCCCTCGAGCACCAGCGCGACCACCGGACCCCGACTCATGAAGGCGACGAGGTCGGCGTAGAAGCCCTTTCCGACGTGCTCTGCGTAGTGGCGCTCGAGTGTCGCCGCATCCAGTGCCCGCAACTCCATCGCGACGATCCGCAGGAGCCGGGACTCGAAGCGCGAGAGGATCTCGCCGACGAGACCCCGCTCGACGGCGTCTGGCTTGAGCAGGACGAGAGTGCGATCCGACATGCCGCCACGCTACCGCCGCAGGCGGTCAGTGGACCCGGCGTCCACCGCGCAGGAGCGATCCCCGTGCCTCCCCCACCACGTAGATCGAGCCAGCCACGAGTATCGCGTCCTCGGGGTGTGCTCGCGAGATGGCGAGCCGACAGGCCTCAGCCGGGGTCTCGACGACCAGGACCTCCGGGCAGCCGGCCCGCCTGGCGGCCGCGGCCACCTCGGCTGCCGGGACGCCGCGCGGTGTCGGTGCCGTGCAGGCGACCACCTGGTCGAAGTCGTCCGCGCGGAGGGCCGCCACCATCTCGTCGGGGTCACGCAACGTTCCCACGACCAGGATGCGACGGGCCTCGGGGGCGAAGTCCTCGAAGAACACCTGGGCGCAGGTGTCCGCCCCCGGCGGGTTGTGGGCGCCGTCGACGATGACCAGCGGCTGGACGCCGACGACCTCGAATCGGCCGGGAACCTGCACCGACGAGAAACCCTCCCGAACCACCTCATCGGACAACGGAGCGGCGAAGAAGGCCTCGACGGCACACAGCGCGAGGGCGGCGTTGTCACCCTGGTGGGCGCCGTGTAGCGGAAGGTGCACCTCGTGGTAGACCGTCGTCGGGGTGCGCAGGTCGAGCAGGCGACCCCCGACGGCCAACATGTTGTCCGCCACACCGAAGTCGACGTCGCGGGCCAGCATCGTGGCGTGGGGTTCGGCGGCGAAGATCGGCAACAGCGCCTGATCCGACTCTCCGAGCACGACCACGCATCCGGGGGTGATGATGCCGGCCTTCTCCCGGGCGATGTGTGCGGTCGTCGGGCCCGCGAACTCGGTGTGATCGAGCCCGATGTTGGTGATGACCGCCACCTGGGCGTCCACGACGTTGGTGGCGTCCCAACGGCCGAGGAGTCCGACCTCGATCACCATGACGTCGACGGCCACGTCGGCGAACCACCGGAAGGCTGCCGCGGTCAGCGCCTCGAAGAAGCTCGGACGCACACCGGTGATGACCTCTGCAGCCGCCACCGCCGCGATCTGCTCGGCGAGTTCGTCGTCACCGATGGGCTCGCCATCGCGTCGGATCCGCTCGTTCAGGCGTTCGAGGTGGGGGCTCGTGTAGGTGCCCACGGTGAGCCCGCACGCCATCAGGAGGTGGGTGATCATCTGGACGGTCGAGCCCTTGCCGTTCGTCCCGGTGACGTGGATCACCGGGGCAGCGTGCTGGGGGTCGCCGAGGGCGGCGCACAACGCCGCTATGCGGTCGAGGGTCGGCGACTCGATGCGACCGGTCCGGTCGTACGAGGTGTGGTCGTCGAGGTACGCGAGCGCCGCCGCGATGTCCATCGTCGGGTGGCTCAGCTGGCGGCGCGACGGGTTCGCGACGATCCGGTTCCCGTCTTGGGGACCAGGGTCGGGTTCACCCGATCGCGCACGGTGTCGACGTCGATCACGACGCGACTGACGTCGGTCCGGCCCGGGATCTCGAACATCGTGTCGAGGAGGACCTCCTCCATGATCGCCCGGAGTCCGCGCGCTCCCGTCCCGCGGAGCATGGCCTGGTCGGCGATCGCCTCGAGGCCCGCCTCGGTGAACTCGAGCACGACGTCCTCGAACTCGAACACCTTCTGGTACTGGCGGACGAGGGCGTTGCGCGGTTCGGTCAGGATCGCCATCAGCGCCGAGCGATCGAGACTGCGCACGACACCGACCATCGGCAACCGGCCGATGAACTCCGGGATCATCCCGAAGCGGACGAGGTCCTCTGGAAGCACCTTCGTGAACAGCTCGCCCGGATCGCGCTCCGACTTCGACCGGACGGTGCCGTGGAAGCCGACACCCTGCTCGCCGACCCGCCGCTCGATGATCTGCTCGAGCCCGGCGAACGCACCGCCGAGGATGAACAGCACGTTGGTCGTGTCGATCTGGATGAACTCCTGATGGGGATGCTTGCGCCCACCCTGAGGCGGCACCGAGGCCTGCGTTCCCTCGAGGATCTTGAGCAGCGCCTGCTGCACGCCCTCGCCGGAGACGTCGCGGGTGATCGACGGGTTCTCGCTCTTGCGGGCGACCTTGTCGATCTCGTCGATGTACACGATGCCCGTCTCGGCACGCTTGGTGTCGAAGTCGGCGGCCTGGATCAGCTTCAAGAGGATGTTCTCGACGTCCTCCCCGACGTAGCCCGCCTCGGTGAGCGCCGTGGCGTCGGCGACCGCGAAGGGCACGTTGAGCATGCGCGCCAGTGTCTGGGCGAGGTGGGTCTTGCCGCAGCCCGTCGGGCCGAGCAACAGCACGTTCGACTTCGTCAGTTCGACGTCGTCACGTCGGCCGAGTCCGCTGCTCTGCTGGTACTGGATGCGGCGGTAGTGGTTGTAGACGGCGACCGAGAGGATGCGCTTGGCATGGTCCTGGCCGACGACGTACTCGTCGAGGAAGGCCGCGATCTCACGTGGGCTCGGCAGGTGTTCGAACGAGACCTCGGATGTCTCGGCGAGCTCCTCCTCGATGATCTCGTTGCACAGGTCGATGCACTCGTCGCAGATGTACACGCCGGGTCCGGCGATCAGCTTCTTGACCTGCTTCTGCGACTTGCCGCAGAACGAGCACTTCAGCAGTTCGCCACTCTCGCCGAATTTCGCCACGTGCTCATCTCCCCGGTGTGTTGACGTCCGCTGAGGTCTCAGCGGATGGCCCCGGAGCGGTCGACGACCGCCCGGGACGAGATCACCTGATCGATGATGCCATATTCGAGGGCCTCGGATGCCTCCATCACGAAGTCACGGTCCGTGTCGGCGTGGATCCGCTCGAGGGGCTGCCCGGTGTGCGCAGCGAGGATCTCCTCGAGGATGTCCCGCATCCGCAGGATCTCCTTGGCCGCCAGTTCCAGGTCGGTGACCTGTCCGTAGCCAACCTGACCGTAGGGCTGGTGCAGGAGCACCCGACTGTGCGGGAGGGCGAGTCGCTTCCCCTTGGTGCCCGCCGCCAGCAGCACCGCCGCGGCCGACGCCGCCTGACCCAGGCAGATCGTGGCGATGTCGTTGCGGATGAACTGCATCGTGTCGTAGATCGCGAAGAGGGCCGTGATGTCCCCGCCCGGGGAGTTGATGTAGATGTTGATGTCCTTGTCGGGGTTCTCCGACTCGAGGTGGATCAGCTGGGCGCAGATCAGCGACGCGATCTGGTCGTCGACCGGGGTCTGCAGGAAGATGATGTTGTCCTTGAGCAGACGGCTGTAGAGGTCGTAGGCGCGCTCGCCACGGCTCGTCTGCTCGACGACGTTGGGAACCAGGTAGTTGACTGCTGACAGGTCCATCAGGCCTCGCCTCCTTGGTCGGGTGCCTCTCCGGCGTCCACATCATCGTCGGGATCGAGGTCGTCGTCGTGATCGTGATCATGTCCCAGGATGAACTCCCGGTCCAGGGCGCGACCGTCGCCGTCGACCATCTCCACACTGTGGAGCAGCCAGTCGAGGGCCTTCGACTTGCGGACCGATGCCAGCAGGTCGGGCACGCCACCGTTGCGCTCATAGGCGGCGCGGACCCGATCGGCGGTCTCGCCGAACTGCATCCCGAGCCGCAGGTACTCGGCGTCGAGGTCGTCGCCGGTGACCTCGATCCCCTCGGCCACGGCGACGGCGCGCAACGCCAGGTCGGCCTTCACGGCGGTCACCGCCTGGGTGCGCATGTTCCCGATGAGGTCCTCGGCGGACTGACCGGTCGCCGACATCCATGCCGAGAGGTCCATGCCCTGGGCCTCGAACTGCCGGGCGAGGTTCTGGAGGCGGCCCTGCACCTCGGAGTTCACCATCGACTCGGGCGCCTCGATCTCGACCAGTTCGACGAGGCTGTCGACGACCCGCGACACGACGGTCTGCCGGATCCGGTCGAGGCGTCCCTCCATGAGGCGCTCGCGGATCGACGACCGCCACTCGGCGACGGTCGTCACGTCGCCGATGTTCTCGGCGACCCAGACGTCGTCGGGCTCCGGGAGCACCAGTGCCTTGACCGCGGTGATCGTGACCGAGAAATCGGCGGGCTCCCCGAGGCCCTTGGGGGTGCTGGTGAACTCGAGCGTCGCTCCGGGGCGCGCACCGCGCAACTGGTCGTCGAAGTCCTCGGTCACCCACCCCTGACCGAGCTCGTAGGACCAATCCTCGATGTTGAGACCGGATAGCTCCTCGCCGTCGCGTGCGGCGCGCATGTCGAGTGTCAGGTAGTGGCCATCGGCCGCGGGCTCGTCGGAGTCGGCGAGGGTGCCGTGTGCACGCAACTGGTTGGTCACCGCGGCATCGATCTCGGACTCGTCGGGCTCCGGCGAGTCGAGCTCGACGCGGAGTCCGCCGTAGCCGGGCACCGTGATCTCGGGTCGTACCTCGCACTCGGCCTCGAACTCGACGACCCCGGACTCCTTGCCACCGGTGATCTCGATCGACGGCGACGCCACGAGGTCGACCTCGTGCTCGAGGACGGCCTTCGTGAGATAGCCGGGGATCGCGTCACGCAGGGCCTGTTCACGGGCCGGCCCGAGACCGATACGGGCCTCGAGCAGCCGGCGTGGAGCCTTGCCGTTGCGGAACCCAGGGAGCTTCACCTCCCGGGCGATGGTGCGGAAGGCATCGTCGATGGCGGACTCGAACTCCGCCTCGTCGACCTCGACGTACAACTTGACCCTGTTCCCCTCGAGGGGTGCGACCGAACTCTTCACAGACTGCCGAGTCTACCGGCGGAGCCGTCGGCTGGCCCGGGGCGCCCCGACGGTCCGTCATGAACGTGCGCGGACGCGGGATCTTGGGGCAGAATGTCGCTCGTGCCGATCTGGAAACCCCACTCCCTCGCCGCCCCACACCAAGGACAGATCGACCTGCGGATCGGCGACCGGGTGGAAGCATCGTGTGACCTCAGCGGCGTCCCGGCTGGGACGGCGGGAAAGGTCCTGCTGGCGAACGGCTTCAACTGGCAGCGCTACCGCATCCTGTTCGACAACGGCGTCGAGCTCGGAGACCTCGACCACCGTCACCTCACCGCGACGGGTCGGGCCGCCAAGCGCCTGGCCAAGCGGCGCTGAATCCAGCGGGTCGGGCGTCAGCCCGCCGGGTCGACGTCGTCGAAGACGTGGAGGGTCCCGGAGTAGTCGGCGACCCACACCCGACGGGTCGTCGGGTCGTAGGCGACGCCGATCGGCCGTCCACCGATGGACACCGTCTGCAGCACTGTCATGTCCTCGGTCGCGACCTTGCTGAACGTCCCATCGCGGTAGTTGACGACGTACAGGCTCCGACCGTCGTCCGCCATCGCCATCGTCCTCGTCTGGGTGCCGGTGCGGACGGAGTCGAGGAGTTCCCCGGTCTCGAGATCGATCTTGCGCACCGTGTCCATCAGGTGGTTCGAGCTGTAGAGCACGCTCTCGTCGGGCGAGAGGATGATGTGCCGGGGGGTGATGCCGGAACCGACGAGGGAATCGATGACCTCGAGACTCTCCAGGTCGATCACGTCGATCCGCTCCGCTCCCATGACCGTGACGTAGGCGGTGCGCGAGTCCGACGCGATCGCCACCCCGCGCGGATGGCGACCCAGGTCGATGCGCCCGAGTTCGACGAGCGCCTCGGTGTCGATCACGGACGCGTCGAAGCCGCACCAGTTCGCCACCACGAGTCGGGTGTTGTCGGGTGACACGGCGAGGAACTTCGGGACCGCCCCGGTCGGGACCACCGCGTCGATCTCGAATGTGTCGAGCGAGATCCGGTAGACGAAGGAGTCCTCCCAGTCCCCCCGCCCGCACTCGTCATCGGCGATCGAGGTGTAGCCCGGGCCGTACATCTTGTAGTTGCTGACCCAGACGTGACGACCGTCCGGTGTCACCGCGGCCTCGACCGGTGAGCCCCGCACGACACGGGAGACCTCCGAGTGCCCGAAGTCGGCCAGGTCGACGGTGTCGTCGATGGTCGCGACGGGTCCGCCGTCGGAGTCGAACACCGCGACGTTGTGCCGGTACATCATGTTCTGGGTGAACACGAGCCCGTCGGGGCCGATCACGACGCTCTTGGGCTGGAGGTCGGGGTCGCTGATCGTGAAGGCCGGCACCAGACGCCGCTCATCCGACGACAGGCCGTCGTCGGGGGGCTGCGCAGCCACGGTCGTCGTCACGGTCGTCGTCGACACGGTCGTCGGAGTGATCGCCACCGTGCTCACCGGCGCGGTCGGACTGGCCGCAGCAGCGGCTTCGGTCCCGGGTGCCATCTCCGAGTTCGTCGGCGGCACGGTCGACTCGCCGGGGCTGGGCGGATGCCCGTCCCCGGGCGTGCCCGTGTCGGAGGAGTCGCTGAGTGTGGAGAGCCCGACCAGACCGATGGCGACGGCCGCCAACGAGGACAGGAGGACGATCCCGCCACGACGGTCACGCGACGCCGGCATCGCCGACGGATGCTAACGGGCGTCGGGTTGCCACGGCAGGTACGATCGACGGCACGGGAAGTGGCGCAGCCTGGCTAGCGCACCTGCTTTGGGAGCAGGGGGTCGCGGGTTCGAATCCCGCCTTCCCGACTCACAGCGCGATCGGCCCCCGGGGTGTCGGAGGCGGAGGCGTCGACCATCGACGGTGACCGACCCGGAGCCCGTGGAGCCGATACGCCTCCTCGAGCCACACCCGGGGGACCTCCCCGAGGAGCACCCCGACGACGTCGAGGTGAGCCCGCCGGTACACGCTGTCGTGGCCGTGAGTCCGGCCGGCGAGGGCATGGGCCAGTTCGTGGGCGAGTGTCGCCATCGTCATCTGGGGTCCGGCGAGGTGGATGACCGGACCATCCTCGCCGGTCCACCGTGTCGCCGAGCTGCGGGCGTCCGAGCGAGACGCCCGGATCTCGACCGGACCGAGCACCCACCAGTCGCCCGCCGTCACACATTCTGACAACCGGAGGAGTTCGTCGAACGCCACCGTCAGTTCGTACCCGGTGCCCTCGAAGGCTGCTGACTCCGCGGCGTAGACCTGGGCACGGTCACCATCCCGGCGGATCACGCTCACCGCCGCTCGATCGCCGGGACCGATCTGAGCCGTGCCCGGCCGATGTCGGCCTCTGCGGCGGCACGGCGGCCGGCGACCACCCCGTCCCTCACGGCCGGGGCGACGGGTCGGGCGCTGACGATCCGCCCGAGTCGCTCACCGGCGAAGGTCCGCACGCGCTCGGCCTCGGCGAGGAGCGCAGGCAGGACACTGCCCGGGTCGGGATGCTCCGCGACGGCCTCCTCGCGAGCGAGGGTGAGCATCGCCGCCACCTCGTCGGCGAACCCGAACATGAACGAGCGTCGGAAGCGCTGGGTCGCAGCGGCTGTGGAGCGTCGCTGACCGGCGGCGCGTGACGCCATCTGCTGATGGAGCGACGCGTACATGATCTCCACCGTGGTCACATCCCGGCGATGCCCGGAGACGTGGGCCACGGTGCCATGGAGGCGCGTGGCGAAGGTCGCGAAGCAGCCGTGGGCGCCGGCGATCCCGGACAGGAGGTGGAAGCGGGCTCGGACGTAGGCGCCTCGCCCGATCTCGAGTTCGTGCATGACGAGCTCGGACGGATCGACGGCTGCGAGCGATTCGGGGCTCAGCCGATGGCGGATGATGAGATCGGCCGCCTTGCGCGAGAAGGCGTCGGCCTCGTCGGTGTTGTCCGTGCCCTCGGCCATGGCGAGCAGTTTGCGCACCTTGGCGATCACCGCCTCGTCGGCGGTCCGTGGATCTCGGCTGTGGTCATCCATCGGGCGAGCATGGCTCCCGTCGTATGCGATGGCTCCCGGATCGGTCGACGACGGTCAACCGTCTGCCGAGAGGGCTTCGAGCGTGTCGGCGAGCAGAGACGGCGCGGTGATGTTGGGACTGTGGCTGGCGTCGATCTCCACGGTCGGCCAACCGAGTCGACGCGCCGCGGCGGCGAACGGGCCGAACATGTCCCCCGGACCGACGCGGGTGCAGTACACGTAGGCGGCGGGAACCGCCACATCCTCGACACCCGCCGGGCACGGTTCACGGAACGTCCCGATCGGTTGCGCGACCCGACGCGGGGCAATCCAGAGCAGGTCCTCCTCGGAGGTGTCCGCCGGCGGGGGGTTCGACGGGACCCGCCATCCCTCGCCAACGGCCTCGGTGGCTGCCTCGATCGCATCACGCGCCTCGGGGGCGACGAGGTCGAGCATCGACTGACCCCGGCCGGGGAGCACGGCATCGAGATAGATCACCCGCCGGACCCTGGAGCCGAGACGCGGGAGCGCTCCGGTGGCGACCATGCCCCCGTAGCTGTGGGCGACGAGCACCACATCGTCGTGGTCCTCGACCTCCATGTGCATCACGAGGTCCTCGATGTGGGTCGACAGCGTCACGTCCGCCGAGGCCAGGTGGCGACGCTCACCGATGCCGGTCCATGTCGGGGTCGCCAGCCGGTGGCCCCGGGACGAGAGTTCCGTATGCATGCGGCGCCACGCCCACCCGGCCGACCAGGCACCGTGCGCCACCACGAAAGATGTCATTCCCGGACTCTTCCAGAATCGGGTCGCCACCACCGACCCCGACGGCAGCCTCCGGTCCGGACCGTGGGACGGAACATCCACTCCCGATATCGTCGGAGGCTCCGCGGGTGTAGTTCAACGGCTAGAACCTCAGCCTTCCAAGCTGATGATACGGGTTCGATTCCCGTCACCCGCTCCACGTCCAGCCGTGCCTCCGGCCCGACGCGGCGGAGCCCGGGCTGCGACCCGGGCTCCGACACGTCAGGGCGGCGCACCCGGCGCCGACGGGACTCAGGACTCGTTCGCCGAGCGGGCCTTGGCGATGCCGAGGATCATCAGGCCGTAGAGGGCCTTGGCCGTGACGTCGGCGATCGTGTAGCCCACCTGTCGCAGGACCTCGAGGCCCTCCGACGAGGCGTCGAAGACCGGGAAGAGGTAGGCGATCGGGTACACGCACCAGGTCACGAGGAGAACGACCGTGGCGTTCTTGATCGCCGATGCGACGGCTCCGGACTCCCGCTTCGAGGCCTCCTGCAGCTGTCCGTAGAGGACCCACAGGATGTAGACGAACGGGATCATGGCGAGCACCCACCAGAGCCACTTCGTCCCGTTGTCGCTCGAGACCTCACCGGGGTAGCCCAGCGCGATCATCAGCACGGTGGCCGGGACCAGCTTGATCATCAGGCCCTTGCGGACCTCATTGGCCACGCCGAGCACGATCAGCAGCTCGATGACGAGCAGAGGCACCGTGATGAGCCAGTCCGCGTACCGGTACCCCTCGTTCATCTCGCCGTCGGCGAACCCGGACCAGATACGGAAGTAGTGATAGCCCGCGATGCCGACGACGACCGCCGAGACGGCGACACCGGAGCGGTAGGCCTTCGCCACGCTGTTGATCTGCGTGAGGAAGTAGACGAAGGCACCGAGCATGACTGCGGTGCCGAAGGACAGTGCGTTGTAGACGAGGGTGTAGTTGTCCCCCGTCAGGGTGACCTGGTTCATCGTTCACCTCCATGAACTGAACTCACGAGCTCATTTGTGAACTCGTGATTCGCGAGCGTACATGATCCGTCCTCCCCGGTGCGCGACCGTCGGTGGTGCGCGTCGCTCAGCGCAGGAGCCGCTGCAGACGGGCGTCCGGATCGGGCCGGGCCCCGGGGTGTTCGATCACCCACTCGGCGACATGGACCGCGAACGCCGCTGCATCGGCAGCTGACGTCCCCTGGGTCCATCGTGCGAGGAAGGCCCCGGCGAAGGAGTCCCCCGCACCGGTCGCGTCGACCAACCGGTTGGAGGTCGGGGCGATGTGCACGGCGCGTTCACCCTCGAGGACGAGCGCACCATCGGCGTCGAGCTTCAGGACGATCAACGCCCCGGGGTACAGCGCGACCAACGCCCGGGCGGCACGTTCGGGATCCCGCTCGCCCGTGAGCACCGCGGCCTCCTCCTTGTTCGGGAGGAACACGTCGACCCCGAGGTCGGTCGTGTGCGAGAGGAACTGCTCGACCCCCATCTCCGAGATCATCTGGAACGAGCCCGGGTCGAGGCTCAGCGTCGCTCCCTCCGCCGTCGCCAGCCGCGCCCCGACGCGTGCGGCGGACCGGGGCGGATCGGTGAAGAACGACCACGCCGTCAGGTGGAGGTGGCGGCACGTCGTCAGCACCGGCCGTGGCAGTTCGGAGGGGAGCAGGTAGAAGTCGGCGCCATGGCCCGAGACCATCGAGCGCTCGCCGGTGTGGTCGACGAAGACCGCCACCGACCCGGTGACGTGCGCATCGGTCTCGATGAGGCGGTGCTCGACCCGCTCACGATCGAGCTCCTCCCGGGCCAGTCGTCCCATCTGATCTCGGCCGATCTTGCCGACGAAGACCACGTCCGAACCGCATCGACGCGCCCAGACCGCCACGTTGGCACCGCTGCCGCCGGGCAGCAGGACGACCTCCCCGAAGGTGTCTCCGCCCCGCAACAACTCGGTGTTCGTCCGGATCAGGACGTCCCAGGCGTAGTCACCGAGGACGCACAGACCGGGCGACGAGCTCACCACCCGGCGAACCGTATCGCTCAGACCGGGGCTTCGCCGACGCCCGAATCGACGGCGGCCTCGATGACCCGCCGCAGCTCCGGCCAGGCTGCCGCGAATCCGGCGTGCAACGGCAGTGCGCCGACAGCATCGACGGGCACCCACGCCACGTCCGCCGTCTCGAAGTTGATCGAGGCGCCGAACACGTGGGGGACCTCCACCACGAAGGTCGTGTACGTCCAGTCGTCGGCCGGGGCGAAGACCACGCTGCCGGCGACCCGCCAGCCCGCCGGCACCTCGCCGACCTCCTCGGCGGCCTCGCGCAGGCCCCCGTCGAGGGGCGCCTCCCCCTCGTCGAGGGCTCCCCCGGCACACGACCAGGTGCCCCCCTCGTGGGCCCAGACGGAACGCTGCTGGAGCATCACCATCGGGCCGTCGGAGCCACGGATGAGGAACACGACCCCCGCAGCACCGAAGAGCCCCCACCGGACATGACCGTCCGAACAGCGGACGAAGCCGTCACCACTCATCCGACCCGCTCGACCACCCACGCCGGCATTCTCCCAGAACGGCGCAGTCCCCCGGACACCAGAGTGCCCCGCCGGACCCGGTTCGGGGCGCGCATCCGACTACGGTTCGCCCCGTGATCACCGCGTTCCTGCACCCATTCGCCCGCCCGGCCCGCGCCCGCTTCATCGAGCTCGTGCGCGGCGAGGGGTCCCTGCTGTGGGATGTCGACGGCAACGAGTACATCGACGGCATGGCGAGCCTCTGGTACTGCAACATCGGTCACGGGCGATCCGAGATCGGTCAGGTCGTCGCCGAGCAGATGGGACGCCTCGAGACCTACTCGTGCTTCGACCCGTTCACGAATCCGATGGCGGAGGCGATCACCGAGCGGATCGCCTCCCTCACGCCGGTCCCCGACGCCCGGGTGTTCCTCTGCTGCTCGGGCTCCGAGTCGATCGACACGGCGATGAAGCTCGCCCGACTCGCCCACGTCCAGGCCGGACATCCCGAACGGACCCTCATCATCTCGCGCGAACGCGGCTACCACGGCACGAACTTCGGGGGGACGAGCGCCCAGGGCATCGCCCCCAACAAGGAGGGATGGGGGCCCCTCGTCCCCGACGTCGTCCAGGTCCCCGGCGACGACATCGAGGCGCTGGCCAAGCTGATGTCCGAGCGGTCGCACGAGATCGCCGCCGTGATCACCGAACCGGTCCAGGGAGCCGGCGGGGTGTGGCCCGCCGAGGAGGGCTACCTCCAGGCGCTTCGTCGCCTCTGCGACCAGCACGGGGCGTTCCTGATCTTCGACGAGGTGATCACGGGATTCGGGCGCCTCGGCACCTGGTTCGGCGCCCACCACTTCGGCGTGACACCGGACCTCACGACATTCGCCAAGGCGGTGACCTCGGGGTACCAGCCGCTCGGAGGTGTCATCGTGGGGCCGGCCGTGCGCGGCCCGCTCGAGTCCGACGAGGGCTACATGCTCAAGACCGGGTACACGTACTCCGGTCACGCCAGCGTCGCCGCGGCGGCGATGCGCAACCTGGACATCATCGAGCGCGAGGGCCTCCTGTCCGAGGCGGTGCGCATCGGTGAGCGTCTGGCATCCGGCCTCTCGTCCCTCGCCGCGGACGGCTCGATCGCCCAGGCCCGCGGGGCCGGCGCCGTCCGGGCCGCCGGGATGCACACCGGTGTCAACGCCATGCACGTGCGGGACCACATGCTCACCGACGGTGTCATCGTGCGGGCGATCGGCGACCACTCCGTCGCCTTCTGCCCGCCGCTCGTCACCACCGACGCGCAGGTCGACCGGATGGTCGACGCCCTGTCGCGAGCCGTGGCGGCCGTCGGAGCGACGGCCTGATGGGGCGACTCGACGACCTCGACCTCACCGCCCGCATCAGCCAGGCCGAGTACGACGAGCGCCTGTACCGGGCCCAGCGCGAGTTGCTCGAACTCCGTCTCCACACCGGTGGGCACCTCGAGCGCAGCGAACTGGGCCCGGGGGTGCTGGTTGTCATGGAGGGGTCGGACGCCGGGGGCAAGGGCGGCGCGATCAAGCGCATCGTCGAGCCCCTCGACCCCCGCCACTACCGCGTGCGCACCTACGCGAAGCCGACGTTCGAAGAGAAGCGCCGCCACTTCCTCTGGCGCTTCTGGAAGGACGTCCCGGGCCTCGGCGGTTTCGCCCTCTTCGACCGGAGCTGGTACGGACGGGTGCTCGTCGAGCGGGTCGAGGGGTACACCTCCGAACCCCAGTGGCGACGCGCCTACGACGAGATCGTGCAGTTCGAGCGCAACCTCGTCCTCGAGGGGGTGATCATCGTCAAGTTCTGGCTGCACATCAGCCCCGAGGAGCAACTCCGGCGCTTCGAGAAGCGCCAGGCCGACCCGCTGCGTCGCTGGAAGCTCACCGACGAGGACTGGCGGAACCGGAACAAACTCGACCGGTACACCACAGCGGTCGAGGAGATGTTCGCTCGCACGGACCACGACCTCGCGCCGTGGCACATCGTCTCGGGCGAGCAGAAGCGGTGGGCCAGGGTGCAGGTCATCGAGACCGTGTTGGCGGAGATGCGCAAGGGCGTCTCCGATTTCGAGCAACCGGAGTGGGGAGCGGACGGATGGGCATGAGCGACGACACGAGGGCGCCGCGGATGATCGACCTGGCGACCCGCCGGGCGATCGTCACCGGGGCCGCCAGCGGCTTCGGTGCGGCGATCACCCGACGACTCATCGCTGCCGGCGCCGACGTGCTCGCCACCGACGTCGCCGCTGCCGGCCTGGAGCGGATGGCGGGGGAGATCGCCTCGAGCCGCCTCGGCACGGCGCGCCTCGACGTCGGTGACGCGGGAGCCTGGCAGTCCGTCGTCGACGAGCACGGACCCTTCGACATCGCCATCCTGAACGCCGGCGTCGCGACGAACCACATCCGACCGCCGGGGTCGCTCCCGGTGCTCGGGTTGGATGCCGAGCGCTACCGAACCGTGATGGCGGCGAACGTCGACGGGGTCGTCTTCGGGACCCAGGCCGTCCTCGGCCACATGAGCCGGACCGGGTTCGGTGACATCGTCGTCACCGCCTCGATCGCCGGGATCGTGCCGATCGCCCCCGACCCCGTCTACGGACTCAGCAAGCACGCAGCGATCGGCTTCGTCCGCTCGATGGCCGACGCGATCGCCGGCCACCACGAACCGCTCGACATCAGCATCTCGGCGGTGTGCCCCGGCTTCGCCGACACGGCGATCCTCTCCGACGACCAGAAGTCCGGGCTGCGCAGCCTCGGATTCGATCTGCTCACCGCCGAGGACGTGGCCGACACCATGATCAGGGCGCTCGCCGAGCGGCGCAACGGGGCGCAGTGGGTGGTCGCGGCCGGGGTGGAGGAGCACTGCCATCAACCGAAGCCGATCGCAGGGTTCCCCTTCGGCGCCGGAGACTGACAGGATGGCCCGGTGAACGCCCCGATCACCCTGCCATCGGCCCGCTGGGACCCGCTAGACCCGTCGTTCCGCAGCGACCCGTACCCGTGGTACGAGGAACTCCGACGGCACGATCCGGTGCACCGGGTCGATGACCACCACGTCGTCCTCACCCGGTACGAGGACATCTCGCGGACCCTGCGCAGCGACACCTTCTCCCGTGACATCGACGCCAACGCGAGAGCACCGCTCACCCCGGTGATGCAGCGCCGCCGCGACCGGCGGGACAGCCGCTCCAAGTCGATCCTGAACCTGGATCCGCCGGATCACACCCGCCTCCGACGACTCGTCACCCAGGCGTTCACGCCCCGCGCCGTGGATCGGCTGCGAGCGACGACCGAGGCCATGGTGGACGAGGTCGTCGAACGGGCACTGGCCCGAGGATCGATGGAGGTCATCGACGAACTGGCCTTCCCCGTTCCCTTCCAGGTGATCTCGGCCCTCCTCGACATGCCGGTCGATCGGGCCGACGAGCTGCGCGAGTGGAGCCAGATCCTGACGGCCACGCTCGAGCCGACGACGAGCCTCGAGGACCTCGACCGTTCCGAGGCCGCGATGGGAGAGTTGATCCCGTACCTCGTCGAGGTGATCGAGCACCGGCGGCGCAACCTCGGCGACGACGTGGTCTCGGCCCTCATCACCGCCGAGTCGGAGGGCGATCGCCTCGACATGACGGAGTTGATCGTGTTCGTCGTGCTGCTCTACGTGGCCGGTCACGAGACGACGGTCAACCTGATCGGGAACGGACTGCTGGCGCTGCTGCGCAACCCGGACCAACTCGAACGCTGGCGCACCGACCCGTCACTCGACGCGACCGCAGTCGACGAACTGTTGCGCTTCGACGGCCCGGTCCAGCACACGGTGCGGATCCCCATGGAGCCGGTCACCTACACCGGGATCGACGGGTCGCCGATCGTCGTCGAGCCCGGCCAGATCGTGACGACTGCCCTCGGCGCTGCGAACCGCGATCCCTCGATGTTCCCCGATCCGGATCGCCTGATCCTCGATCGACCCAACAGCCAGCGGCACATGGCGTTCGCCTCGGGCATCCACTACTGCCTCGGGGCGTCACTGGCCCGGATGGAGGCCACCGTGGCACTGAGCCGGCTGATCAGGGCTGCCGACCGGATCGAGCTCGCCGGCGAACCGCGCTGGCGCGATCGGTACACGATCCGAGGCGTCGACCACCTGCCGATCACCTTCGGCTGAGCGGTCGGTCAGGGGTTCAGCAGGAGGTCGATCAGGGAACTCGTGTCCCAGCGGCCGCCACCACGCTGTTCGACCTGCCGGTAGAACTGCTCGACGAGGGCCGTGACCGGTAGGCGAGCACCGTTGCGGGCGGCCTCGTCCAGGCAGATCGACAGGTCCTTCATCATCCACTCCACCGCGAAGCCGAAGTCGAACTCCCCCTCGGCCATGGTGAGCGCACGGTTGTCCATCTGCCACGACTGGGCGGCGCCCTGTCCGATCACGTCGATCACCTCGTCGACGGCGAGCCCGGCCCGCTGCGCGAACGAGACCCCCTCGGCGAGACCCTGGAGGAGACCGGCGATGCAGATCTGGTTGACCATCTTGGTCAACTGGCCGGATCCGACGGGCCCCATCCGCCGGAGGCGCTTGGCGTAGACACCGAGCACCGGCTCGACGGAGGCGAACACCTCGGGGTCGTCACAGCCGGCCATGACGGTCAACGTGCCGTTCTCGGCCCCCGCCTGTCCACCCGACACCGGGGCGTCGACGAACCCGACTCCCCGCTCCGCACACTCGGAGGCCAACTCGCGGGCCAGGCCCGCCGAGGCCGTCGTGTGATCGACGAGGACGGACCCGGGAGCCATCGCCAGCAGGGCCCCATGCTCGCCGAGCACCACCTCGCGGACGTCATCGTCGTTCCCGACGCAGACCATCACGACGGTTGCGCCGTCAGCCGCCTCGCCCGGTGTCGGGGCGGCGCGATTGCCGTGCAGGGCCACCCATGCGAGCGCCTTGGACGCCGTGCGGTTGTACACGGCGACGGGATGACCGGCCGCCGCCAGGTGACGGGCCATGGGGGCACCCATGACCCCGAGACCGCAGAATGCGACAGGGGGACGGCTCTCAGAGGGCATCCCGCGAGTCTGACATGTCGGCTCGCCCTCGCCGGCGAACCATCGGACTCAGTCGCCGCTGGCGACCTTCTTCGCCGCGGACTTCTTCGCCGGCTTGAGGACGCCCTTGGCCAACGCCTCGTCGAGGTACACCTCGGCCTCCTCGGCGGAGACCTTGAGGGCCGGCGAGATCTCACTGATCAGGTTGACCCGGGCCCGTTCGTACATCGTGCGCTCGGCGGCGGACAGCGCCGCGTCGCGGTTCCGGGCCGCCAGGTTCCGGACGACCTCGGCCACCTGGTAGACGTCACCGGACTTGAGCTTCTCCTGATGGTTCTTGAACCGCCTGCTCCAGTTCGACGGGACTCGGGGGTCCGGCTTGGCCAGGACCGCGACGAGATCCTCGAGTTCGTCGGGGGACACCGGCGGGCGCACGCCGACGTCGTCGGCCTTGTCGACTGGCACCTTGAGGGTCATCTCGTTGATGACGGTCTCGAGGATCAGGTACTCGCGCTTCTCGCCGAAGGCCTCCATCTTCTTCGTCCCCTTGACGACACACGCGCCGTGCTGGGGGTAGATGACGGTGTCGCCCTTCTTGAACTTCACGCAGGCCCTCTCGATCGTCCGGCACGCACCCGAATGGATGGCACGGGAAGGGTACAGCGCCCCCGGCAGGATTCGAACCTGCGCGCTACGGATTAGAAGGCCGTTGCTCTATCCGGACTGAGCTACAGGGGCTGGCGCGGCGGCGCCGCACCGCTGACGTTAGCGGTCCGGTCGCGCTCTCACCCGTCGAGGGTGCGTCGGAGCAGGTCGAGAGCGGAGATCACCGACAGTTGGCGCATCGTGTCGCGATCCCCCGGCAGGCGAACGTGCACGACACGCTCGACGACACCACCGGGGGAACCTGTGTCGGGGATGACGACCGCTGCGAACAGCGTGCCGGGACGCATCCCGTCCTGCTCCGCCGGACCGGCCACACCGGTCAGTGCCAGACCCACGTCTGCACCGAGCGTCGATCGCACCCCCCGGGCCATGGCGAGAGCCGCCTCCTCGGTCACCACCGGCCCCTCGGGCACGCCGAGCAGGTCGAACTTCACCTCGCTCGCATAGGACACGATCCCACCGCGCAGGACCTCACTCGCCCCCGGGACCGCCGTCAGGCGACCGGACACGAGCCCCCCGGTGACCGACTCGGCGACGCCGAGCGTGAGACCGCGCTCGCGCAACAGACCCAGCACGACCGACTCCATCGTGTCGCCGTCGACCCCGAACACCTGCTCGCCGAGGATCGCCCGGATGCGGGCCTCCCACGGCGCGAGGAGCGAGGCCGCGGCATCGCCGTCACCGGCACGCGCCGTGAGCCGGACCTTCAGACCCTCCCAGCCGCTGGCGAGGAAGGCCAGCGTCGGGTTGCCGAGATCGTCGAGCTCGGCGATCACCCCGTCCAACCGCTCGTTGAGGCCGCTCTCGCTCTCGCCCCACGTCCGCAGCGTGCGACTGGCGATCGTCCACTGCTCGCCCGAGCGCGCCTGCAACTCCGGCAGGATCGCCCGTTCGAACATGTCCCGCATCTCGTGCGGGACCCCGGGCACGGCGAAGATCACCCGCTGACGGGGTCCGTCGGGCGTGGGGACCGTCAGCGGGCAGATGAGGCCGGGCGCCGTCCCCCGGGTCTGTTCGATGATGCGCGCACCGACCGGCACCATCGCCTGCCGGAGGTTGTTCGCCGGCATCGTCCGATTGCGGGAGGAGAACATGTGCCGGATCACGTCCGCCACGTCCTCGTCGAGGGCCAACTCGACGCCCATGACCTCGGCGATCGCCTCGCGGGTCAGGTCGTCGTGAGTCGGCCCGAGACCACCGCAGACGATGACGGCATCGGCCTCCGCGACCATGCGACGAAGATGACCGACGATGCGTCCGACGTTGTCCCCGACCTTGACCTGACTGAGCGAGTCGAAGCCGTGCAGCGCCAGGTGCTCACCCAGCCACGAGGAGTTCGTGTCGACGATCTGTCCGAGGAGGAGTTCGGTGCCGACGGCCAGGACATCACAACGCACTCTCGACCTCCGAGGGTTCGGGCCGTGGTCGAGCGGCGCGGAGGTACTGCCCCCCGCTGATGAGCGCGAGCGCCACGGCGAGCCACAACAACCCGTTCCAGAGCCAGCGATGATCGACCGCGAACCACGGCCAGAGGGCGAATCCGACGGCGAGCTGCTGGCACACGGTCTTGTACTTGGCCAACTGCGACGCAGGGACGCTCACACCGCGCGACCCGACGAGGATCCGGTAGACGCTGATCACCAACTCACGACCGGCGATGAGCGCCACCGGCAGCAGCCAGAAGACGTCGCGGGCGACGAGGGTGAACATCGCCCCCAACACGAGCACCTTGTCGGCAAGGGGGTCGAGGAACGCGCCCGACGTCGTCGTTCCGTGCCGCCGGGCGATCCAGCCGTCGACCCCGTCGCTCACGCTCAGCAGGAACCACAGGCCGTACGCCAGCCACGACCCCCGCTGATGATCGGGGATGACCAGGAACATCACCGGCGAGAACACCAACCTCCCAGCCGTGATGGCGTTCGCCCAGGTCGCGAGGGCCGAGGGATCGACCGGCATCAGTCACTCCCGTTCGCGACCGTCGCGCCGGCGGCGACCAGATCGGGACCGTGCGCATCGACGATCTCGACATCGATGATGCTCCCCGGCGTCAGCGAGGCCGGCAGGTGGACGACACCGTCGATCTCGGGCGCCTCATGGTGGCTCCTGCCGATCCCGGGCTCGTCGACGAGGACGCTCAGCGTCTCGCCGATGAGGGAGTCACGGCGCTCGAACGTGATCGAGTCCTGCAGTTCGCGCAACTCGGCCAGCCGTTCGTTCATCAGCGACTCCGGCACCTTGCCGTCGAGGCCGGCCGCATGCGTGCCCTCCTCCCGGCTGTAGGCGAAGAAACCGCACCAGTCGAGCTGCGCCTCCCGGACGAAGTCGAGCAACTCGTCGTGATCGCGCTCGGTCTCACCCGGGTAACCGACGATGAAGTTCGATCGCATCGTCGCCTCGGGGCGGACCGCCCGGATGCCGGCGATCCGACGCAGGAAGCGCTCACCGTCCCCCCAGCGCCGCATCCGCCGCAGCAGCGGCCTGCTGACGTGTTGGAGCGAGAGGTCGAAGTACGGGACGGGACCACCGAGGATCACGTCGACCAACTCGTCGGTGAGGTCGCTCGGGTACAGGTAGAGGAGCCGAACCCGGTCGACCATCCCGGCGACGGCGCGCACCAACGGCACGATCGACCCGGCCCCGAGCTCGTCGGGGCGGTCCGTCCCGTAGGAGGCGAGGTCCTGGGCGACGAGCACGATCTCACGCGCCGCGGTCTGCTCGACCTCGGCGAGGATCGACTCCACGTCGCGGCTGCGCTGGGGACCGCGGAACGACGGGATCGCGCAGAACCCGCACGACCGGTTGCAGCCCTCGGCGATCTTCACGTACGCCCAGGGTCGCTGCGACGCCGGGCGCGGCAGGTTCAGGAGGTCGAGGCTCGGCACCGGAACCGCCGAGACCGGGATCGACCGTCGACCCCGCTCGGGCGGGTCGACGTGGACCGGGACCCCGAACCCGGCCACGAGATCGACCTCCGGCAGGGCGCCGGCGAGTTCGTCTCCGTACCGCTCGGCCATGCACCCGGTGACCACGAGTCGGGAACCCGCCGCCCGTCGCTCGTCGAGGGCGAGGATCACGTCGACGGACTCCCGTCGGGCATCCTCGATGAAGGCACAGGTGTTCACCACGACCAGGTCGGCCTCCTCGGGCGAGGTGACCGGGACGAGCCCGTCGGCCAGCAGCGTGCCGACCAGCTTCTCGGAGTCGACCTGGTTCTTCGGGCAGCCGAGGGTCTCGACGAAGAAGCTCCGAGCCGTGCCGTCCCCCACGGGACGCGAGGCTAGCCGGGGCACCTCGGGCCCAGATGGCCCCCGGTGGATCGTCGTGCCACACTCTCGCCGATGTCGTCGCAGGAGAGTCGTGGTCCCGGGGTGGTCGAGTTCTGGGTCGACCCGGTGTGCCCCTGGTGTTGGGTGACGGCGCGCTGGATGGTCGACGTCCTCATACCCGAGCGGGGGCTCACGGTGGTCTGGCAGCCGATCAGTCTCCTGGTCAAGAACGCGCCCTCACCCGACAGCGAGTACTACGCCCCGGTCGCGGCGACGCACGGCATGCTGCGGGTCATGGAGGCGGCACGAGCCGAGTTCGGCGACCCGGCAGCCTTCGCGGTCTACTGGCACCTCGCGACGCGCATCCACCACGACCGCCTGCTCGACCGGGGCCCACAGGCAGTGGATCTCTCGGCGGAACTGGCCGCCATCGACCTCCCGACCCACCTCGCGGCTGCGGCCGACGACGAGGCGTGGGACGACGAGATCGCGGTGCGGATGCGCCGTGGACTCGACCTCGTCGGATCCGATGTGGGGACGCCGATCATCGCCTTCGACACCGCCGACGGCGAGCGCTGCGGGATCTTCGGTCCGGTGATCACCGCCGTTCCAGACACGGCGACCTCCCTGGCCATGTGGGATGCAGTGGTGACCCTCGCCGGGACCGACGGATTCTGGGAGCTCAAGCGGACTCGGACGCGACGACCAGACTTCGGGGCTCGACCGGACTGAGGGCCACCGGCCGGCGTCAGAGCTGGCCGTTGGCCCGGAGCAGTTCGAACTCCTCGACCGTCATGAGCACCTCGCGCGCCTTCGAGCCCTCGCTCGGGCCGACGACCCCACGTTGCTCGAGGAGGTCCATGATCCGACCGGCCCGGGCGAAGCCCACCTTGAGCTTGCGCTGGAGCATCGAGGTCGACCCGAGTTGGCTGCGCACGACCAGTTCGATCGCCTGACGCATCACGGCGGTGTCCTCGTCGTCCTCGCCGGCGGAGAAGGCGTTGGCATCGGAGGTCACGTCGAGTTCGGTGCCGAAGCCGGGGAGCACCGGCGGCGAACCCGGTTCGGCCTCCACCTCCCCGGAGTAGACGGGTTCGGGGGCCTGGGACCGCCAGTGGTCGACGACCTGTCGCACCTCCTCCTCCCCCACCCACGACCCCTGGATGCGGTTGGCGACCGATGAGTTGCCGGGGAGGAGCAACATGTCCCCCTTGCCGACGAGCTTCTCCGCCCCGGGTTGGTCGAGGATGACGCGTGAGTCGGTGAGGCTCGACACGGCGAACGCCATGCGGGCGGGGACGTTCGCCTTGATCACGCCGGTGATGACGTTCACCGAGGGCCGCTGGGTCGCGACGATCAGGTGGATGCCCACCGCCCGTGCCTTCTGGGCGATCCGGGTGATCGACTCCTCGACGTCACGGGCGGCGACCATCATCAGGTCGTTGAGCTCGTCGACGACGACGACGATGTAGGGCATGTGCTCGAACTCGTCCGCGGTGCGACCGCTCGGAACGCTGAGGGTGCCGGCGAGCACCGCCGAGTTGAAGCCGGTGATGTCCCGGTATCCGCAGTCGGACAGGATGTTGTACCGACGCTCCATCTCGTTGACCGCCCAGCCGAGGGCGTTCGCGGCCTTCTTCGGGTTCGTCACCGGCTGGGTGAGCAGATGCGGGAGCCGCTGGTACTGCCCCATCTCGACCTGCTTCGGATCGATCAGGATCAGGCGCACCTGGTCGGGAGTGGTGCGCATGAGCAGGGACGTGATGATGCAGTTGATGCCGCTCGACTTGCCCGCCCCCGTGGCGCCGGCGATGAGCAGGTGCGGGGTGGTCGCGAGGTTGAGGAACACCGCCCGACCGGCGATGTCCTTGCCGATCGCCACCTCGAGGGGGTGGGTGGCCTGGGCCGCCTCGGCGGACGCCAGGAGGTCACCGAGCGCGACCAGCTGGCGGCGGGAGTTGGGCACCTCGACACCGATGGCCGACCTCCCGGGGATCGGGGCGAGGATCCGGACGTCGGTGGCGGCCATCGCATAGGCGATGTCCTTCTGCAGGCTCGTGACCTTGGCGACCTTGACGCCCGGACCGAGCTCGAGCTCGTAACGGGTGACCGTCGGGCCCACCGTCGAGCCGACCAGTTGCGTCTCGACACCGTGCTGCGCCAACGACTCCTGCAGCACGAGGCCCCGCTGCTCGACCGCCTTCATGTCGACCGACTGCACACCGGTCTGCTCGAGGATCGACAGGGGCGGGAGGCTCCAGTCACCGCTCGATCCCGAGACCTCGGGGGCTGGAACGGCCGGCGGCGCCGTGGGTCGCTTGCGGGGCTTGCGCGACGCCGGAGGTGGTGCAGCCGTCGGGTCGCCGCCGAAGTCGTCGTCGGCGGCTCCGTCGTACAGGCGAGGGGACCCGGACGGCGTGCTCGAGGGAGATGGGGACGGCCCGGCGCCGTCGGGCGCATCGTCGCGCTCGCTCCGGCGACGCTCGGCACGTTCGCTCTGGAGGGTGGACAGGTCCGAGAGACTCCGCCGTACCCACGCCACGACCGGTCTGAGGGCCGCCCCGACACCGTGACCGGTCCCGAGAGCCATCGTGCGCAGGGAGGTCTGGGTGATCAACGCCGCACCGGCGATGAGCGCGGCGAGGATCACCACCATCGCGCCCAAGGGAGCGATGAGCCGCACGAGTGGCTCTCCCACCAGGGCACCGAGGACACCGGCGCTCGCAGCGAGGTCGTCGACGTCGCCGAGGCTCGTCGGCGGGTCGACGACGTGGAGGCCGCCGACGGTGGATGCCCCGATCAGGACCCAGCCGAGCGCGAGCCGCGCCGGAGACGAACTCGCACCCTGACGGATGAGGGCCACCCCACCGCCGACGAGGGCGAGCGGGAGGAGTTGCCGGGCTCCGCCGATGACCCACGACAGGAGGCGATCCGTTCCTCGCCCGACGAGCCCGGCGAGGCCGAACCAGACGGCGAGCGCCATGAGGATGCCGACGGCGACGAGGGCCACACCGAGGAACCCGCTGTCACGGCCCGTGATCGGGCCCTCACCGACCGGTGATCGACCGCGACCACCCGACGACCGCCCGTTCGAGGACCCGGTCGCACGGCCGGACCCCGCTCGCCCACCGGACCCGCCGGGGCCCGGGCGCGCCGACCGGGGTGTCGACGTCTGCTGCTGCTTCCTGGCCATGACCTGAGCCACGGTACCAAGCCCGTGTGACACGACCGGGGCATCCCTCCCGGGCCGGAGGGCCGGCGTCAGGCGGCCTGGACTCCGAGGATCGTCCCGTCGGCACCGAGGAGGACCAGCAGTCGCCCGCCCCGGTCGTTGACGATCGACGCGTCGATGACGACCGAGCCGTCCGGGCCACCCTGGATCACGAGATCGGTGATCTCGGGATCGTCGAGCTCGTCGCGTATCCGCTCGAACACCCGGCCGGGATCGATGGAGATCGCCGACGCCCGGAACACGGAGCCAGCCGCCGGGCTCACCTCACCGACCCGCGTGAGCTCCCCGCCCTCCCATCGGTACGGGGTGGCGAACGTGCCGACCACATCGCCGCTGTCGTTCTCGATCTCGGATTCGGCGAGGACCAGGGTGACCCCGGTCGTGTCCGCCACCACCTCGAACAGGTCGGGATCGTCGGCGCCGACCTCGGCCGCCAGCGCGTCGAGGGCATCGGGGATCCGCCCGACGAGCGGGCCGTCGAGGTCGGGGCTCCCGCCGCACGCCACGAGCACCGCGACGAGGGCGATCGGGAATGCCCGTGTCATGTCTCCATGACGACGGGCACGATCATCGGGCGGCGCTTGGTCCGCTCGTTGACGAACTTGCCGGCCGCCCGCCGCACCACGCGCTCGAGCTCCTCGACGTCGCGCACACCGTTGCCCAGTGCGTTCTCGACCGTGTCGGAGATCGAGTCGCACGCCTCGTCGAGGAGGTCCTCGGCCTCGGGCGCGTACACCCAGCCCCGGGTGATGATCTCGGGGCCGGTGATCACCCGCCCCGACTGGACGTCGACGGTGGCCACCACCACGACGACCCCCTCCTCGGCCAGGACCCGGCGGTCCCGGATGACGCCCTGGCCGACGTCCCCGATGATCCCGTCGACGTACACGTACCCGGCCGGGACGCGATCGACCGGTCGGACGCCGTCGTCGTCGATCTCGAGGACGTCGCCGTCCTCGCACAGCAGGACCCTCTGTGGGTCGACCCCCATCCGACGGCCGAGGGCGGCGTTGGCCACGAGGTGCCGGTACTCCCCGTGGATGGGGACGTACCAGTCCGGCTGGACGATCGAGAGATAGGTCTTGATGTCGTCGGCCTGTGCGTGACCGGTGGCATGGACGTCGGCGACCCCGGAGTGCACCACCGACACTCCCCGGCGCAGCAGACCGTCGATCACCCGGTTGACGTTGCTCTCGTTGCCGGGGATCGCGTGGCTCGACAGGATCACCGTGTCGGTGTCACCGACTGACACGAACCGGTTCTCGCCGCGGGCGAGCAGCGACAGTGCCGACATCGGCTCGCCCTGGCTGCCCGTCGAGATCACGCAGATCTGACCGGGCTCGAAACGACCGATGTCCTCGATGTCGATCAGGGCGTCATCGGGGATCCTGAGCACCCCGAGGTCCCGGCCGAGGCGCACGTTCTTCCGCATCGACAAACCGAGGGTCGCGACCTTTCGACCGGAGGCCACCGCCGCGTCGGCGATCTGCTGGATCCGGTGCAGGTGGCTCGCGAAGCTCGCCGTGATGATCCGCCGGTCACGGTGCTGGGCGAAGAGCTGGTGGAGCACCGCCCCGACGCTCGTCTCGCTGGGGGCGAAGCCGGACTCCTCGGCGTTGGTCGAGTCGGCCAGCAGCACGCGGACCCCGTCACCGGCCGCGATCTGACCGAGACGGGCGAGGTCGCAGCGCCGGTCGTCGACCGGGGTGAGATCGAGCTTGTAGTCGCCCGAGTGGAGGACGACACCCTGCGCGGTGCGCACGGCGATCGCGTGGGCGTGGGGCACCGAGTGGGTCACCGGCACGAACTCGACCACGAATGGCCCGATCTCGACGGTGTCCCCGTCGACGACGGGCACCATCTCGATCCGACCGAGCAGCCCCGCCTCCTCGATGCGATGCCGCGCCAGACCCAGGGTCAACCGCGATCCGTAGATCGGCAGCGGCGTGCCGCGACGGTCACCGATCCCGGTCTCGTCACGCAGCAGGAACTGGATGCCACCCACATGGTCCTCGTGACCGTGGGTGGCGACGAGTCCGACGATCGACTCGGCGTTCTCGCGCAGGAACGTGAAGTCGGGCAGCACGAGGTCGATGCCGTGCATGTCGGCCGACGGGAACATGATCCCGCAGTCGATCACGAGGATGGCCCGGTCGGCCCCGGTCCCCTGCTCGATGGCCATGCAGTTGCGGCCGATCTCCCCGAGGCCCCCGAGGAGCGTGATGCGGACCGGCTCAGCCACGGGCGGCCACCAACTCGGCATGCACCCGACGAGCCTCCGCCTCCAGCCCGACCGGTGCGTCCCCGAGGGGCGGTCGACACTCCCCCACCGCCAACCCGAGCGTTCGCAGCATGGCCTTGGTCGGGATCGGGTTCGGCGCCTCGTCACCGGTCTCGAACGCGAAACTGGGGAGCATCCTGGCGTTGACGGCCCGCGCTCGGGCGAGATCGCCGTCGGCGAGTGCATCGAACATCTCGACGTGGTCGGGCGCCGTCCAGTGCGTCGCGACGCCGACCGTGCCGACCGCCCCGATCGACAGCAACGGCAGCGTGAGACCGTCGTCACCGCTGTACACCTCGAATGCGG
>JBEAPU010000101.1:0-15130 GCA_041164245.1 Actinomycetota bacterium | reverse complement strand
GACCACGATCCGACAACGTCTTCGAAATCGCCGCCGTCAACGTCGTCTTACCATGGTCAATATGACCCATCGTCCCAATATTCACATGGGGCTTCGTACGCTCGAACTTCGCCTTGCTCATTTCACGGTGTCCTTTGTCTCTAATCGATTGTTATGTGTTGTTCGGTATCGGGTAACCGGGCTCACTCGCCCCGCACCCGCTTGACGATGTCGCTTGCGATGGCGTCCGGCACCTGCTGGTAGGAGTCGAACTGCATCGAATAGGTCGCACGGCCTTGAGTCCGTGAACGAAGGTCGGTGGAGTAGCCAAACATCTCCGACAGCGGCACCTGGGCCCGGATGGTCTGCGTGTTGCCGATGGCTTCCATGCCTTCGATGCGGCCACGACGGCTCGACAGGTCGCCCATGACGTCACCCATGTAGTCCTCGGGTGTGACGACCTCAACGGCCATGATCGGCTCAAGGAGCACAGGCTTGGCGGCCTCCGCTGCCTTCTTGATGCCCATCTGGCCGGCGACTTTGAAGGCCATTTCGGAGGAGTCAACGTCGTGGTACTGACCATCGACGAGACTCACCTTCACATCCACCATGCCGTATCCGGCAAGCACACCCGACTCGAGTCCAGCCTGAACGCCTTGGTTGGTCGGGTTGATGTATTCACGAGGAATACGGCCACCGGTGATGGCATCGACGAACTCGTAGCCCTTCCCCGGATTTGGCTCGACCGTGAGCTTGATGACGGCGAACTGGCCCGAACCACCCGACTGCTTGATGTGGCGGTACTCGATCGACTCGACCTTCTTGGTGATGGTCTCGCGGTAGGCAACCTGCGGCTTACCGACGGTGGCCTCAACGCTGAACTCGCGCATCATGCGGTCGACGAGCACTTCGAGGTGCAACTCACCCATGCCGGAGATCACTGTCTGGCCGGTCTCTTCGTCGGTACGCACCCGGAACGTTGGGTCCTCATCGGACAGCGACTTGAGCGCCTTGCCCAGCTTGTCCTGGTCGCTCTTGGTCTTCGGCTCGATGGCGACGTGGATCACCGGCTCGGGGAACTCCATCCGTTCCAAGATCACCGGATCGTTCCGGTCGCACAGCGTGTCGCCCGTGGTCACTTCCTTGAAGCCGAGACCGGCAACGATGTCACCGGCCATGGCGACGTCGAGGTCCTCGCGCTGGTTGGCGTGCATCAGGAGGATGCGGCCGAGACGCTCCCGCTTCTCCTTGGTCGAGTTGTAGACCTCCTCGCCCTTGGAGACCTCACCGGAGTACACGCGGAAGTAGGTGAGCTTGCCGAAGGGGTCGGCGACGATCTTGAACGCCAGCGCCGCGAACTGCGAGTCGAGCGGACCGCGGGTCAGTTCCTCGTCACCACGCATGTTCGTCCCCTGGGCCGGCTCGATGTCGAGCGGGCTCGGCAGGAAGTCGATCACGGCGTCGAGCATCGGCTGGACACCCTTGTTCTTGAACGCCGAGCCACACAGGATCGGGACGAAGTCGCCGGCGATCGTGCCGGCGCGGATCGCCTTCTTGATCTCGGCGAGCGAGATGTCCTCCCCGCCGAGGTACTTCTCCATCAGCGTCTCGTCGGAGGTCGCGATGGTCTCCATCATCTGCTCGCGGTACTCGTTCGCCTGGTCGACCATCCCGGCGGGGATGTCGACCTCGTCCCACTTGGCACCGAGCTCCTCGTCGCGCCAGATCAACGCCTTCATCTTCATCAGGTCGACGAGGCCGACGAACGGCTCGTTCGACTCGGGACCACCGGCGCCCACCGGCAACTGGACGACGAGCGGGTTGGCCTGCAGACGGGACTTCACCATGTCGACCGTGCGGTAGAAGTTCGCCCCGATGCGGTCCATCTTGTTGACGAAGCACATCCGCGGCACGTTGTACTTGTTGGCCTGACGCCACACGGTCTCGGTCTGGGGCTCGACGCCGGCGACCGAGTCGAACACGGTGACGGCGCCGTCGAGGACCCGGAGCGAGCGCTCGACCTCGATGGTGAAGTCCACGTGCCCGGGTGTGTCGATGATGTTGATGCGGTGGTCGTTCCACACGCAGGTGGTCGCCGCCGAGGTGATGGTGATCCCCCGCTCCTGCTCCTGGACCATGTGGTCCATGGTCGCCGCACCGTCGTGCACCTCACCGATCTTGTAGCTCTTGCCCGTGTAGTACAGGATGCGCTCGGTCGTCGTGGTCTTGCCGGCGTCGATGTGGGCCATGATGCCGATGTTGCGGGTGCGCTCGAGGGGGAACTCACGCTTGGCCATTGCAGGTCACTTCCGTTCGGTGGTCAGCTGGGGGATGTCAAGGGGCGGAGGCGAGCCGGAACTCACCAGCGATAGTGCGCGAAGGCCTTGTTCGACTCGGCCATCTTCTGCATGTCGTCGCGCTTCTTCATGGCGGCACCGAGTCCGTTGGCGGCATCCATGAGCTCGCCGGCGAGGCACTCCGCCATCGTGCGCTCACGACGGGCGCGGGCGAAGTCGACGAGCCAGCGGATGGCGAGCGTGTTCGCCCGACGAGGACGGACCTCGACCGGCACCTGGTAGGTCGCACCGCCGACGCGGCGGCTGCGGACCTCGAGGGGGGGCTTGACGTTGTCGATCGCCCGCTTGACCACGTCGAGGGAGTCGTCCCCCGAGCGGGTCGCGATCAGTTCCATGGCGTCGTACACGATGCGCTCGGCCGTCGAGCGCTTGCCGTGCAGCATGACCTTGTTGATGAGTTGCGTGACGATCGGCGACCGGTGGATCGGGTCGGCGACCAGTTCGCGGCGGGGAGCGGGACCTTTACGGGGCATGGTTCACTTCTCTGCTTTCGCGCCGTAACGGCTACGGGCCTGCTTGCGGTTCTTCACCCCGGCGGCGTCGAGCGCCCCGCGGATGATCTTGTAGCGCACGCCCGGGAGATCGCGGACACGGCCGCCCCGGACGAGGACGATCGAGTGCTCCTGGAGGTTGTGACCCTCGCCGGGGATGTAGGCCGTGACCTCGACACCGCTCGACAGGCGGACGCGGGCGACCTTGCGGAGAGCCGAGTTCGGCTTCTTCGGCGTCGTCGTGTAGACGCGGGTGCACACGCCGCGGCGCTGGGGGGAACCCTTGAGCGCCGGGGTCTTGCTCTTGGAGAACTTCGACTGCCGACCCTGACGGACGAGCTGTTGGATGGTGGGCACGTGTGTTGACCTCTGTGGTTTCGAACTCGATGTGATGCTCCGCCGACGGCGACACGCCATCGGACGTTGCCGTGTCGGCGGGGACGATCGGGGGTCGGTGGATCCGACCCGGACCCCGGAATGTTATGAGTGGATGCTGACCTCGGCAACCTCGCTCAGCCGGCGAGGTCACCCCCGGACCCGCCGTCGGCGTCGGTCGAGCCGCCCCCGACAGTCGCCTCGCGGGAGTCGTACAGCCGGGCGAGCTCGAGGGCGGCGGCGTCCTCGACGTCACCGTCGCTCGAGTAGTACGTCATCGGCTGGTAGTCCGGTGCCTGGACCGAGAACTCGCGGTAGCGCATCATGCCGGTGCCGGCCGGGATCAGCTTCCCGATGATGATGTTCTCCTTGAGACCGATCAGGTCGTCGGAGCGACCGTCGATGGCTGCCTCGGTGAGGACCCGGGTGGTCTCCTGGAACGACGCCGCCGACAGCCACGACTCGGTGGCGAGGGACGCCTTGGTGATCCCCATGATCTCCGGCCGGCCCTCGGCGGGACGCCGGCCCTCCTCGACCATGCGACGGTTCGTGTCGCGGAAGCGCTTGGCGTCGACCCGCTCGCCGGGCAGGAAGTCGGTGTCACCCGGCTCGGTGACGGCCACGCGGCGGGTCATCTGCCGGACGATCAGCTCGATGTGCTTGTCGTGGATCGACACGCCCTGGTCGCGGTAGACGCGCTGGACCTCCTCGACGAGGTACATCTGGGTCTCGCGGGGGCCCTTGATCTCCATCAGCTCCTTCGGGTCGAAGGGCCCGTCGGTGATGGGATCCCCGGCGCGCACCTCCTGACCGTCGGCGACGATCGGCCGGGCACCGAGCGGGAGGACGACGGCGTGCTCGTCGCCGGCGTCGTCGATGACGGCGACCGGGATCCCCTTGCCCTCGTCCTCGCCGATGCGCACCACGCCGGAGGCCGAGGCCAGGCGGGCCGCACCCTTGGGGGTGCGCGACTCGAACAACTCGACGACACGGGGCAGACCGCCGGCGATGTCCTTGCCGGCCACGCCACCGGTGTGGAAGGTCCGCATGGTCAGCTGCGTGCCGGGCTCACCGATCGACTGCGCCGCGATCACACCCACGGCCTCACCGAGTTCGATGCGCTTGCCGGTCGCCAGGGAGCGGCCGTAGCACAGGGCGCAGATGCCGAGCTCGGCATCGCAGGTGAGGACCGAGCGGACGCGCACCCGGTCGACCGACGTGTCGTCGCGCAGCAGGGCCATCTCCTCGTCGCCGACGATGGTGTTGCGGGCGATCACCGTGCCGTCACCGAGCGTCACATCGCTCAGCAGGGCACGGCCGAACAACTTGGTCTCGAGGTACGAGCGGGTGTTCGCGGTGTCGGGCTGGACGTTCTCGACCCAGATGCCGAGCGTCGTGCCGCAGTCGTCCTCCCGGACGATCAGTTCCTGGGCGACGTCGACGAGCCGGCGGGTCAGGTAGCCCGAGTCGGCGGTCCGCAGAGCGGTGTCGACGAGACCCTTGCGGGCGCCGGGGGTGGCGATGAAGTACTCGAGCGTCTCGAGACCCTCACGGAAGTTCGACTTGATCGGGCGGGGGATCATGTCGCCACGAGGGTTCGCGACCAGGCCGCGCATGGCGGCGATCTGGCGCATCTGGGTCATGTTCCCGCGGGCGCCGGACCCCACCATCATGTCGATCGGGTTGAAGCGCTGCGCCTTGAACTCGGCCTCCATGTCGCGGGTGACGGCGTTGGTGGCATCGGTCCAGATGCGCACCTCCTGCTGGCGGCGCTCACCGTCGGTGATGATCCCACGACGGAACTGCTGCTCGACCTTCTCGGCCTGCGCCTCGTGGTCGTCGAGGATCGCCCGCTTGGTCGCCGGCGTCTTGACGTCGTCGATCGACACCGTGAGGCCCGACTGCGACGCGTAGCGGTAGCAGATGTTCTTGATCTTGTCGAGCGTGTCGGCGACGACGGCGTTGGAGTAGTTGTCGGACAGGCGCTCCACGATGACGCCGAGCTCCCGCTTGCGCAGGACGGAGTCGATGTGGCCGAACTGGGCGGTGTACTCCGCCGGGAGGGTCTCGGTGAAGAGTGCCCGACCCAGCGTCGTCGTGATGCGCACACCGGGCTCGGGGCGCATCTGGATCTCGGCGTGCAGGGCGAGCTCGCCCTGCTCGTACGCCTTGATCGCCTCCCAGGTGTGGCGGAAGACGCGACCCTCGCCGACGGCACCGACGACGTGCTCGGTCAGGTAGAAGGCACCGATCACCATGTCCTGGGTCGGGGTCACGATCGGACGACCCGACTGAGGGGACAAGATGTTGTTCGCGCTCAGCATGAGCACCCGGGCCTCGGCCTGGGCCTCGGCCGACAACGGAACGTGGATGGCCATCTGATCGCCGTCGAAGTCGGCGTTGAACGCGGTGCAGACGAGCGGGTGGATCTGGATGGCCTTGCCCTCGACCAGCACCGGCTCGAACGCCTGGATGCCGAGGCGGTGCAACGTCGGCGCACGGTTCAGGAGCACCGGGTGCTCCTTGATGACGTCGTCGAGCACGTCCCAGACCTGCGGGCGACGGCGCTCGACCATGCGCTTGGCGGTCTTGATGTTCTGCGCCAGGTCGAGCTCCACGAGGCGCTTCATCACGAACGGCTTGAAGAGTTCGAGCGCCATCAGCTTGGGCAGGCCGCACTGATGGAGCTTCAGCGTCGGGCCGGCCACGATCACCGATCGGCCGGAGTAGTCGACGCGCTTGCCGAGCAGGTTCTGGCGGAAGCGGCCCTGCTTGCCCTTCAGCATGTCGGACAGGGACTTGAGCGGGCGGTTGCCCGGACCGGTCACCGGTCGGCCGCGGCGGCCGTTGTCGAACAACGCGTCGACGGCCTCCTGGAGCATGCGCTTCTCGTTGTTCACGATGATCTCGGGCGCCCCGAGGTCGAGCAGACGCTTCAGACGGTTGTTGCGGTTGATGACGCGGCGGTACAGGTCGTTCAGGTCGCTGGTCGCGAAACGACCACCGTCGAGCTGCACCATCGGGCGCAGCTCCGGCGGGATGACCGGGACGACGTCGAGGATCATCGCCTTCGGATCGTTGATGCGGTTGCCGTTCTCGTCGCGGCGGTTGAACGACGCGACGATCTTCAGGCGCTTGATCGCCTTCTGGCGCCGCTGCGCACTGAGCGGCTTGCGGCCAGAATCACCGGGCTCGATGGCCTCGCGGAGCTTGACCTCCTCCTCGTCGAAGTCGATGCGGTCGATGAGCGACTTGATGGCGTCGGCGCCGGTGCCGCCCTCGAAGTAGTCCGAGTACTTGTCGGCGAGCTCACGCCACAGGAGCTCGTCCTCGATGATCTTGCGGGAGTGCAGGGAGCGGAACTCGTCCCAGGCGCGCTGGATCAGGTCGAGCTCGGCGTCGTAGCGCTCGCGCAGGGCCTCGATCTCGCGGTCGGCGTCACGGCGCAGCTTCTTGGTGTCGACGCCCTCGGCCTCGGCGATCTCGGCCTCGGTCTCGAGTTCCTTGTAACGGGAGTCGATGGCGAGGTCGCGCTCGGACTCGATCTCGCGGCGCTCCTCGAGGTACTCCGCCTCGAGGCTCGTGAGGTCCTCGTGACGCTTGTCCTCGTCGACCCAGGTCACGAGGTTGGCCGCGAAGTAGATGACCTTCTCGAGCTGCTTGGCCTTGAGCTCCTCACGGGGTTCGAGTCCGGCGAGCAGGTAGGCGAGCCACGAGCGGGTGCCGCGCAGGTACCAGATGTGGACGACCGGGGCCGACAGCTCGATGTGACCCATGCGGTCGCGACGGACCTTGGAGCGGGTGACCTCGACACCGCAGCGCTCGCAGATGATGCCCTTGAAGCGCACGCGCTTGTACTTGCCGCAGTAGCACTCCCAGTCCCGGGTCGGCCCGAAGATCTTCTCGCAGAACAGGCCCTCCTTCTCGGGGCGCAGCGTGCGGTAGTTGATCGTCTCGGGCTTCTTCACCTCACCGTGCGACCACAGCCTGATCTGATCGGCGGTCGCCAGCCCGATCTTGAGCTGGTCGAACATGTTGACGTCGAGCATGTCTGTACCTCTGTCCGTTTCGTTCTCGTCGTGGGCCGTCGATCAGCGGGAGGCCCGCTGCCGGCTGTCGTCGTCGTCGGATCCGCGCTCGGGGCGGGAGATGTCGATGCCGAGATCCTCCATCGTGCGATGGATGTCCTCGTCGAGGTCGCGCATCTCGATCTCGCGGCCGTCGTCACCGAGGACCTCGACGTTGATGCACAGTGCCTGCATCTCCTTCATCAACACCTTGAAGCTCTCGGGCACACCCGGCTCGGGGATGTTGTCGCCCTTGACGATGGCCTCGTACACCTTGATGCGCCCGAGGACGTCGTCGCTCTTGATGGTGAGCAACTCCTGCAGGCAGTAGGCGGCGCCGTAGGCCTCGAGCGCCCAGACCTCCATCTCGCCGAAGCGCTGGCCACCGAACTGGGCCTTGCCGCCGAGGGGCTGCTGGGTGATCATCGAGTACGGGCCGGTGGAGCGGGCGTGGATCTTGTCGTCCACGAGGTGCGCCAGCTTCAGGATGTACATGTACCCGACCGTGATCGGGTTGTCGTAGGCCTCGCCGGTGCGGCCGTTGTAGAGCGTGGCCTTGCCGTTGGTGCCGATGAGACGCTGTCCGTCGACCGACTCGGGTGTCAGGTTCTCGAAGATCTGCTGGATCGTCGGGTGCTTGCCCGCCTTCTCCTCCTCGTCCCAGTTCGCGCCGTCGAACACCGGGGTGGCGATGAACGTCGCCGGCTCGGTGTTCGGGCGGGTCTTGCGCTCCGTGCCGCGGATCGGTGCCGCGCCGACCTGCTTCTTCGAGGCCGGGTCGGTCCATCCCCAGCGGGCGCAGTATCCGAGGTGCGCCTCGAGAACCTGACCGACGTTCATGCGGCTCGGCACGCCGAGCGGGTTGAGGATGATGTCGACGGGGGTGCCGTCCTCGAGGTACGGCATGTCCTCGACCGGGAGGATCTTTGAGATCACACCCTTGTTGCCGTGACGGCCGGCGAGCTTGTCGCCGACCGAGATCTTGCGCTTCTGGGCCACGTAGACGCGCACCAGCTGGTTGACGCCCGGGGGCAGCTCGTCGCCGTCCTCGCGGTTGAACACCTTGACGTCGATGACCTTGCCGGACTCACCGTGGGGGACCTTGAGGCTCGTGTCGCGGACCTCGCGGGCCTTCTCGCCGAAGATGGCGCGCAGCAGACGCTCCTCGGGGGTCAGCTCGGTCTCGCCCTTGGGGGTCACCTTGCCGACGAGGACGTCGCTGGGACCGACCTCGGCGCCGATGCGGATGATGCCGCGCTCGTCGAGGTCGGCGAGGATGTCGTCGGAGAGGTTCGGGATGTCCCGGGTGATCTCCTCCGGACCGAGCTTGGTGTCGCGGGCGTCGATCTGATGCACGTGGATGTGGATCGAGGTGAGCACGTCGTCGCGCACGAGGCGTTCGGACAGGATGATGGCATCCTCGAAGTTGTAGCCCTCCCAGGGCATGAAGGCCACGAGCAGGTTCTTGCCGAGGGCCAGTTCGCCGTGGTCGGTCGACGGGCCGTCAGCGAGCACGGCGCCCTTGACCACCTTGTCGCCCTCGACGACCCGGGGCCGGTGGTTGATGCAGGTGTCCTGGTTGGACCGACGGAACTTGGAGAGCTTGTGGGTCCGCTTGCCGAGCTTGGCGTAGTTGACCGTGATGATCTCGCCGGTGATCTCGGTGACCACACCGTCGTCGAGCGCCTCGATCAGGTCAGCCGCGTCACGGGCCGCCCGGGACTCGATGCCGGTGCCGATGTAGGGGGCCTCGGCGCGCAGCAACGGGACTGCCTGGCGCTGCATGTTGGCGCCCATGAGCGCCCGGTTGGCGTCGTCGTGCTCGAGGAACGGGATGAGCGCCGTGGCGACCGAGACGATCTGCTTGGGCGACACGTCCATGAAGTCGACCTCGGCCGGCGGGACGTAGCCGATGTCGGTCGTCGCACCGAAGAAGCTCTCCTGTTCGAGCATCTTGCGCAGGTCGTCGAGGCTGGCGGCCTGCGGTGACCGACGCACGAGGACGCGGGAGTCGCGGAAGGTGCCGTTCGGGTTGAGTGGCGTGTTCGCCTGCGCGACGACGAAGTCCTCCTCCTCGTCGGCCGCCATGTAGACGATCTCCTCGGTGACCCGGCCGTTGACGACTCGGCGATAGGGGCTCTCGATGAAGCCGAACTCGTTCACCCTGGCGAAGGTGGAGAGGCCACCGATCAGACCGATGTTCGGACCCTCGGGCGTCTCGATCGGGCACATGCGGCCGTAGTGCGAGAAGTGGACGTCGCGCACCTCGAAGCCGGCTCGCTCACGGCTGAGGCCACCGGGGCCGAGGGCGGAGAGGCGTCGCCGGTGGGTCAGACCCGACAGCGGGTTGACCTGGTCCATGAACTGCGAGAGCTGGGAGGTCCCGAAGAACTCCTTGATCGCCGCGACCACGGGCCGGATGTTGATCAAGGTCTGGGGCGTGATGGCCTCCACGTCCTGGGTGGTCATGCGCTCGCGCACGACCCGCTCCATCCGGCTCAGGCCGATGCGCACCTGATTCTGGATGAGTTCGCCCACCGAGCGGATGCGGCGGTTGGCGAAGTGGTCCTGGTCGTCGAGCCGGTACCCGGGCTCCTGCTTGACCAGGTTCAGCATGTAGGTCACCGCCGCGAGCACCTCGCACCGGCTCAACACGTGCTGGTCCTCGGTCGGGAGGTCGAGCAACGGCTCACCGTCGAGGTTGGTCCCGGACAGGTCGAACAGGTCGGCGAGGCGCGCCACCTCGTTGCCGAGCTTGCGGTTCAGCTTGTAGCGACCGACCCGACTCAGGTCGTAGCGACGGCTCTCGAAGAAGGCGTTGCGGAAGTAGGCCCGGGCCGACTCGACGGTCGGCGGCTCGCCGGGGCGCGCCCGCTTGTAGATCTCGACGAGTGCCTCGTCCCGGGTCGGGGCGACGTCGCGCTCACGATCCCACTGGCCCTCGAGGAAGTCGAAATGGCGCACGAAGCGGTCGAGGAACCCGGGTGCGTTCTCCTCGTCGTAGCCGAGGGCGCGCAGGAGGGTGAAGATGCCGATGCGGCGCTTGCGGGCGACGCGGGTCCCGCAGGTGACGTCCTTGCCGGGGCGCTGCTCGACGTCGAACTCCATCCACTCGCCGCGGTAGGGGTGGATGGTGCCCTTGACGAGCTGGTGCTTCGTGAGGTTCCGGAGGCGGTAGCGCTCACCCGGTTCGAAGATGACGCCGGGGGACCGGACGAGCTGCGAGACGACGACGCGCTCGGTGCCGTTGACGATGAAGGTGCCCTTGTCGGTCATCACCGGGAAGTCCCCCATGAAGACCGTCTGCTCCTTGATCTCACCGGTGTGACCGTTCATGAACCGCGCCCGCACGAACACCGGTGCGGCATAGGTCATGTCCTTCTCCTTGCACTCCTCCACCGTGAACTTGGGCGGCGGGCGCAGGTCCTCGTCGAATGGGTCGAACTCGAGTTCGAGCTGCAACATCTCGGAGAAGTCCTTGATCGGCGAGATGTCGCGGAAGGTGTTGGCGAGACCCTCGTTCAGGAACCACTCGAAGCTCTCACGCTGGATGGCGAGGAGATCCGGGAGCTCGAGCGGTTCGTCGAGGTTCCCGAACGAGTAACGCTCACGGGTGGTCGAGGGATTGGCCACGTTTCACCTCAGATTCTGTGCGGCACGGACGGACGGGCGCGCCGAACACACACCGATGACGATGGTGGGGTGGAGGCGACGCACGGCAACGGGCGATCCTAACGCCGTCGGGCGCGGATCGTCAACCAGCTTGAGGCGTCCCGGACGGAACGTCCGAGCCCCGGTGACCGGGATGGCGACACGGTAAAGAACCCGTACCGTCGTGTCAAGCACCCGGACGCGTCGGAGCCCCGGGGGCGACCCCGGGGCTCCGACGGATCGACCGGCGATCAGCCGGTCACTTGAGCTCGACCGAGGCACCGGCCTCGGTGAGCTTGGCCTTCGCGGCCTCGGCGGCATCCTTGGCCACGTTCTCGAGCACCGGCTTCGGGGCGCCGTCGACGAGGTCCTTGGCCTCCTTGAGGCCGAGGCTGGTGAGTTCGCGCACCACCTTGATGACCTGGATCTTCTGGGCGCCGGCATCGGTGAGGATGACGTCGAACTCGTCCTTCTCCTCCGCAGCCTCGGCGGCGCCTGCGCCACCACCGGCAGCGGGAGCGGCGGCCACGGCCACCGGGGCGGCCGCAGTCACGTCGAACTTCTCCTCGAAGGCGTCGAGGAGCTCCTTGAGCTCGAGCACGGTCATGTTGGCGATTGCGTCGAGGATCTCGTCCTTGGTTGCCATTTCTCTCTCCTGTTTCGTTCGTGTGTGTTCGGGTGGGTTGTCGATGGGTTGAGCCGCTCAGGCGGCTTGCTTGTCGATGAGCGCGGCCAGGCCGTAGGCGAAGTTGCGCGGCAGGGCCTGCAACAGTCCGGCGGTCTTGACCAGCGGAGCCTGCATGGCCCCGGCGAACCGGGCCAGGAGCTCCTCGCGCGAGGGCAGATCGGCGAGTGCGACGACGTCGGCTGCGGACAGCACGACGCCGGACAGCACGCCGCCCTTGACGATGAGGTTCGGGTCGGACTTGGAGATCTCGCGCATGGCCTTGGCGGCTGCTGCGACATCACCGCTGACGAAGGTCAGCGCAGTCGGTCCGACGAGGATGGGATCCATCCCCTCGATCCCCACCTGCTCGGCCGCGAAGCGGGCCAGCGTGTTCTTGTACACGGTGTGCTCGGCGCCGACGCCGCGCAGCGCGGTCCGCAGGGCGGAGATCTGCTTGACGGTCATGCCTCGGTACTCCGACACGAAGACCGCGTCGGCTGAACGGAGACGATCGGCGATCTCGGCGACCGTGTCGACCTTCTCCTGACGCGGTGCCCGGGTGATCTCGGTGGTCTGGGTCATTGTGGTGCTCACCTCCTCTCTGATGTCGTGTGGCTCGCTTGGGGCGACACCACACGGACACACCGCCCGGAGGGCGGGAACCGGAGGCAGCACCTCGGCTGGCGGCGGACCATTACCCCCTCCGGATGAACCGTCGGGGACCAGCTGTCTTCGGCGAGCGGAACTCGTATGTGACGGGGACGCTATCGGGCGTCGCCGTTGAACGCTCCGGCTCAGTCCTGGTCGGGACGGAGTCGGTTCACGTCGATGCGCACCCCGGGACCCTGGGTGGACGACACGGTGATCTTGCGCAGGTAACGGCCCTTGGCGGAGGCCGGCTTGGCCCGCTGGAGCTCGTCGATGACGGCGCGGAAGTTCGCCTCGATGGCCTCGGCGGCGAAGCTCACCTTGCCGAGCTGCACGTGGACGTTCCCGTAGCGGTCGGTGCGGTACTCGACCTTGCCGCCCTTGAACTCGCCCACGGCCCGACCCACGTCGTTGGTCACGGTCCCTGTCTTCGGGTTCGGCATGAGACCCCGCGGGCCGAGCACCCGACCCAACCGACCGACGAGCGGCATCATGTCGGGGGTCGCGATGGTGAGGTCGAAGTCCATCTTCCCGGCCTCGATCTGGGCGGCGAGGTCATCGGCGCCGACCAGGTCGGCCCCGGCGGCGCGGGCCTCGTCAGCGGCGGGTCCGGCGGCGAACACGGCGACCCGCACGTCCTTGCCGGTTCCCGACGGCAGCGCCACCGTTCCACGCACCATCTGGTCGGCCTTGCGGGGGTCGACCCCGAGGCGAATGGCGACCTCGACGGTCTCGTCGAACTTGGCCGATGCCATCGCCTTCACCAGACCGAGAGCCTCGGCCGGGGTGTGGAACGCATCCCGGTCGAACTTCTTCAGCGCGTCTGCGTACTTCTTGCCTGACATTGTCGTCTCCCTCGTGAGTCGGATCCCCCGGGCGAGGTACTCCCGGGCCGGATCGTGTGTGTGTGTCTGAACCTGTGTCGGCACCCGTTGCCGATGGCCGCACCGGGCGGCCACCCACGTCACTTGATGGCGACGCCCATCGAACGGGCGGTGCCGCGCACCTGCTGCTTGGCGGCCTCGATGTCGTTGGCGTTGAGGTCGGGCATCTTGATGCGGGCGATGTCCTCGACGTCGGCCTCGCTGATCGTGGCGACGGTCTCGGTGCCGGGACGCTGCGCAGCCCGCGGGATCCCGGCCTTCTGACGGATCAGCACCGGAGTCGGCGGCGTCTTGAGGACGAACGTGAACGTGCGGTCCTCGTAGATCGTGATCTCGGTCGGCACGACGGTGCCCGCCTGGGACTCGGTGGCGGCGTTGTACGCCTTCACGAAGTCCATGATCGCGATGCCGTGCGGACCGAGGGCGGTGCCGACCGGCGGCGCCGGGGTGGCCTTGCCGGCCTCGATCTGGATCTTGACGATCGCTGCGACTTTCTTCTTCGCCATTCCTGGTCTCTCTTTGTGGTCTCGGTCGACGTCTCGGAGCCGGGGCTCAGAGCTTGGCCACCTGGCTGAAATCCATCTCGACGAGGGTCTCGCGTCCGAAGATGTTCACGAGGACCTTCAGTTTCATGTGATCGGCGTTGATCTCGGCGATCTCGCCGGCGAAGTCCGCGAACGGACCCTCCTTGACACGCACCGCCTCGCCGACGTCGTAGTCGAGCTTCGGCTTGGGCCGGGCCGCGGCCTGCTCGCCCTCGGTCTTGGGGGCGAGGAAGGTGCGGACCTCACGCCGCCGCAGCGGGGTCGGACGCTGGCTGCGATCGCTCTGGCCGACGAAGCCGGTGACCCCGGGGGTGTTGCGGATGCAGTACCAGGACTCGTCGTCCATGACGCAGCGAACGAGGAGGTACCCGGGGAAGACCTTGCGCTGGACGGTCTGCTTCTTCCCGTTCTTGAACTCGACGACGTCCTCCATCGGGGTCACGACCTCGAAGATCTTGTGCTCCATGTCCATGGACTGGATCCGAGCCTCGAGGTTCGCCGTGACCTTCTTCTCGTAACCCGACTGGGTGTGGACGACGAACCACTGGCCCGGACGGGTCCACGGGTCGTTCTCGATGGGCGCGTCCTCGGCAGGCGCCTCGACGTCGGCCGGCGCGTCGGTGTCGAGGGCGGTGTCGCCGCCGTCGGCGGTGGCGATGACGGAATCGTCACGATCGTCCACGTTGTTCTCCTCCTCGACGCTCACGTGTAGAACCACTCCATGAGCGAGCCGAGACCGAAGTCGATCCCGGCGACGTAGGCCGTGTAGACGATGACGGTGACCGTCACGATGGCCGAGTAGCGGACGACCTCCGGCCGCACGGGCCAGGCGACCTTGCGCATCTCGTCGCGCACCTCTCGCAGGTAGCGACGAGGCCCGACCTTCTCGCGGACCGCCGGACGCTGCCCGCGCGTCGGGGCACCCTTGTCGTCGAGGGCACCCTGGCGCCGCAACTGGCGCTTCTGTTCGCGATTCAGATCGTCGATCGACATGTTCCTGGTCTCACCTGTTCACACCCAGTCGGGCATGGTCGTGTGCGGTTCAGCAGGGCAGGAGGGACTCGAACCCCCGACCGTCGGTTTTGGAGACCGATGCTCTACCAACTGAGCTACTGCCCTCGGGAGGACGGCCAGCGTACCGGCCACCCCCGATCAGCACCCACGACCGTTCAGCGGGTCTCCTTGTGGAGTGTGTGCTTGCGGTCGTGGCTGCAGTACTTGTTCATCTCGAGGCGCTCACGATCGTTGATCTTCGACTTCATCGTGATGTAGTTGCGCCGCTTGCACTCCGTGCACTCGAGGGTGATCTTCACCCGCTTGTCGCTCTTGGCCATGGCTCAGTCCCTCACTTGAGGATCTTGGTGACCCGGCCCGCACCAACGGTCCGCCCACCCTCACGGATCGCGAAACGCAGACCCTCATCCATCGCGATCGGCTTGCCCAACTCCACCGTCATCGCCACATTG
>JBEAPU010000100.1:0-5793 GCA_041164245.1 Actinomycetota bacterium | reverse complement strand
CCATCGCGTTGCGCTGCACCACTCGGTAGGCGTCGTCGCGGGTCATGCCCGCGGCGACGAGGGCGAGCAGCACCGGTTGGGAGAACACGAGACCGTGGCTCGCATCGAGGTTCTCGCGCATGCGATCGGGGAACACCTCGAGGCCGTCGACGAGTGAGCGCAACCGATTCATGAGGTAGTGCGCCAGCATCGACGAGTCGGGCAGGATCACCCGCTCAACACTCGAGTGCGAGATGTCGCGCTCGTGCCACAGGGCGACGTCCTGGAGGCCGGCGAGCAGGTTCGAACGCACGACGCGCGCCAGTCCCGAGATCGTCTCGGCCGAGATCGGGTTGCGTTTGTGTGGCATGGCCGACGAGCCCTTCTGCCCCGGCCGGAAACCCTCGCGCACCTCCCCCACCTCGGTGCGCTGCAGGTGCCGCAGTTCGACGGCGACGAGCTCGCACGTGGCCGCCACCGACGCGCAGGCCCACAGGAACTCGGCGTGCCGGTCACGGGCGATCACCTGCGTGGCCGGCACCGGCGTGAGACCGAGGGCAGTGCCGACGTGAGCCTCGACGGCGGGCGGGATGTTCGAGTAGGTGCCGACGGCACCGGACAGCTTCATGACGGCGACCGTGTCGCGCGCGGAGCGCAGACGGGCCCGGTCGCGGTCGACCTGCAGGGCCCACAGTGCGACCTTGGCGCCGAACGTGGTCGGCTCGGCGTGGATGCCGTGGGTGCGGCCGATCATCACCGTGTGCCGGTGGGTGCGGGCGAGGGCGACGAGGCTGTCGATCAGACGGGTGGACGCGGTGATGAGCAGGTCGGCGGCGTCGCGCATCGCCCAGCACAGGGCGGTGTCGACGACGTCGGACGAGGTGAGCCCGTAGTGGATCCAACTGCCGGCCGGGGCGCCGATCGCGTCCTGGACCACGTCGACGAACGCTGCGACGTCGTGGTTGGTGATCGCCTCGCGCTCGAGCACCCGGTCGACGAAGGCCGCATCGATCGTCGGGGCCTGCTCGCGACACGTGCGGGCGTCGGCGGCGGGCACGAGGCCGATGGAGGCGTGGGCCTCGGTGGCGAGCAGTTCGACCTCGAGCCACCGGTTGAAGCGGGTGACGTCGTCCCACACCGCCGTCATCTCCGGGGTGCGGTAGCGCTCGATCATCGGGCGTCCCTCCCCCGGCCACCGTCCCAGATCACGTAGTCGTCGCGCTCGGCGCCGACACCGACGACGCGCACCGGGATGCCGACCTCACGTTCGACGAGTTCGAGCAGGGCCCTGGCCTCGGCGGGCAGTTCGTCCGGCCTCCGGGCGGCGGTCGAGTCGCAGCACCAGCCGGGCAGGTCGACGTAGACGGGGTCGACCCGGGCGAGGGTGTCGGACAGGTCGGGGTAGGTGGTGATCTCCTCGCCGTCGAGCCGGTAGGCGACGCACACCCTGATCGTCTCGAAGGTGTCGAGCACGTCGAGTTTGGTGAGGGCGAGTTCGGTGAGGCTGTTGAGCCGGGTGGCGTGGCGCAGCATGACGCAGTCGAGCCAGCCGGCGCGGCGACGGCGTCCGGTGACGGTGCCGAACTCGCGTCCGATGTCGACGAGGGCGTCGCCGAGTTCGCCGGTGAGTTCGGTGGGGAACGGGCCGGCGCCGACGCGGGTGGTGTAGCTCTTGGTGATGCCGACGACGCGGTCGATGTCGCGGGGGCCGAGACCGGTGCCGGCGCAGGCTCCGCCGGCGGTCGGGTTCGACGAGGTCACGTACGGGTAGGTGCCGTGGTCGAGGTCGAGGAACGTGGCCTGGGCGCCCTCGAGGAGGATGTGGGTGCCGGCCGCCAGTTCGTCGTGGAGGTAGTTGACGGTGTCGGCGAGGTAGGGGCGCAGGCGTTCGCCGAGGGCGGTGTACTGGGCGACGACGGCGTCGACGTCGAGGGTGTCGCCGCCGGCGTCGGCGATGACGAGGTTCTCGGCCTCGCAGCGGGCCCGCACGGTCGCGGCGAAACGGGCCGGGTCGGCCACCTCGCCGGCGCGCACGCCGACGCGCTTGGCCTTGTCGGCGTAGGCGGGGCCGATGCCCTTGAGGGTGGTGCCGATCTTGTCGTCGCCGCGCACCGCCTCGGCGATGGCGTCGTGGCTCTGGTGCCACGGGAAGATGAGGTGGGCGCGGGTCGAGACCTTGATGCGGCTGCAGTCGATGCCGCGGGCGGTGAGCGTGTCGATCTCGTTGAAGAGCGTGGGGAGGTCGACGACGACACCGTTGGCGATCACCGGGGTGACGGAGTCGTAGAGCACGCCGGACGGGGTGAGTTGCAGGGCGTACTTCTGGTCGCCGACGACGACGGTGTGGCCGGCGTTGTGACCGCCCTGGTAGCGGGCGACGATCGGGTGCTCCTTGGCCAGGAGGTCGATGATCTTGGCCTTGCCCTCGTCACCCCACTGGGCGCCGACGACGACGGTGACGGGCATGGGCACGCTCCTCGCGTTCGTTTGGACGGAACGTGCCCCGATCGTACTCGCTCACCCGCGCCCACCCCTCCCCCACGCAACCGCCCTTCCCGTAAACGTGCACATTGTGAGGCACTTCGTGCCTCACAATGTGCACGTTCGACCCGCTCACCCCAGACATCCCCGGCTGCGCTTCCCCGAACACCCCCGCCACGCAACACCTCGCTCCATGAACCTCCTCATGAACGACCTGATCGAGATCGCCGACCGACACGGTCTCGTCACCCGTCACGACCTCGAGGGCTCGGGACGCTCCCGGGGCGTGTGGTCACGAGCGGTCAGCCGGGGTGAACTCAACCCCGTGGCCGATGGTGTCGGACTGCTGGCCGGGCGCCCGGTGACTCCGACCGTCCGGATCGCCGCTGCAGTGAGAAGCGCCTCGGGCTGTCTCGCGAGTCACCGCTCCGCCGCGTTCCTCCTTGGCGCGTGGCGGACGGGGGATCGCCCGGTGGAGGTGATCAGGCGCCGGGGCCGCGACCTCACGGCGACCGGAACCCATGTCGTCACCCATCGACCAGTCGATCGCGCCCGGGTCACAGACCACCCGGTGCACGGGATCGCCTGCACCAGTCCGGCCCGCACGGTGGTCGACTTCGCTGCGGTCCGTCCACGCCACGTCTTCGACCTGATCGTGAACCTCCGCGCCGACCAGCGACTGACGCTTCACGACCTCGAGGTGGAGGTGTCAGCCCGAGGTCGCACAGCGCCGGGAATGGCGGCGACCCGACAGGCGCTCGACCGGCAACTCCTCCAGACGACGCCGCCCGACTCCGTCCTCGAGGCCAGGTTCGCTGAGTTGTGCCACGGACATGGACTCCCGCTGATGACGCACCACGCGATCGTCCTCGGGTACGAAGTCGACTTCCTCGTGGTCGGCCACAAGGTGATCATCGAATGTGACGGCTTTGCGTTCCACGGCCGCGATGCACAGGCCTTCGAGCGGGACCGGCGACGTGATGCCGATCTCGTGCGTGCTGGCTACGTCGTGATTCGGGTGACATGGGGGATGGTCTGCGACCGGCCCGACACCGTCATCCGAACGATCCGCGCCGCACTGCGCTCAACCCACTGAACCTGCACAATGTGACGCACCGAATGCGTCACATTGTGCACGCTTCGTGTTTGCGGCCGGTGGTGGCGAGCAGGACGACGCCGAGCAGGAGGATCGCCAGCGCCATGCGGATCACACGGCCGACCTCCGTCCCGGTCGCCGGCAGGCGGGCTTCTACGGCCTGATCGGTGCTCGGGGTCCCGGGCTGCGCAGCCAGCGATCCCGATGTCGATTCCGATGTCGACCCGGCTGACGGTCCGGCGAACGCAGTTCCGGTGCCGGCCACGTCGTCCCCTGCGCCGCTCGCCGACCCGCTCGTCGCCTCGGGTGTCTGGCCGGACGTATCGCCTCCGGGACTCCCGGGTGCGGTCCCGTCGGGCTCCGGGGATGGGTCCGGCTCGGGGGAGGGAGCCGATGGGCCCGGTGCCGGTGCCGGGCTCGAGAACGTGATCGTCGGCCCGGTCGCGGCTGCGGTCGGGCCGGCGTTGCCGGCGACGTCACTCACCGAGCCGGCAGCGAGCACCGGGGTGACGTCCCCGGCTCCACAGGCCAGCGTGAGGTCGACGGTTGTCGACGTGACGTCGTCGACCGTGACCGTGCAGCCTGTGACACCGTCGAGATCGGAGGCGGCGGAGAACCCGGCGACCGCCTCGTCGAAGGTGAGCCGCAATCGGGCGGTCGTCGTGTCGGCACGGCCGAGCAGGGTCCACGTGGCGCCGGGTGCGGTCGCGTCGATGCGCACGGCCGATGAGCGTCTCACCGGACCGTCGCCGGCGTCGTTGGTGGCGACGATGCCGAACGTGTGCTCGACCCCGTCGGCGAGACCGGTGATCGTGCACTCGAGCGGGCCGGTCGTCCATGTGCAGTCGGCCCCGCCGGGTTCTGCGGTGACGGTGTAGGAGTCGATCGGCTCACCGTTGTCGGCGGCGGCGGTCCAGGTGATCGTGGCCGAGGTGAGCGATGCGGTCACGCTCGGTTCCCCGGCGGCGCCCGGCAGGTCGTACGGGGTGACGGTGACGGCGGTGGAGTCCAGGCCGAACACCGGGTCCTCCGTCGAGGTGCTGGCGGCGACGGTGACGGAGTAGGTGGTGCCGGCGATCGGAAGTGAGCCGTCGTCGAACGCCGTGACGACGTGGCCGAGCGACGGTGCCGTGCACCCGGCAGCTGGGGCGAGGTCGCCGACGGCGACGACGACGTCGGACGTGTCGGAGCCGGCGGCGAACCGGAGGCGGTAGGTGGTGATGGTGCGGCTTGCCGGCACGGTCGCCGGGGCCGTCCAGCACACGGCCGCGGCGGTCACACCGCCGACCGCGGCCGCCGCAGTCGGTTCGGACGGTTGTGACGAGATGATGACGGCCTCGGTCGTCGATGCGCCGGAGCCCTGGCCGTTCACGGCGGCGACGGACACCCGGTACTCCATGTCGGCAGGGATCGTCACGGGTGACTCGGGTGAGGCGGACGTATTGGCCTTCTCGATCTCGCACCTGAGGGTCACCATGGAGCATTCGCTCGAGCCGGCGACGGAGACGACCGTGGAGATCCCGTCCGTGTCGGTGAGGGTCACCTCGTAGTCGGACACCGCGTCACCGCCGTTGTCGGCGGGGGCGTCCCATTCGACGATGATCGAACCGGGGCTGACCGTGACGTTCGACGGAGCGCCCGGCACGGTGGCGGGGGTGACGGTGGCCGTGGCGGCGGTCGACAGTCCGGCGCGGTTGCGGGCCTTCACCGCCACCGTGTAGCTCGTGCCGTTGGCGAGGCCCTCGACTGCGGTGAAGGTCTCGATCGCGGCGAGGGTGCCGGAGTACACCGGGTCGCCGCCGGCGGTGGGGGTGACGGTGACGATGTAGGCATCGAGGTCGTCGCCGCCGGTGTCGGTGGGTGCGATGAAGCCGATCGCCGCGGCGCGGTCGGTCGGTGTGAGTTCGAGTGCCGTCGGCGCCGCGGGTTCCCGGCGCGGTGTGGCGGTGACGGCACTCGACCACGGCCCGACCCCACCGGCACTGACGGCGCGCACCTCGATGGTGGCCGGTGTGCCGTTCGTGAGCGAGCCGATGGCGACGCTGCACGGGTCGCTGGTGCAGGTCCGCGCGACGGCCGAGCCGACGGTCGCACCGACGGTGGTGCGGCTCTGGTAGCCGGTGACGGCGATGCCGGGAACGTCGGCGACGGGCGTCCAACTGACGGTGAGGGTGCCGCTCGCTGATGGTTCGAGGGTGACACCGGTGGGGGCGACGGGTCGGCCGGCGGTGACGGGA
>JBEAPU010000099.1:0-8026 GCA_041164245.1 Actinomycetota bacterium | reverse complement strand
CACCCGACGCCCAGAGGGCAACCGTCTCGGGAACCACCACCCCGAGCCGGTCCGACGCAGTGCGCAGATTGGCGAGGAACTGCTCACCGGTCGGCGTCGGATGGTCGACGAGATCGGTGATGGTCTTCACCGCAACGAACGGCACGTCGTGCAGTTCGCACACCCACGCCACCGCCGCGGCCTCCATCTCCTTCACCTCGCCGTCGAGGTCGAGGATCCATTCGCGATCGACAGCGCTCTCGTCGAGTGCATTGCCGGTGGTGACCACCCCGAGGCGCGCACCGAGCCGCTCGGCCAGCGACGGCGCACCCTCCCACACCGTGTGCCGCCCGATGCCGTAGTCGCGAAGGCCCTCGAGATCGATCCGCCGATCGTGACGCACCACGTGCGGCCACGACACGTACACGTCCCCCACCGCCGCACCCGCTCGCTGCCAGCCGCCGGCCGTGCCCGCCGACACGACGAGATCCGGCGCGAACACATCGCACACCGCCCCGGTGTTCAACACCGCCGGCTCCGTGCCGACGAGGTCCACCCCATGACGCCGATCGACACCGTTGAGGGCGACCACCACCCGATGATCGTCCCGTTCCGCGACGAACCACTCGAAGGGCCGACGATCCGGAACCGGCACCGGGTCGGCGCCGAGCGCAGCGATCACCGAACGGGCCTCGGCCCGCATCGCCATCACGATCGCCACGGTGCGCACGACCCGACACTATTGGCCGGGCCCGAGCACGTCCGGACGTCAGCGGGACGGCAGCACGACCACGCCGACGGCCATCGGCGCCTGCTGCATGACCCGGCGGGCCGTCTGACCGAGGAACGCGGCACCGCCGACGTCCTGGGCCTCCACGCCGAGCAGGATCAGGTCGCAGAAGTTCGACGACGCCGCGTCGAGGATCGCCTCGGCCCGGGACTGGTGCTCGGAGAAGATCCGGTCGCACCGCACCCCGGCCTCGTCCGCCGCTGCCACAACCGAGTCGATCAACTGGACCCCGACCGGGTCGGCGTAGGAACCGACGAGACGCTCGTGGGTCCGGAACGTCGAACGGATCACCCGCTGCACCGGTGTCGTCGCCTCCGACGGGTTCACGTGCAGCACCTTCACGACCGCCCCAGCCGACGCCGCGAACGCCACCGCCACCTCGGCCGCGGCGCGCGACGGCCGGGTCGCCGACACCGGGAGCAACACCCGCCGGAACGTCGACGGGGCCGACGAGCCGGCCACCTGGGCGACGGTGGGGCGCAGGAGCAGCACCGGGACGTCGCGCTGGGACAGCACGGCGAGCGTGACCGCGTCGGCATCCGGCCACTCGACCGTCGCCGGTACGGCATCGACGACGAGGTCGAACCCGAGCCGCACCTGCTCAGCCACGGCGTCGGCGACATCGCCCGACGACCGTCGACGCTCCACCGTGCGATCACCGAGCACCGCGACACAGCGCTCGGCTGCATCGTCGTCGACCTGTGCCGTCCCGGTCTCGAGCAACGTCACCGACATCTCCGACGGGAAGGTGTGCCCGACGAACGACACCACCGGTTGACACGTCGCCGCATCGCTGAGCGGCAACAAGAGGTGACCGGCCCGCACCACGAGGTTCTGCGCGAGCTGCTCCTCGCGTCGCAGGCGTGCCTGTTCGGCCTCGGTGCCCGACCAGCCGCGTACCAACGCCCGCAACGCCGGCGGAGCCACCATCGAGGTCGCGATCGACATGACGACGACGATCACGTACGACGCCGAGTTGAACACCCCGAGATCGAGGCCGACCGCCGCGATGATGATCCCGAGAGCGCCACGGGCGTTGAGACCCATGCCGAGTGCGAAACCCTCCCGGTGGGTGAGATGCGCCACTCGTGCCCCAGCCCAGGCACCGCCGAACTTCGACACGGTCGCCACGACCAGCAGGATGACCGCCCACGTCAGCACCTGTCCATCGGCGAGCAGCGCGATGTCGACCCGCAGGCCGGCAGTCGCGAAGAAGATCGGGGCGAGAACCGACGATGTCAGGGACTCGATCTGCTCCTCGACATCACGGCGCGTGTACCGACTGCGCCCGAGCAGGATCCCGGCGATGAACGCCCCGAGCACGGCCTCCACGCCGAGTGCCTGGGTGACCGCTCCGAGCCCGACCGACATCGCGATGCACATCGTCACCCAGCCACCGATGCCGACCGAGCGGCGTCGCAACGCCAACAGGACCCGGTCGACGATGCGCTGCCCGAGGGCCGCAGCCAGGGCGAGGAACACGACGAGACCGAGCAAGGTGGTGACGAACTCGCCGAGCACGAACTCACCGGTCGCCACGAGGCCGGCGATCAAACCGAGGAGCACCCAGCCGACGACGTCGTTGGCCATGCCCGCGGCGATCGTCAACTGCCCGAAGTCACGGCGCAGCAACCGAAGCTCGGACAGGATCGTCGCGATCACCGGCAGTGACGAGATGGTGAGCCCCGTCGCCAGGAACAACGAGAAGATGACCCGGTCCTCGCCGACGAACAGGAAAGCGGACGGGATCACCGCACCCGTCACCGCCCCGAGAGCGAACGGGACGACGAGCGACCCGACGCTCACCGTCACCGCCGCCCGCCCGAGCCGCCCGATGAGCGCGAGGTCCGTCTCGAAACCGGTGATGACGAGAAGCAGCATCACCCCGAGCCAGCCGATCATGAACAGCATCCCGGACTGCACGGCATCGGCGGGGAACAACCAGTCGAAGCCGTCGGGCCACACACGTCCGAACACCGACGGGCCGATCAGCACACCGGCCGCGAGCTCGCCGACGACCGCCGGCTGGCCGACCCGGCGACAGGCCTGACCGAGCAGACGGGCCACGACCAGCAGCACCGTCAACTGCACCAGGAAGACGAGAACCTGATGCTCGGAGGGAGCGACGAAGTTCATGGTGAAACGACGACCCTAGCCGTCGGCCGGTTGCCACTTCTCGGGACACCGGTCACGGCACCAGTTGCGAACGGGTACCGTGACGTGATCCCGACCCGCCACCCCCCGGAGAGCCCGTGACCCCCGAACAGCTCCGGTCGGCCCTCGTCGACCTCGCCCGCAACCTGCGTTGGACCTGGCACCACCGCACCGCCGCAGTGCTCGACGCCCTGCCGACGGCCCGCACGGGACGGCACCCGCTCGAGGCGATCCGGACGCTGTCCGCCGGCGACCTGCTCGGGTTGTGCGACGACGAGGTGTTCTGCGCCGATGTCGCCGACGCCGTGCAGGACCTCGCCGACCACCTCGGCGGCCTGGGCGAGGCCGGCGGCATCGGACCCGACGTCGTCTACTACTCCCCCGAGTTCGGCATCACCGAGGTCGTCCCCCAGTACTCGGGCGGACTCGGCATCCTCGCCGGCGACCACCTCAAGGCCGCCAGCGACCTCGGCCTGTCGCTCGGTGCCGTCGGCCTGCTCTACCGCCAGGGCTTCTTCCGGCAGGAACTCGTCGACGGCGGGCAGGGCGAACGCCACGAGGTGTACCGACCCGACGACCTCGGTGCCGTCGACACCGGCATCATCGTCGACGTTCCGATCGCGGAGCGCGTGGTCGCGGCGCGCGTCTGGCGCTTCGCCGTCGGCCGGGTGACGCTGCTCGCGCTCGACACCGATGTCGACACGAACTCGACCACCGACCGACTCATCACCGATCGGCTCTACTCCGGCGACCGACTGCACCGCCTGGAGCAGGAACTCGTCCTCGGCATCGGCGGCGCCCGGGCCGTGGCCGCCATGGGCTGGAACCCGGGCGTGCACCATCTCAACGAGGGCCACGCCGGATTCCTCACACTCGAACTGATCGACCGGGCGCTCGCCGGCGGCGCCCCCGACGTGCGCACCGCCGTGGCCCGCATCGCGCCGAGCGTGCTGTTCACCACCCACACCCCGGTGCCCGCCGGCATCGACCGTTTCGACCGTTCGCTCATCGAGGGGCACCTCGCACCCTTCGCGGCACGGTGGTCGACGACGATCGAGGAGATCATGTCCCTCGGTGCCGACCCCGATGCCGGGACCGCCGTGTTCAACATGGCGGTGCTGTGCCTCACCAGCGCATCACGGGCCAACGGAGTCTCGGCGCTGCACGGCGAGGTGAGCCGGCAGTTGTTCTCGAGCGTCACCGGCGGCGAGCGCATCGGCTCGATCACCAACGGCGTGCACGCCCGCACCTGGGTGAGCCCGCTCCTGCAGGACACGTTCGACGCCAACCTCGGTGCCCGTTGGGACGACGGCGACCCGGCCGCCTGGGCACGCATCGACCACCTCGACGACACGACGATCACCGCGATGCGCGCCGCCACCCGAGGCGACCTCACCGAGCTGATCGCGGCCCGCACCGGCGACACCCTGCACCCCGACGCGCTCGTCATCGGCTTCGCCCGCCGCTTCGCCACCTACAAGCGCGCCACGCTGCTGCTGCGCCATCCCGATGTGCTCGCCGCCCTGCTCGGCGACGATGAGCGACCGGTGCACATCGTGTTCGCCGGCAAGGCGCACCCGGCAGACGTACCCGGCAAGGCATTGCTCTCCGGCGTCGTCGCCCACGGCCGCACAGCGGCCGCGAGCGGTCGGTTCACCTTCGTCCCCGACTACGACATGGGGGTCGCCCGGGCGATGTACCACGGCTGCGACGTGTGGTTGAACACGCCGGTGCGACCGCACGAGGCGTCGGGGACGAGCGGTGAGAAGGCCGCTCTCAACGGTGCGTTGAACTGCTCGATCCGCGACGGCTGGTGGGCTGAGATGTCGGACGGGCGCAACGGCTGGGACATCCCGCTCGCCCACCCCGACCAGGGCTTCGGATCGGTCGACGACCCGGCTCGCGACGACGTCGAGTCGGCCAACACGCTCGCCCTGCTCGCCGAGATCACGGCCGAGTTCCACGCCGACGGCACCGGCCGGCCGTCGGCCGCGTGGCTCGGTCGCATGCGTCACGCTTGGCGGACCCTCGGCCCGCTCGTCACCGCCGGCCGCATGGTGGCCGACTACGAGCGCCTGCTGTACCGGCCGATGCTCGACGCCCAGCACCGTTGACCCGGCGGCGGTGACGGATCGGTCTGGTCGGCCCGTGCGGGGCTGGCCAGCCTGAGCCGATGCCGATGCCGACCAGTACCCCGAGACTCCCGTTCCACGACCGCGCCGACGCCGGCCGGCGACTCGGTGAGGCGCTCGCCGCGATCGCCCGAGGCTCAACGGAGGGGCCGGCCCATCTCGCCCGACCGGTGACCGTGCTGGCATTGCCGCGCGGTGGGGTGCCGGTCGCGGCCGCGGTCGCCGACGCGATCGACGCTCCGCTCGACGTCATCGTCGTGCGCAAGATCGGCACCCCGGGCCAACCCGAACTCGCCATGGGCGCCATCGGTGAGGGCGGGACGATCGTGCGCAACGAGGAGGTCATCCGAACATGTCGGGTCACACCCGCCGAGTTCGCGGCGGCCACCGCACGGGCCCGGGTCGAACTCGACCGACGGGTCGAGCGCTATCGGCGGATCATGCCGCGTCGCGACCCGGTGGTGGCGTCCGCGTTGATCGTCGACGACGGCATCGCCACCGGTGCCACGGCCCGCGCCGCGTGCCGGGTGGCCCGTGCCGCCGGGGCACGTCGGGTGGTCCTCGCCGTGCCGGTCGCCCCAGCCGGCTGGAGCGAGCGGATGGGCGACGCCGCGGACGAGTACGTCGCCCTCGCCGAGCCGGGGGACTTCACCGCGGTCGGGCAGTTCTACGGTGACTTCTCGGCGGTCACCGACACCGAGGTGGAACGCATCCTCCTCGAGCGTCTCGCACTCGCCGGCCGGTGAGGTCACCCCGACCGTCGATGTGGTCGACCACTCAGGGCATCGCCCACCCGGCGCCGCCCTGGTGGACACCGTTCGGGTGTCGGTGGGCGAGGAACCAGTCACGGGCCATGATCGAGACCGTGCGCAGGGCATCACCCTCGGCGAACAGGTGGCTCGCCCCCGGGATGACCCGCAGTTCGTGCTCGCAGGTCAGCTCGGCCGCGGCGCGGCGGTTCAGGTCGAGCACGACCTCGTCGTACCCGCCGACGATCAGCAGCGTCGGTGCCGACACCTCGGCCAGTCGGTCCCGGGCGAGGTCGACCCGACCGCCGCGTGACACCACCGCTGCGATCCGCAGACGCGGTGTCGCCGCCGCCCACAGCGCGGCCGCCGCACCGGTGCTCGCCCCGAAGTAGCCGACCGGCAGCATCGCCAGACCCGGGCGACCCCGCAGCCAGTGGGTGACCTCGGCGAGGCGTTCGGCGAGCAGTTCGACGTCGAACACGTTCGACCGGTCCTCCTCCTCCGACTCGGTCAGCAGGTCGAAGAGCAGCGTGCCGAGGCCGACGGTGCGCAACTCATCGGCCACCTCGGTGTTGCGCGGACTGTGCCGGCTGCTCCCGGATCCGTGAGCGAAGATCACCATCCCGACGCAGTGGTCGGGCACGGTGAGCCGTCCGTGGAGTGTGAGCGACCCGAGTCCGATCGCGACCTCCTCATCGCGCGAGCTGGCCCAGACCTGCTCGAGTTCCGTGCTGGTCGAACGCTGTGGGGTCATCGGATCCTCCGGTTGTCGGGCGCGTTCGCCGGATTCCCACCCGCGACCGCGCCATGGCCTGTGACCCGCCCACCGTGACCCTGCAGGCCAGCACCGACCAGACCGGCACGTCACCGGCCACCGAGTACACAGGCCACTTCACCGTCGACCACCGTCTCCGTACCGTCACCGGCATGGACCGGACGATCACCAGTTACCGCATCGACCACCAGGACGTCGACGTCGTCGAACACGTCGACGACGGCGGTGACACGCGGGTGACCGTCCTCATCGACGGCGTTCCGCTCCCGATGGGGTTCGCCCCGAGCGACGTCCCCGACCGCGACGCGGTCACGGCGATCCTGCGCAGCTGGTGGTCCGACGGACTCGGCATGGGGGTCCAGCACGAACTGCACGACGCGCTGCAGGCGGCGATCCACGAGACGGTGAGCACGACCGACGGCGGCGTGCGCACCGACACCCTCACCGCAGCGGAGGCCGGTGGCCTGCTCGATGTCCTTCGGGCGCTGCGGCGGGCCCACGGCACGAGCCGTCAGGTGCTCGCCGACCACGGCCAGGTGCATCCCTTCGTGAACCTCGTCGCCGCGCAACGACACCAGATCGATGCCGTGGTCCGGGTGCTGGACCGCCACGGCGTGACCGCCCCCGATGACTCGTGGCCACCGCCCACCGACCGGTCACCGACCGTGCTGGCCGCCTGCGAACGCGGCCTCGCCACCGAGACCGGATTGTCGATCCTCTTCGACCGCATGCTGGCCGAGTCGACCCGACCCGAACTGATCTCGCTCTACCGACACCTGCAGGATGCCGCCCGGTTGCGTCACGTGCCGGCGTTGCGACGCTGCGTCACCCGGCTCAGCCACCCGGCCGGCGGTCGCGGCCCGGGCTGGTGACCGGGCCGATCGACGATCCGACCGGGTCAGCCGCCCCAGACCTCGCCCATGAGGTCGCCGATGCGCGCCTCGCCCGCGGGAGTCTGACCGCCGGCATCGAGGAACGCCCGGATCGCCGGACGGGCGTCGGGGTGTCGCAGGAGTCGCTGGAAGAGGAACGTCTCGTGGCGCAGACCGTCGACGAGGGGACGATCCTCGGCCGCCAGAACGGCCCGTTTGGCGAGGCGCACCGCCTCGGGTGGGAACGAGGCGATGCGGCGAGCGAGCGCATCGACGAACGACGTCAGTTCGGCGCCGGGCACGGCACGGTTCAGGAACCCCCACCGTTCGGCCGTCACACCGTCGATGTCGACGGCACCGAGCACGACCTCCATCGCCCTCCCCGACCCGATGAGTCGCGGGATGCGCTGCGTACCACCACCGCCGGGCAGGATGCCGAGCGGCACCTCCATCTGGTTCCAGGCGAACGTCTCGACATCGCCGAAGCGCATGTCGCACGCCGCCGACACCTCGCCACCGCCGCCGCCCACTCGGCCGCGGATCTCGGCGATCGTCACCTTCGGCATCGTGCGGAA
>JBEAPU010000098.1:0-3358 GCA_041164245.1 Actinomycetota bacterium | reverse complement strand
CGACAGCAGGGACGTAGGCTTGAAACATGGATGCTGACGAGCGTGAGACCGAAACAGACGAGTCGGCTTCCCTCGATCGGGCCGTCGACGAAGGACTCGTGAGGCCGGCCGAGCCCGGATCACGTATCGGTGAACCTCTACGGATCCCGACCGGGCGAACCGCGATGGAGTTGCTCGCCGACGATCGCGGCGATTGACGCTCGGGATGGCCGTGGTCGGGGCCTGAGCGCCGCTCCGGACGTGACCGCCTCGTGACAGGTCGGTATCCGTCGGATACTGTGGCAGTTGGAGGTGACCTGTGCCACACGTCGAACAGTTCCACGGCCGGATCGGCCGCACGATCGCCGAGAGCGAACCCTCCTACGACGACGGCCCGCACCCCGGCGAGAACGCCCCGAACGTGGTGATCGTCCTCCTCGACGACACCGGCTTCGCCCAACTCGGCTGCTTCGGCTCCACGATCGACACCCCGCACATCGACGCCCTCGCGACGAACGGTCTGCGCTACACGAACTTCCACGTCACCCCGCTGTGCTCACCGACCCGTGCCGCGCTCATGAGCGGTCGCGCCCCCCACGCCGTCGGCATGCGGTCGGTGTCGAACTTCCGCACCGGCTTCCCGAACCAGCTCGGCCACATCTCGAACCGGGCCGCCACCATCGCCGAGGTGCTCTCCGACGCCGGCTACGCCACCTTCTGCTCCGGCAAGTGGCACCTCGCCCCGATGGAGCAGTGCTCGGCCGCCGGCCCCTTCGACCAGTGGCCGCTCGCCCGTGGCTTCCACCGCTTCTACGGGTTCCTCGAAGGCGAGACCGACCAGTTCCACCCGCAACTCGTCGCCGACAACCATCCGGTCGACCCGCCGGCGGGACCCGAGGACGGCTACCACCTGTCGGAGGACCTCGTCGACCGGGCCCTCGGCATGATCGCCGACTCCGTCGGTGTGCGACCCGACCGACCGTTCCTGTGTTACCTGCCCTTCGGTGCGACGCACGCCCCCCACCAGGCACCCCGGGCGTATCTCGACAAGTGGCGCGGTGCCTTCGATGAGGGCTGGGACGTCATGCGCGAACGCTGGTTCGCCCGCCAGGTCGAGATGGGCATCGTTCCGGCTCACACCACGCTCGCCCCGCACAATCCCGGTGTGCGGCCGTGGGCCGACCTCGACGACACCGAACGCCGACTCGCGGCGCGCCTCCAGGAGGCGTTCGCGGCGTTCCTCGACCACACCGACGCCCAGATCGGCCGCTTCGTCGACGGCCTGCGACGCCTCGACCGCCTCGAGAACACCGTGTTCATCCTGCTCGCCGACAACGGCGCCTCCCAGGAGGGTGGACCCTTCGGTGTGCTGCACGAGATGAAGTTCTTCAACGCCATCCTCGAGACCCCCGACCAGGCGATCGCCCACCTCGACGACATCGGCGGCCCGAACAGCCACACCAACTACCCGTGGGGCTGGGCCCAATGCGGCAACACCCCGTTCCGCTGGTACAAGCAGAACACCCACGAGGGCGGGGTCCACGTGCCGATGATCGTCCACTGGCCCGCCGGCATCCCCGAGGAGCAGCGGGGCACACTGCGCGATCAGTTCGCGTTCGTCGCCGACATCGCCCCGACGATCTACGACATCGTCGGCGTCACCCCGCCGGCGGTGCGCAACGGCATCGAGCAGATGTCGGTCACCGGGCACTCCTTCGCCGCCACGATCACCGAACCGGCCGCCTCGGCGACCAACACGGTGCAGTACTTCGAGAACGGCGGCAGCCGAGCGATCATCGCCGGGCATCACAAGGCGGTGTGCAAGCACACCCCGGGCGCGGACTACGACACCGAGCCCTGGGAGCTCTTCGACCTCGTCGCCGATCCGTCCGAATGCGACGACCTCGCCGAGCGCGAGCCGGAACGATTGCGCGCCCTGATCGACCTGTGGTGGGCCGAGGCCGACCGTCACGGTGTTCTGCCCCTCGACGACCGCACCTTCGAGTTGTTCCGCACCCGGTTCCGCGACCGGTCGCCGCACCCGAGCGACCGGCGCTACGTGTATCGGCCGCCGATGAGCCCGCTGCCCGGTCAGGCGAGCGCGGCGATCGCCGGGCGCAACGTCGACCTGACCGCGGTGGTCGATCTCGCCGAGGGTGACGAGGGGGTGCTGTACGCGACCGGCACCGTGAACTCGGGCATGTCGATCTTCGTGCAGGCCGGCCGTCTCGTCGTCGACTACAACGCGCTCGGCGACCACACCGTCGTCGAGTCGACGACACCGCTCACGGCCGGCCGTCACGAGTTGACGGTGCGTCTGCGCAAGGGCGAGGCCCGCACCGGTCGCATCGAACTCGCCGTCGACGGTGTCGATGCCGGGTCGGCCGACCTCGCGTTCCTGATGATCATGATGTCGTCGGTCGGGCCGAGCATCGGCTTCGACCACGGCTCACCGGTGTCACCGCGGTACGCGGCACCGAACCCGTTCACCGGCACATTGCACGAGATCGTCATCCAGGCCAACCCGGAACGCTTCCCCGGAGACGACCGCGCGACCGACGAGGCCGTCGCCCGCGCCGAGATGCACCGCCAATGACCGTCCAACCCGAGAGAGCAGGAGCACACCGATGAGAACCGTCCGCACCCCCGACGAGCGTTTCGCGGACCTCCCCGGGTACCCGTTCGCGCCGCACTACACCGAGATCGACGACCTCGACGGCGGTCGTCTGCGCGTCCACCATCTCGACGAGGGGCCCACCGACGGTCCGGTCGTGCTGCTGATGCACGGCGAACCCACCTGGTCGTACCTGTACCGCAACGTCATCCCCACGCTGGTCGCTGCCGGGCACCGGGTGATCGTGCCCGACCTCGTCGGGTTCGGCCGCAGCGACAAGCCGACCGAACAGTCCGACTACACCTACGCCCGTCACGTCGAGTGGATGCGTCAGGTGCTCTTCGACCACCTGGACCTGACCGGCATCACCTTCTTCGGGCAGGACTGGGGAGGGCTCGTCGGCCTGCGCCTCGTCGCCCACGCCCCCGAGCGGTACGCGGCCGTCGTCATCGGCAACACCGGCCTGCCCACCGGGCGCGGACCGGCCAGCGACGCGTTCCTCGCCTGGCAGACGTTCGCGGCGACCACCGAGCACTTCCCGATCGGGGCGATCATCAACGGCGGCTGCACCACCGACCTCTCACCCGAGGTCATCGCCGCCTACGACGCACCGTTCCCCGACGACACGCACACCGCCGGGGCGCGGGTGTTCCCGTCACTGGTGCCGACCACGCCCGACGACCCGGCCACACCCGACAACGACGCCGCGTGGGAGGTGCTGTCGCGGTTCGACAAGCCGTTCCTGTTGGCCTACTCCGACTCCGA
>JBEAPU010000097.1:0-7075 GCA_041164245.1 Actinomycetota bacterium | reverse complement strand
CCGAACTTCTCGTCCGGCACGCCGACGGCGACCGCGTCGAGCACGCTCGGGTGCGTCTTGAGCGTCTCCTCGACCTCCTCGGGGAAGACCTTCTCGCCGCCGGTGTTGATGCACACCGATCCGCGGCCGAGGAGCGTGATCGAGCCGTCGTCCTCGACGATCGCGAAGTCGCCGGGGCACGAGTACCGCTTGCCGTCGATCATCAGGAACGTGCGGGCGGTCTTCTCCGGGTCCTTGTAGTACCCGACGGGTTGACGGCCGCCGACGGCGAGCCGGCCCTGTGGACGACCGCCGGGCATCAGCCGATTGCCGTCGTCGTCGATCACGATGCAGTGCTCGCCGAGTTGGAACCGGGCGGTCTTCACCGTGGCCCCGGCCCCCGAGGTCGACGAGCCCATGCCGAGGGCCTCCGACGACGAGAAGGCGTCGTTGAGCACCATGGCCGGATGGTGACCGAGCAGACCCTGCTTGACCTCCTCGGACCACATCACACCGGACGACGTGATGCCGACGAGGCTGGCGAGGTTCCAGCGGCCGGGCTGCGCGTCGAGGGTCCGCAGGATCGGCTTGCCGAAGGCGTCGCCGACCATCGACAGCAGGTTCACGCCCTCGCGTTCGATCGTGTCGAGCAGTTCGACCGGGTCGAAGGTCCGCTCGGTCAACGTGACGATCGACCCCCCGGTGCACCACACGGACAGGCCCGGGAAGTTGCCGGTACCGTGCATCTGCGGGCAGGCCGGCACGAATGAGGGTCCGGGAGCGGCGAAGGTCAGGTCGTCGACGGACCCGTCGTCGGGGAACGGGGCGGCGAGAGCGGCCGACAGGATCACGACGAGGTCGTCCTGCCGCCACATCACACCCTTGGGCATCCCCGTGGTGCCGCCGGTGTAGAGCATGTTGAGGTCGTCCCCCGAGCGACCCCACGGGCCCCGAACCCGCTCGGTCGGCGTGCTCGCCGCCTGTTCGTACGGCGTCGCCCAGTCGGGACACGGCCCCGAACCGTCGTCGACCCACAGCCAGGAGCGCACCTTGGGGAGCGACCCTCGGATCGAGTCGACCCGATCGGCGAAGGTGCCGTGGAACACGACGGCACCGGCATCGGCGTTGTCCCACAGGTAGGTCAGTTCCTCGGCGGTGTAGCGATAGTTCGTGTTCACCGGCACGAACGACGCCTTGAAGGCGGCGAACATCGACTCGGGGTACTCGGGCGAGTTGTAGAGGTACTGGGCGACGGCCTGCTGGCGTTCGAGACCGGCGTCGATCAGATGACCTGCGATGCCGTCGGCGCGGCGATCGACCTCGGCCCACGTCAGTCGCCGGTCACCGTGGACGAGCGCCGTGGCCTTGGGCAGTTCGTCGGCGACCCGCTCCCAGATGTCGGCGTAGTTCCAGCTCCCCATCGTCGACCCCCCGATCGATCCGGCATCCACCTGCGGATGCGCTGCGACGTGACGATAGTCACGGCGATCGAGCGGTCGTCATGCGGGCCAGCCGTCGTGCCATACCATCGCGATGTTGTCCGACTTGGCCCATGACCTCCTCCAACGCCAGCGAGCGCTCATCGCCGAGTGGCTGGCCTCGGAGTCGGCGGCGTCGACCGCCAAGCGCTACCTGCGCTGGCGCGGGCTCGACGACGACCCGAACGAGGTCTGCAACGAGGCCTGGGTGCGCATCACCGCGGCGCTCGACCGACGCGGCGCCCCGCTCCCCGACGTCGCCACGGTGGACGACGCCGCTGCCTACGCGGCTCGCACGATCGACAACCTGATCCGGGACCGCAGGCGTCGACTCGCCCGTCGGGGCGATGCCCGGGTCGATGACATCCCCGAGCTGGTCCTGACCACCGGCGACGACGGTCCGGAGACGAGGGTCGTCGACCGGGTGCTCCTCGAGCAGCTGATCGAGGTGCTCGGCCGGAGAGCGGCCGCGCCACCGTCCTGCGCCGGCTGCCCGGGGGCGGTGGTCATCGCAACCGCGCTCGAGGTGGTGCACATGGTCCTGGCCGGCGACGAGGGTGGGGACCGGGGACGCGCCTGGATCGACCGTCTGATCCACACTGCCCTCGAGCGCACCGACGCCCATGTCCCGGCAACCGACCGGGCGCAGAGCCAGCGCAAGTCCCGGTGCGGACGCTGTGTGGTCGACGTGCTGTCGGACGCGCTCCGCGAGGTGTTGGGGGACGGACGATGAGGACCCGGGACGTGCGCATCCGTTTCGATCCGACTGCTCGTCGCTGGTGGCTCGGTGGGGAGGATTCACCGGCCGACGAACTCGTGATCGACGCGATCCGACCCGATGCGGCGGCGCTCGCCCCGGTCGTCGACGCGTTCGGGCCGGCGGTCGCCGAACGGATGCGCCACCTCGCCGACGGCGACCTCGACGAGGTGCTCGACCTCACGATCGCCGCTCCCGTCCCGACCGAGATCAGTCGGGTGGAACCCGGGGTGTTGAGCCCGGTGGGGCCGACACGCTGGACCGTCGTCACCGAGGTCGGCCCAGCCGAGGTCGAGATGACACCGGGACTCGTCCACGTCGTCATCGCCGGGATGGCCTCCGCCGGCCTGTGGGTGCGGGTCTCGACGGCGCGTTCGGGCGCGCTCGTCGCCTGCGGTGCCCTGACCGCACACGGCGGCGGCCTCGAGGCGCGTCTCGCGATGGGCCTCGACCTCGAGGCCACCGAGGTCGTGATCACGGTCAGCGACGACCCGCTCACCGACATCGGTGATCGCTGGACCCGTGCCGCGCGCCGCTTCGACGAGTTGATGGGATCGGCGACCGCGCTCGCTCGACGTCATCCTCGACGAGCGGCCGCACTGGCTCATCGGGCGGTCGCCCTTGCCGACGTCCTCGGTGACGTCACGCGCTCGACGATGGCGATGGATCTCGCCGCGGCCTGGCAGCGGCGGTGGCTGCTGCGCTGGCTCGGCGGCTCGGGGTTCGTCATCGCCGCAGTCATGGTCGTCCTCGCCGTCGGTGGCGGCTCGGATTCGCCGTCCACCCCGACCGCCGACCCGGCCGAGGTCCCGACGACTCCCGAGTGGACGGCGGCCGACGGGGATCCGGGTCCGAGCACGTTCGCCTTCGCCGACGGCTCCGGGGTGATGATCGCCGTCGACGGAGCGGAGCCGGTCGCCCGACCGGGCGGCACCTGGAATGTCGGGCTGCGGGTGACCAGTCGCGAGGTGGGCGTGTTCGACATCGATGGCGACGTCGCCCGTGCGGCCGAGCGGTGCCGGTTGGGGACGCCGGTCGAGATCACGGCCGGCGCACTGAACCCCGGGATGTTCTCCGTCCGTCTGACCCGCACCGACGGGAATGGCGGCACCGGCGGGTCGATCGTCGCCGGGCAGGTTCCCTTCAATCCCCAGACCGATCCGATCGCGGCGGTGCCCGACACGTGCGGCGATCTCTCGACGATCGACGGCCGGGTCCTGGCCGAACATTCGGTGGTGCGTGCCGGTCAGTCGGCGGGATTCACGCTTCCGGCCGACATGGCGCCCGGCCTGTGGGACGTGACGATCGACATGGGAGGACAGCCGATCGAGTCGATGTTCGGACGTGTCCGCCTCGTCGTCCCGGCCGACGGATGACGACTGACGTCGCTCACGATCAGCGTTCGAGCACGACCTCGTCGAGGGGCAGTCGTGGGAGCCGCTCCCACCAGGCATCCGGTCCGGGCCGGCCGATGTTGAGCACCATCACCGACACCAGGCCGGAACCCGCGAACATGGCCGCGTCGAGTCCGGCCGCGTCGTAGCCGAGCATCGGCCCGGCGGCGAGGCCGATCGAGCGGATACCGACGATCAGGTAGCCGGCCTGCAACCAGGTCTGGGACCGGGCGGTCGCCAGCCGGAACTGATCGTCGGCATGGAGGTCGCGTGCCCCGGGGAAGTGCGGGAAGGTGCGTTCGAAGTGGTCGTGGTAGTTCGTGTCGGCGGCGACGACGGCGATGAGCGGCGCCTGCTCGCTCTTGGCCCGGTTCCCGGGAAGCAGGTGCTCGATCACGGTCGCCCGCGCCTCAGCGGAGCGGGCGACCACCAGCCGCATCGGCTGGCAGTTCATGGTGGTCGGACCCCACTGGACGAGGTCGTACAGCGCGGCGATCTGCTCGTCGGTGACCGGTTCGTCGGTGAACGTGTTGGCCGTGCGCGCCGCACGGAACAGCACGTCCTGCGCGGCGGAGTCGATGACGTAGGGCGCGGTCATCGGTTGCCTCAGGTGAACAGGTCGGCGAGCATGCCGAGCATCTGGGGTGGTCCGCTCAGCAGGATCGTGGTCAGGCAGGTGTCCTCCCACTTCGGGATCTCGGAGCGGATCTTGTCCGGCGGTCCGACGAGGGCGACGTCCTCGACCATCTGCAACGGGATCGCCGCGGCGGCCTCGGCCTTCTTGCCCTGGAGGTACAGCTCCTGCACCTCGAGCGCAACCGACTCGTAGCCCATGCGGGCGAACACGTCGAAGTGGAAGTTGGCTCCCTTGGCCCCCATTCCCCCTGCGTAGAGCGCGAGCATCGGGCGGATCATGTTGGCGCAGGTCTCCACGTCGTCACCGGGCACGACCGGAACGGGGGCTGCGACCTCGAAGCGCCCGGCCTTGCCGGCCTCGCCAGACGCGGCGAAACCCTCATCCAGGCACGAGCGGTAGAAGGCGTCCTCCTTGGGCGAGAAGAAGAGCGGCAGCCAGCCGTCGCACACCTCGGCGGCGAGTGCGACGTTCTTCGGGCCCTCGGCGCCGAGGAAGATCGGGATGTCGGAGCGCAGCGGATGGATGGTCGACTTCAGCGGCTTGCCGAGGCCGAGGGAGCCGTCGCCGGTGTAGGGCATCTGGTACTGACGACCCTCGAACGCCACCGGCTCGGAGCGGGCGAAGATGCGGCGCATGATCTCGACGTACTCACGGGTGCGCTCGAGTGGCCGCTGGTAGGGCTCGCCGTACCAGCCCTCGACGACCTGGGGGCCCGACACACCGAGGCCGAGGATGAACCGGCCGCCCGACAGATGATCCATCGTCATGGCGGCCATGGCGGTCGCGGCCGGTGTGCGGGCCGACATCTGGATGATGCCGGTGCCGAGGCGGATGCGCTCGGTGGCGGCTCCCCACCAGGCCAATGGCGTCAAGGCGTCGGAGCCGTAGGCCTCGGCGGTCCACACCGAGTCGAATCCGAGTCGCTCGGCCTCCTTGATTCCCTCGAGGGCGCCCGCCGGCGGACCCGATGACCAGTACCCGACGCTGTATCCGAGGGAGAGTGACATGCCGGGACGGTACCAGAGGGTCGGAGCCGGCCCCGGCCCCTGTCACGAGACCTGGCGGCTCGGCGTTAGTGCCCTCATGGCCCGTGACATCCGTTCCGTCCGTTTCCTCCTCGCGTCGGCCCTGCTCGCCGGTTCCGGCATCATCGCCGTCGCCAGCGCACTGCCGGTGCACGCAGCCCCGACCCCACCGACCCCATCCGATGTGGCGGAACTCACCGAGAGCCCGATGGCGGCCTCGCCGAACAATCCCGAGCCGGGTGACGAGGTCACGATCGAACTCCCGGCCGGCACCTTCACCGCCGGCGAGGACATCGGGATCTACCTGTACCCCGACATCGTCGACCTCAACGCTGCCCGGTCGACGCAACTCGTCGCCGACGCCGACGGATCGGTGACGGACACTGTCACGATCCCTGCGAACAGTGGCGTCGGCGCCCTCAAGGTCGTCGTGTTCGGCGACACCAGCGGCGACGCCGTCGCCATCCCGATCACCGTGGTGGCCGACGTGACCGCGAACGCCACCGACATCGACTACGACCAGCCGGGCCAGTTCAACATGGAACCGTGCTCGTCGGCCACCGACTCGGACTGCATCGAGTCGGTGGCCTACGTGACTCCCGACGGCGACCTCATCGAAGGCGGCTACCTGGAGATGGCACCCGATCCCGGGTTCACCTGTCGGGACGGCCACATCTCCAACGTGTCCGGCTCCTACTGGAACGTCCCGGGGCTGGAGACCCTCGAGGGCGGTTCGACGATCCTGACCTCGTCGTCGCTGACCACCCCCGGGTTCAACCACGACTGCTCACGTTCTGGCGAGCGGGTGCAGTCACTCGAGAAGGTGGCTGAACGCGTCTTCGTCGGCATCTACTCGGCGACCAACGAGAACGGGAACTACAACCAGCACTCGGTCCCGAAGCCGAACTGCCAGGGCGACTACTGCAGCGTCGGGGTCGGCCCGGTGGAGGACGTCGTCATCGAGGTCAAGGTCCGGGTGAGTGGTTTCGCGATGGCGTACGCCTACACCGCCACGAAGGACACAGTCGTGTCGACCGAGGCACTGAGTGACGGCGGCGCCCTCATCACCCTCCGTGGTGCAGCAGTCGATGTTCCGGGTGTCGGAGACGGTTCCTCGTTCAGCGAGGGCTCGTTGCGCACCACCGAGCAGGCGGACTACCTGGCCAACACCTGGTTCTTCGAGTTGAAGAACGCCAATGATCCCGGTTTCCCGTCAGCCTGCTCGGAGTTCGGGTTCCCGGTCGTCTCAGGCAACCATGCCTGGGGCGGCCAGCCAGAGTGGGACGACGGCGCCAACGAGTTGCGCTTCAACATGGGCGCCCCGCACCTGCGTCCCGACGGCGAGAAGTTCGAGGGCAGCTACGAGGCCCGCATCCCGGTCGCCTACGCCGAGTGTCTGTGGGGCATCGACCCGGCGTCGCTCGTCACAGACCTCGAGGTGGCGGTCATCGACGAGGACGGCAGCGAGCGCGCCGAGGGCGAGTTCGACGCATCGATCACGATCGTCGACGACATGCTCCACATCGACGCCGACGGCTTCCACTTCTCGGAGCCCGATGTCGTCGTGCGATCCACCGGTGGTTTCGTCGCTCTCGATGAGCCGGTGCGCATCCTCAACACCCGCGACAGCGACCCGGTCGGCGCCGACGACCTCGGCGGCTCAGGCGATCCCTACACCCTGCAAGTCACCGGCAGCCTCGTCCCCACCACCGCCACCGCCGTCGCGCTCAACGTCACCGTCGTCAACGGCCAAGCCAACGACTTCGGCGGCTACGTCACCGTCTACCCCTGCGGCACCAAACCAG
>JBEAPU010000096.1:0-3020 GCA_041164245.1 Actinomycetota bacterium | reverse complement strand
CCGGTGCTGCCCCAGGCCGCCCACGCCCAATCGGTCGACGACCAGCGCCGCGAGGTCGAGCGCCTCGTCGACGAACTCGAACGACTCCACGAGCGCTCGGACATCCTCGCCGAGGACTACGCCGTGGCCATGGACGACCAGCGACGACTGAACGGCGACATCGAGATCGCCCGGGCCCGGGTGGCCGAGCGTCAATCCGACCTCGCCAGCCTGCAAGGCGATCTCGGGACGGTCGCCGTGCGCGCCTTCACCCGCTCGGGCACCGACGTGCTCGGCCCCCTGCTGTCGAACGCGGCGGCCTACGCCGACGACCTCACCCGGGACAGCTACTCGCGGGTCGCGTTGCGCGTCGGTGCCGGGACGGTCGATGACCTCGGGGCGGCGATCCGCTCCCTCGAACTCGAACAGCAGGAGTTGAACCGCCTGCTCGACGAGTCCGAGGCGCTGGCCGGGCGGCTCGAGGGCATGATCGACGAGGTCGAGGCCTCGACCTCGGCCTACGAGTCGGCCCGGGCCGATGCCGAGCGGAAGCTCGGGCGTCTCATCGAGGAGGAGGAGCGGCGTCGCTCGGAGGCGGCGTTCGCACGTCTCCAGCGCGAGCTCGCGGCCGGTCAGGCGAGCGGTGCCGACGCCGGCTTCTCGGGCGCCGCGGCCGAGGACTCCCAGTCCGCCTCGTTCGCTGCGAACTACCCGGCCCCGTCGGGGCTGGCCGGTGTCGCCATCCAGGCGGCGCTCGGGCAGCTCGGAGTCCCGTACCGGTACGCCACGGCGAACCCGGGTGTGTCATTCGATTGCTCGGGCCTCACGTACTTCGCCTGGGCCCAGGCGGGCGTGTCGTTGCCCCGCAACTCGCGCATGCAGGCCGACTCGGTGCCACGGGTCCCGATCGCCGCGGCCCAGCCGGGGGACCTGCTCTTCTACTACTCGCCGATCAGTCACGTCGGCATCTACCTCGGCAACGGCCAGCTGGTCCACGCACCGAACTCCTCCACCCACGTGAAGGTGTCGAACGTGAACTGGTCCAAGGTGGTCGTGGTCGGGCGTCCCGGTTAGTTTCTCGTCGGTATGCCCGACGTCCCCGGAATCGACCACGACCGGGTGTCCGCCTGGATCGCCGGCACCATCGACGGTGCGGTCCCGCCGTTCGAGTTCTCGCTCATCGAGGGCGGTCGTTCGAACCTGACGTACCGGGTGACCGACGCCTCCGGACGCCGCTACGTGCTGCGCCGTCCCCCGCTGGGGCATGTGCTCGCCACAGCCCACGACGTCGCCCGGGAGCACCGCATCATCTCGGCCGTCGGTCGGACCGGTGTGCCGGTCGCGCCGGCGCTCGGGGTGTGCACCGACGAGTCGGTGAACGGGGCACCGTTCTACGTGATGGGCTTCGTCGACGGGGTCGTACTCGACAGTCCCGAGCGCGCCGCCGGCTTGACGATCGAGGTCAAGCGCGACCTCTCCCACGACCTGATCGACGTGCTCGCCGACCTCCACGCCGTCGATGTCGACGCGGTGGGGCTCGGTGACCTCGCCAAGCGCGAGGGGTACGTCGAGCGGCAGGTGCGGCGCTGGACGACGCAGTGGGAGAACTCGCACACCCGGGACCTGCCGGCGATCGACGAGGTGGCGCGTCGACTCGCGTCCGCCATCCCCACCCAGGTCGGCGTGTCGATCGCCCACGGGGACTACCGCTTCGGCAACTGCCTCGTCGACACCGCCACGCGGCGGGTCACGGCGGTGCTCGACTGGGAACTGTGCACCCTCGGCGACCCGCTCGCCGACGTCGGGTACCTCGGCGTGTACTGGGTGAGCGACGACGGCTCCGGGTCCCGTCCGAACGACCCGACCGGGGCCGGAGGCTTCCCGAGCTATCGGGAGCTCGTCGACCGCTACGCGGCGCGAACCGGCCGAGACGTGTCCCGCATCGACTACTACGTCGCCTTCTCGGCGTTCCGGCTCGCCGTGATCTCCGAGGGGGTCTACGCCCGGTACGTGAACGGTGCCATGGGGGACGCCATCGACCCCGAGTTGCTGGCGTCGTTCCGTGACGGTGTCGACATGCTGGCCGAGGGGGCGCTGGCCATGCTCGGTGGGGGGATCTGATGGCTGCTGTCCCGCTTGCCGGCTGGGAACGCTCGTCGTTCACGGCCGCCGGCATCACCCGGGACTGGTACCGCCGGGGCAGCGGGCCGTGCGTCGTCGTGGTGCACGAGGTGCCGGGCATCACGCCGGCGGTGCTGCGCTTCGCGGAGGAGGTCGTGGAGGCTGGTTTCACCGTTGCGCTCCCGGACCTCGTGGGTACCACGGGTCGGCCCCCGACGAAGGGCTACCTGGCGGCATCGCTGGCCAAGGTGTGCGTCGCCCGTGAGTTCTCCACCTGGGCCGTCGGGCGGACGTCGCCGATCATCGCCTGGCTCCGGGCGCTCGGACGGGCCGTGCACGCCGAGGTGGGCGGGCCCGGGATCGGTGCGGTCGGCATGTGCTTCTCCGGCGGGTTCGCCCTCGGCATGATGGTCGACGACCTCATGCTCGCCCCGGTGCTCTCGCAGCCGTCGCTCCCGCTGCCGGTGGGGTCGGAACGGGCCGGCGACCTCGGTCTCGACCCGGCCGACGCAGCGGTCGTCGTCGAGCGGGCGGCGCAGGGGTGCCAGGTGCTCGGGCTCCGCTACCGGGACGACCGGGCGGTCGGCACCCGTTTCGGGACGCTCCGGGAGCTGCTCGGCGACGCCTTCATCGCGGTCGAGCTGCCGAGTGGCCGGCCGTCCGACCACTCGGTGCTGACCGAGCAGCGTGACGAGGCCAGCGTCGTGCGGGTGCTGGAGTTCCTGCGCGATCGCCTGACGGGTGCACCGGACCGCACCGAGGGGTGACCGATAGGGTTCGGGACATGAGCGCCGACACCCTCACACTCTCCGTCCCCGGGATGACGTGCGGGCACTGCGAGGCTGCGGTGACCAAGGAGGTCTCGTCGGTGGCCGGTGTGGCCACGGTCGTCGTCGACCTCGACGCCAAGCTCGTGACCG
>JBEAPU010000095.1:0-4754 GCA_041164245.1 Actinomycetota bacterium | reverse complement strand
GGCGGTGTTCGCCTTCGTGATCACGGTCGCGCTGACACCGCGCGAGCGGGTGGTGGCGTTCGCGGTGTACGCGACGGCGATGGTCGGGGTGATCGCGATCTCTCGGTTGCCGGTGCGGGTGGTGCTCTCCCGACTCGCGGTGGTGCTGCCGTTCGTGACGTTCGCGCTCCTCGTGCCCTTCATCGGCGGCGGCGAGCAGACCGAGGTGCTCGGCGTGGGACTGTCGGTGGATGGGCTGTGGGCGACGTGGAACATCCTCGCCAAGGCGTTGCTCGGTGCGTCGGCGTCGATCGTGCTGTCGGCGACGACACCGGTGCCGGACCTGCTCCGCGGACTGACCCGGATGCGGGTGCCCAAGGTGATGGTGGCGATCGTGGCGTTCATGGTGCGGTACCTCGACCTGCTGGTGGAGCAGTTGGGTCGGATGCGCACGTCGATGACGGCGCGGTGTCATGACCCCCGTTGGCTGTGGCAGGTGAAGCCGATCGCGTCGTCGGCCGGGGCGTTGTTCGTGCGGTCGTACGAGCGTGGCGAGCGCATCCACCAGGCGATGCTGGCGCGTGGCTACTCGGGCACGATGCCGGCGCTCGATGATCGGCGGGCGACGGCTCGGGAGTGGATGACGGCCGCCGTGCTGCCTACGGTGGCGGTGGTGACGTTGACGTTGACGATGGTGACGGGGTGAGGCGGTTCGCATGAGTTGTGCCCCGGTGACGGTGAGCGGACTCGGGTTCTCGTACCCGGGGGAGCGACGGGCGGTGCTCGAGGATCTGTCGTTGTCGATCGCAGCGGGGGAGCGCGTGGCGCTGCTCGGCCCGAACGGGTCGGGCAAGACGACGTTCGTGATGCACCTGAACGGTCTGCATCGCCTGCAGACCGGGGAGATCGCCATCGGTGACCTGGCGATGTCGGAGGCGAACCTGGCCGAGATCCGTCGCCGGGTGGGTGCCGTGTTCCAGGACGCGGACGATCAGTTGTTCATGCCGACGGTGCGCGAGGACGTGGCATTCGGTCCGGCGAACCTCGGTGTGCCCAAGGGCGAGTTGGACGCCGTGGTCGAGCGGGCGCTGGCGATGGTGGGTGCAGAGGAGTTGATCGATCGCACCCCGCACCACCTGAGCGGTGGCGAGAAGCGACGGGTCGCGATCGCGACCGTGCTGGCGATGGATCCGCACCTGCTGGTGTTGGACGAACCGACGTCGGGTCTCGACCCGTTCGGCCGACGCGAGTTGGCACACCTGCTGGTGTCGTTGCCGCAGACGCAGTTGATCGTGACGCACGACCTGCCGTTCGCGCTGCAGATCTGCCCGCGGTCGGTGATCATCAGCGGCGGGCGCGTGGTGGCCGATGGGCCGACGGCTGAGCTGTTGGCGGACACGGCCCTGCTCGAGGCACATCGCCTCGAGATGCCGTTCGGGTTCACGCCACCAGGGCAGGACCGGGCGGTGGGGCACCACTGAGGGTGGTGCCATCCGGTCGGGTGATTCGCCATCGGCCGGATCGTCGGCTGGCGTACCAGCGGTCGGCCTTGAAGCGGTTGTGGTGGCGACAGCACGGCCCGGCGTTGGCTGGAACCGTGGGGCCTCCGCGTCGGTGGGGGACGAGGTGGTCGGTCTCGCAGTACTCGGCGGGCACGGTGCAGCCCGGCCAGTAGCAGGTGACGTTCAGCAACCGGACGGCGTCTCGGGTGGAGCGGTCGAAGAGGCGCTGCTCGGGGTTCACGGCGACGATCTGACGGTCGCCGTCGAGGATGATCGAGCGCACCCGGCCGGCGAGTGCGGCCTCGACCATCAGGCGGGGGTCGATCGGGGCGCCGGTGGCCGATTCGCACAGGTGATCGTCGGCTCGGGTCGGGTCGATGTCGGGTGACGGGCCGCCCATGCCGAAGCGACGCCACTGCTCGAAGGTGTCGATGTCGCAGAGGAGGTTGACGACGGGTCGCACGGTGTTGCGGGGGTTCGAGGCGCCGTGTTCGAGGGCGGTGACGAGTGCGTCGATGGCGCGTTGGCCGTGGGTGCGGGGCAGCGTGGCGGTGTTCACCTCTCCGTGCTCGGCGATGGCGGCCTCGGCATCGGCCTGGAACTCGCGCTCGATGAACTGGGCGAGGAGTTGTTCGATCACGGTGCCCTGGGCGGTGCTCGTCTCGCCCCGCAGGATGAAGCGGTTGCCGATGACGTTCGTGGTGAGCCAGCGGTTGTGGTGCTGGTGGTCGTGGTCGCGCAGGGTGCCGTCCTGGTCGGCGAGGCTGACCCATCGATCGAGCGCCGCCGTGAATGCGGCGAAGGGCATGGTGCGGGCGAAGGCGAGGAGCATCTCCTCGGCATCGGCCAGATGGTCGCGGACCCGGGGGTTGGCGGCGACCCGACCGAGGGCGACGGCCTGTTCGACGCCGATGGTGCCGTCGGCGATGGCGGCCACCCAGCGGTGGAGTCCCTTCTCGGCGAGGTGGGCGCACCGGGTGCGATGGCGGGCCGTCGCGGTGGAGACGCCCGCGACCGACTCGACCCATGGTGTGGTGGTGCGATGCCCGTCGAGGAAGTGGGCCCCGGTGACGTCGGCCCGACGCACGAGATCGATGGCGCGGGCCTCGACCAGCCGGCGGGCCATCTCGACGGCGACCACGGCGGCATCGAGCGCCCGGGAGTCGGGGCCGTTGCGCAAGTCGGCGATCTCCTCGGCGGTCGGGATCTCGATGATCGTGGGCACGAGGAGAACGATAACACACACATGATCGTAAAACAAACATGTGTTCGTATCTGTCCGAGGGGAATCGCGTCTGCATCGGGTGGGGCTCGGACATAACGTGATCAGGTGGGCTCGAGCGATGCGGTTCTGGCCAGGCGGGCGATCTCCTGCATCGACCTGACGAACCTCGACGACCACTGCGGCGCCGCTGACATCGATCGGCTGTGCGATGACGCCCGGGAGCACGCCGTGGCGGCGGTGTGCGTGTGGCCCGACTTCGTGGCATCGGCCCGGCATCGACTCGCCGGCTCGTCGATACGGGTGGCGACCGTCGTCAACTTCCCGACCGGTGACGAGCGGGCGTTCGCCTCGGGCGTGCTGGCGGCACGGGCCGTGGCCGACGGAGCCGACGAGGTCGATGTGGTGCTGCCGTACCGGGCGTGGCTCGCCGGCGATGTCGGGAGGGCCGCCGATCTGATCGACACGGTGCGCACAGCGATCGGCGCCGGCGTGACGCTGAAGGTCATCGTCGAGTCGGGGGAACTCGGCGGGGACGACACCGTGCGCGCCGCAGCCCGGTTCGCGATCGAGCACGGTGCCGACATGGTCAAGACGTCGACCGGGAAGACCCCGGTGTCGGCGACGCCCGAGGCTGTGGCGGCCATCGTCGAGGCGATCATCGAGTCCGGCCGGGACGTGGGGGTCAAGGCCTCGGGCGGGATCCGGACCTTCGCCCAGGCAGCGGAGTACCTGGACCTCGTCGATGCCCGTATGGGGTCGGGGTGGGCGACACCCGATCGCTTCCGGTTCGGTGCGAGCGGCTTGCTGACGGCGCTGATCGACGAACTCGGTCAGTGATGCTCGATGATCTCGCCGATCGCGTCGGCGACGCGGTCCCTTCCGGCTGACGTGCGCAGCACATCGCGCCGGACCTCGATCATGATCGACTCGACCGGTGCATCGCTGAGGTGCATGGCGCCCGGGACGTAGCTCCCCGAGTACGGGGTGTCGAGGCGGACCGCGAATCCCGATCCGAACGCGGTGAGGGCGGCGTCGACCAGCCGTCCGGGCGTGTGGTGCGGATCGGTGCCGATGCACACATCGGGCCGGTCGGCTGTCGGGTCCTCGTGGGCCTGTGGGGCGAAGGGGTAGGAGTGGAGATCGACGATGAGGGCACGACCGTGGCGGTCGATGGCCCGGCGGACGAGGTGTTCCATCGACCGTGTGTAACGAAGGTGCTGCTCGCGGTGCCAGGTCATCGACGAGTCGTCGGGTTCGTCCCGCAGGCGTCCGCCGTCCGCGGTGCGGGTGTACACGAGCCCTCGCCCGGTGGACTCGGCAGGATCCCCGGTCGCGAAGCGCTCGGGGTCGAACACGAGCCGCGAGAGGGTGGCTGCGGCCACGGTGACCTCGGCGACACGGTCGAGACGGCGAGCGACCGCGGCTGTCCCCTGGTCGGTCGAGGCTCGGAGTTCCCTCGTCAGGGCGGTGTCGGACAGCAGGATCGACGGCCGCTCCGTCACCGGGATGTGGGTCGCCGCATGGGGGACGTGGACGATGACGCGCTCGATGGACCATGGCCTCGAGACGGCGAGGTGCTCGCTGACCCGCTCGCCGCCGTTGCGGTCCCACGATGCGAGACGGGCCGTGGAGCGTGATGACCCGTCGTCGACGGCCACGCTCCCTCGCCGGTCGATCTCGACGCCGATGATCCCCTCCGGCAGGTGACGCTCCGAGAACTCGCCGGGACGTCGTGTCAGAACCCCGGCGCCGATCAGCCGTGGGTAGATGGAGTTGAAGGTCCAGCCGGGGAAGTCCTGGTCCATGAACTGTCGGGTGAAGCCGCGGCCGATGGGGATCCAGTGCGCGTGATGGGCGATGCGCAACACGTCGTGACCGGACAGGTAGATCGAGTCGGACATGGGTGCTCCTGATGCCGGATGAGCTCCGGCGCTTGCTGCCGGGTCGGCCCCGGCGGCCTGCTCTCTCGCGACGGCGACGGGCCGTCACTCACCTGCACGCACCTTGACGACAGGTCGTCGAGGTTGCGGGGCCACCCGGCAGGACGT
>JBEAPU010000094.1:0-21068 GCA_041164245.1 Actinomycetota bacterium | reverse complement strand
TCGTCGACGGCGAAGCCAACGACTACGGCGGCTACGTCACCGTCTACCCGTGCGGAACACGACCCGACGCGTCCAACCTCAACTTCGTCACCGGACAGACCGTCCCCAACTCCGTCATCGCCCCCGTGTCCGACGACGGCAAGGTCTGCTTCTACGTGTACGGAAAGGCACACCTCCTCGCCGACACCTCCGGCCACTTCAGCGGCTGACCACTCGAGGCCCGCCGGCGCCGTGACTACGATCGGGGTGTCGGCGGGGGCCGGCGGAATCGGGGGGTTCTCATGACGGAGTTGTCGTACGCGGCCGGTGACACATCGGTGCCGTTGCTCGAGGAGACGATCGACGCCAACCTGCGCGCCACGGTCGCTGCCCACGGCGACCGGGAGGCGCTGGTCGTTCGCCACCAGGGGATCCGGTGGACCTACGCCGAGCTCGACGCCCGCGTCGACGAGCTCGCCCGGGCGCTCATGGCCTCGGGACTCGCCGTCGGCGACCGGGTCGGGCTGTGGTCGCCGAACCGCTACGAATGGGTGCTCACCCAGTTCGCGACGGCCCGCATCGGCGTGATCATGGTGTGCATCAACCCCGCCTATCGCACGCACGAACTCGAGTTCGCGCTGAACCAGTCGGGCTGTTCGATGCTCCTCGCCGCACCATCGTTCAAGACCAGTGACTACACGACGATGTGGGGCGACGTCGCCGAGGCGTGCCCGGAGGTGCGCGAAGCGGTGTTCTTCGGCTCGGACTCGTGGACCGAGCTGCTGGCCCGTGCCGCCCGGGTGACGAGCGCCGAGGTGGCGGACCGTGGCGCAAACCTGTCGGCCACCGACCCGATCAACATCCAGTACACATCGGGCACCACCGGGCTCCCGAAGGGAGCGACGCTCACCCACCGCAACATCCTCAACAACGGCTACTTCGTCGGTGAGGCCTGCGGGTACACACCCGACGACCGGGTGTGCATCCCGGTGCCCTTCTACCACTGCTTCGGCATGGTGATGGGCAACCTCGGCTCCACCACCCACGGCGCCACGATGGTCGTCCCGAACGAAGCCTTCGAGCCGGTGTCGGTGCTGGCCACGGTCGCCGAGGAACGCTGCACATCGCTGTACGGGGTGCCGACGATGTTCATCGGCGAACTCGCCGTCGACGACTTCGACTCCTACGACCTGTCGAGCCTGCGCACCGGGATCATGGCCGGTTCGCCCTGCCCGGTCGAGGTGATGAAGCAGGTCATCGAGCGGATGAACATGGACGACGTCACCATCGCCTACGGCATGACCGAGACGTCACCGGTCTCGACCCAGACCGGCGCCGACGACACGATCGACAAGCGGGTCGGCACCGTCGGGCGAGTCCACCCGCACGTCGAGATCCGCATCGCCGACCCCGAGACGGGCGAGACCGTCCCCCGCGGCGTGTCCGGCGAGTTCCTCACCCGCGGCTACTCGATCATGCAGGGCTACTGGGACGAGCCCGAGAAGACCGCCGGGGCGATCGATGCCGACGGCTGGATGCACACCGGTGATCTCGCCGTGATGGACGACGAGGGCTACGTCAACATCACCGGGCGGATCAAGGACCTCATCATCCGCGGCGGCGAGAACGTGTCGCCGCGCGAGGTCGAGGAGTTCCTCTACACCCATCCCGACATCGTCGACGTCCAGGTGATCGGCGTCCCCGATCCCCGCTACGGCGAGGCGGTGTGCGCCGCGGTCCGGCCACGCCCGGGAGCGACCGTCGACCTCGACTCGATCCAGGGGCACTGTCGTGGGCGCATCGCCCACTTCAAGGTGCCCCAGCACGTGATCGTCGTCGACGAGTTCCCGATGACCGTCACCGGAAAGATCCAGAAGTACCTGTTGCGCGAGCACGCGGTCGAGGTGCTCGGCCTCACCGGGTTCGGCGCGACGGCCTGAGCGGACCCGCGCTCAGCGCACCGACTGCGCCGCGATGCGGCGGCGCCGCACCCGGGAATCGAGGTCGGGCAGCGTGACCCGGACCCGCCCCGCGAGCTCCTCGACGGTGGTCGCGAGTTCGGCTCCGAGCTGGGCCCGACGCCCACCGGCCGGGACGAGGCGCGGCACGATCGTCTCCTCGAGCCGCCTGTAGTACCAGACCGTCCCGTCGGCACCGGCCTCGGGATTGAAGCGGGTCCACAACCCGTCGCCCACCGCCCGGTGGTCGGTGACGATGGAACGCACGTTGTGCAGCTTGTCCGCCGCCGCCACGAGCACGGCGTCGTCCGACCGGTCCGCCATCTTCGCCAGGTGACGGACCTTGCGCTCGAACCACGGTGCCTTCGCACTCGGGTCGTCGACGACGGAGTCCGAGCACTCCTCCACCACCGATGCGACCCGTGAACCGAACTCGGCTGCGATCCGATCCCTCATCTCGAGCCCACCGCCGTCCTCGATGGCGTCGTGCAACAGGCCGGCTATCGCGAGGTCCTCGTCGCCGCCGTACTCCCACACGGTCGCCGCCACCGACAGCACGTGCGAGAGGTACGTGACACCGAGGCCCTTGCGTTCCTGCGCCCCGTGGACCTCGACGGCGAGGCCCACCGCGGCGACGAAGCGACCGGTCGGCAACGCCGACACGTGACCGGTCACGACCAGTCACGCTCCAGGAACGACTGGAAGTCGTCGTTCCACGGATCGAAGTGCGGCCAGCGATCCTCTAGCCAACCCCTGGCGTCCCGATAGGACCACCCGTGGTGGCGCATCGCCCACGCGATCAGCACCAATCCGGTCCGGCTCCGACCCCCGTGACAGTGGACGAGGACCCGGCGACCCTCGGCGAGCCAGGCCTCGATCGTGGCGACGGCCTCATCGACGACGAACCGCAGGTCCGGGTTCGCCCCGCCGTTCTGGTCGACGATGTACGCCTCGCGTCGTACGTCGAGGTGGGCGAAGGCACCGTCGGTCCGGCACAGCGAGAACACGGCCACGTCGTTCCCGTCGCCGACGTGGGCGATCGCCGCAGGCAGCGACGCGGCATGGAGGCCGTCCGCAACCTCGACCGGGCCGTTGCGCCGTTCCGAGGCTCCCGGTCCGGGTTCGTCGAGACCGAGGAGTCGACGCGCCAGGCCCTGCAGATCGGCCGCCGAGTACCTGTCGATGTCACCGTCGGGTGTCGCGACCACTCCGTGCACGTAGGTCAGCCAGCGGGCCGGAATGGCCTGGATCCCCCGATGGGCGCCGACGAGCGCCCCCGCCACACAGGCCACGGTGTCGGTGTCGCCACCGCGATCGATCGCCAGCCGCAGGGTCTGCGACACGTCGCCCGAACCGAGCCGGACCGCCCACACCGCCTCGGCGAGACAGCCCCAGACCGAACCGTTCCGGGGAGCGTCGCGGTATCCGGGCGACCAATCCGGGGCGAGGAGATCGTCGAAGGTGTCACGGTGGGAGTCGGGCAACAGACGGATCGACGATGCCAGCGCGGTCATCGGGTCGATGCCGAGCACCGTTCGCCGCAGGGCCTCTGCGAAGAGCGCGGCACCCCACCCGGCGGCCGGGTCGTGATGCGTCAGTGCTGCCTGGGCCCGGGCCAGCGCCACCGTCGCATCCGCCACCCACGGGGCGTCACCGTGGCGTGCCATCGCGACACCCACCGGGGCGACACGCATCAGCGCGCCGTTGGCCGCGCTGCGCCCGGTGGTCCGGTGCGCCGACTCGGCCGCCGTCCGCCAATCGTCGACGGCGAGGGCGACACGGGTGGTCGACCCGACGTCGGCGGCCAGGTCGGCCCAGGCCGACCACCAGCCGAACAGTGACGCGGGGTCGAGGCCGCCGTGTTCGAGGAGCGACTCGGCGAGGATGACCGCCATCTGCGTGTCGTCGGTGAACTCCCCCGGTGCCCAGTGGAACGCCCCACCTCCGACCATCTCGCCTCGCCCGCCGAGCACCGGTTCCGGGAACCGCTTGCCGAATGCCCCGGCGGGACCGAACTCGAAGGGTGCCCCGAGGGCATCGCCGATGGCTCCACCGAGGATGGCGCCGAGTGCCCGGCGACGGTCACCGGGAGACGGCACATGCGACGACCGCATCCGCAGGGCGTCGCTCGCCGCCTCGAGGGCGCTCGGTTCGAGGGGGTCGTCGGACTGGTTCTGCTCGGGGGTGAGATCGCTGATCGGTGGCCTCCAGGGTCGGTGGCTTACGGTTGACATGGTGGCCAACGCACCGACCTCGTCACGGTGTGACACATGTACTCAACGACGAGCGCTCGACCCACGTGACAGCCCACGGGGTGGACGGGGTGTGGCATCCTCTCGACATGCCGAGCATCAATCGCACCCGCGGCGTCCTCTACGGACTGGCCAGACTCCTCGGTGACGTCCAAGCGGTCCGACGGGGCCGGATCGGACGCCGGATCGGACGCCGACTGGTCGGCCGGGTCACCGGGCGCGGGATCGGCCGCCTGTTCCGCTGACGACGGGTCGCGACCCGTCGACCCCGTCGAGGAGGCGATGGGCAACGAGCACCCCCTCGAGATGGTCACGTGTGGGAACCCACCCGTGGTGGAGCAGCAGCAGTGCCACCGAACCCTTGAGACGACGAGCGTCGAGACCGGCACTCCGCCACGCCGGGACCTGCCCGACGAGGCGCTCGAGTGCCGTCGAACGGACGATGTGCGAGCGCGTCCGGCTCAGCTCGCGCTGGCTCGTGCGAGTCGGCCCGCGACGGCGGACCAGATGATCGGCGATCACGGCATCGAGCACGAGCGCCCCCAGCCACACCGGCCCGTCACCCGTCGGGACCCCGACCGGCACCGCTGACTCCGGGATCGACTCCCATCGACTGTCCGGGACGAGGAGCCGGATCGCGACCTCGGCGGCGCGGTCGAACCCCCCGTCGAGATGCACCGCCCCCACCAGGGCCTCGATCACGTCGCCGGTGCGCGGCCGCACGAGGCGACGGAGCCGCGACGCCATGACCCGCTCGAGGTGCGCGTTGTCGACGAGCGTCGCCGCGATGTCGGGTCCGGCACCGAGGCGGTGACAGGTGACGGCGACCGCCAGGTCGGCGATCGTGTCGCCGAGGTGCTCGAGCGGCCCGAACGACCGGTGCCAGGTCCCCGTCGCGCCGCGCAGCAACGCGCTGTCCCGGAAGCGGTAGCCGATCTCGCGCTCGACCGGATGCACCCCACAAGACTCCCACATCCCCGGTCGCGGCCCCGGGGTAGCGTCGGTGCATGGGCACGACCGGCACCTGTGCGACGTGCGGTGCGACGGTGACGGTGCCCGAACCGCTCTTCGTCGCCCGATGCGAGTGCGGGGACGCCGTCCGGATCCGGCGCACCGGGACGGCGGGTCCGTACCGCCGGCAGGGCGATGCAGCGGCGTCGGACCTCGACCTGTACGCCGTACTCGGAGTCGACCCGGACGCGACCAGCGAGGAGATCCGAGCCGCTCACCGTCGGGCCGCCCGGGAGACGCATCCCGACCTCGGCGGCGACCCGGAGCGCTTCCACGCCGTCCAGGTCGCCTGGGAGGTCCTCGGGGATCCGCGCCGCCGCGCCGACTACGACCGCCGGCGGCGGGCGTCCGCATCCGGGCCGCGTTCGACACCGTTCGGTCGGGCTCCCGCCGACCTGCCGCCGACCACGGTCCCCGACGTCATCGGGCTCTCCCCGATCGACGCCGTCCGATCCCTCACGGCCGCCGGCCTGATCCCGCGGCCGATGATCAGCCCGGCCGGTGGGGCGCACCCGTACGCCAACCGTGTCGTCGGGCAGACCCCGTACCCGGCGAGCACCGTACCGGTCGGCTCGACCGTCGCCGTCATCATCGCCGTCGCCGACCTCGGGACGCTGTGGCGCACCGCCGCCCCGAGGGTGCGGACGGGCGCGACCTCGGTGGCACGGGGCGCGGCGCGCTCCCTCGGCTGCGCGGCACGGGTCGTCGGATGGGTCCTCGCCGCGCTCGTGCTCACGGTCGTGTCGGTCGTGATCGGTGTGCAGCGACCCCTCGTCGCTCTCGTCGTGTTCCCGGTCGGTGTGGCGCTGATCAGCCTCGGCATCCGACGCGGCAACCGACTCCAACGGGAGCGCTGGCAGGACGGTCGGTGGTGGTGACACGGACCGGGGCGTCACACCGTCGTGCCACACTCGGGCGATGACCTCGGATGTGATCGGGCGCGGCCACCGGGTCCTCGGACGATGCGTCGTCGTCACGCCCGGGCAACCGGCTCCCGAGGAGTGGTCGGGTGTCGGACGGATCCCCATCGAGTCCAACGCTCTCAGGGCGAGCGGTGTCGACGACCCGACGGTCGCGGCCGCCCACGCCGCGTGGCTCTCCCGTACGGCGATGGTCTACGAAGTCGATGCCGCGGTCGACCTCCGTCAGCCCACGGCAGTCACCGTCGGCGACCACTGGGGTCTGACGGTCGGCACCGAGCCCGTCGGTGAACGCCTGCGGTTCCTGCTCACGACGAACTCGGTCGACGTCCGCTCGGGGCGACCCGAGTGGCATCTGCTCGATGCGGCGCGGCGGGCCGGGGCCGAGCCGGGGGGTCCGGCCGATGTCGTCGACCCCTCCGGGCGGGCGCTGTGGCTCGACGGGGGCCCGCTCGAATGGTTCGCGGACCTCGACGGAGCCGCCATGGTCCCGCGCCTGCACCTCGAACGAGGGTCGTTGCGCCCCCTCGTGACTGCGCGAGCCGTGCCCGCCGAACTCGCCCCCGATCAGGCTGCGGCCGTCGCCCACCGCCGCGGGACGGCACGCATCATCGCCCCCGCCGGGTCGGGCAAGACGCGGGTCCTGACCGAGCGGGTGCGACGCCTCGTCGGCGGTGGTCTCGCGCCGGGGGCGGTCACCCTCGTGGCGTACAACACCCGGGCCCAGGCCGAGATGCAGTCGCGGCTCGGCGATGTGCCCGGGCTCGAGGTGCGCACCCTCCACGCGCTCGCCCGACGGATCGTCGTCGAGGCTCGCGGCGGGAACTCCCCGGATGTGCTCGACGAACGTCAGGTTCGACGCCTGCTCGCCGACATCGTCCCGACGGGCCCGCGACGCGCCAACACCGACCCGCTCGAGTCGTGGGTCGACGCGGTGGTCTGGGCGCGCGACACCCTCGCTGACCCGGCTGCGGTCCTCGCGGCGTTCCCCGATCTCGCCACCAGCACGGGTGGTGACGCCTCGATGATCGCCCGCGTCATCACCGACTACCGGGGGAGGCTCACCGCGGCGGGCGCAGTCGACTTCTCCGAGATGGTGCTCGGTGCGATCGGGGCGATGGCCTCCGACCCGGCCCTGCGGGCACGGGTCCGTGCCGGGGTCGGCACGCTGGCCGTCGACGAGTTCCAGGACCTCACACCGGCCCTGATGCTCCTCGTCCGCCTCCTCGCCGGCCCGGCGCAGGAACTGTTCGCCGTCGGCGACGACGATCAGACCGTGTACGGGTTCTCGGGTGCCGACCCGGCATGGCTCGTCGAGTTCGGCCGCTGGTTCCCCGGCGCCACCGAGCACGCCCTCGAGGTCAACTACCGCTGCCCGGTCGACGTCGTCGAGGCCGTCGACCGCCTGCTGCGCCGCAACTCCGTCCGTGTCGACAAGACGATCCGGCCGGCTCCGGGGCGCACCGACACCGGCCTGGCGATCCGCCTCGCCGACGATCCGACGGCGATGAACCGCACGCTGGTCGGCCTCATCGATGCCCAGGTCACCGCCGGTGCCGACCCGGGTTCGATCGCGGTGCTCTCCCGGACGAACGCCGTCCTGCTGGCGCCCCAGCTGTTCCTCGCCGACGCCGGGATCCCGGTCATCACCCCCGCCGGCATCGGACCCGACCTGCTCGATCGAAGCGGGGTCGCCGCGCTCCTGGCCTGGATCGATGTCGCCGTCAGTGGTGACGACCGATTCGACCCCGAGGCCCTCGCGCTCGCGCTGACCCGGCCGTCCACCTCACTGCCACCGCGCGTCGCCGATGCCGTCCGACGCTCTCGCGACGTCACGTCCCTGCGGCGCTTCGCCGACGGGTCGACCTCCGACCGGATCCGCCAGAGCCTCGACCGCTTCGCCAGCGATGTCGAGCGGGTCGTCGGACTCGTCCGGCGTGGCGCCGACACGGCGAGCCTGGTCAGGACCGTGCTCGACGAGATCGGTCTCGGCCGGTCGGCCGACGGCCTCGACGACTCACAACGGGTCGCCCGCCGCGCCACGCACCGCGACCAGCTCGACGCCCTGCGAGCGGTCGCCGCCCTCGAGCCCGACCCGACCCGGTTCAGGTCCTACCTCCGCCGTGCCCTCTCCACTCCCCAGCGGGGCGCGAACGGCGTCACGCTGGCGACGGTGCACACGGTCAAGGGGCAGGAATGGGACCACGTGCACGTCATCGATGCCAGCGCAGGGATGTTCCCGCACCGGTTGGCCGTCTCCGTCGAGGAGGAGCGGCGCGTGTTCCACGTCGCAGTCACCCGCGGCCGGCGGTCGGTGACGATCCACGGCGACGCCGATCGGGCGCCGTCCCCGTTCATCGCCGAGCTCAACGAGGAGCCCGGGTCGACATCGGTGGTGCGGACCGCACGTTCATCCCCGGCCGCGGCCGAGGGTCGCGAGCGTCGACGGCGCCCGACCGGTGCACCGCCCACGGATGTCGCCGGGTCACCGCTGCGCGCCGCCCTCGTCGAATGGCGCCGCGCCCGCGCCGACGGCAAGCCGGCGTACACGGTCATGAACAACGCGGTCATCGACGAGATCGTGCGCCGACGACCCTCGAACCCCGCCGAGTTGGGCGCGATCCCGGGCATCGGGCCACAGAGACTCGCCGCCTTCGGCGACGAGATCCTCGGTCTCGTCGCCGACCACCCGGACGGGTGACCTCACGACGACGGGTCGGTCATCGGCAGCGCCGGGTCGCGACTCCACTCCATGAGGCTGCCGTCGTAGACGGCGACATCCCCATGGCCGAGGAGTCTCAACACGAACGCGACGACGGTCGCCGCTATGGCTCCCCCGCAGTAGGTCACGACCCGGGGGCGCTCCATCAGCCCGAGGGAGTCGACGGCGGCGCGCAGTTCCGGACCGTCGAGGAACCCGGCGGTCTCGGCGGCGATCAGCGACTGGTAGGGCAGGTTCACGGCACCGGTGATGTGCCCGCGCCGGGGCCCGTACCCGGGGTCGATGCCGGCGAAGTTCGCCGCCGAGAGGGCATCGACGACACAGGCATCGCCGTCGGCGAGTGCGTTCATCACATCTGCCGAGGTGGCTCTCGCCGTCAGGCCGTCGCTCCCGACGGAGACCGAGCCGACGGAGACCGTCGCCGCACCGGTCTCGAGCGGCAGGCCCGCGGCCTCCCACGACTCGAGGCCACCGCGGTGGATCGCGACGTCGATCCCCATGTGGTGGAGCGTCCACCACGCCCGGGTGCACCACATCGTGCCCGAGTCCAGACCCGCCCGAGGTGTGCGGGCGGTGATGATCACCCGTTCGCCGTCATGTACGCCTGCCGCCCGCAGCGACTCCTCGACCCGACGTGCTGACGGCCACATCCACGGCAGCTCGGCCGCCGGGTCCGACAGCGCACCCTTGGCGCTCGGCGAGTCGAAGGACACCGACCCCGGGATGTGGCCCTCCACGAAGCAGCGGTCGTGGGCGACGTTGTCGAGCGACGAGGTCAGCCTGGCCGTCACGTCGAGGATCCGCACGCCGGGGTCGCGGTGATGCTCGGCCAACCATTCGGTCCCGACCACGAACTCGGGGTGCACGACCCCCGTCACTCCACCGCCGTCGACACCGTCCGCCATGAGCCACCTCCGCCGGGAACGGTAGGGGCTCAGCCCGCGGGCGGACGTGTCGGGGTCGAGCCGCGGGTCGACGGCACTACCCTGACCCGGGCATGTTCCAGTTCCGACGGGTCGCCACCCACACCGGACCGGCGGGCAGCGTCCCGCACGTCCTCGCCGACGCGGTGCATCACATGCGCGAGGTGTCCGACCTCGACGTCCAGCTGTGGCACCTGGTCGCCGGCGGGCCGACCGGCACCTCGATGATCAGCGTGTGGGCCCCACGGGTGGAGGACGTGACCGAGCTCCTCGACGGACTCCGGGGCGACCGGATCGCCCGCGACCTCCGCGACGAGGCGACGGCGATGCTGCACGGACCCGAACGGGACACGTTCGAGACGGTGCTCGCCGGGGAGCCGCAACGGGTCCGATCGAGGCCGGGGTGGGTGCAGGTCCGTTCCGAGGCCGTCGCGGCGCTCCGACCCGGGACGTGGATGACCGACCCGGTGGAGGCGGCCGCGCAGTGTGGCGTCCACACCCTCGCCGTACGGGAGATGTTCGGTGACGAGAACCGCGTCGCCTGGGTCAGCATCGCCCGGGACCACGGCGAGATCGTGGAACGGAGCGCGCTCCTCACCGCCGACGTCGGTTGGGCGACAGCCGACGCCGCCGTCGACCGTCACCTGACCGCAACTGGACGGTCGTCCAGCCTGTGGCGCAGGAGCGTCTGAGCGGGACCACGAGCGTCACTGCAGCCCGTGGGACGCACCGCCGTCCACCGGGATCGCCGCCCCGGTCACGAAACGCGCCGCGTCCGAGCAGAGGAAGGCGGCGATGCGACCGAAGTCGTCCGGGTCGCCGAGCACCCCGGTCGGGACCTGTCGGGCCGCAGCAGCGAGATCGTCACCGTGGAGGACCCGTAGGCGATCGGTGGCGTGCAGACCGGGCTGCAGGGAGTTGACCGTCACACCGTCGCCCGCGACCTCTCGCGCGAGGGTCTTCAGGAATCCGGTCAGGCCCGCCCGAGCCGTGTTCGACAGGATCAGCGTGCCGATCGGCTCGCGGACCGAGATCGACGTGATGGCGACCACCCGGCCCCAGCCCCGGGAACGCATGCCCGGCACGACGGCACGGCACATCGCGACGGTCGAGAGCAGGTTGAGCCGCAGCGCCGGCTCGTAGGCGTCGAGATCGGTCGAGGCGAAATCGCCGGGCGGGGGTCCGCCGGCGTTGGCGACGAGGATGTCGACCCCGCCCATCGCGGCCTCGGCGGCCACGACCATGGCCGCGACCGCATCCGGGTCGGCGACGTCGGCGACGACGGTGTGCAGGACGGCGCCGGGGGTCACGGCGCGGATCCGCTCGGCTGCCGCCGCCAGTCGGTCGGCCGAACGAGCGGCGATCGTGACCTCGGCCCCGTCGGCGGCGAGCGCCGCCGCCGAGGACCAGCCGAGTCCGGCCGAGGCGCCGGTGACCAGCGCTCGCCGGCCGGCGAGTCCGGTCATCACCTCAGCCACCGATCTCGAACTGCAGGGCGGCCCGCTCGGCGACGCGACCGGCGATGTGTTCGGCGATCAGTTGCGTGTGCACGGGATGGTCCCGGTAGGCGAGGTAGCCGTCGACATCGTCGAAATCCGCCACGACCACGTAGTCGTGGTTCCCGATGTTGACCCCGAGGTCCCGCCCATGGGTGTAGGCACGGATCGACGGGATCTGGGGCACCATCGCATCGAGGGCCGTCGCGACCGTCCCGATGTGAGCCTCATCGACCTCGGGTTCCCACCGGAACATCACCACGTGTCGGACCATCTCGAACCTCCCGTTCCTGATCGGGGGCCCACCGTGCCCCACCGGTTCGCCCAGCGTATGATCTCCGGCCGTGACAACCGTCACCACCTGACCTCGTCAGCCACCCCCGAGACAGCGAGTTCGACATGATCATCCATCAGAGCCCCCTGCCCCCCGTCGACATCCCGGTCGTCCCGGTCAGCGAGTTCGTCCTCCGACTCGCCGCCACCCACCCCGATCGTCCGGCCCTGATCGACGGCCCGAGCGGCCGCTCGTACACCTTCGCCCAGTTCTCCGACATGGTGCACCGTCTCGCCGGCGGACTCGCCGCCCGCGGCTTCGGGCCGGGCCACACCCTGGCGCTGATGGCACCGAACGTCCCGGAGTACGCAGTCGTGTTCCACGCCGTTGCCGTCGCCGGTGGCACGGTGACCACGATCAACCCGACCTACGGTGCCGAGGAGGTGGCCTTCCAGCTGCGCGACGCCGGCGCCAGCGAACTCGTCACGATCGGGATGTTCACCGACGTCGCCCGCGCCGCCGTCGTCGGCACCCCGATCGACGAGATCATCACGATCGACGCCGCCGACGGGACGACGGCGCTGACCTCCCTGTTGGCCGACCCGATCGGGCAGGTCCCGATCGACCCGCTGAGCCACGTCGTCGTCCTGCCGTACTCGTCGGGCACGACGGGCCTGCCCAAGGGCGTGATGCTCACCCACCACAACCTCGTGGCGAACATCTGCCAGTGCGATCACGCCATCCGGTACGCCCCCGAGGGGGAGGTCGCCCTCGCGTTCCTGCCGTTCTTCCACATCTACGGCATGCAGGTGCTGATGAACGGCCTGCTGGCCAACGGCGTCACCGTCGTGACGCTGCCGCGCTTCGATCTCGACCAGGCGCTCGGACTCGTGCAGCAGCACCGCATCACCCGCCTGTTCGCGGTGCCGCCGGTGGTGCTCGCACTCGCCAAGCACCCGGCCGTCGACGGCTATGACCTGTCGTCGCTCACCCAGGTGTTCTCCGGTGCCGCCCCCCTCGGCGGGGAGATCGCGCTCGAGGCATCGGCTCGCATCGGCTGCGAGGTCGTGCAGGGCTACGGGATGACCGAGCTGTCACCGGTGAGCCACACCACCCCGCCGGGAATGTTCAAGTCCGGCAGTTCGGGCGTCACGGTCTCGAACACCGAGAGCCGCATCGTCGACCCCGAGACCGGCGAGGACCAGCCCGTCGGAGGGAGAGGCGAACTGTGGGTCCGCGGTCCCCAGGTCATGGTCGGCTACCTGAACAACCCGGAGGCCACGGCGGCGACGATCGACTCCGATGGCTGGCTCCACACCGGCGACGTCGCGGTGATCGACGAGGACGGTCACATGACGATCGTCGACCGCGTGAAGGAGCTCATCAAGTTCAACGGCTTCCAGGTGCCGCCGGCCGAGCTCGAGGCGCTGCTCGTGACCCACCCCGAGGTGCTCGATGTCGCGGTGATCGGCATCCCCGACGACGAGGCCGGGGAACTCCCGAAGGCCTTCATCGTGAGACGACCGGGGTCCGAGGTCGCGGCGACGGCGCTGCAGGAGTTCGTCGCCGGTCACGTGGCCACCTACAAGCAGATCCGTCTCGTCGAGTTCGTCGACGAGATCCCCAAGTCCGCGTCGGGCAAGATCCTGCGCCGCGTGCTGCGCGACCGGGGCTGACCGGTCGTCGGTCGCCGCCGACCGCATCGGTACTGTCGGGGTGTGAGCACTGACGTCCCGACCGTCCGGACCGAGGTCGACGGCCCGGTCCTGATCATCACCATCGATCGGCCGGCGGTCCGCAATGCCGTCGATCAGGCGACGGCGGATGCGCTCCGGTCCGCCGTCGAACGACTCGAGTCCGACGACGCCCTGCTCGTCGGCGTCCTGACCGGAGCCGGCGGGACCTTCTGCGCCGGCGCCGACCTGAAGGCGGTCGCGGTCGGCGAGGGAACCCGCGTGCATGAGGACATGTCACTACCGGGCCCGCTGGGGCCGACCCGGATGAGCCTCCACAAGCCGATGATCGCTGCGGTGGAGGGGTTCGCCGTCGCCGGTGGCCTCGAGTTGTCGTTGCTGTGCGACCTGCGGGTCGCCGCCCGCGACGCCGTCTTCGGCGTGTACTGCCGACGCTGGGGCGTGCCGCTGATCGACGGGGGCACGATCCGCCTGTCGCGTCTGATCGGACACAGCCATGCCCTCGACATGATCCTCACCGGTCGCGGTGTGTCGGGGGACGAGGCGCGGATGATGGGGCTCGCGAACCGCCTGTGCGAACCCGGCGAGAGCCTCACCGTGGCCCTCGACCTGGCCCGACAACTGGCCGCCTTCCCCCAAGGCTGCCTGCGCTCCGACCGCCGCTCGTCCTATGAGCAGTGGGGCATGGCCATGCCCGACGCGCTCGCCAACGAGGCCTCCCTCGGCCTCGAGGTGATCAGGTCCGGCGAGACCCGGGCCGGTGCGGCGCGGTTCGCGGCTGGTGCCGGGCGACACGGCCGGGTCGAGTGAGCGTTCGTCCTCACGGGACGCACGCGAGTCCCTCGGCGATGATGTCGGCGAGCCGGGACGGACCGATGCCGGCGATCCGGTCCATGTCGGCCACCGAGGAGAATGGCCGCAGGGTCAGCATCTCGGCCGCCCTCGCCGGGCCGATGTGGATGATCAGCTCGAGGTCGGCGAGTCCGGCGCTGTTGATGTCGATGCATCCCGGTGCGGCATCCTCCGCCGGGGGCGGGGCAGGTGTTGCCGTCGTCGTCGGCACAGCCGTCGCGACCGTGGTCTCCGGGGCGGGGCTCGCAGGCGGGGGTGTCATCGCCGCCGATCGTCCGATCGTGACCTGGTCGGATCCGCCGCAGGTGCCCAACATCTCGACGATGGCGGCCCGTTCGACCGGGTCGACGCTCAGCCCGTAGGCGGCCTTGGTCTCGACCGTCATGGTCGCGGTCACGCACCACGCCGAACGCTGCGCCGGTCGCCACTCGCCGAGGTCACGATCACCCTTCGACCGGTTGCTCGACGCCGTGACGGCGATGAGGTTCCGGGGGTCGTTGGCGAACGCCCGTCGGCGGTCCCGACTCCATGTCGACGCCCCCGAGTCCCAGGCCTCGGCGAGGGACACGACGTGATCGACGTCGAGTTCGGAGGGCGACCCGGCGTGCGTCACCCCGTCGTAGATCGAGTGCCAGTCACCCTCGACGATGACGCAGCGGTCGAAGAGGTCGACCTGAGGGAGACCGACGACCTGGGCGGCGAGCGTGTCCTGACGAGCGTCGCAGCCCGATCCGTTCGTGTCGGACCAGTGCGGGAACAGATCGCGGTCGTAGCCCGATCGCGAGGGTTCGGCGACGACGACGAGCACGTCGAGGGCGGACGGCGTCTCGTCCGGGCTGGCGGCTGGCGCAGTGGTCGTCGGAGCAGCGGTGGTGCTGGTGGTCGGCGTCGGACGGTCCGCGGGAACCGTCGTGCCGATGGCCGGGCCGCCGATCTCGAGACCGTCGCCGGAGAGGGGCTCGTCGGGGATTGCGTCGTCGGCCGGCCCGGGGACCTCGTCCTCGGTCGAGCCGCTCTCGGACGAGACGGTCCCGTTCGGGGCCGTCGCATCGGACGTCGTCTCGTCGGACGTCGTCTCCTCCGGGGAGGTGTCGGCCACCTCCTCCGCCACGTCCACGGCCGTGTCGACATCCCCGGTCGCGCCCTCATCGGGACTGGCCTCGAGGCAGCCGCCCGCCAGCAGCGCCGCCAGACCGACCGCCGTCGCCCGGCGAGCCCACGAGGCGCGTCCGCCCGAGCCGGCCCGGCTTCGATCATGCACCATCGTCCCGACCGTAGATCGGGAACCGTCCGGGCCCAACCGCGCCCGGCGGTACGGATGTCACTCGGTGATCGGCTCGAGCCGGGCGCGCAGTTCGTTCTTGGCGATCTTCTCCAGCGTCGAGCGCGGCAACTCGTCGACGACGAACACCGAGCGCGGCACCTTGAAGTCGGCGAGGTCACGGCGACAGGCCTCGGTGACCCGCTCGGCGACCTCGCCGCCGGCACCCGGGACGGCGATCAGGAACACCACCGGCACCTCGTCGAGCATGTGGTGCTTCTGCGCCACGACCGCGCACTCCGAGACCAGCCCGGTCGCCATGATCACCGCCTCGATCTCCGAGGCGGCGACGTTCTCGGCACCCACCTTGAGCATGTCCTTCAGACGATCGCCGAAGATCAGGTCCCCCTCGTCGGACATGATGATCGAGTCGCCGGTCGCGAACCAACCGTCGGCATCGAACGATGACGCCGTCGCCTCCGGGTTGCCGGCGTACTCCTTGAAGAGCGACACGCCGCGAATGCCGCGGATGAAGAGTTCGCCGCTCTCGCCGGGGCCGATCTGGGTGCCGTCGGGCCGTCGGATGCTGATCTCGTACTCGGCCGCGGCTCGTCCGATCGTCATGGGCCCGCACGGCTCGTCGGGATCACCGACGATGCCCTGCGTGATCGTCTCGGTCATCCCCCACCAGCCGAACGTGGTGATGCCGAGCCGGGCCTCGACGTCGGGAAGTCGGACCGCCGACCCCCAGAACCGGAACCGGTGGTCGTCGGGGATGTCGACCGACATCGCCGCCTTCACGCAGAACGGGATCGTCGAGGCCCACGTGACACCGTTGCGCACCGCGACCTCCCAGAAGCGGGACGAGGAGAACCGCGGCTGGACCACCATCGTCCCGCCCGACCAGAGCGTCGACAGCATCGAGTACGACTGGGCGTTGGTGTGGAACAACGGCAGGAACACCTGGGTGATGTCGTCGCTCGTGAGGCGCATGTGGGCACAGTTCACCTGCATCCCCCACACGACGTTGGCGTGGGTCCACAGGACGGCCTTGGGCCGCGAGGTGGTGCCGGAGGTGAACTGGATCCCGAGGTCGGCCATCGGATCGATCGGACGTGGGGGCGCGGTCTCACCCGCCGCGAGCACGTCGTCGAAGCGCTCGTGCCCGACACCGGCCGGCACGGCAGCCGGACTCCCCGCATCCGTGGCGGTCACGATCATGAACCGGATGCCGGGCGCGGATTCGTTCACCAACGTGGCGAAACCGGGTGAGGTGATGGCACCGACGACCCCGGCGTGCGCCGCGAAGTACTCCATGTCGCGGGCCACCGAGCGCGTGTTGGTCGAGACCGCGACGGCGCCGACCCGGGCGCACGCGAACCACGAGATGACGAACTCGGGCGAGTTGTCGAGGTGGATCAGCACCCGATCACCGATCGACACACCCCGGCTGTGGAGGGCACCGGCCATCGCCTCGACATCGGACGCGAACGCCGTGTAGGACCAGACTCGGCGATCACCCTCGAAGGGCTCCCAGATCAGGAACGGCTTGTCGCCGTGACGCTCGGCTCGACTCCGCAGGATCGACGGTACGTCCCGGCCGGCCACCATCGCCCATTTGCCGGCATCGATCGTGGACTTCAGGTCCTGTGTCGTCATCGTCGTCTCCCCCCGCTCGTCGTGACGCACTCCGAGCCTGCCACAGCCCGATGACCGCTGACGCAGCGGCGGGCCTCGGCCGGGTGACCCGCAGCGGGGCCACCGGATGGGAGACTCCGCTGATGGATCCCGCCTTCACCACCGTGCTCGAGGATGACGGCCTGACGGTCACCGGACCCTGGCGGTCACCGCGTCAGATGCTCGACGACCAGACGTACGACGGTCACGCCAGCATCCACGACGAGGCGACCGCGGCGAGCCTCGGACTGACCGGGGCCCCGATCGAGGGCCCGACGCACTTCAGCCAGTTCGACCCGATCGGCGTGCACCTGTTCGGTGAGCGTTGGTTCACCGACGGCTGCATCAGCGCACACTTCGAGACGATGGTCGTCGAGGGTGAGCAGGTTCGGGCCAGCGCCACCCGCACCGGTGCGACGACCGCGACCGGCACGGCGGTCAAGCCGGGAGGCGAGCGGGTGCTGACCTGCTCGCTGAGCATCGGACCGGGACCGACCGAGCTGTCCGGGCGACTGGCCACAGTCATCGAACGCGGTGCCGGCGACCTGGTCATCCTCGACCGGATGACCGTCGGGATGTCGACCGGACCGAACGATGCGACACTCACGGCTGACGACGACAACGGAGACCTCTACCCCTTCTCGCTCGCCGAGAAGCTCGGCGCGATCACCGAGTCCTCGGAGTGGTACCTGGACCGGTCGCCGTGGGGAGCACCGATCGTCCCGACGGAGATGCTGAGCGTGATGGCGAACCGCGCCGGGTCGGGTTTCCCGGTCCGCGGGCCGTCGCTCGGGCTCTACGTCGACCTCGAGGTGCGTCGGCTCGGCGCGGTCCATGTCGGCGCACCCCACACGGTGCGCCACGAGATCGTCGCCCTCGGCCAGAGCCGCCGCACCGAGGGCTACTGGACCCGATCGACGATCAGCGACGCCACCGGGACCCCGGTGGCCGAGGTCCTCCTGCACCAGGGCGTGTTCAAGGAGTCGTACGCGGCGTACCCCGCCGATCGGCTCTGACCGACCGGTCTTGGACGATCCTTGGATCGGAGGTCACCGTCCGCTGGTCGACCGATCCCTAGGGTCAGCGGCATGGATCAACGCCTGAAGGACTTGGCGGCGACTGCGGCGGCGACGCTGATCGGCACGCGCGACGACTGGCGGCTCAGGGTTCCTCCTCGCCCCACTCGGCCCGCTGCCGGACCTCAGCTCATCGGCGCGACGATGGCCGTCGGGTCGATCCTCGTCGGTTGGTTCGCGTTCGACGGGACCATCGGCGATGGCAGTGCCGGTCTCGCCCTCTTCATCGGTTCGGTGTCGATCCTCATGATGGCGTGGAGCAACCTGCTGGCGACCCGCGCCGCAGCGCTCGAGCAGCTCTTCGGCGGCCTCGACCGCATGTACCGCTGGCATCGGTGGTTCGGCGCTCTCTCCGTCGGGGCGATGTGGTTGCACATCCAGACGGTCGACGACGTCAAGGGGATCGCCGGGGCGTCACGCGATGTCGCCGATGCGGCCGAGGAGCTCGCCGAGACCGGGTCGAACCTGCTGTACATCCTCGTCGCCATCAGTCTCCTTCGCTGGCTCCCGTATCGATGGTGGCGTCTCAGCCACAAGCTGCTCGTCCTGCCATACGCCTTCGCGTGCTGGCACTTCTATACGGCGACCAAACCGTACGCGAACGATTCGGCGTGGGGTCTGTGGTTCACCGCGTTCATGCTCCTCGGGCTCGTCGCGTGGGCGCATCGGGTCCTCTGGCGGGACATGGTCCGGCGTGGCCGGGCCCACCGGGTCGAGGCGATCCACCGGAGTGGCGACACGGTCGAGATCGCACTGGCGCCGATCGGGGAACCTCTGCGCCACCGGCTCGGCCAGTTCGCCTTCCTGAAGGTCGCCGGCCACGGCATGTCCGAGCCGCACCCGTTCACGATCGCGTCCGCTCCGGGCGAGCGTCTGCTGCGGTTCGTCATCCGCGACCTCGGTGATTGGAGCGGCACGCTCGCCGATCGTCTCGCCGTCGGTGACCGGGTCGTCGTCGAGGGGCCCTACGGCCGGTTGGAACCGCTGCCGGATCGACCCGTCGACGGCATCGTGTGGATCGCCGGCGGCGTGGGGATCACCCCGTTCCTCGGTGCGGTGACCTCCCGCACCCCGGGGCACGGGCCGACCCCGCTCCTGCTCCACTGCGTCCGATCACGGCACGACGCACCGGGTCTCGCCGACCTCGAGCGCGCTGCAGCCGAGGGCCGGATCGACCTGAGGGTGCTGGCGTCTGAGGAGGGGAACCGCCTGACGGTCGACGGTCTCCGCCAGCACCTCGGCGGGCGGGACCTCCGAAGCACCCACGTCGTGATGTGCGGTCCGGAGCCGCTCGTCCGCACCATGGCTGCAGCGTGTCGCGACCTCGGCGCAGAGACCGTGCACGTGGAGGGCTTCGACATCCGGACCGGGGTCGGACCCGACCTGTCCCGGCAGCTCTCCGACGTCATTGCGTCACTGCTCGATCGATGGGCGGCCCGGCCGTTCCGGAGTCGAACGGCCGGGGCTCGGACGGTCACCGACGGGCTCGGGGGCGGCGATCGTGCCCCCGGGAACGACGAAACCCCCGCCGGGGCGGGGGTTCGGGGTGGAGCTAAAGGGAATTGAACCCTTGACCTCTCCCATGCCATTGGTGAGGAAAACCTCTCATCGCTGTTGACAAGATCCGTCCGTCTCGGCCCAAGTCCCTCTTGGGGCCGTTGATCCCAGTTGTCTCTCTGCATCGAACCGCTAAACGAACCCGACTCATATCTCGGGACACAGAGGGCCCGCGGCAGAGTCCGAGTGCGGCTGTATCAACCCCGAGCCTGCGATCACTCGGTGCCATACAGGCCGGCGCAGTAGGTGCGGGACGATTCTAAATTCCGAAGGCAGGCCTCATCGACCTGATAGTTGTCGACCTGCCTGCCGTTCGGCGGGCCCGTTAGCCTCCGCGGCGCTTCCGCCACGTCGTCAAGGGTGTTCCACACGACAACCTGGACGGTCATTCCGGGTTCAAGCCGGCTGTCTGACACGCACCGCTCGATTCGCGAGCTCGAGCGGATCCGCGACCGCAACTTGGTCGGTTTCCTCAAGGTGGTCGAGGAGCACGACTGGGGCGCTGGCCAGTCAATGCGAGCGCTGCGCGACAAGGCTGACTGACCGACGCTGCCGCGCCTGGCGTCACCCCGTCGGCTGCGAGCCGCCGGGCTACTGAGCTGCGTTCCGAAGTGCCCGAATCGCGGTGCCGGCGAGCATCACGTCGAGGACGAGCGGGGCAATCCATTCTCCCGGTGATCCATATCCATTCGCATCGCCATAGAGCATGATGCCGAGGTGCGCAAACAACAGTGACGCACTGACAACCAAGGCCAACTTGCTAAACACCCGCCCAGACACCAGAACTGCGATAGCGATCAGAATAAAGACGACTGCGAACACGATGTAGCCGATGAATCGCTCGTAGATCTCGTCGTGAGCCTGCACATTCCCAGCGCCCCACCAACTCTCGGCCAAGTCAGCCGCGAATAGCGAACTCATCAACGCACCGCCGACGGCGTTTCCGATGATCACGAGCCAGAACCACACACGGACGCTCAGAACTTTGTTCACTCGACGACCTTCCCTTGATGTTCGGTTCGCCGACGGCGCACCGTTTGTGGCGGACCTGACCACAGTGGTCTTGCCAAACGCTTGCGACGCCTACAGAAAGCAGGTCGACAGTGAAGTGCGATGCCGAACCAAGTAGTTCTTGCGATGCTTCAGAACGACAGTGTCGTGTCGGCCAGGGCGCTCATCGCAACCACACCAGGCGGTCCACTCCACTCCAGGTCCAGAGCCCCGACGAGCACCTCGTCGGCATTGTCCGGAGTGACCCCGACCACAGCCTGCGATCCGGTCGAGCATGCGATCGATGCCCCTGACGCCAACTGATCCAACAGTGCCCTAGAGGCACCATCTGGCATCCCGACCCTTGAATCAATCGCGTTGATGTAGCCGGCGTGCAGCAACTTGACGGAGTGCGAGGCAAAGAAC
>JBEAPU010000093.1:0-5300 GCA_041164245.1 Actinomycetota bacterium | reverse complement strand
GCGTACTCGTACGCCGCCCGGGCGATGCCGAGCGCCTGCGCCCCGACCGTCGGACGGGTCGCCTCGAAGGTCTTCATCGCCGGCTGCGGCGCACCGGACTTGCCGGCCTCTCGGGCCCGGGCCAGCTTGGCGTCGAGCTTCTCCTTGCCGCCGAGCAGGCACGATCCGGGAATCCGCACGTCGTCGAGGATCACCTCGGCCGTGTGCGACGCCCGGATGCCGTGCTTGAGGTACTTCTGACCCTGCGACAGGCCCTTCGTCCCGGGCGGGATCACGAACGATGCCTGACCACGACCGCGCAACTCCGGATCGACCGCCGCGACCACGACGTGCACATCGGCGATGCCGCCGTTGGTGATCCACGCCTTCGTGCCGTTCAGCACCCACTCATCGTTCGCCTCGTCGTACACGGCGCGGGTGCGCAGGTTCGACACGTCACTCCCGGCATCGGGCTCGCTCACACAGAACGCTCCGAGCTGCACCCTGTTCGCATCGCCGTAGCACTGGGGCACCCACTCCATCACCTGCTCGGGCGTGCCGTTGCCGGCGATGCCCGCCGCCGCAAGACCCGAGCCCATGATCGCCATGCCGAGACCGGCATCGCCCCAGAACAACTCCTCCACTGCGATCGGCAGGGTCAGGCCGCTCGGGTCCTGCATGGCGTTCATGAGGAACTCCCAGCCGTAGAGACCGATCTTCGCGGCCTCCTCGACGATGGGGAACGGGAACTCCTCCCTCTCGTCCCACTCGTGCGCGGCGGGTCGCATCACGTCGGTCGCGAAACCGTGCGTCCAGTCGCGGATCTGCTGCTGATCGTCGTTGAGAGCAAGGGAGAACTCAGCCATGTGCTCAAGTTACCGAGCGGTAGCCGGGCGCTCCACCCGAGCCTGATCAGCGGGCCGGCACCGGGATCGCCAGCAACGGCACCGCGATCGTCTCGAGGATCAGGTTCGCCCCCGGCTTGTAGACGTGCACCCCGTCCCACCGGTAGCCGAGGTCCGTGGCGATCGCCTCGTCAGTGCACCACTGCACTGGGCCCGGCACGAAGTGCACGTGATCGTCATCCTCGGCCGCAGCCATCAACAGGGTGTTCAGGTGCGACACCCGGACGTCGTCACCGCGCTCGGGTGTCGCCGGGAACCCCTGACCCGGCACCTCCTGGGGTCGCATGCACGCCACCTCGAGGAGCGCCACCTCGGCACCGACCGACCGCAGCGCGGCGACCCCCTCGCCGAGCCGATCCGAGAACAACCCGTCCCACAGCGACGTGCCGAACGGGACGAGCACCTCGTCCCCCGTCACGACGACCTCCCCGTCGACGCCGGCATCGTCGATCATGGCGAGCACAGCCTCCGGGGCCGACTCGATCGGCCACGCCATGTCGTACACGTCCCAGGCACCGATGATGACGAGGCCGACGTCGTACCCGTCGGCCGAGGACGCCCACCGCTCCGACCAGCCGGCACAGGTGTCGAAGGGTCGCCGCACACCCATCTCGCTCACGATCGTCCCCGTGTCCCAGACCGAGCACCCGTCCTGTCCGCCGTTGAGGAACGAGAACGTGTCCTCGATGCCGGCCGGCAGGTTCAATCCGAGCGCCCGACCCGTCGAATCGCCGACGATCGCCACCGACCGGGGCAACGCCGGCAGGGTCGTGGTCGTCGTCGACGTCGACGTGGTGCTCGGCGCCACGGTCGTCGACGACGGTGAGCCGGCATCCTCGGGCACCGTCGTCACCGTTACGCTCGATGCCGGCGCCGTCGACGTGGCCCCCAGCAGGTCCTCGGCGTCCAGGGAGAACTCGACCTCCTCGCCACCCACCGCGATGTCGAACTCCTCGACCGCGGCCACCGATGCCGAGAGCACCGCCACCCCGACGGCCGCCCCGGCGACCGGCACCCACCGCACCGGCGACCCGCGACGCCCCGACCACCAACGGCCGAGCACACCACGACGAACCGGCGTCTCGACCAAACGGTACGACGCCTCGGCGACCACGACCGTCACCAGCGACGCCACCACGAACCGTCCCCAGGAACCACCGGTCGCCCCGGCCACGACGAAGATCGGCCAGTGCCACAGGTACAGGCCGTACGACCGTCGACCGACCGCCACGAGCCACCCGGCGCCGAACACCCAGCGGGCGCCGGTCGCCGCCGGGTGCACGACGACGGCGATCGCGACCAGCGACGCGCCGGCCGTCAGGGCGAGCACCCACGGGTACATGTACCCGGCCGTCAACTCGGCGCCGACGAACGCCGCCACGAGCACACCGACCGACAACCCGCACGCGATGTCGAGCGGTCGCGCCGGGCGCACGTCGGCGCCGGTCGATCGCCACGGCCGCCACCAGTACGCCGCGACCGCACCGACGAGCAGACCGCTCGCCCGGGTCACGGTCGACAGGTAGGCGACGTTCGTGCGATCCGCACCCTCGAGGAGACCGAACAGACCGTCGGTCGGCGACGGCACCCCCCGGTGCACCCACCACGCCGTCACGTACGCACCGAGCGCACCGACGACGAGCACACCGGAGCGCAGCCGCGACGACCATCGAGCGATCGCCACGAACACGAGCGGCCACACGACGTACCACTGCTCCTCGACGGCGAGGCTCCACAAGTGCCGCAGCAACGGCGGGTCGACCGCCTCGAAGTACGGCACACCACCGGCGATCTGACCCCAGTTGGCGAGATAGCCGACCGCCCACGGCAGGTCGCGCTTCACCTGTGACGCCTGCTCGGCCGAACCGGCGAGGAGGGCCCACAGGGTCACCGCGACCAGCACGAGGGCGAGCGCCGGGAACAGGCGACGGATGCGTCGCACCCAGAACGCCCGCAGGTCGATCCGGCCGGCCCGTTCGTGCTCCTCGATGAGGAGCGTCGTGATCAGGTAGCCCGACACGACGAAGAACACCTCGACCCCGAGGAAGCCGCCGTGCATCCACCCGAAACCAGCGTGGTAGAGGATCACGGCGATCACCGACACGGCCCGGAGACCGTCGAGCCCCCTCTGGTACCCCATCCCGACCGATGCGGGACGGACCGCGTCAGCGTCGGACCGTGGTTCCGTCACGCGTCGTCTCCACCGTCCATCCGGCGGCCTGCAACTCGGCGCGGATCGCGTCGGCGGTCGCGAAGTCCTTCGCCGCCCGGGCCGCGTCGAGCGCGGCCGCTCGCTCGACGACCTCGGCCGGCACCTCGGCCGGGCCGGCGAGCCGCAACCCGACGGCGCCGCACAGCTCGACCACCGCAGCCGCCAGGCCGGCCGCCGTCCCGACGTCGCCGGCGTCGATCGCCGAGTTGGCGCGCCGCACCGTGTCGAACAGCAGCGCCGTGGCCCGCGGCGTGTCCAGGTCGTCGTCCATGGCAGCCCGGAACTCGTCGAGCACACCGCCATCGGGCACCGCCCCCTCGGCCATGCCGGCCGTACGGGCCGCGAAACCGTCGAGACCGGCGAGCGAGCGACCGGCCGCCTCGAGACCATCCGCGGAGATGCCGACCGGCGACCGGTAGTGCGACTGCAACAGCACCATCCGGTAGGCGCGCGGGTCGTACACCTCGATGAGGTCGAGCAGGTTCGACACGTTGCCGAGCGACTTCGACATCTTCTCGCCCTCGGCGTCGACGACGAAGCCGTTGTGCATCCAGTGTCTGGCGAACTCACGTCCCCACGCAACCGCCTGGGCACGCTCGTTCTCGTGGTGCGGGAACCGCAGGTCCTGCCCGCCGCAGTGCAGGTCGAAGCCGTCGCCGAGCAGACCGAGGCTCATCACCACACACTCGGAGTGCCAGCCGGGTCGGCCCTCGCCCCACGGCGACGGCCACGACGGCTCACCGGGCTTGGACATCTTCCACAGCGCGAAGTCCGCCGGGTGCCGCTTCGCCGAGGCACCCACCACCTCGCGGTCACCGCCGCCGGCGAGCATCTCGTCGAGTGACTGGTGGGCGAGCAGGCCGTACCCGGGCACCGCCTCGACGGCCAGGTACACGCCGTCGGGCGTGACGTACGCCGCGTCGCGGTCGATCAGCTCGGCGATCATGGCCACCATCTCATCGACGTACTCGGTGGCGTGCGGGACGTCGGTCGGCCGTTCGACATCGATGCCGGCCATCGCCCGGAACCACACGTCCTCGCACCGCGTGGTGATCTCGGTCCACGGCCGACCCTCGCGTTCGGCCCGGTCGATGATCTTGTCGTCGATGTCGGTGATGTTCGACACGAGACGCACCTCGAGGCCGCACCAGGTGAGGTACCGGCGCAGGATGTCGTAGACCAGCGTCGCCCGGCCGTGGCCGAGGTGCGGCGGCCCGTACACCGTCGGACCGCACAGGTAGATGCTCACCTTGCCCGGTTCGCGCAGGGCGAGCTCCCGGGTCTCCCGGGTGGCGGTGTCGTGGAGGTGCAGCACCTGTCGAAGGCTATTGGTCACGGCGTAGCCTTGCCGGCCATGGCGAACGTCCCCGAGAAACCGACCCTGGACGGCATCGAGGACCGCTGGTCGGCCGTGTGGGACACCGAGGGCGTCCACGCCTTCGACCGCAGCGCCACCCGGGACGGCGTGTTCTCCATCGACACGCCGCCACCGACCGTGTCCGGCTCGCTGCACATGGGCCACGTGTTCTCCTACACGCACACCGACGCCATCGCCCGCTTCCAGCGCATGCGCGGCAAGTCCGTGTTCTACCCGATGGGTTGGGACGACAACGGTCTGCCCACCGAACGCCGGGTGCAGAACTACTTCGGGGTGCGCTGCGACCCGAGCCAGCCCTACGTCCCGGGTTTCGAGCCGCCGTTCCGCGGTGAGCCGCCCAAGGACCACCGGCCCGTCGCCGTCTCGCGCCCGAACTTCCTCGAGCTGTGCGACGAGCTCGTCGCACTCGACGAGAAGGTCTTCGAGGAACTGTTCCGCCGCCTCGGGCTGTCGGTCGACTGGTCGCTGCTGTACGCCACGATCGACGAGCGCTCGCGCCGGGTCAGCCAGCGGGCGTTCCTGCGCAACCTGGCCCGCGGTGAGGCCTACAGCCAGGAGGCGCCCACCCTGTGGGACGTCGACTTCCAGACCGCCGTCGCCCAGGCCGAGATGGAGGACCGCGAACGACCCGGCGCCTACCACCACGTCGCCTTCCACCGCACCGACGGCTCCGGTGACGTCATCATCGACACCACTCGACCCGAACTGATCGCCGCCTGCGTCGCCCTCGTCGCCCACCCCGACGACGAGCGCTACCAGCCGTTGTTCGGCACCACGGTGCGCACCCCGCTGTACGGCGTCGAGGTCGAGATCCGCGCCCACCCGC
>JBEAPU010000092.1:0-2811 GCA_041164245.1 Actinomycetota bacterium | reverse complement strand
TCCAGAACTCGTCGTTCACCGGCAACAACACCGCCGGCGGCGCCAACAACCACGTCATGTTCTTCGGCGCCTTCTCGGGCACCGCGACCATCAGCAACGTCGACATCACCGCCGACACCCGCGCTCACGGCATCGTGTTCAACGGCTCGGGTAGCGGCACCGACCTCGCCACCTGGCCGGCCGCTGGCGCCATCGTCATGAACGATGTCGTCTTCGGCGGAACGATCGACAAGACCTGCACCTACTTCTACCGCTACTCCACGCTCGCGAACGTGAGCATGACCGACGTCGACATGTCGGCCGTGACCACGCTCCCGAACTGGCACCAGCTCTCGGCCGACACGAACGGCGTCCTCGACGCGGGCAACACGAAGCTGACCACGATCAGCTCGGGTGGCTGCGCGATCGACGCGCGCGACGTGACCTTCTACGGCTCGGGCGGCGCGATCGACAAGGCCGTGCTCGCCAACCTCTACCGCATCGAGGATGCGATCCGCCACCAGGTCGATACGGGCGTGCCCGGACTCGTCCGCGTGAACGACGCCTCGGTGTACGTGTCGGTCAACTCGGGCACGATCGAGAACGCGGTCGCCGCGGCCTCGGCCGACGATGTGATCTATGTCGAGGCCGGCGTCCCCGTCGTCCTCACGCAGGAGATCACCAAGTCGGTCAGCTTCGCGGGTGACTTCGTGATCCTCTCGACGAGCTTCCCGGACGACGCCACCGGCCAGACCATCCTCGAGAGCTTCCTCTCGCGCGGTGCGATCGGCCAGTCGACCTTCAGCGCCGTCACGACCGGCATGACGGCCGACCAGCTCAACGCGATCGGTTCGCTCAGCACCTACTTCAACGGCGGCGTGACGGGTGATCTCACCCTCACGAGCGCGCAGTCGGCGGCGCAGATCACGAGCCTGCTCGCGGGTGCGGCCGACGGAGCGGTCTACGCCGTGGCCACGGGCATGGGCGACGACCAGCTCAACGCGGTCGCCGCCAACGCCGTGAAGATCGCCGCCGACGGCATCTCGGGCACGATGATCGTGACGAGCGCCATCGTCGACGCCAACCTCGGCGCCCTGCTCGGCAAGGCCTCGGTCGCCGACGCCATCGTCGAGATCAACGCCTCGGGCATGACCGACGGCGAGCTGTCGACCGTCGTCCTCGCGGGTGACCGCGTCGACGAGGCCTACAACCTCGCCCTCGACAACGGTCAGACCGATTCGGAGATCACGGCGCTCCTCGCCAAGTCGGTGGCCCCGGCCTCGACCGGCAAGGCCATGGCGGTCGCCGACGCGACCGACATGGACGCGGCCAAGCTCAACGCGCTCGGCGCCTCGTACGCCAAGCTCGCGGGCGACGGCATCACGGGCAGCGTGCTCGTGACCGGCGGCTCCGTCGGTGTCACCGATGCGAACCTCACCAACCTCTTCCTGAAGATCGCCCTCGCCGCGGATGTCCGCATCGACGGCACCGACATGGGTGCGAGCACCCTGACGATCCTCAGCAGCAACATCACCCTGGTCGACTCGGCCTTCGATCTGGCGTTCACCAGCGCCCAGAGCGTGACCGAACTCTCGAACCTGCTCGGTGTGTCGGATGTCGCAAGCGCGACCGCCGACGCCACGGGCATGGATTCGGCGGCCGGCGGCCAGCTCGCGACCCTTGCCGACAACTACACCAAGTTCGTCGACAACGGCGTCACGGGCACCGTCTCGATCACCGCGGGCCTGACCTTCCAGCAGATCACCGATCTCCTGAGCAAGGTCGACCTGACCGGCGCGACCTTCGTCGCCGGTACGACGGTCCTGATCGATGCGGCCGGCATGAGCGACGCGCAGCTGACCTCGGTGGTCGATGCGGTCACCACGGCCGGTACGCCTGAGAACCAGGCCACCGTGTTCGATGTCGTCAACCTCACGATCACGCAGAACCAGACCTCCGAGCAGATGGCGGCCCTGCTCAACGTGACCCTCGACAACGAGGCCACGGTGGACGCCACCGGCATGGACAGCACGCAGCTGGCCGAGCTCGGCAACTACAGCGACTCGGTCGAGACGATCACTGGTTCGGTCACGATCACCGCGGATCTCTCCGCGGCGCAGATCGCGGCGATCATGGGGAACACCTCGACCGAGGCCGATGTCACCATCGACTCGAACGGCATGAGCCCCGAGCAGCAGGCTGCGGTCTTCTCGACGGCCATCGTGTCGGTCGAGGCGAACGCCACCGTGGCGACGGGTGACACCTTCTTCGTCGATGTCAACGTCAGCGGACTCTCTCAGCCGGCGCTCGGTCTCCAGGCGCGCATCGCCTATGACCCGACCTTCGTCGAGTTCGTCGCCGACTTCGACGGAGACACCTTCACCGACCCGGTCGGCGGCGATGACTTCCCGCAGACCGTGTATGTGACGGAGGGTGCGGGCTTCGTGACCTTCGCCACCGGTGTCGACATCGGCGGCGACGGAACGGGCATCACCAGCGGCAACGCGGCTCGCCTGCGCTTCCGTGCGATCGCTCCGTACTGCAACCAGACCGGTCTCGTGTGGCTTGCGACCACGGGCTTCGCGAATCAGGCGACGGACGCCAACGCGACCGCGATCCCGACCGTCGGCACCAACTTCTCGAACGTCACCTCGCTCAACAACCTCCAGCTCGCCGGCGTGCCGGCCTCGGATGTCGCGGTGCCCGCCGATGCTGGAACGGTGCTGGGTGCGGTGATCGCCCAGCCGACGGTGACCGCGTCGAACAACTGCACCAGCGTCCCCGTGACCTTCAGCATCACCTACCCGGATCTCACCACGGGTAGCACGTGGC
>JBEAPU010000091.1:0-4208 GCA_041164245.1 Actinomycetota bacterium | reverse complement strand
GCGGGTGGGGCCGCAGGTACGACAGGTGAGCGAACCACGGCTCGCCACCACCGGCCCGGTGCCAGTCGATGAAGCGGTCCGTCAGGTACGCCGACATCGAGTGCTCGGCCGGGCGGGACGGTTCGGATGCGAGGACGTCGACCACGATGTCGTGGTCGGGGCGATGCCCGTCGAAGGCCGGCACGTCGTGGCCGAGCGACCGGAGCCAGTCCAGCCAGTCGGGGCAGCCCTGGAACAGGCGGGTCTCGACCTCGAAGCCGTCGAGCACGCCCTCGTAGGTGAAGAGTCGTCGGTCGTCGGGACCTTCGGCGAGTGCCGGGTCGAGGGACTGGTCGGTGTAGCCGAACAGCGTGGGTGTGTAGCCGGCGCGTCGGGCGAGGCGGGCGACCTGGTCGAATCGGTCGTCGAGCGGGGTCCCGTTGGCGACCACCCGATGGTTGGCCTGGTACATGCCCGTGTAGAGGCTGGCCCGACCCGGCCCGCACGGCGCAGCCTGGGAATGGTGCCGGGCGAAGCGGACGCCGGCGGCGGCGAGTCGGTCGAGGTTCGGGGTGCGCACGACCGGGTGCCCGGCGCACGACATGGCATCGGCCCGGAACTGGTCGAGGGTGATCAGCAACACGTTGGGCCGGGGGCCGGACATGTGCCTGATGGTAGGCACCGCCCGGACCCCCGGCCCGCGTGGTCAGTGGATGTTCCGTCGCCGGCGGGCTGTCAGCCGGCGAGGTAGCCCGACACGTCAGCGAGCAGATGCGCCTTCCCGTACACGTAGAAGCACACCTTCCCCGACGACGACACCGGAGCGATCACCGAATTCGGAATCGTCTGCCCCGACACGAAGTTCAGATTCGACGCATCCGGACGAGTCCCACACGGATACACCGTCACGAACCCACCGAAGTCATTCGCCTCCGTCGACACCGCCGTCACGTTCAACGCCACCGCCGCAACACCCGACGACGGCACACCACCGGCACCGGTCACCTGCAACTCATACGGAGCAGCACCACCCTCGACCGCCAACGTCCCGACCTTCACACCCGACCGAGTGTCCAAGATCCGGGCAGGAGTGAGCGGCTCGAACGTCGAACCTGTCGAACCACCACCAGTCGAACCAGCGCCGATCGTCGACTCGAAGGCACCCGAGGACGACCCGATCGATACCGGCACATCATCGGAAAGGGCCTTCACGCCTCGCCGTCGCACGGATGCAGCACCAAGATTCTCCTCGAGGGCCACGTCGTCGTCACCGGGCGGCAACTCGATGTCGGCCACCCCACCGGTGTTGATGCCGTCAGCCGAGGAGTTCAACTCGGTCACGCCATCGGTCGGCGGGTCGATCGGTGTGGTGGGAGTGTCCACCGGATCGTTCGCCGGCGCGTCCTTCATCGCCTGGAGATCGACACCGAGATCGCTCTCGTCCATCTCGACCGACGTCACGTCACCCTCGCCGCCAGCCACCACCACGACGATCTCACCGGTCGCAGCATCCGCCTGCACGTCGAGCGTGTCGGGGTTCGTGACCGGGAGGTTCATCTTGACGAATGTCGAGCCGTCGGTCGACACGTACACACCCGGGTCGGTGGCCAGCGAACTCACCGACGCCGGCCCGGGGGCCGGTCCGGGCGCAGGCCCGGATCCGGTGCCGGCGACGACACCCACCATGAGACCGGTGTCGCAGTCGACACGGACCTCGCTGAACACCGGTGCCGACGCGATCGCCGAGTGGGTCGGCGTCGCACCGCTCACCCCGACGATCTTGTAGAGGCCGTCGTCAGCGGTGCTGACCGAGCTCGTGCCCTTCACGGAGATGTAGGCCGTGTCGGCCACCGATGCGGCGGACCCCGTCGGGCAGTAGGTGATCGACGTGACGCCACCCTTGTAGGCGCCGTTCTCACCGAGTGCGTTGAACGACGTGTACGGAGCTCCACCCGTACCGGAGAGGGCCTTCCCGAAGATCGTGAAGTCGCTCATCGTCGCCGCTCCGGTGGTGGCGTCGATGGACAGTTCGACCAGCCCGACAGAGCCGGCGGAGTACTCCGCATCCACACTGCCGCCCCCTGATTGGATGCGACTTCCACCAAGCAGCACCTTGTTGGTTCCGGTGACGCCGGTCATCGCTGAGATCTGCCCGTTGCCGAGCACGAGGCCGAGGGTGAGCGGGTCGTCCGGCGGGGCTGAACCGTCGTAGTTGACCCCCGACTTGATGCCTGCACCACTGAAGGCGAAGCCATCCGTTGCAGCCTCACGATCGGCGCCGGTGCCGGCGAGTTCCTCCGCCATCTCGAGGGCCCCAGTTCCCGGGTCACGAGTGAACGGCTTGACGAGCAGGGCCTGATCATTGGACCCGTAGAAGCTGATGATCTCCCGGCCTGATGCGGCGTTCCACCACGCCATGGCCTCGCCACCCGCTCCGGCGACGGTTGAGAAGGAGTCACCGCCGTCGGTGGTGAGCATGAGTCGCGAGCCACCACCTGGCGAGGTGAGCACGGCGTAGGTGTCCCCCGTCGCGTCGTTGGGGTCCATCGCGATGTCGCGCACCACTGCGGCCGTGAGTCCGACGATGGAGACACCAGCGGAGTCGGTACCCGCACCTGACTTGGCGAGGGCGTTGACGATTCCGTTTCGGTCACGAGGCGCTCGGGAGAAGTTCGGCCGGTATGTCAGGGCAGCAGCCTTGGCGACTCCGAACTCGTTCTTCGAGATCGCGACCAAGTCGGTGGACCAGTCGTAACCGCCTGACCACGCGAAGCCGGTGTTGTTGTTGATGCCGTCGATCGGGACGATGCCGAGCTGGTTCGCACCAACTTGATTCGTCCCAGTGGTCGTCGGCCAGTCCTCAGTCCCGGCGAGGTTGTAGGCCCAGAGACAGGTCCCCACACTTCCGACAACCTCGAAGTCGGCGAAGTCCCCTGCTGGATCCGGCCCGATGGAGATCGCCGTGCCGGTCTGGTTTTCCCCGCAGTAGGACGAGAAACCGGGGAACGCTCCCCACGACGACGTAGCGAAGTTGTTGTTCGCGGAGCCAACGATCGAGGTCTGCGACACGGTCGCACCGACGCCGTCGGGGTCATACATCACTCGCATGTTCGCCGTGGAGGAGTCGCCCGAGCCCGAGTGGTCGTAGATCACGATGGCCATGAGGTCCCCCGTGCCGAGAGCGGAGGTCTCAAGGCTGTCGTAGACGCTCGGCGCCGAGGAGTACTTCATGTCGACTGTCTCGGAGTTTCCAGTCGTGGCCCAGCTCCAGCTAGCGCCGCTCAGGGCGATCACACCCCATTGAGTGCCTGCGGTGTCTGCCGCCACGAGCTGCACCGAACCACCGGCCCCGACGAGGTCCACGATCTTGTTCCCTGCGCCGAGGACACTCGCAACATTCGTCGAGGGGAAGGTCGGGGACGGTGAACTTGCCGCTGTGGGCATGTCGATGAGGTACATGCCGGAGGTGTTCCACGGATCGTTGTTCGGCATCGATGCGACCAAGAGCACCGACGACTCGGTAGCACCACTGACGCTGTGAGCCCAGCGAACCTCCGGCTGAGCGAGGTTCGTGCCGTTCGGCACCGGGATCGAATCCCATGTCGTCCCGAAGTCGCGGGAGTACCAGATCGCGTTCCCGAGATAGAGCGCCACCTCTCCGGGGAATCCAGAAGTCGCGAGGCCCCCAGCGGATTGCTGGGGAAGGCCGTCCTCCGAGGACGCGAGCGTCGGGACCGGAGCCCATGTCCCGGCGTAGTCCATAGAGCGCCACATCGTCGGCACTCCGTCGGTCAGGATGTAGAAGACGCCGGGCTCGGCATCGGCGAACACGCTCTGCACCTGGGCTCCGTACGCGTTGGAGTAGCTCAGGGCCGACGTGCCGGAGGCGGTGAGCGTGACGGTCGTCGTCGTGGGGGCTGCCGTCACTCGAAGCGTCTCGTATCCGGGCGCAGCGACGACGTATCCGGCGGCCGAGGTCTCGTCGACCGTGGCGACACCCGACGGGTTGGCGATCGCACCGTCGAGGGCCTCCCCGTCGGCGTTGACGACAGCCACGAGGGCACGCTCGATCGGGTTGCCGTCTGCATCCTGGATGGTGATGTTCACGGCGGCCTGCACCGGCGAGCCGGGCGTGATGAGTGCGACCGAGCCGGCGATGAGCGAGCCGGCGATCAGCGAGCGGAGTGAGCGGTTGTGACGTGTGCGCACGGTGTCTCCCGTTGTTCGTG
>JBEAPU010000090.1:0-6958 GCA_041164245.1 Actinomycetota bacterium | reverse complement strand
CGAATGGGCCGACGGCCTGATCCGATCCTGGGACCACTGGCTCGACATGCCGCGCCGCGTCGGCGACGACCTCGCGCCGCTGCTCGGGGCCACCGACGGTGAGGTCGTCGTCCACGACTCGACGACGATCAACCTGCACCAGTTGTTGCATGCCGCCATCACGCTCACACCGGACTGCCGAGAGTTGATCATCGACCCGGGTGAGTTCCCCACCGACCGCTACGCCGTCGGCGCCGTCGCCGACCAGAACGCGCTGCCCGTGCGCACCCCGACGACCGGAACGACGCTCGACGACATCGACATCGACCACCCGGCGGTGATCGTGCGCTCGCTCATCGACTACCGCAGCGGGCGACGATCCGACATCACCGGCTTCACCGCCCGGGCCCGGTCGGCGGGCGCGCTCGTCATCTGGGACCTCTCCCACGCCGTCGGCGCCATCGAGATCGACCTGCCCGCCGCCGATGTCGACCTCGCCGTCGGCTGCACCTACAAGTACCTCAACGGCGGCCCCGGCGCACCCGGATTCAGCTATGTGCGCACCGGCCTGATCGACCGCATCGACCAGCCGATCCGCGGCTGGTTCGGCCAGGCCGACCAGTTCGACATGGACGCCCCGTGGACACCCCGGCCCGACATCGCCCGGCTCGTCGTCGGCACACCCGGCATCCTCGGCCTCGTCGCGGCTCACTGCGGAATCGAACTCGTCGCCGCCGCCGGGATGCCGGCCATCGCCGCCAAGGGCCGCTCGCTCACCGGGTTCGCCCTCTCGGCATGTGATGGGCTCGGGCTCGTGAGCGACACGCCACGTGACCCGAGCGAACGGGGAGCCCACATCGCCGTGCGCCACCCCGACGCCGAGACGATCACACGACGGCTCGCCGGTGAGCACGCCGTCATCGCCGACCACCGACACCCCGACATCGTCCGGCTCGGCTGTTCGGCACTGACCACCCGCCACACTGACGTGGCCCGGGCCGTGACAGCCATCGCCGCCCTGACCGGCTGACCCGCCGGCCGATCAGCGGGCGAACGTCGCCGCGATCCGCACGGGGCCGCCGTCGGCCACCGACACCTGCCCCTCGTCGACCAGCTTGATCAGGTGCGACAACACCGAGCGGGCAGCCGGGCGGTGCAGGCGGGCGTCGACCGCGGCGTACAGGACCCGCACGATCTGGGGCACCGTCGACGGACCGTGCTCGGCGAGGAAGTCGAGCACCTGACGCTCCCGGTCGAGTCGGTGGGCCACGAGCGCAGCGGTGTACTCGGCCCCGTCATCCCGACCCGGACCGTGCGTCGGCCACAGCATCGCGTCGGCCCGGCCAGCCACCTTGCGCAGCGAGTCGATGTACGCCGTCATCGACCCATCGGGCGGTGACACGACCGTCGTGCTCCACCCCATGACGTGATCGCCGGTGAACAGCGCCGACTCCTCGTCGAGGGTGAAGCAGCAGTGGTTGGCCGTGTGCCCGGGCGTGGTCACGGCGCGCATCGTCACGCCGGCAGCCGTGAACACCACCTCGCCGTCGGCGACACGCACAGTCGGGTCGAAGGCGGTGTCGATCGACTCCTCCATCTTCACCTCGTCGTCACCGTCGGCCGGCTTGGCCTCCTCGGACTCGTCCTTGGGGACCGCGAGTTCCTCCTCGCCGTCGAACATGCCCTCGGGTTCGTCGACGATCTCGTGCGGGCCGACCGCGAACGTCGGAGCGCCGGTCTCAGCCGCCAACCATTCCGACAGGGGTGAGTGGTCCGAGTGGCAGTGCGTCACCAGGATGGCCCGTACCCGCTCACCGTCGAGCGCAGCGGCGAGGGCGTCACGATGCGAGTCGAGCCGCGGCCCCGGGTCGATCACGACGACATCACCGTGCCCGACGATGTAGGTGCCGGTGCCGAGGTAGGTGAACTTCGACGGGTTCTTGGCGATGACGCGACGCACGAGTGGCGAGACCGGCACGGCCTCCCCGTAGGCGGCGTCGTCGAGGGTGCGGAAGACCGGTGCGCTCACAGCAGCGACCGTACCCCACCGACCGGCCGGCCACCGCCGAGCGCCGGCGGGGCGAGGACGGCGTCGACCGATGCCGGCACCTCGACCCCGAGACGCCGCAGCGCGGCGGCCGCGACCGGCACCGCGGCGCGCATCGCGCCGTCGGCGATCTTGACGGCCACCGCCCGACCATCGGGCAGGGCCGCCACCATCACACCCTCGGCACCGTCCTTGGCCATGAGGCCCGGCACGGCACGCATCAGGTGCGTGACCGGCCGGGTCGGGCCGCCGACCAGCTCCGGATGCACCGACATCGCCCGCCACACGGCACCCCGCTCGCCGGCGACCGTCGCGATCGCCGACACCAGGCCGAGCATCGTCACCATGTGCGTCGGCGCACCGCAGCCATCGACACCGATGTGCACGAGCGCGCCCCCGGTGAGGCGATCGACCTCGGCGGCGATGTGGCGTTGCAGGGGATGCCCGGCCTCGAGGTGGCCCTCGACCGGCCAGCCGTTGGCCACGCAGGTCGCGATCATCGCCGCGTGCTTGCCCGAGCAGTTCATCTGCAACGGGGTCCGGCCACCGCCGGCCGCCAGCACGCGTTCGGCCTCGGCGCGGTCGTACGGCAGGTCCGGCGTCGTGCGAAGCGCGCCCTCGTCGAGCCCGGCATCAGCCAAGGTCGAGCGCACCACCGCGAGGTGCTCCGGTGAGCCGTCGTGACTGGCGCATGCCAACGCCAGTTGGCGATCGTCGAGGCGCACACCGGCGGTCAGCATCGCCGTCGCCTGCAGCGGCTTCAGCGCCGAGCGCGGGTACACCGTGAGCTCGGCCGAGCCGGCGAGCGCCGAGACATGACCGGAGGCTTCACGCACGACCACAGTCCCGTGATGGACACTCTCGTCGGCACCGTCTCGGTCGACGACGGCGACCGGAACGTGGCCGCCACCATCGCCCAGATCGACGCCGGTCACGGCTGACGCCACCGCCAGCGCACCCGGCGCACCGGTTCGGCGACGGCGGTCAACTCCGAGGTGATCACCTCGTGCCGACGCCCGGCGGCCGAGCCGATCGCCTGCACCATCGCCGCCAGCGGCAACGCCAGCAACGCCCCGGACGGACCGATCAACGCCAGCCCGGCGAGCGCGGCACCGAACGCCAGAGCCGGGTGGAGGTCCATCGCCTTGGCGGTGATGCGCGGCGCGATCACGTAGTTCTCGAGTTGCTGGTACACGATGATCACCCCGAACACGACGAGGGCCCGGACCGGCGAGTCGAGGAAGGTGATGAGCACCGGCAGCACGGCCGCGATGTACGTGCCGATCACCGGCAGGAACTGGCTGATGATCCCCACCCACAGCGCCAGCGCGATCGGGGATCGCACGTCGGCTGCCGAGAACACGATGCCGTGCACGAAGGCCGAGATCACCGCCAGCAGGAGCCGCGAGTACAGGTACCCGCCGGTCTTGTCGATCGCCAGGTTCCAGATGTCGAGCACCCGCTGCTGCAGGTCGGCCCGCAGACGCGAGCAGATCGACCGCCGCAACCGCGGTCCGTCGGCGACGAGGTAGTAGGTGAACAGCACGATCGTGAAGGCGGCGAGCAGCCCGTCGAGGAGACGACCGGTGAGGCGCAGGGCATCCCCCTGCTGCGAGTCGATGAACTGCTGGACCGCACCGTTCGGGTCGTTGAAGTCATCGATCACCTGCTGCGCGTCGATCGACGTGCCGAACCAGTCGTTGATCGTGTCGACCGTGTCGGAGATGTACGTCTCGGAGTTCGACAACAGGTCGGCGACCTGGGTGCCGATCAGGCTGCCCATGGCCCCGAGGAACACCCCGATCGCTGCGAGCACCCCGAGCAGGATCGTCAGCGTCGCCCGGCCCCGACGCCACCCCCGGCCGACGAGCCGGTTCACCCCCGGTTCGATGGCGAGGGCGAAGAACAGCGAGAGCACGACCAACAGGACCAGTCCGTTCACCCGGCCCCACGTGATCACCAGCACGTCGGCTGCGATGGAGACGAGCCAGAAGATCACGATCGCCGGGAGCACCCACCGCGGCGGGGCCCACCCCGACTGCGCTCCCGGAGTTTCCTGTGGCACGACGACGAGCGTAGTGACCGGCCGTGCGACCATGGTCCCATGTCCTCCACCGAGCACGATGCGACGACCGGTCCCGAACCGGCCGAGGTCGTGCGCACCTGGCTGGCCGACCGCATCCGCGGTCGGGTGATCGGCGACGACGGTCCGGAACGGGCTGCGGCGCTGTTCGACACCCCCGGTGAGCGACTGTTCGCCGAGGCGTCACCGATCCGACGGGTCCATGCCGACGCCGCGATGTTCATCGGTGGGATCCGGGCCCTGCTCCTGCAGTCGTTGCATCCGCTGGCCATGGCCGGGGTGGCGGACCACTCCGACTACCGGGCCGACCCGTGGGGACGTCTGCAGCGCACCGCCGACTTCCTGGCCACCACCACCTTCGGGCCGATCGAGCTGGCCGAGCAGTCGATCGCGATGGTGCGCCGCATCCACGACCGGGTCACCGGCACCGCCCCCGACGGCCGGGCCTACGCCGCCAACGACCCGCACCTCCTGGCCTGGGTGCACGTCGCCGAGGTCGACAGCTTCCTCACCGCCCACGACCGGTACGGCGAGCACCCGCTGACCGCCGCCGAACGCGACGAGTACGTCGCCCAGTCCGGCGAGATCGCCCGCCGGCTCGGCGCCGATCCGGTGCCGACCACCGTGGACGGGGTCGCCGACCTGCTGGCCGGCTACCGACCCGAGTTGCACGCCATCCCGGCGGCCCGCGACGCGGCCCGCTACCTGCTCATCGAACCACCGTTGCCGTTGTCGTCACGTCCTGCGTACGGCGTGCTGGCTGCCGCCGCGGCGTCGATGCTGCCGTTGTGGGCGCGCCGCGAGCTCCGCATTCCGTGGTTCCCGGTCAGCGAACGTCTGGCCGTGCGACCGGCCGGCGAGGTGCTGACCCGGACGATCCGTTGGGCCCTCAGGCCCGAGCAGCGGCTCTGACCGAGCGGGCCAGATCACCGCGTTCGGCGACCTCGATGTCGTCGAGGTCGAGCCAGGTCGCCATCCTGCGCAGCTCCGCGACGGCGGCCGACGCGACCTCGCTGCGGCGGACGGGAGTGTCGTGGCCCGGTTCGACCCACGAGGCCCGCACCTGCAGCCGGCGGGCCCGGCGATCGGCCTTGAGGTCGAACCGTCCGACGAGTTCGTCCCCGAGCAGGAACGGCAACACGTAGTACCCGAACCGGCGCTTGGCCTCAGGTGTGTAGATCTCGATGCGGTAGTGGAAGCCGAAGAGCCGCTCGGTGCGTTCCCGGAACCAGACCACCGGGTCGAAGGGGCTGAGCAGTGCGGTGGCGGACACCGCTCGGGGCACCGGTGTGCCGGGGATCATGTAGGCCGTCCGGTCCCAGCCGTCGACCGCGACCTCGCGGAGCGCTCCGTCGGCGACGAGCTCGTGCAGCGTCGAGCGGATCCGGGTGACCCGCTGGCGGTGGTAGTCGGCGATGTCGGCCGCCGTGCCGACTCCGAGGTGGCGGGCGGCCAGCAGGACGAGTTCACGTCGTGCCTCGTCCTCGCTCGGTGTCGGCCGCCCGAGCACGTCGGCCGGGATCAGGCGTTCGGTGAGGTCGTAGAGCCGGGCGAAGTCGCTGTCGCGCCGCCGGGCCGAGACCTGCCCGGTCCAGAACAGGTACTCGAGGACGACCTTGCCGTCGTCCCAGTCCCACCACTGGCCCTTGGGGCCCTGACGTTGGGCGAGGTCACCGGCGGTGAGCGGGCCGTCGGATGCGAGCCGGGCCAGCACCTCGTCGACCAGACGGGGTCGGCGGCGCACCACCTCGTTCACCCCGGTCCACTTGTGGTCCGAGGCCATCTTCCAGCGCAGCAGGTGATGATGCGCGGTCGGCATGTGGCTGGCCTCGTGCACCCAGTACTCGAACAGTTCCCCGTCGCCCGTCGCGTCGGCGATCAGCGAGCGCGGGTGCGGGCCGAGCCGGGCGAACAGCGGCAGTTCCTGCGATCGGACGAGGACATTGACCGAGTCGATCTGGATCAGTCCCATCCGATCGAGCACCCGGCGCAGGTGGCGACGGTCGACCCGGCCCGTCGGCCGCGGATCGGCGAGACCCTGGGCGGCCAACGCCACCCGGCGTGCCTCGTCGAGCGTCAGCCGTCGCACGGCGCGGACCGGGGGCTCAGTCGGCGACGGTGATGGTGACGGAGTCGATCGTCACCGGCGTGGTCGGCTTGTCGCCGGGACTCGTCGGCACGGTCTGCATGCGCTCGATCAGCTCGAGACCCTTCACGGTCTGGCCGAAGAGGCTGTACAGCGGCGGGAGCTGCACACCGCTCGGGCCGCTGATGAGGAAGAACTGGCTGCCGTTCGTGTTCGGCCCGGCGTTCGCCATCGCCAACGAGCCGAGCTGGTACTTGCCGGGCTTGGGCAGCTCGTCCTCGAAGCGGTAGCCCGGGCCGCCGCGGCCAGTGCCGGTCGGGTCACCGCCCTGGCACACGAAACCGTTGATGATGCGGTGGAAGATGATGCCGTCGAAGTAGTGGTGCAAGGCCAGGAACACGAAGTTGTTAACCGTCCTGGGAGCGTTGATCGCGTCGAGGGCGATCACGAGGTCACCGATCGACTCCGAACCGATCGAGACCGACATCGTCGCCGTGTACCGCTTCGCCGGGTCGATGCCCATCTCGGGGGCTGCCGGGAAGTCCTGCTGGCGGGGGGCGGAACCGTCGAAGGGAGGGAAGGGCGTGGCCATGGGGGGCGACCCTACCGGCCGTGTCACACCGGTCGGGCAGACTGGGGGCGTGAGCCGGACCCGAACCGCCCATGTGTGCACCGAGTGCGGCACCGCCCACCCGAAGTGGTCCGGGCAGTGCTCGGGCTGCGGAGCGTGGAACACCCTCCTCGAGGAGGTGACGGCCACCGG
>JBEAPU010000089.1:0-3406 GCA_041164245.1 Actinomycetota bacterium | reverse complement strand
GCATCACCTCGTTGTAGCAGCCGAGCACACCGACCGGTCGGCAGGTCACCGAGCGGTCGGCATGTCGAACGACGCCCCCGACGGTGTGCCGGACTCCGGCCACCGCTGCGTCACCACCTTGGCCCGCGAGTAGAACTCGACCCCCTCCGGACCGTGCATGTGGTGCTCACCGAACAAGGAGTCCTTCCAGCCGCCGAAGGAGTGGAACGCCATCGGCACCGGCACCGGGACGTTCACACCGATCATCCCGACGGTCACCCCACGCACGAACCGCCGCGCCGCGCCGCCCGAGTTCGTGAACACCGCCGTGCCGTTCCCGTACGGGTTGGCGTTGATCAACGCGATCGCCGCCTCCACATCGTCGGCCCGCACCACCGACAACACCGGCCCGAAGATCTCGTTCGTGTACACATCCATGTCGGTCGTCACCCGGTCGAGCACCGTCGGCCCGACGAAGAAACCGTCCTCGTGGCCCGGCACGACCAGACCGCGGCCATCGATGCGCACATCTGCCCCCTGAGCCTCACCGGAGTCGATGAACCCGACGATCCGGTCCCGGCTCTCCGGTGTCACGATCGGACCCATGTCGCTCGACGGATCGCGGCCCGGTCCGACCCGGACGGCGCGCGCCTGATCGTCGAGCAGACCGAGCAGCCGGTCCGCCGCCGCGCCCACCGCCACGGCAGCCGACACCGCCATGCACCGCTCACCGGCCGACCCGAACGCCGCCGACGCGAGATGATGCGCCGCGAAGTCCATGTCGGCATCGGGCAGCACGATCGCATGGTTCTTCGCCCCGCCGAGCGCCTGCACCCGCTTGCCGTTCGCCGAGGCCCGACCGTGCACGTACCGGGCGATCGGCGTCGACCCGACGAAGGACACCGCCGCCACATCCGGATGATCCAACAGCGCATCCACTGCGACCTTGTCGCCGTGCACCACGTTGAACACCCCGGCCGGCAGACCGGCCTCGGCCCACATCTCGGCCAACAGCATCGATGCCGACGGGTCACGCTCCGACGGCTTCAACACGAACGTGTTGCCGGTCGCGATCGCGATCGGGAACATCCACATCGGGACCATCGCCGGGAAGTTGAACGGCGTGATGCCCGCACACACGCCGAGGGGCTGCCGGAACGTGTACGAGTCGACATCGGTCGACACCTGATCGGAGTAGGCGCCCTTGGCGAGCGTCGGGATCGAACAGGCGAACTCCACCACCTCGAGCCCGCGCTGCACCTCGCCGGCCGCGTCCGACAGCACCTTGCCGTGCTCATCGGAGATCAGCCCGGCCAGCTCGGCCGCCCGCCGATTGACGATCTCACGGAACGCGAACAGCACCTTGACCCGCGTCGAGATCGACGAGTCACCCCACGACTCGAACGCGGCGCGTGCCGCCGCCACCGCCGCATCGACGTCGGCGGTCTCGGCGAGCAGCACCTCGGCCTGGCGCTGGCCCGTCGCCGGGTTCCACACCACCGACGACCGGGTCGACACCCCCGCCGTGCGTTCCCCGTTGACCCAATGCTCGATGGTGCTGGCGATCGACATGGGCCCGACGTTACGACCCGGCGGAGCGGCCGCCGAACTTGTCATGACAAGGTGACAACCGTTGACCGACCGACGACCGGTCGGTACCGTCCCGACGTGGCATCCCGCAGCACCCCCGCCGCCAGCGTCGACCTCCCGATCCGACTCGACCGCTACAGCCCGGTTCCGCTGTGGCACCAGATCGCCACGCAGCTCGAGACCGCCATCGCCGAGGGGCGGCTCACCCGCGGCGACCAACTCGAGAACGAACTCGACCTGTGCGACCGCTGGCAGGTGTCGCGCCCCACCGTGCGCAAGGCGATCCAGACGATGGTGGAGCGCGGCCTCATGCTGCGCCGCCGCGGCATCGGCACCGTCGTGATCTCGACCACCGCCCACCGCCCGACCCGCCTCGCCGACCTCCACGACGACCTGTCGGGACGCGGCCACATGCCGAGCACCAGGGTGCTCACCGTCGAGCGCATCACCGCACCCGACGACATCGCCGCCGAACTCGGCCTGCGCGGCCGGGCCGAGGTGATCCACCTCGAACGGGTCCGCCTCGCCGACGGCGTGCCGGTCGCACTCATGCACAACTGGGTCACCGCGGATCTCGACGCCGAGATGCGCGCCGCCATCGGCGACCCGACACGACTCGCCGGTGAATCGCTGTACGCGATCCTGCGCTCCGTCGGCGTCCACCCGTACCGGGCCCGGCAGCGCATCAGCGCGGTCGCCGCCGATGCCACGATGGCGCGTCTGCTCGACGTCGCCCGCGGCGCCCCGCTGCTCACCGTGCACCGGGTGATGAGCGACGACACCGGTCGCCCCATCGAGGTCGGCGAACACCACATCGCCGCGGAGCGCCACACCCTCGAGATGACCCTCATCGAGACATGACGCGGCGACTCGGGGTGCGATGGGACGGCGACGGCCCCAGACTCTGAGGCGCCCATGAGCACGAGCCACATCCTCACCCTGATCATCCCCGACGCCCCCGGGATCGTGCACGCCGTGTCGGCCGGCCTGCTCGACGTGGAGGGGAACATCACCGAGAACGCCCAGTTCGGCGACCCGGGCTCACAGCTGTTCTGCATGCGCACCGTCGTCGAGACCCCGACCGACGACCCGACCGTCGTCGACACGGCCGTGCGCACCCGCCTCGCCGATGCCGGCCACACCGCCGGTGTCCGGCTCCACGTGCGCCGCTCCGACCACCGGCCGCGCGTGCTGATCATGGTGTCCAAGGTCGACCACTGCCTCGTCGACCTCCTCTACCGCTGGCGCAACGGCATGCTCGCCATCGAGATCCCGGCCATCATCGCCAACCACCCCGACTGCGCCGAGGTCGCCGAGCGGTACGGCATCCCGTTCCACCACCTGCCCGTCACCCCCGACACGAAGGCCGCCCCGGAGGCCGAGGTGCTGCGCATGGTCGACGAACTCGGCATCGACCTCGTCGTGCTCGCCCGCTACATGCAGATCCTGTCCGATGACATGTGCCGCGCGCTCGAGGGCCGGGTGATCAACATCCACCACTCGTTCCTGCCCGGCTTCAAGGGCGCCAAGCCCTACCACCAGGCGCACGCCCGTGGCGTGAAGATCGTCGGCGCGACGGCGCACTTCGTCACCGCCGACCTCGACGAGGGCCCGATCATCGAGCAGGACGTCACACGCGTCACCCACGCCCACACCGCCGAGCAGATCGTCGCCCTCGGCCAGGACACCGAACGCCTCGTGCTGGCGCGCGCCGTTCGCCACTGGGCCGAGGATCGTGTCCTGCTCATCGGCGACCGCACCGTCGTCTTCGACTGACGGCTCGACTGCGCCGCCCGCGCCGCAGCAGGACTCGGCGAGATCGACCTCGTCGCTCAGT
>JBEAPU010000088.1:0-3631 GCA_041164245.1 Actinomycetota bacterium | reverse complement strand
GCCAGTCGTCGCTCCCGGGCCCCCGCCGAAGAGGGTCCACCAGTCGACCACTGTCCGGCCGTCGACCGAGCGGTTCTCGGTCGGCAAGTTCGAGGTGTCGACGAACACCGGCTCGGCCACGGCCGCGGACGCTAGCCGCCGCGGCGAACGGCCCGTGACCACCTCAGGGGAAGAATAGGATCTTCATCGTGATGACGAGTTTGCCGATCCTCTTGGTGCATCTCTCGTCGGTCGACAGCGCTGGCGGTGCCTGCCGACAGTTCGGCGGCTTCGCCGCCCTCCGGCACGTGCGTCGCGGTTGACCGGACGCGGCGACAGCGTCAGCCCGACCTGATGCCCGCGTCCTCTCGGATGTCCGCCCGAGGGAACTCGCCGGACGCATATGGTGTGCGCATGTCGCACCCCGCCAGTTGGCCCCGTCGCCGCCTCTTGCGTGTCCTGGCCACGGTCGCGGCCGTCGGGTCGCTCGCCGCGGCGTGCGGTGGGTCCGATGCCGAGGTGACCGACGCATCGACCACCACGACGAGCGTGTTCACCAGCGGGGTGTACGGCGGCGGTGGCGGGGTCGCCTCCGGCGGGGGCTCCGCCGGTGGGGGATCGACCGGCTCCACGATGGCGCCCGACACCGTCACCGGTGTCGCGGCCGGCGACGGCGACGGATCGTGCGTCCTCGGCACCTACGAACTCGATGCGGAGTACATGTTCGACCAGATCATCGCCGCGTCCGGTGGTGGTGACGCCCTGACTGTCACCGGCGCAGTCATGCTCGAGGTGAGCGACGACGGAACGCTGGGGATCAACCTTGATGGGTGGTCGTTCAGGTTGTTCTTCCCCGGCGAGACCGACACGGTGCTCTCCACCCAGTCGGGAAGTCTGACCGGCATCTGGGAGGTCGATGCCGACGGGAACCACACCGTCACGTTCACCGGGTCCGACACGTCGGGCACCTTCGTCCTCGAGACGGCAGCCGGGTCGATTCCAGTGCCGTCCGGCATGGACATCTGGACGATCCCCTCGGACATCCCGCTCGTGCTCGATTGCGCGGACGATCGACTGGTCATGCAGGTCCAGGACTCTCAGCTCGGCATCGTCGTCGACTGGGTGTTCGATCGCGTCTGACCCGGCCGTCCACCCCAGATACTCCGCCGACGACATCGTGACGATGCACACTGGCTGCTGACACCCGAGGCGACGAGCATCCCGTCTCATGAGTTCGCGGGATGCCCGATCGGGCTGGACGGTCGTTCTGGGGTCGGCGCTGCTGGTCATCGGCTGCGGTGGGGGAATGGAGCGGGCTCGATCGGCCGAGGACCTGTCCGCTGCGCTCATCACCGTCGACGACCTCGTCGGTGACTGGGAGGTGAACCTCGGACCCGATGACGCCGCGATGGACGAGAGCGGGGTCGTCCCCGAGGAGGCCCGGCCGCTCCTGCCGTCGATCGAGTTGTGCGAGGAGGCGAGCGAGGAGTCCCGGTCGGCGGTCGAATCCCTGCGAGTGCTCGCCTTCCGACAACTCGACTTGACGGTGGACGACCCGATCGAGGTGCCGTTCGATCGTGAGGGTCACATCGTGTTCGTGCAGGAGTTCCTCCATTCGACCGACGAGGAGAGTCTCGATGCCACCTTCGATGCGGTGGCGGCGGGTGTGCGGGCCTGCCTCGGTGACCTACCCGCCGGTGAGGAGGGTCCGGGCACGGCCGAGGAGGTCGACGCGCCACAGGTCGGCGACGAGCGGGTGGCCGTTCTGATGCTGATCGAGGAGGCGGGTGGTTGGGCTGAGTGGCGGGTCCACCAGACCCTCGTCCGGGACGGTGCGACACTGCTGTCGTTCGTGGTCGTCGACATCCGAGCCGGTGAAGGGGTCGAGCCCTACTTCACCGATGCCGAGATCGACACGATGGTCGAGACCACCGCCGAGCGCCTCTGATCGGTCCACCGGTCCGACGAGGGTCGTCGATCACCGGTGATCCGTGACGCACCCGTCTGGAGCGTCCTCGCTGCCCGGTGTCGAGTGGGGGTGACCCCCGGATCGGCCGGGGCGGATCGGGTCGGCTGACCCGGATGGAGGAGAGAGACATGAACATGAGACGAAGTCTCGGGATCGTCGGGGGTGCCGCCGCCTTGGCGGTCGGCATCGTCGTCGGGGTCCCGGGTATGACGAGTGCGGCACCTCCGGTCGTCGCGGAGGACGACGGCGCCTATGTGCGGATCGTCGGCAACCCGGGCGACGGCACGATCAAGTTCCAGTTCGGCTGGGACGAGGGCACGGCGGCATCCGATGCCGCCGGCTACTGGGTCGGCGTGTACGACGTGACGAACAGCCACTACGAGTGGGTGTACGACACCGGTCCGGCCGACCTCGGCGAGGAGTTCACCATGAACGCCCGACCGATGGCCGATCTCGCGGACGGTGAGTACAAGGTGGTGCTGTTCGTCAGGGCCTCGTACGGTCCGGAGGTGAACATCGCCGAGATCGAGGTGCCGTTCACCGTCGCCCACGCCGACGTCTGACACCCCGGGTGGACCCGTCTCGCCGTCGGCCCCTGCTCGACTCAGGTGTCGGGGGTGGGCGGCGTCCGGGGGTCGCGCCAGGCGTGCCAGGCGCCGGTGCACCACAGCGCCCACGCGACGAGAACCGGTTGGAACAGCAGCCGCACGAACCGTTCGGTGTCGGTGTCGAGGCCGAACGCCGACTCGCCGTCGAGCCACTGCCAGACGTTCCCGGGGAAGATCGCCACGAAGAAGGCCGCCGCGAGCGCACCGACGATCACCCGCTGCCGTGGCAGGACGATCAGCGCCATCCCGAGTGCGATCTCGACGATGCCCGAGGCGATCACCACGAGGTCCTCGTCGACCGGGAACCAGTTCGGCACCTGGGCGCGGAACTCGGTGCGGTGCGTCGTGAGATGGGCGATGCCGGCGCCGGTGAGGGCCACACCGAGCAGCCAGCGCATGAACGTCATCGTCGGAGGCTAGGCCCGTGATGTCGCCTCATGGCACGGTGGTCGTGCCGCCGCTGCGGAAGAACAGCCATTCCTCGAGGCGTCGCCCGCCGGGCAGCACGCAGTATCCGACCTGACCGTCGGACTCGTCGACGATCTCGACGACGCCGCCCTGTTCCTCGCAGTACGCCGACGCCGGATTCGCGATCTGGATGTCGACCTCCGACGGAGCACCGTCGAGCGCTGCCACCGCGGCGACGACCGCGCCCTCGAGGGTCGCGGGGTCCACCACCGGATTGCTCGTGGTGTTGATCTCCACCACCGACAGCCACATCAGCACCGGCCCGTCGCGCACGATCACCTGACGCATGTCCCAGCGGTCGTTGCCCTCCGGTTGGTCGATCTGTCGAAGGTGCACACCGAACCTGTCGTCGCCGACGGGTGGGAGGTCGAGGAGGCTCATCTCGAACTCGCCGCCATCAGGCAGGAGCGTCGTCCCCGGAACGCAGGACGTCATCCCACCGCGCAGGAGCTCGAACAGGTCCTCGATGTCATCGGGCTCGTCGGAGATCAGAGTCTGGATGAGGGAGGGCGCGAAGGCGGCGTCCCCGGCGGGCGGTATCCCGACCGCGCTCGCCACCTGCCACTGGATCGATCCTGCCCGCGTCCGATCGTCCTCGGACGCGTCC
>JBEAPU010000087.1:0-4029 GCA_041164245.1 Actinomycetota bacterium | reverse complement strand
CGGCATCCGGGTCACTCAGCCCGGTCCCCTCGCGCCCGAGCCCGAGCGGGCCCCCGGCGCGCCGCCGACGCTGACCCCCGGCCAGTCGCTGGCGACCAACGCCGGGCTCCCCACCCCCGTCGTCGTCACGCCCCTGCCGGGCGAGCGGACCACCCGCGTCCAGGGCGACGGATGGCTGCTCGAGATCGACGTGCCCGAGGGCACCGTCCGCGACGAGGCCGGCGCCCCCATCATGGAGATCGTCGCCGGGGACGACACCGAGGTCCGCGGCACCGGGTTCCTGCCCGGCACCCGCGCCTACGTATGGATCATGTCCGACCCGACGTTCCTCGGCGAGGTCCGCATCGGCTCCGACGGCACCTTCGCGGGCGACCTCCCCGTCGACGTCGCGCCCGGCCAGCACACCCTGCAGGTCTCGGGTGTCGGCACCGACGGCTACGTCCGCGCCGCGAACCTCGGCGTGATCGTCCTCGCCGGCGACGGCGCGCCACGGCCCACCCGCGTCGCGGCCGGCGAGGGCACCGCCCCGCTGCTGCCGCTGCGCACCGGCACCCTCGCCCTCGCCCTCGCGGCCGGGCTCGGCGCCGCCACCCTCACCCGCCGGCGCACCCCCACCACCTGACCCGCACCACCGGACCGGGTCGGCGGCCGTCAGCCCAGACGACGGCCGCCGACCTCGTCCGGCACGATCCGGATCCAGGTGACCGACGCACCATCGGTCACGGCCCAGCTGTCGACCCGCTCGGCGACCCGGGCCACGACATCGACTATCTTCCCACGTCGCCGCTTCTCAAAGAGGCTTCAGTGCGGCAGGAGACCGGGATGCTGAAGTCCTTCCGTCGGCCCCGACGTCGGGCCTCGACGTGCTCGACGGGCGGCGTCACTCGCGGTCATCCAACGCCCCTCGCCGCCGACCGCAGCGGTGAGCGGGTGACCCTGTCGGGCTCGACGCGACGCCTGGCTCTCGCCGGCACCCTCATCGTCCTCGTCGCGCTGGGCGCCTCGGCGCCGGCCATGGCTGCCGTTCCGACGCTCAGCGGAGCGGCTCCCTCGACGACCGTGTCCGACGCCGGGGTGGACTCCGCCGGCGCCCCGCGGTGGGGCTCCCTCCTCACCGCGTCCGACGGTTCGTGGGACGATCCGTTGGCGACGTTCACGTACCAGTGGCAGCTCTGCACCGACCGGACCGACCCCTCAACCTGCGGGGACGTCGCGGGCGAGACGACGAGGACGCTCCGAATCCCCGTGGACGGCATCGGCAAGGCCTACCGGGTCGGCGTCACAGCGACCAACGGTGACGGACCGAGCACGGTCGCGTACTCCGCCATCACGGCGACGGTGCTCAAGGGTGGGTGCATCGACTACTCCGGACGTTCCTGGCTTGGGCCGATCGTCCTCGACGACGACGGCTTCGTCATCGGCTGCGACGAATCGAAGCAGTCCGCCGACCTGATCGCCGCCTCCCGGAGCGGGAGCGAGGAGGATGCGCTCAGCGGGAACGCGTACTGGGAGGACCGCCTCGGTTACGAGTGCGACGACTGCTACTCAAACGAGCTGCCGATCGGCTTCACGATCGACTACTTCGGACAGGAGTTCAGCACCGTCTTCGTGAACTCGAACGGATCGATCTCCTTCGGTGACGGCTCGGAGGATTACGACGATCCCCTCGAGGAGATCATGGGGAACGCGGTCGGCGTCTGCGCCTTCTGCCTCGACCTCGAGCCGGAGATGGTCGCCGGGTCGGTCCCATGGGGAGCGGTCGATCGTCACGCCGAGTTCGTCTACTGGGGGCGGACGACCTACGACGGCGAGCAGGCCTTCGTCGCGACCTGGATCAACTCACCCACTTACGAGCAGGAAAATCCCTTCACGACGCACGACAAGCTGACGAGCTTCCAGATCATGCTGGTGGACCGCGGGGCCGGGACCGACGTCGACATCATCGTGAACTACGGCAGCGTCCTCGGGCTGACGGATGGCTGGTACGGCTCGAACAGCGCGGGGACCGACTGCTCCATCGCTGACGACGATGAGCAGCCGTACGGATGCGTCGCGATCGGCCTCGGCACAGTGGAGATCGATGACGACGGCAACACGGTGCTGGACGGGAACGGCGACCCGTACGTCGTCTACGCGTCCATCCAGGACGACGACGACTTCGAGTTCAACGGACTCCCACTGGCTGACGTCAGGGACGGCGGATCGAGCCCTGTCTCGGCGTCGAAGCTGAACACGACGGTGACGGGCAGGTACCAGTTCGAGATGCGTGGCGGCAGACTCCCGGAGGCGCAGGGGACGAACCCGACGTTCGTCGCGATCCCGACACCCACGACGTCCCCTGCTCCCGCGGCCTCGCCGGTGCCGGATCCGGAGGGTGGTCTGCCGGTGGTGACGCCGCCGGGGTCGACGTCGGGGTCGGTGGGCGGGGTGCCGACGGCGCCGACGCCGTCGGTGCCGACCTCGGGCACGGCGAAGTACGAGGTCGGGGACGTGCAGGCCGAGGTCCGCACGAGCGGAGCGGGGACGGTCTCCGGCCCGTCCTCCGCACCGGTCCTCCAGGTGGTCCGTGACCGGGTCGCGACGGTCGGTGGTGGTGGGATGGCCCCGGGCGGGATCGTGGAGGTCTGGATGCCGCTGCCTGGCGGCGGGTCGCGGCAGGTCGCGCTGCTGCCCGTCGCGCCCGACGGGACGTTCGACGGTGCGCTGCCGTTCACCGGCGAGCTCGACGGCCGCGGTCCCCTGCCGATCGGTGAGCGAACCATCCAGCTGTTCGGGACCGACGCGAACGGCCAGTTGACCGTCATCAACGTCGGGATCCGCGTCCAGCAGCCCGGCCCGCTCGCGCCCGAGCCCGAGCGGACGCCCGGTGCGCCCCCGTCGCTCGCCCCCGGCCAGTCGCTCGCGACCAACGCTGGCATCCCGACCCCGGTCACGGTGACGCCGCAGCCCGGGAGTCGCCGGGTCGGCGTCGCCGGCGACGGTTGGCTCCTCGAGATCGACGTGCCCGAGGGCACGGTGCGCGACGAGGCCGGGAACCCGATCATGGAGATCATCACCGGCGACGACACCGAGGTCCGCGGGACCGGGTTCCTGCCCGGCACCCGCGCCTACGTCTGGATCATGTCGACCCCGAAGTTCCTCGGCGAGGTCACCGTCCGCTCCGACGGGAGCTTCGCGGGCGACCTGCCCGTCGACGTCGCCCCGGGCCAGCACACCCTGCAGGTCTCAGGCGTCGGCACCGACGGCTACATCCGGGCCGCGAACCTCGGCGTGACCGTGCTGGCCGGCGACGGCAACCCGCGGCCGAACCGCGTCGCGGCCGGCGGGGGAAGCGCCCCGCTGCTGCCGCTCGAGACCGGCGCGCTGGCCCTCTCGCTCGCCGCCGGCCTCGCGGCGGCTGATCGCACCCGCCGGCGCAGTCGAAGCACTGCGGACTGAACCCCCACCACCCCTGCGAGATCGGCGGCCGTCAGCCCAGGCGACGGCCGCCGATCTCGTCGGGGACGATGCGGATCCAGGTGACCGAGGCGCCGTCGCCGACGGCCCAGCTGTCGACCCGCTCGGCGACCCCACCGTCGAGGACCTCGGCGCGGCCGCGGACGACGACGCTCCAACCGGTCCGCGTCGCCGCGTCCAGGTCGTCGGCCTCGAACGCGACGGGCTTCTCGAAGATCGCGGCGCCGAGCTTCCCGCCGTCGAGGCTGCGGACCACGAGCACCGTGCCGTCGACGCCGTGGTTCACGGGCACGATGACCGGCACGCCGGCGTCGACGTAGGCGAGGCGGCCGCAGGGGACGCTGCCGAGCAGCTCGAGGCTCTCGTCCATGCCGAGGACCTCGGGGCCGTGGCGGTCCGTGGCTCCGGTCATGGTGCGCTCCTCCGGCGCCGAGGCGCCCGTCGCCGTGCGATCGCGAGGCTACGGACGACCCCACGTCGCCCCGGGGGGACCTTGGTCACGGCTCCACGGGTCCGCCGGCGGACGCCCCGCACCGCGAGCGGGAGCCGTCGGGACGTGCGGACGGGGCGACA
>JBEAPU010000086.1:0-2581 GCA_041164245.1 Actinomycetota bacterium | reverse complement strand
GGCGGACACGCCGGTGGCGGGCACGCCGCTGACGCCGAGCACGGTGAGTTCGCGTGCTGTTCCGGTGCCGTCGATCGCGCCGACCTTGGTGCCCGACGGTCGGGTGTCGAGCAGTCGGGCCGGTTCCATGTCGACGAAGCCGGCACTGACCTGGTCGGGTGCGGCCTTGAAGTAGGGCGCCGAGAACGAGAACGGGTCGAGCTCGATCGAGAGGCCCGGGGTCGAGCCGCAGGTGGCGGCTGCACTGGTGAGTCCCGACGAGATCAGCGAACCGTCGCGGGTCACCTGCATCTCGGTCACGGCGGTGGCGAGATCGAATCCGAACCATTCCTCGATCGCCGGTTCGGGCATGCAGATCTGGAAGAAGCCGTCGTTGCGGTAGTTTCCGTCCGCGTCGTACGACGGTCCGGCCACGCCGAAGTCGAAGGCCTCTCCCGCTGCGATGGAGTCTCCGAAGGCCTTGGCCTGGGCGTTCGTCGTGACGTAGCCGCCGGCGAGCACGGTCTCATCGCCGAACGGTGCCATCAGCTGGAGCGACATGTTGACCCGCGTGTTCGGGACGTTGAGGGTGTCGCCCGGTGCGACGAAGCCGGCGATCCGGAATTCGTTGCCGTGCCAATCGGCATCGGACAGGTCCTGACCCGAGAACTCGTCCCTGAGGCCCACGGTCGAGATGGTGAACGTGGTGTCGTCCGGGACGGACGCGATGGTGTGGGTCCCGTCGAAGGGCGGTCCCACGCAGCACATCGTCACTTCGTCACCGGCGCTGAAGCCGTGTGCCTCCGCCGTCGTGACCGTGCCGACGCCGGGTGCCAGCAGGATCGATGTCGTGGAGATCGTCCCGGGGGTGTTCTGGCAGCCCGAGACGTCGTCCTCGCCGGGGTCGACCTCTCCGTCTCCGTCCTCGTCGATGAACGTCACCCCATCGACGACGGCGAGGTTGCCCGAGCACTGGTCGTTGAAGTTGTATTCGCCGGCCCCGTCGCCCGTCGAGAACACCCAGGTCCCTGCCCGGGCTGTGAGAGCACTGGTGACGGTGGCCCCGTCGGAGTCCTGGGCGTACTGGTACTCGTCGAACTTGGCGCCCGACTCGGCGATGGATGCACCGGTCTGGGGGGAGGTGCCCCAGTCGCGGCCTCGTGCCGTGCCCGAGGGGAGGTCCACGGTGAATTCGACCTGATCTCCGTCGTAGACCTTGAAGGGCACCTCCGTCGGGTAGGGGATGAGCTCGATCCCGTGCGGAGCCTCGAACCCGAACAGCTCGGCGATCTCGGCCATCTCGGCGTAGCTGTCCTTGAGTCGCAGCGCCCACCCCGGCGTGATCTCCTCCACGCATGGCTGCTCACCCCCGCTCGACGAGCAGGAGGGCACCGGGTCGAGGTAGACGAGGTCGAGGTCGACGTCGGCCATGAATGCCGTCAGGTCGTCCGTGACCGAGGGCTGGCACGACCCCATGTTGGTGTCGCGGTCGAAACTGCACTTCTGCAACGGCTCCGGTTGCAGGTTGATCTCGTAGATCTGGTCACCGCTCCCGACCCGGAAGCCGTCGCGCCCGCCGTCGACCTCGATCTGCATCATGGCGTTCCAGGTGCTCGGGTTGGCGCCGGCGATGTCGAACACGAAGGTGACCTCGTCCTCGCCTTCGACCTCGACGAATTCGGCGTAGCCGCCGCGCGAGCACCACTCCCACTCGATGAAGTCGCCGGGCCCCGGCATCAGGGCGCGGTCGATCGACTCGTAGCTGCGGGTCGCAGTCACCGAACCGGCCACGCTGAGCGCGGACCTCTCGGCCACGTTCATGCCGGGACAGTGGTCGCTCTGGGCCGCCATCGGCGGTCCCGCCGGCCCGTTCGGCCCGGACATCTGGCGCCATGTCCCGAGACGTCCGACGTCGGCCGCGGCTCGCACCGGGCGCCCGTCGAGGCCCGTGATCGTGACCGCCGTGGTGCCCTGCACCTTGGTGATGCCGGCAGGGGCGAACTGGCTGACTCCCTGCACCCGTTCCCATCCGGCACCGACGAACGGCGTCGGGTCGTCCACCGCCGGGTCCGCCTCGATGTAGATCTCGTAGTCGGGCACGACACCGGCGATGACCTCGATGAACACCTCCGATGGGGCAGGTTGGTGCGATCCGCCCCAACCGTTCGGCGGGGTGATGGTGTGGAGGGTGCGCGGGTACACCTCGGTCGGCTCACCGGCGATGTTGCAGTAGGTGTCGATCTCGAGACCATCCGGCAGAGGCGGTGTGACACTGTCCGGGTCGGTGTCGCAGCCCTGCCCGTCGGCGAGCGGGCGCGGGCTCCAGAAGAAGGTGTCGACCTTGGCGACGATCGACTCGGTCTCGAGGATCTCCATCGTGACGTCCGACGTCCGGGTGCCAGTCGCCGGGGACTGCGCGGTCGCCGTGATCGTGTAGGTGGTCGGGTCCTGGGAGGTTGACGGGCTGCTGCCGAAGTCGGTGTAGATGACGCCGGTGTTCGGGTTCAGTGTGACACCTGCCGGAAGTGCCGGAGTGATGGTGTAGCGGGCGGTGACCCCGTCCCACAGGATCGGGTCAGCGCAACCCGGATAGTCGCAGGAC